>JBEKWS010000005.1:0-174138 GCA_049512815.1 Bacteroidales bacterium | reverse complement strand
ATTGAGTATTTGTTCTTTGATTTTTTTATATGTTTGATTTGGGAAAAGAGACATTCTTAATTGCTATTTTTCCTACATCCTTATTTGCCAATTTTCCTACATTGTAAGTTGCCGCTTACAGAAAATGTAAGTAATTATAAATCAAATGGTATAATAATAGGTCCAGATCCCAGAATGTGTGCCTGTTGTGGAGGGTGGTATATTCAGATTGATACTATAACTTATGAATTTGATGCTTTGCCGGACAATTCGGATATAAATTTGCAGGTAGTATCTTTTCCGATACCTGTAAAACTTGACTGGAAATTAGCAACTGAAGCAGCTTGTCCTGACACACGGATTACTATTCTGAGAATCAAAAAAGAATAATCTGCAATCCAGAACCTTTACTTGGGAAGTCTTATTTTGTAGTGCTTTGAATCGCCCCATTCACCATATATCACTTCTGCATCAGCAAGGCTGACACGAGCCTCGAGGCAACTCTGACAATCTTCAGCTGAATCGTCTGTACAAGGTTTATTATCATATAGTTTATAGTTGTCGCGGTATTTGCCCGGAGTGATGTTTGGCATAAGGATATTTGCGCCAATCTTAACTGCTTTTTCCCTGCCACTGGGATCAATTGCCTGAAGTGCGGTTGCAGCAACAATATTAATATCTCTCATCATTATCCTGATTATAGCAATCATTTTGAGGGTGAGATCAAATCTATCCTTCAGTGGCATGAGTTTTTCTGAATGTTTAATAAGCGGAGTATCGGCATGTTCAATATATGGCCCCATACCACACATGTCTATATTAAATTCTTTCATAAAAAGAAGGTCTCCGGCAAGATCGCCCATTGTCTGAAATGGTAAACCGATCATGACACCGGTACCAGTCTGGTAACCTATATCCTGCAGGCTTTTGAGGCAGTTAAGTCTGCGCATGAAATCATGTTTTGAATCATTAGGATGGATCTTGTTATAAAGAGACTGGTTTGTTGATTCAACACGAAGCAGATAACGGTGAGCACCTGCATCAAACCAACTTTTGTAGACCTTAAACTCCTGTTCACCTACTGATAAGGTCACTCCAAGCTCTCCATTTGATAATTCTTTGATCTTATGAAGAAGGTTCTCTATCCTGTCTGTAACAAGCGGGCTTTCAAGCTCACCCGATTGAAGGGCTATCGATCCGTAACGGTTAGCATGAGCAAACTTAGCAGCCGCAAGTATCTCATCATCAGAAAGATTGTACCTTGTTAGATTCTTATTTCCTTTTCTTATCCCACAATAAAGACAGTCTTTTCCGCAGATATTGGAAAACTCAATTAATCCCCTGAACCATACCTTATTACCAATGTATTTTTCCTTTATTTCAGCAGATTTCTTAAAGAGAAGAGTTCTGTTTTCTCCTTTTGATTGCAGAAGTGAAATAATATTTTCCCTCGTAAAAATCTCTTTCTCCAGTATCTCTTTTATTGTCAATCCCATGCCCTTTTATTATCAGTCTGCAAAGGTACTAAAATCTACTTCAACTGTTGCCTTTTGACTTTTACTTGATTTGACTCGCCTTTTATTCTCCTGAAAAGGCCTCTCCCCAACGCCTTCCCCGAGAGGGAGGGGCTAATACATTAACTAACACCAAAATATCCCCTTCTCTCCTGGGAGAAGGGGGCAACTGGGTTAAGGCTACGTTTTAAAACCCCCTCCCAAACATTCCCCATAAGGTTATTTTAAGATCTTCCCACCTCCTCATCGCAGCACCAGCAAAGCTGTTGGTATAAGATGTGACAAATTTCTTTGCCTCATCATTTTTTCCATCTTTTACCAACTCAACAACCCTTTTTTCTACAGATGGTAACTCTGCAAATGCTTTATCTTCAAATTCTTGTACTGCAGGTTCAATAAGTGTTCTTCCTTTTGACCAGTTTACTGTTGCAAGTCTGTTAGCTTCACGAAAGGACCATATGGCTGCATCAGTTCTGTAGCGTTGCTGACCGCATACACTGAAAGAAGATGGAAGACTTAAAACTCCTGAAAAAACAGGAATTCTCGGGCTCTCACCAGGGTTATCAAACGAAAACCAGGCTATGGCTCCGACCTCATCGGGAAGCCAATCGCGGCACTGTATTACATGCGAATAGGAGCATCCGGCTATTGCAATGGTTCTCTGGCGCTCAACCAATCCGGGTTTTATTCCGTTCAGTAAAGCACGGATGTCATTATTCATCCAGTTACTGATGACCGGAGTTTTGACTTGTTTTTCAGTCTCCTTTCCATCTTTATCCTTTTCTTTAATTGTTATGAGCAGATTTTTAGTCATATCCCACTGCGTTCCTTCATAAGTCTCTCTGAAAAATTTCATAATATCACGTGGTGA
Organism: Bacteroidales bacterium; assembly: GCA_049512815.1. Lineage (GTDB taxonomy): Bacteria > Bacteroidota > Bacteroidia > Bacteroidales > VadinHA17 > LD21. Next base: position 171,774 of record JBEKWS010000005.1, on the reverse strand, counting down.
TTGTTTCTTTTCCGGCTTTACGGAAAACGGAAGTTCTTCAGCATCAAAAGAAAGGTTTAATGAAGGGGCAAGAGTGCTGAGAATATAAAATTCTCTTATCGAAAATGGCTTTTTGCCATTAATGATTTTCCAGAATTTAAGAGGTTCTTTTCCATCCCAGTAACCAAGATTCTTTGCAACATTTTGTAAGTCAGTGCTGTACATGAAATAGTCGCGATTCTTAAAATCAATAACCGAGATCCTTGGAATATTGGCACAAATTCCGATATTATCATCGGGAATTCTCTCTGCACACCAGATAGATGATGGTTTCCCTTTACCTGAGCCTGCAATTTCCAGCTGCCATACCTCTTTAGGATCAGCTAAGGTTATACACTCTGCCAGGTCTGCATATCCATATTCTTCAACGAGTTTTCCAATTAGCGTTATTGCTTCTCTTGCTGTTTTGCATCTCTGAAGAGCGATCTTTTCAAGTTCCTCAATAAGAAACATTCCATTTGCATTAATCAGCTCTTCCTTCCCGTAGATAGTTGTTTCTCCTATGGCAAGCTGCTTTTCATTAAGACAGGGATAAGCTGTATTCAGAAATGCATAGGTCTCGGAAACTTCAGGGATTTCCCCTTTTATTGTCACTCTGGTCATATCCCATGCTTCCTCAGTATGAAGCATTCCGGAATAAACCGGATGCATTGTTCCCTGTTCAAATTTTTGATGGGGGTAGATTTCAAGCCATGTTCTGTAGTTCCCGTCACAGCTGTGAGAAGTCATTACTGACCCGTCACTGGAAGCACGTCTTCCGACCATTATAGTAGTACAATTCTCGCCATTACCAGGTCCGGCAGTGTTAATATCTGTGTACTGGGCATGAGTGAATAGAGAAAAGCTGAATAAGAAAATTATTGTCCAACTGCACACGGGATTTATTTTTTTCATAAGAAAGGGGTTTAAGATCATTATTTGAATCTGGCTTATATTACAAAAGTAATTTTTTAAGCCATATCAGCAAGCCATTTCATTTATGTTCTGACTTATAAGATGGGATTGCTTCGTTGCGGAGTTTACCACGCAAAGCGGGGCTCCTCGCAATTGCGAGCCCGACGAAGGAGGGCGTGGCAATCTTAAAATCCCATCCTGACTTACCAAAATGACAGGTTCTTCATCCAATGATAATTATATTGTTTTTATCCTATTTATTTTTATTATCTTGCTCTTAATATTTGAGATCAGAAATTGATTGTAAAGCTTTATATATCAGAAAAGTATTTATTTGTCGTTGCACATAATGTCGGCTTCCTCAAACGTTTTGCCGGTTTGTAGTTTTCTGTCAGCCAGAATTATTGAATTTCATAATTCATTCCTTCACCATTCTTGTTGCTTATGATAAATGAAAAACTTATAAATCCTGACAGCATTGTAGTTGTAGGAGGATCAGACGATCTTTTTAAACCCGGAGGGAAGGTTCTTAAAAACATAATCGACGGAAAATACCCGGGAAACCTTTATGTGGTTAATCCTAAACAAGATATAATACAGGGGATTAAATCATACAGGGATTTAAATGATATTCCTGAAACCGATCTGGCAATACTTGCTATCTCTGCCACATTATGCTTATCCGCAGTAGAGATACTCATAAGAAATAAAAAAACCAGGGCTTTTATCATAATTTCGGCGGGATTCAGTGAAGCAGGAAGTGATGGACTTAAGCTTGAGAATGAAATAGTTGAACTCATCAATAAAGCAGGTGGTTGTCTTATAGGACCAAACTGTATAGGGGTTGTTACCCAATCATATCAGGGTGTTTTTACATCTCCCGTTCCAAAACTAAATAGCAGGGGATGTGATTTTGTTTCAGGATCAGGAGCTACCGCAGTTTTTATTTTTGAATCAGCAATGCCCAAAGGACTAAATTTTTCAAGTGTATATTCAGTCGGGAACAGTTCTCAGACCGGGGTGGAGGAGGTTCTCGAATTCTGGGATACTACTTATGAGCCTGAAATCAGTTCCCCTATAAAACTGATCTATGTTGAAAGCATCCGGAATCCGGATAAACTTCTTCATCACGCCTCCTCTCTTATACGCAAAGGGTGCAGGATAGCGGCAATAAAAGCCGGGACAACGGAAGCAGGCAGCAGGGCAGCTTCCTCGCATACCGGTGCAATGGCTTCATCCGATTCGGCAGTAGAAGCATTATTCCGCAAAGCCGGAATAGTAAGATGTACAGGTCGGGAAGAACTGACCACCGTAGCGTCTGTTTTTTTTCACAAAAAACTTAAAGGCAAAAATATTGCTATCATTACACATGCCGGTGGACCAGCTGTGATGCTTACCGATGCATTATCGGCCGGTGGCATGAATATTCCCAAGATAACAGGTATTCATCATGATAATTTACTAGGAATGATGAACACAGGAGCGTCTGCTATTAATCCTATAGATATGATCGCAACTGCGACTAATGATCAACTGGACAGGGTGATAGAATATGTCGACAAGCAACTACCGCTTATTGACGGTATGAGTGTGATTTTTGGTAGCAATGGACTGAATGACATGACAGAGATTTATGATCTTTTACATAAAAAAATCAGGGATTGTAACAAGCCACTTTATCCGATTTTACCATCAGTGACAAGTTCTTCCAAAGAATTGGAATATTTCCTTAATAAAGGTCATGTCAATTTCCCTGATGAAGTAGTCCTTGGACGTGCATTGACTAAAATATTTAATACACCTTCACCGGCAGAAGAGAAGATTTTTCTCGAGAATATTGATGTATCACTTGTGAGGCAAATAATAGATGACGCTACGGATGGCTATCTGGAACCTGCAGTCATACAACGACTCCTTAATGCAGTACATATACCTGTTGTGAAAGAAAAAGTTGTCAGTTCAAAAAAGGAGCTTTTATCAGTTGCAAACAAAACCGGTTATCCTCTTGCTCTTAAGGTTGTGGGCCCGGTTCATAAATCAGATGTTGGTGGTGTAACACTCAATATAAGATCGGTGAAACATCTTGAAGCTGAATTCAGAAGAATGATGCAGATAAAAGGAGTAAAGGCTGTGCTTGTACAACAAATGCTTTCAGGTAATGAACTTTTTATCGGAGCAAAATATGAACCCCGTTTCGGCCATATTATTCTCTGTGGTTTAGGAGGTATTTTCGTGGAGGTTCTGGGTGATGTGTCATCAGGCTTAGCTCCTCTCACATTCAATGAAGCAGAATCAATGATAAGAAGTCTTAAGAGCTATAGAATCATTCGCGGGACACGGGGAAAGCCGGGAATCAATGAATTAAAATTTGCAGAGATCATCGTCAGACTATCAAGCTTACTGCGTTATGCCACGGAAATTAAAGAGATGGACCTGAACCCATTGATCGGAAGCCCTGATGGCATAACAGTTGTTGATGCAAGGATAAGGATTGAGAAGTGATCTTAATGCAGTTTCTTTCATCCTAACAAATTTTATGTTTATATTCGAAACTTCTTTTTACTAACAAAACATTTAAAGGTATGATTATCCATCAGTTATCAATTTTTCTTGAAAACAAATCAGGACGTCTTACAGAAGTGCTTGAAGTTCTTGGAGAGGAGAATATCAGGATAACTGCATTAAGCGTCGCTGATACCACTGAATTCGGGATTTTACGTCTTATTGTTTCTGATCCTGAAAAGGCAAGAGAGCTATTAAAAAAGCAAAATTTCACAGTTAATCTTACAGAAGTTATTTCCGTGATGGCTCCGAGCGAAGCAAAACACTATGCAAAGATATTGAAGATTCTTTCAGATCTGGATATCAGTGTGGAATATACCTATGCATTTTCTGTAGGTGATAAATCAATTATTATTCTCCGTTGCAGCAATACGGAAAACGCTATTAAAGCACTGAAAAGTCATGAAATGGAATTGCTGAGGGCCAGCGATTTGTATAAAATTTAAGATATTATTTCTGATACAGGACGAAACAGAATTTGATTAACTCTTTGGATTAAATCTTCTAATATGGAAATTTGGAACCCCCATTTCGAGTGCATGGATCGAAACGGAATCAGACATGTTCAAAGCGAAAGACTCAGAGAAACAGTTGAAAAAGTATATTTCAATGTGCCTTACTACAGGAACAAGATGCAGGAAGCCGGTTTAGGGCCTGAAAACATTTCAACTATAGATGATATAGCCAAATTACCATTTACTACAAAACATGATTTAAGAGATAATTATCCTTTTGGATTATTTGCTGTTCCCATGAGCGAAATAGTGCGAGTTCATGCTTCATCAGGTACTACCGGAAAGCCCACGGTAGTAGGCTATACGCGAAATGATATCTCCACATGGTCGGAAGTAATGGCTCGCACCTTGACAAGTGCCGGTGCCAACAGAAATGATTTCATCCAGGTTGCTTATGGATACGGACTTTTTACCGGAGGTCTGGGACTTCATTACGGAGGGGAAAAGATAGGAGCCTCTGTCATACCGATATCGGGCGGTAACACTGTAAGACAAATACAGCTTATGCACGATTTTGGGAGCACTGTCCTGGCCTGCACTCCCTCTTATGCACTGTTCCTTGCCGAAGCTATTCAGGAGAGCGGGATTAAACGCGATGATTTGAAATTGAGAGTTGGTGTTTTTGGCGCTGAACCATGGACAGAGAACATGCGACGGGAGATTGAAGACAAGCTGAGGATTAAAGCCATAGATATCTATGGACTCAGTGAAGTCATTGGTCCGGGTGTTGCCAGCGAATGTTTGATTCAGGAAGGATTGCACATAAACGAAGATCATTTTTACCCGGAAATTATTGATCCGGATACTCTTAAGGTTTTGCCCGAAGGATATTCCGGCGAATTGGTTTTTACGACACTTACCAAGGAAGGTTTACCACTTATCAGGTACAGGACACGTGATCTTACTAAGCTTACTTATGATACTTGTAAATGCGGCAGGACTACGGTAAGAATGGAAAAATGCCTCGGTCGCAGCGATGATATGCTTATTATACGCGGAGTTAATCTGTTTCCGTCACAGGTGGAGAGTGTCCTTCTTGAGATGAGCGAAATTAAGCCACATTACCTGTTAATTGTCGACAGAGTCAATAACCTCGATACTCTTGAACTGAAGGTAGAAGTCGATGAGGCTTACTTTCAGGATAAGATCAGTCAACTGGAATCGCTTCGGCAGAAACTGCAGAATAATCTGGAGAATGCACTTGGACTAGGCATAAAGGTGACTCTCGTTGAACCAAAAATTATTGAAAGAAGTGAAGGCAAATCCAAACGCGTAATTGATAAAAGGAAATATTAATTCTTCTGAAACAACATGATTAAAATTCCGATATCTTCTGATTTAATAATGACACTTGCCAAAACTCACGGTATTCCCTCTCCGGGAGCTTCTTCGATACGTGAAATTGTTCACCTTGTAAATAAAATCGAAGAGAATACAGGCATAAAATTCATCAGGATGGAAATGGGCGTTCCCGGCCTTCCTGCTCCATCTATAGGAATTGAAGCAGAAATAGCTGCACTGAAGAGCGGGGTTGCTTCAATTTACCCTGACATATCAGGTATCGAGTCTCTAAAAAAGGAAACTTCCAGATTTATCAAGCTATTCCTTGATATTGATATCGATCAACAGGGTTGTATTCCCACCGTTGGTTCTATGATGGGGGCGATGATCAGTTTCCTGGTTGCTAACAGAAATGACAGGACTAAAGAGGGAACTCTTTTTATCGACCCTGGATTTCCTGTTCAGAAGCAGCAGGTCAAAATGCTTGGACACGAATACGTTTCTTTTGATGTTTATAATTATAGAGGAAAGAAACTTAAAGAAAAACTTGAATCATATCTGAAATCCGGAAAGATATCTTCTTTGCTTTTTTCAAACCCGAATAATCCTTCCTGGATATGCCTCACCGAGGAAGAGCTGGCAATTATTGGCGAACTTTCCGGAAAATACGATGTTATCGTTATTGAAGATCTGGCCTACTTCGGAATGGATTTCCGAAAGGATTATTCAAATCCGGGAAACCCGCCCTTCCAGCCAACAGTTGCCCGTTACACTGATGGATATATTATGCTTATTTCGAGTTCTAAAATATTCAGTTATGCAGGTCAGAGAATTGGTATGATGGCTATATCTGATCAGCTTTTTGACAGATCTTATCCTGACCTTTTAAGATATTATTCAACAGATAAATTTGGACATTCAGCTATCTTTGGTGCATTGTATGGTTTATCAGCAGGAGTGACACATTCGGTTCAGTATGGTTTAGCTGCTCTTCTGAAAGCAGTTAATGATGGAAAATACAAATACCGGGATGAAGTATCGGAATATGGAGAAAAAGCCAGAGAAATGAAAAGGATGTTTATTTCCAGTGGTTTCCGGATAGTTTATGACAGGGACCTTTATGAACCACTGGCTGATGGTTTCTATTTTACTATCTTTTATCCCGGCATGTCAGGGGATAAATTGATTGAGCAGCTACTCTGCTATGGAATCAGTACTATTTCACTTGTTACAACGGGAAGTGACAGACCTGATGGTTTAAGAGCATGTGTTTCACTGGTTCCTCGTGAACAGTTCGGTGAACTTGAAATACGATTAAAAAAATTCAGTGTAGATCATCCAATGTAAAAAAAATAATAAATACGAATATGTCAAAGATAAGGGGAAGCATAGTAGTAAATATTGAGAAGTGCAAAGGATGCGAAGTATGTATGGTTACATGTCCGACAGGTACCATCGCAATGGCAAAAGAGGTGAACGGAAAGGGATATAATTATGCTTATCCTGCTAATCCTGAGCTGTGTATAGGCTGTGCCAATTGTGCTATGGTTTGTCCTGACGGTGTGATAACAGTTTATAAAACAAAAATATAAGCATGTAATGGAAAAGGAATTAAGATTGATGAAGGGAAATGAAGCAGTTGCAGAAGCTGCAATCCGTGCCGGAGTGGATGGCTACTTTGGGTACCCCATTACACCTCAGACTGAAATTATTGAATATCTGATGGAAGCAAACCCGGCCAAGACAACAGGAATGGTTGTACTTCAGGCTGAAAGTGAAATTGCTGCAATTAATATGGTTTACGGCGGTGCAGCCTGTGGAAAAAAAGTTATGACATCTTCTTCTTCACCGGGAATTAGTCTAAAACAGGAGGGAATCACTTATATTGCAGGAGCTGAGCTTCCTTGCCTGATTGTCAATGTCGTCAGAGGGGGTCCGGGTCTTGGTACGATCCAGCCTGCTCAGTCAGATTATTTTCAGGCTACAAAAGGTGGTGGACATGGTGATTATCACCTCATTGTGCTGGCTCCGGCATCGGTTCAGGAGATGGCTGACTTTGTTGATCTTAGTTTCGAACTGGCTTTTAAATACAGGAATCCTGTTATGATGCTCTCCGATGGTGCTATCGGACAGATGATGGAAAAAGTTTACCTGAGTCCACAAAAGGAAAGATCCAAAACAGTTCCCGAGTGGGCCACTACAGGAAAACCATCAACAAGGGAAAGAAATATTATTACGTCGCTCGATCTTGATCCGAACCGCCAGGAATTGTTTAACAGAAAACTCCTGGCTAAATATAATGAGATCAGGGAGAAAGAAGTGCGTTACGAGGAGTTTCAGTGTGAAGATGCTGAATATCTTCTGGTCGCATATGGTACAAGCGCCCGGGTATGCCAGAAATCGGTCCAGCTTGCAAGAGAACAGGGAATAAAAGCAGGTTTACTGAGACCAATAACTCTGTTCCCGTTTCCGACAAAAAGAATTAATGAAATTGCCAACAAAGTTAAAGGAATGCTATCGGTTGAAATGAGTGCAGGACAGATGGTAGAGGATGTACTTCTGTCTGTTAATGGTAAAGTTCCTGTTTATCATTTTGGCAGAATGGGAGGTATTGTCACAACACCTGAAGAGGTGGTTGAAAATCTGAAATCAAAATTCATAGGAGGTTAAGAAATGGTTGAATTTTCGGGAATCAAAGAGATAATAAAACCGGGGAATCTGGTATATAAGAGAACTAATATAATGACAGAAAACATTCTGTCGTATTGTCCGGGATGCGGACATGGTACGGCTCACAGGATCCTTGCCGAAATAATTGATGAAGAAGGTCTTCAATCAGAAGCAATAGGGGTATCTCCAGTGGGATGTTCTGTCTTTATGTATAACTATCTAGACATTGACTGGCAAGAGGCTGCACATGGCCGTGCTCCGGCTGTTGCAACAGCTATTAAGCGTCTTTTACCGGATAAATTCGTATTTACTTACCAGGGCGACGGTGATCTTGCAGCTATTGGTACGGCTGAAACGATTCATGCAAGCAACAGGGGAGAAAATATTTTAATAATCTTTATCAATAATGGTATCTATGGAATGACTGGAGGACAGATGGCACCGACCACACTACCTGGCATGAAATCATCGACATCACCGTACGGCAGAGATGTTAAAACCATGGGTTATCCACTTAAAATAACCGATATTGTTGCATCTCTTCCCGGATCTTACTATGTTACCCGTCAGAGCGTTCATACAGCAGCAAATGTTAAAAAGACAAAGAAAGCTATAAGAAAAGCCGTTCATTATCAGAAGCTTAATAAGGGTACCTGTCTGGTTGAAATTATTTCGAACTGCCCGTCTGGTTGGAAGATGACTCCTGTACAGTCGAATAAATGGATGGAGGAAAATATGTTCCCGTATTACCCTCTGGGAGACCTGAAAACTCCTGAAAACTCCTGAAAAATAGTCAATACCTATTAATATAGAAATTCGTAAGAATATGACTGAGGAAATAATTATTGCAGGATTTGGGGGACAAGGTGTCCTTTCAATGGGTAAGATAATGGCATATTCCGGTGTGATTCAGGATATGGAAGTCAGTTGGATGCCGTCATACGGACCTGAAATGCGCGGTGGTACAGCAAATGTCATTGTAATAATCAGCAGTGAGAGGATCAGTTCTCCTATAATAAAACGGTTCGATACTGCAATAATCCTGAATCAGCAATCTCTTGATAAATTTGAGAACTCAATAAAACCGGGTGGTGTGCTTATCTATGACAGTAATGGTATTACAAGACATCCAGAGAGAAAGGATATTACTATTTATCGGGTCGATGCGGCTGAAGAGGCTTCAAGGATGAATAGCCCTAAAACTTTTAACACAATTGTTCTTGGCGGCTTCCTAAAAGTGAAACCGATCATTAAACTGGAAAATGTTATTAAAGGATTAAAGAAATCACTTCCTGAAAGATATCATAATCTAATTCCAATGAATGAGAAGGCTCTTAAAAGGGGTGAAGAGATAATAACGCAAATACAGAAAGCTGTATAGAAACCCCCTTTTTATTTCCCCCCACGGGGGAAAAATCCACGTTTTTTTAGTGCAATTAAGCTAAAGGTCAGAGAATTGTCTCCCCCTTGGGGGAGATGCCGCGAAGCGGCAGAGGGGTTTATGTCCCAATTTCTACTTTTCATAGAAATGCATCTCCTTTATATATTTCCAAACTGCGTCAGGAAGGAAATACGACATATCCTTTCCATTTTTTATTCCATCACGGATGAAGGTGCCGGAGATATCCATAAGCGGAGCATTTACATGCTGAATATCAGCCTTAGAAAGCAGCTGATCGAGAAGGAGAGACGATGGTTTTCCTGAATCTGATCGGGGATAAACAAAAATCGGATATTTCTTTACCAGTTCATCTGCATTTTTCCACTTATGAAGTGTATACAGATTATCTTCACCCATGATAAGACTAAACTCATTTTTAAGATACTTTTCTTTTAAATATGTCAGAGTATCGATAGTATATGAAGGGATAGGAAGTTTGAATTCTATATCAGAGGCTTTCAGTCTGTCACTATCTCCAATAGCCAGCTGAGTCATATAAATTCGATGATGATCAGCAAGCAGAGTCTCTTTCTTTTTTAAAGGGTTATGTGGACTGACAACAAACCATACCTGATAGAGACCGGCAAATTCGATCATGTATCCGGCAATAGCAATATGGCCAATGTGAACGGGATTAAACGATCCGAAATATAAACCGATTTTTGCCATCTGAGTATTCAGAATTATCTTTCAAGAAATGATGAAACTATTTTCAAAGCTTCTTCTTTTGCCTTATCCAACTGGTGATTTACAATAACCATATCGAACTGATTGGCTAGTTTTAACTCATCCTTTGCTTTTTCAACCCTTATTCTGATTTTTTCCGGAGTATCGGTCCTTCTTTTTAAAAGACGGTTTTCAAGTTCCGCTACAGATGGAGGCATAATGAATATTGCGATTGAGTTTGTACCAAATTTATTTTTCAGGTTTATTCCTCCTTTTACATCAACATCAAATAAAACATTATGATCTATTGCCCATATCCTTTCCAATTCACTTTTTAAAGTACCGTACAATATATCTTTATACACTTCTTCCCATTCAACGAATTCATTATTTTCAATTCGTTTCCTGAACTCCGGAACAGTTAAAAAGAAATAGTCTTCTCCTTCTTTTTCATTACCTCTTAAGGGTCTTGTTGTAGCTGAAACTGAAAATGCAAGATTCAATCCGCTGTCGAGCAGATGTTTAACGATTGTGGTTTTGCCTGCACCTGATGGTGCTGATATGATTACAAGTTTTCTTTTCATTAATTCTTTTTTTTTGCCACCAAGTCACCAAGATAGTAAGTTACACAAAGTATAATACCATGTCAGCCCTTTGCACCTTTGCACCGTCGTACCTCCTGATTATAACACATTCAAAGTCTGCTCTTTAATCTTCTCCAGCTCATCTTTCATCATTACCACCAGTTTTTGAATTGAAGCATCATTAGCTTTTGAACCGATGGTATTGATTTCACGTCCAATCTCCTGAGCAATGAAATTTAATATCTTCCCGTTTGGTGAGGGAGTGGAAACTGTTTCCATAAAATAATCACAATGAGTTTTCAACCTCACTTTTTCTTCGTTGATATCATATTTTTCGAGATATAAGATAATTTCCTGTTCAAACCTGTTCTTATCGAGTTTTTCTGAACCCAGGTTTTCTTCAAGGAGCGACATTAGTTTTTCCCTTATTTTCGTTATCCTTCCGGCTTCAAATGTCTGGACGGTTTCAAGCAATGATAAAATTTTCCCGATACATTTTTCAAGATCTGCCATAATTGAATTACCTTCCTCAATCCGGTACAGGTCAAGCATTGTAATTGACTCAATGATCTGGTTCTTTATAATTTCCCATTCAGCTTCAGGCATCTCCGGCTTTTCGGTTTTAAGAGTGTCAGGGAGTTTCATTATAGCTGTAAAAATCTGATCATCAAGGTCTATTTTGAGTTCGGCGGCTATCTCTTTAAACTGATTGTAATAATTTCTGACTGCCGATTTGTTAATAACAGTGATAACTTCATCATCAAGCATATCGCAGAACATGGTAAAATCAATTTTTCCTCTATCGAGTTTTTGGCTAATGAGATTTCTGATTTCAGGCTCCTTCTCCTTATAAAGCCATGGCATCTTGGTGTTTAAATCAAATTGTTTGGAATTGAGTGATTTTATTTCAATAGTTATTTTTTTCTGTGGTGTTTCAGCAATGGCTTTTCCGTAGCCTGTCATTGATTTGATCATTTCCTGAGTTTTATAATTGAAAAAGTGAAGCGAGTGTAAGTTACATATTTTCCTCTAAAATCAATAATAACAGCGAGGTGAACAAGTCGATTAAAAAATCATATCAAAATCAGGTTAAAGCCTTTCAAGTTTAACGGTAAAATGCCTCATAATTGGTGCTTCCCATCTAATTTTGACCCCTCTCTTAATCTGATTTCTTCTTTCAAAAACATTTTTGACTACTGTAGCAACATAATCCATATGGTTATTAGTGTAGACTCTTCGTGGTAATGCAAGTCTTACCATTTCAAGATCTGGAAACCGGTTTTCGCGGGTTAAGGGATCCCTGTCATACATCAGTGAGCCTATCTCGATACATCTCACACCACCTTCAAGATAAATCTCAAGAGCAAGTGTTTGTGCAGGAAACTCTTCTTTTGGGATTTCAGGCAGAAACTTTTTTGCATCAATAAATATTGCATGTCCACCAAATGGTTCAAGAACCGGAATCCCGTACTCCTTAATTTTCGATCCCAGGTAGGCAACCTGGTTTATGCGCGATTCAAGATATAAAAATTCTGTGCCTTCATAAAGTCCCTGTGCAAGAGCATTCATATCTCTTCCCGACATGCCACCATAGGTTATAAACCCTTCATATATAATATTATATGTTGAAGCCTGGAGAAAGAGTTCTTCTTCTCTGAAGCCGATAAAACCTCCCATGTTCACAATAGCATCCTTTTTTGAGCTCATAGTCATACCATCGGCATAAGAGAACATCTCTCTGGCTATATCCCTTATATCTTTGTCTGCATATCCATCTTCTCTCAACTTTATAAAGTAAGCATTCTCCGCAAAACGGGCAGAATCTATAATAAATTTCACTCCATATTTATGGGACAGCCTCCCAACCTCTCTCAGGTTGGCCATACTAACAGGTTGCCCACCTGCCGTATTGTTAGTAATAGTTATAATGATACAGGAAATCTTTTCGACCGGATTGGTTTTAAGAACATTTTCAAGTTTTTCAATATCGACATTCCCTTTAAACGGATACCATGTTGTGGTGTCTGAATCAATATCAATTGTACAATCAACAGCTGTAGCCTTTCTGAATTCAATATGGCCTTTTGTTGTATCAAAATGTGAGTTCCCCGGAACGAGATCACCCTCCTTTACAAGAACAGAAAAGAGAACATTTTCTGCGGCTCTTCCCTGATGTGTAGGTAGAAAAAAATTGAACCCTGTTAAATCTTTTATCGCATCTTTCAATATATAATATGAGGATGCCCCTGCATAGCTTTCATCGCCAAGCATCATTGCGGACCACTGTTTGTCACTCATTGCTCCTGTGCCAGAATCTGTAAGAAGATCAATGAAAACCTGTTCAGATTTCAGGTTAAAAAGATTGAATGAAGCATCTTTAATCCAGCTTTCTCTCTGTTTTTTTGTGCTTCCATATATGTTTTCAACCATCTTGATTTTAAATGGTTCTGTGAATGGCAAGTCCATAATTTCAATAGGTTATAAAAAATGTTTAGAAAATTAGATTTGTATTATAATGCTGATAATAAGTCCATTGTTTGAGCTTATTCTAGAGGTAATAGGAGAAGAAATCTCTGTTTTTGATATTCTTGTATATATCAGCCAGGATATTTTCCGTTATCGAAATATGGGACATTAATTTTGAAAATTGTTTCAGTAAAATTAAAAGTATTTTATAATATATTCAAAAATGAAATGTGATCTGAAAAATAAGAAGTTATATGATTAAGAATTCTTAGATTGTTATCTGCAATATTTTGTGTAAGCATATATATTAGTCTTTCCGCAAAAAAACCGCCAGAATTCAATTCAAGGAGATGCTTGGATTATCCCTGGTTTTCAGGTTTTGGGAGATATAAAAACAGCCTCTGCAGCCTCCTATAGACTTCTATAACTCTTTCTGATATATCCTGAATTTTTTGACTACCTGGCATCCGATTCTTTCATATTCGCTTCTCATCTTTGTGTTACTTTCCAGAACCAAATGGCTGTCAATCATTTCCATCTTATGCTTAATTCCCGACTGGAGAATTTTAACCCCCATGAGTACTTCGAGACCTTTCCCCCTGTAAGCTTTCTTAACACCACCCAGCATCATCAGTAATTTTTTTGATCTCTTAGAATCCCTCAGGATCTTAAAAATCCCGAAAGGAAATATTTTCCCTTTTGCATCTCGTATTCCTTTACTTAAATCCGGCATACCAACAGCAAATCCTACCAATTTACCATCTGTTTCAATGACTTTAATAAACTTAGGATCGAGTATGGGCAGGTAACGGGCAGCAAATTCAGTCTTCTCTTTATCATTAAGAGGAACAAACCCATAAATCTCTGCAAAAGTTTCATTCATAAGTTCCAGTACGTCAATAATATATGGTTTTAATTCCTTTTTTGAATTAAATTCAATGATCTTATACTCTTTGTAATTATCAACCCGCGATAAAACTTTTTCATATATTGGAGGGAATTTTTCAGGCAGTATACCGAGGTAGTTTACAAGATCGACCTTCTTTTCATACCCTTCGGCTTCCACGAGCTCAGGCATATATGGTGAGTTGGTCGGAGCTGTCATGAACTGCGGATACTCAAATCCTTCTATCTGAAATCCCTGAGGGTCCTTGTCAGAAAATCCCAGTGGTCCTATTATCCTGGTCATTCCCTTCAGTCTTGCCCAATCTTCAACCTTGGTTAACAGTGCATGAAAAACCTCCTTGTCGTTATAGCACTCCATAAAACAGAAACGTCCGTGCTGCTCATTATTAATTGCATTATATCTGTTATTTATGATCCCCATTATCCTTCCGACAGGTTTTTTATCTCTGTAAGCCAATAAAATGATCGCATCAGCGTACTGATATGACTTATTTTTCTTCTTGTCGTATAACTCCCATTCATCCATATAAATAGGAGGAAGCCAATCAGGTTCATACTTATGAACTTTTTCCGGAAGATAAATGAAGTCTCGGCGGTCCTTTTTGGTAACTACTTCTTTAATAACTAATTCCCCCATAGAATCGTTTTTTATAAGTAGCAAGAAACAAAAAAACTTTAATAAGAACAATTCCTTATGAAATAAATTTCAAATTAATGTTATCCCATATTAAGGTCAAGAATGACAAATACCGCAAAAAGAATGCTTGCTATACCATTTGTAGTACCAAATGCCATAGTTACTTTACTAATGTCATCATGTTTTACAATGATGTGTTGATAGATTAATAGTAAAGTAAATACGGCTGCCCCTGACCAGAATATAAATCCGACTTTCCCGTAAACCCCGGCTATTAAAACAAGGACAAATGTGATAAAATGAATAAAGATTGAAATGACAAGAGCTTTCTTTCGTCCGGCAGCTAATGGCAACGAGTGCAACTTGTTTGACTTGTCAAACTCATCATCCTGCAGAGCATAAATAATGTCAAACCCACTAACCCAGGTAAGTACAATGAATGAGTAAATGATAGGAAGAAAACTAAATCTTCCTGTTACTGATATATAAGCACCAACTGGAGCAAGACTGAGTCCCAATCCGAGTATAAAATGACAGAGTGAAGTAATTCTTTTTGTCAGACTATATCCCAGAACAACCAACAAGGCAACAGGTGAAAGAAACAGTGTTAACCTGTTAATAAATCCGGTTGTAATTATGAACAGAATAGCGTTGATAACGATAAATGCTGCTGCGGACTTAGTACCAATTATACCGGAAGGAATCTCCCTTTTTCTTGTTCTTGTATTAAGTGCGTCAAAATTTTTGTCGGCCAGTCTGTTAAATCCCATAGCAGCGTTCCTGGCAAAGATCATGCAGAGAATTACAAGAAGAAGAAGCCTGACACTGAAGACAGATTCATCTTTTGATACAGCGAGCGAAAAACCAATGAGAGCAAAAGGCATTGCAAAAACGGTATGGCTGAATTTCACAAGCGAAAAATAGCTGCTGACTGATCTAAAAAGTGTAATCATTGATCCAGAAGCTTGCTGTAAGTTTCGTAACTATCATCACAGAAAGTAACAAAGATTACCTTTTCAGGGTAATTGTTATTATTCAGGAATCTTTTAGTCTCTTTTATAGCAATCAATGCTGCCAGATCTTTCGGGAATCCGTAAGCACCTGTTGAAATACCGGGGAAAGCGAGTGTTTTTATTTTCTTTTCTTTAGCGAGTGTAAGGCTGGTCCGATAGCAGGATGCAAGTAAAGAATGTTCCTCACGATAGCCTCCATACCATATCGGACCAACAGTATGAATTACATGTTTTGCTTTAAGTCTATAACCATTAGTTATTTTTGAATGACCGGTTTCACATCCGTTAAGTCTCACACATTCTGCAAGAAGATCTGGTCCTGCAGCACTATGAATTGCTCCATCCACACCACCACCTCCCAGAAGAGAGCTGTTGGCTGCATTCACGATAGCATCGACATCGAGAGTAGTAATGTCTCCTTTAATCAGTTCAACCCTCTGTTTCTTCATTTTCTTATCTTATCTGGGCTTTTAGTTCATTTTCAAATGCCTTAATGAGATTACTCATAATCTTGTCGATATTTTTATCTGTCATTGTTTTTAGATCATCACGAAGTATAAAACTGACTGCATATGATTTTTTGTTTTTGCCAAGACTTTCACTCTCGTAAACATCGAAAAGAGTAACCTCTTGAAGTATATTTTTTTCTGTACGGAATGCGATATCTCTGATTTGCCCGAACTTTATTCCACTGTCGAGCAGCAAAGCAAGATCACGACGCACCGAAGGATACTTGGGAAGCTCATGGAAGGAGATGGAATGAGTCTTAATCAGATTCATTAGAAAATCCCATTCAACATGTCCGTAATAAACATCCTGTCCGATATCAAATTTTAAAAGATAGTTTTTAGAAATACGTCCTGCTTCAGCAATGATCTTATTGTTAATCAGATATGTTGAAGACTCTGCAAAGTATTTTTTAGGATTTTCACCAGTAATTAAATCTTCCGGCTTAATCCCTAACCTTGAAAGAATCATTTCAACTGAAGATTTAATATTGAAGAAGTCAGTGGGATTGGTATTACTGTTCCAGCTTTTACGACCTGTATTGCCTGTAATAAAAAGATCCAGAAAGGCTTTTTCAGAATAATCATCTGGTTTAGGATCTGATTGACCTGACTTATTGTAAAAATAGCAATGACCGAATTCGTATAATTTAAGATCGGTATTTTGCCTGTTAATGTTCCATCTTATTGAAGCGAGACCTCCAAAAAGCAGAGACTGTCTCATTGCGTTCAGATCCGAGCTCAGCGGATTAGCAAGCAACACAAGCTGGTTCTTATCGAAATCGCTGTTTTCTTCATACCATGATGCAGGATTAAGCGAGTTGCACATTATTTCCGAGAAGCCATTGGCTGAAAGCAGGTCAGATATTATGTTGACAATCTTTTCCTTATCAGGTTTTTTAGAATATGAAAGAGTTGAATTAACATGATCAGTCACTTCAACATTATTATATCCGTAGATTCTGAGAATCTCTTCAATAACATCGGCTTCCTTTTTAACATCGACTCGATAGGAAGGAATCGAGAGCTTAAGATTAACACGGTCATCACTAATTATTTCGATATCCAGAAGAGAAAGAATTTTCTTTATGGTATAAGGTTCAATCTTTTTGCCGATAAGCCTGTTAATATTATTATAGTTGACATCAACCAGGACATTTTTGATCTTATTTGGATAGACATCAATAATATCTGAAGAAATTTTTCCGCCTGCAATCTCTTTAATCAGCATTATTGTCCTTTTCAGTGCCCATATGGTAATATTTGGATCTGTACCTCTTTCAAACCGGAAGGAAGCATCAGTTTTCAACCCGTGTCTTTTTGAAGTCTTGCGGATTGCAACAGGATTAAAGCAGGCACTTTCAAGGAAGATATTCTTTGTAGCGTCAGTTATACCGGATTTTATTCCTCCAAATACTCCGGCAATACACATACCTTCCTTTGGATTGCAAATCATAAGATCACGCGAAGAGAGGCTTCTTTCAACACCATCAAGTGTAATGAATTTACTTTTATCAGGCATGTTCCTGATGATGACTTTTTTTCCTTCAATCTTATCTGCGTCAAAAGCATGTAAGGGCTGACCAATTTCGTACTGAACAAAATTGGTGATGTCGACTACGTTATTAATCGGATTGAGACCCACTGCCCTGAGTTTATTCTTTAGCCATTCGGGAGATTCTCCTATAGTAACACCACTGATAGTGATACCTGTATACCTGGGACAATCAGTTTTGTTTTCTATAATAACTCCATACGGGTTGTTGTTATTATCAGGATTAAAGTCTGTTACAGAAGGAAGAACAGCTTTCCCGTCCATACCGGCATTAAGATTCAGGTATGCAGCAAGGTCACGAGCCACTCCAAAATGCGATCCGCTGTCGATCCGGTTAGGAGTAAGCCCTATCTCAAAAACATAATCTTTTACGATTTTAAAATAACTGCCTGCCGGTGTTCCTGGTTTTGCATCTTTGTTTAGTACCATAATACCATCGTGCGAATTACCAAGGCCTAGCTCATCTTCAGCACATATCATTCCTTCGGATAATTCTCCTCGAATCTTCGATTTTCTTATCTCCAAACTCTCGTCTCCTTTGAAAACAACTGTTCCGGCAGTTGCTACCGGGACCTTCTGACCTACTGCTACATTAGGGGCTCCGCAAACGATCTGAATTGGTTGAGAAGCGCCTATATCCACGGTTGTTACAGAAAGGTTATCGGCATCAGGATGTTTTTTGCAGGTCAGTACTTCACCAATTACGACACCTTCAAGGCCTCCCTTTACAGAAACCCATTCATCCATTCCTTCAATCTCAAGACCGATACCTGTTAGTATCTCTGCCACCTTTGAAGGTTCCAGATCAATTTTTAAATAATCTTTAATCCAGTTATACGAAATCTTCATTTCTAAATTAAGCTTATAAAATTACCAGTAAGAATGCAAAAGTAAGGATTTTTAAAATACGATTAGGGATGTGGTTTCTCAAAAAAAGCATCAAATTACGTTACTCCTGATTGAGATTCCTCATTCATCCGCCAATTGGCGGACTCGGAATCTCCCATTCCCAAAACCGGACAATCCAATTTCAATCATAGTGATTGGCATTTGTTTCTATTATTGATGAAACGCCTCCGGTGTTTATCATTCCGATCAGTACTGATAATTTAATGTATCGCTGAACGGTTCCAATAATCTAACCCCACCCGGATGTCTCCAATTTGACTATCTTTGTAATTCAAACACATTATAATTTATATGGTTATTGAAAACGAGGATAAGCTGATTCTTTTAACAAATGATGATGGTTTATATGCAGGAGGATTAAAGACATTACTAGAAGTGATGGAGGAGTTCGGAAAGGTTGTTCTCATATCAACTGTCGAAAGCATGTCGGGTATGTCGCAGGCGTTGACAGTTAAAACTCCCTTACGAGTCAAACTTCTTGAAGAGAATGACAAACACAGGATATATGCCTGTAACGGTACTCCGGCCGATAGTGTAAAACTAGCTATTAATCAGTTGGCTGAAAGAACCCCTGAATGGGTAGTTTCCGGGATAAACCATGGATCCAACGCTTCAGTAAGTGTCCTTTATTCAGGTACAATGGCTGCAGCCATCGAAGGGTGTCTTTATGGGATAAGTTCAGTTGGATTTTCTCTTAATAATTTTTCACCGACCGCTGATTTTTCTGTCTGTAAAAAGTATATCCGGATAATAATGAAGAAGCTTGCTTCAGAACCTCTTCCCATGGGTATATGCCTTAATGTTAATATTCCGGCAGCAAAAAAGAATGAAATAAAGGGTATAAAAATATGCCGGCAATCAAAAGGTAACTGGAGAGAGGAGTTTGAAAAGAGAAAAGATCCTATGGGCAAAACATATTACTGGCTGACCGGTATTTTCCAGAATCATGAGCCGGAAGCAGTTGATACAGATGAATGGGCAATCTCACACAATTTTGTTTCAGTTATGCCCGTTACTGTCGACATGACTGCCCATTGGTATATTGATAAACTTAAACTTCGTTTTAAAAAATGAAATTTTACGAGAAATGTGACAAGGTTCTTACAGGCTTAATTTCAGGACTAATATTTCCATTTATAATAGGAATTATCATTTTTATCTTTTCTTCCGGTCATCTATCCCTGCATTCATATCTTGTCCGGATAGCGGATTCAAACATTATTACACATTCGATTACTCTATGTGTATTCCCGAATATTATTATTTTTCTGATATTTAACCGGTTCGACATGCTTCGGGCTACTCGTGGGGTGCTCGCAATGACAATCGTCTGGGCTGTAATAGTTTTTGTCGTAAAATTTCTGGGATGAGGTACTTTATTATTGCGGGAGAACAATCGGGTGACCTTCATGGTTCAAATCTGATCAGAGAGTTACTTGAAGCTGATAAAAGTGCGGAGATTCTCTGCTGGGGAGGTGATCTTATGGAATCCGCCGGAGCGACTCTTTTAGTTCATTACAGAAAGATGGCTTTCATGGGTTTCATTGCTGTTATTAAAAACCTTGGAGCTATATCTAAAAACATTTGCCGATGCAAGCAGCATATAACTGACTATAAGCCAGATGTGGTGATTTTTATTGATTATCCGGGTTTCAATCTAAGGATTGCCAAGTTTGCTAAAATTGCCGGATACAGGACCTTCTATTATATATCGCCCAAACTTTGGGCATGGAATGAAAGCAGGGTTAAAAGGATTAAAAAGTATATCGACCGTATGTTCATTATTTTTCCGTTCGAGGTTGATTTTTATAAAAAACATGGCATAACTGTGGAATATCAGGGAAATCCACTCATCGATGAAATCGAAAAAAGAATCTCATTGTTCCCTTCAAAAACCAATATGCATAAGTACCTCGGGATTGACGAGAAACCTGTAATAGGTTTTTTGGCTGGAAGCCGCAGGAATGAAATCGAACTGATCCTTCCTGAGATGATGAAAGCGATACCCCATTTTCCCGGATACCAGTTTGTTCTTGCCGGAGTGAAAAATATTCCGGATGAAGTATATTTAAATATCATCGGTGATTCCCCGGTTAAACTGATAAAAGAAAAAACTTACGAAATTCTGTATACTGCAGAAGCCGCACTTGTTACATCGGGAACGGCAACGCTTGAGGCTGCCCTTCATGGCACTCCGCAGGTTGTTTGTTATAAGGGTGATTTCTTCTCTATGCTGATTGCATGGATGGTAATCAGGGTGAAATACATTTCACTGGTAAATCTTATAATGGCCTCGGAGGTGGTTAAGGAGTTGGTGCAGTATGATCTTTGTGAGAATACTCTTTTGATTGAGCTTAATGCGATTCTGCCAGGCGGAGTAAAGAGAGAGAAGATATTATCAGATTATGAGGTACTTAAAAATAAATTAGGACCTGCAGGTGCTTCCGGCAGGATTGCCAGGGAGATGGTTATGGAGTTGCAAAAGAGAATGGGAGAGGGGGAGAAAAGGTGAAGGGGAGAAATCAAAGACAAAAGACAAAAGTAAAAAGACAAAAGTAGAAATTCAATGTGAGGAGTGAAGAGTGTAATAATGGGAGATTTTACTAAGTGTAACTCCGTAAAAAATCTGTGTCACTTTGTGGTAAAAAAATAGGATACAGAATTAGATTTATGGTGAGATTGAAAATATTATGTATTTTATTATTAACTGTCTTTAGCACAGCCGCTTCCGGACAGGTAAGAGTAAGGCTGTTTTCAAACCAATCTCCCGAATCAGCAGTATTTTCAGTCACTGAGGGGAAGTATGAAATAAATATGTTCAATGGTGAGATTCTTATAGTTCTTGAAGGTGAACCTGTCATCATAACTAAGTTTAATGGAAAGCTTGCTGTTAAAAAGAGAAATGAAGAAGGTTTTGTTTGTGATTCTCTGATTCTTTCAGGAAAGACAGGTGATGATTCATTTTCCTTAAGGTCCAATGGAAATTCGTCCATCCGACAATATTATTCAGGTGATCTTCAGTGTTTTCCGGATCTTGGAACACTGTTATTTATTAATATTTCTGATATTGAAAAATACATTTCCGGTGTTGTAAAAACCGAGGGGGGAAGCGGGAAGAATTTAGAGTATTTTAAAACGCAGGCTATTATCGCCCGGACTTATATGTATAAATATTTCGATAAGCATTTGCCAGACAGGTACAATTTATGTGATAATACACATTGTCAGGCTTTTAACGGAGTATCATTTGATACGCTTATTAACATTGCCGCTTTGGAAACGAAGGGACTTGTTATACTTGATAAAGATAGTGTGCCGATTATATCCGCTTTCCATTCGAATTGCGGAGGAGAGACTTCATCTTCTGAAGATGTATGGCTATCGGATCAACCATATCTTAAAAGTGTGGCCGATCCGTACTGCCTCACTTCAAGAGGCGCTAAATGGGAAAAGAGCTTTACAATGAATGAATGGGTAAGTTATATCAGGAAATCAGGATATAATGGAAAAGCTGATGACCCATCAGTGTTTAATTTTTTACAGGAATCCAGACTAACTGATTACAAAACAGGATTATTCACAATGCCCTTGAGGACAATCAGGGATGACCTGAACCTCAGGTCAACATTTTTTTCGGTATTTGCAAACGGTGATTCAATTAAACTGAAAGGAAGAGGTTATGGCCACGGTGTCGGACTTTGTCAGGAGGGGGCGATGGAGATGGCAACAAGGGGATTCAATTATAAACAGATCATTGATTTTTATTATTTTGGCGTTTTAATTTCGGATATTAGTAATGCGGTTGTTATTAAAAACAAATGATATATTATGTTTGCGATTTTCAGAAAGGAGATAAGCGGTTTTTTCAGTAGCCTGACAGGCTATATCGTGATAATAGTTTTCCTCCTGATAAACAGTCTTTTTATGTGGGTTTTTCCCGGAGAATGGAATATTCTCGATAGTGGATATGCCGGACTTGACACTCTCTTTTTTCTTTCACCATGGGTTTTTATGTTTCTTGTACCTGCTGTAACAATGAGGATGATTGCTGAGGAAAAACGACTCGGCACAATTGAGCTGATTTATTCAAGGCCAATCACTGAAAGAGGAATCATTTATGGAAAATACTTTGCTTCAGTTTCATTGGTTCTTCTGGCACTTTTGCCTGGATTGATATACTATATTTCAGTTTATCAGCTTGGCGAATCTCCGGGGAATCTCGACAAAGGTGGTACAATGGGTGCATTTATAGGCCTTTTCTTTCTTGCATCAGTATATGCTTCTGCCGGTATATTTGCTTCATCTGTTACAGATAATCAGGTTATTGCATTTATTGTTGCAGTTCTGATTTGTTTCGTTCTCTTCATTGGATTTGATTCATTTGCTTATTTGCCCGGTTTGAAAAAACTTGATGAATTTGTAATAAGGCTTGGGATCAATGAGCATTATAAATCTATAAGCAGAGGAGTGTTCGATATCAGAGATGCAGCATATTTCATGGCCGTTGCTGCAATTTTTAATGAAGCTACAAGATTGGTTCTGTTATCACGTCAATGGAAGAAAAAAAGTTAAGCCATGACAGAGACAACAAATAGCAAAAGCATAAAATACAGGAGCTGGTTGCAGTTCTTAATTGCAGTTGCCGGGATAATCCTTTTTGCGTCGGTAAGCTCGTTATTAAGAATAAGATTTGACCTGACTGAAGACAAAAGATATACTCTTTCCGAACCAACACGGAAGGTACTTAATCATTTAATAAATGATATCTATGTCCAGGTATATCTTGATGGTGATATCCCGATTCCATTAAAACGCCTGAAAAGATCTGTCAGAGAAATGCTTGATGAATTCAGAATCGCCTCCGGACGGAAAATCGATTATGAGTTTATAAATCCCTCTGAAGGAAAAAATATTCAACAGAGAAATGCTCAATACCAGCTTCTGGAAAAGAAGGGATTAAATCCGGTCGATATAAGGGCCAGCAATGCTGAGGGAGGTTCAACGACGAAGAGAATTTATCCCGGGATGATAGTTAATTATAACGGGATTGAAGTTCCGGTTAACTTTCTGAATAATTCATCATCATCATATGAGCAAAATATTCTTCATTCCGTTGAAGGTCTTGAATATGAGATGATTCAGACCATTGCAACGGTCAGCTCCGATACCATTTATAAGGTTGCATTCATAGAGGGTCATGGTGAAATTCCCGAGATTGAAACGGCCGATATTACAATGAATCTTGCAAAATTTGTTACAATCGACAGAGGCAAAATCGGAGGCAAAATCGGGATACTCAACAAATATGCTGCAGTTATAATTGCGGGACCCGAAAAAGAGTTCGACGAGTCAGATAAACTGGTCCTCGATCAGTATATTATGCATGGAGGTAAAGTCATGTGGCTCTTCGATGAGGTGGCAGTAAACTCTGATAGCCTTGTGTTCGGAGGAACTGTCGGACTTTACAGGCCATTAAATATTGAAGATCAGCTCTTCAGATACGGTGCAAGAGTGAATCCGGAAATTGTCCAGGATATGGAGTGTATGCTGATAAGACTTACGGTTATGAATGGCGGAACACGACAACAGGTTGTACCTGCTCCGTGGGTCTATTATCCGCTGCTTAACCCCTCTGCAGATCATCCGATCACCAGGAACCTTAATAAAGTCAAAGGTGAATTCGTGAATTATATCGACACTGTCGGTTTCGATCCGGCAATAAGAAAAAAGATACTTCTGTCTACCTCTGATTTTAGCCGTACAATCTCTCCTCCTGTAATGATCAGCCTGAAAGAAGCAGAATTGACACCCAGTGAAAAAGATTATAATAAATCAAAGCTTCCTGTTGCAGTCCTTCTCGAAGGCGTTTTTCCATCAGCTTTTAAAAACAGGACAGTCAGTAATCTGACGGATGATAAAAATCTCAAAATCAAGACTGAAAGCAAAGAAACAAAGATGATCGTTATTGCTGATGCAGATATTATCAGGAACGAAGTGAGAAGGGTAGGGTTGAATGAAACACCGCTTCCCCTTGGCCAGGATAAATATACAGGACAAATATTCGGGAACAGGGATTTTCTGATTAATTGTCTGAATTACCTGGTTGATAATAATGGAATCATGGAGCTGAGATCCAGGGAGCTTAAACTCAGGTTGTTGAATTCTCAGAAAGTAAAAGCAGAAAGACTAAAATGGCAAATGATCAATATCACAGGACCTTTAATAATTGTTATTATTTCAGGGGTACTTTATAGTTATTTCAGAAAAAGGAATTATACAAGATATTGATAATGAGTAAAATACTAATCAGGAGTGTTTTTTTATTTATAATTATCGGGCTGATTCTCCTGATTATGTTCAAGAGCAGATCTCCTTTCGGAAAAAGCAATAGCTCGTTTGTTACTGAACCTCAAAGAGAGATTACGAAGATCGAATTTTCAGAGGACGGAAAAAAATTATCTCTTGAGAAAAAAGGAGAAAATTGGTTGATAAACGGTAAGATAGAAACCAGGAAAAGCGGGATACTTTTTATACTGAGGATTTTGACTGAGATAAAAATTAAATCACCAGTATCTCAGGAGTTATTTGGAAATGAAATAACCGGGAAAGGGATCATTCCTATTAAAGTTAAAGTTTATGAAAAGAGGAGACTTCTGAAGACTTTTCTTGTTTACAAAACCAGGTCAAACAATTATGGTAATATTATGAAGATAAAAGAGACATCAACCCCTTTTATTGTCTATATTCCTGGTTATGAGGGTGATATTGGTTCCGGATTTTCGCTTAACGAATTATTCTGGCAACCATACACAGTTTTCAGCCTGTTACCTTCAGAAATAGCCTTAGTAAACCTTGAAAACTTGTCTGACACTGCGTCCTCATTTTCAATAGTTAAAAGAAACCATCGCTATTTTCTATGCGGAGATGTCGGCAACCTTACCGGATGGGATTCTACTCTTGTTACTCGTTATCTCTCATATTTCGCACGGATCCCATTCGAATCGTGGGCGTTTGGAATTGGAGATACTGAGAAGAAAATGGTTGAATCCGGACAACCTCTTTACCGGATTACTGTCAATACTACTTCAGGCAAGAAGACTGTTCTTACTTTATGGGGCATGATGACTGGTGAAAACAGCACAAAAACAATGGACAGCGACAGGTTACTTGGTAAAACCCAGGATAGAGATGAACTTTTTATAATGAGGTATTTTGATATCGATCCACTGATTAAGAAGAGATCGTATTTCTTTCCTCAATAATTTTTATTCTATTATTATTGGGAATCTTAAATATTGATTTATTGATTTTCAAGCGATATTAGGTATGATGTCATTAATTATCAAGACTCAAAATTTTTTATTTGAGGTAATAGTTTTTTTTTGTAATATTGGTAATTGCGAATTGAACAAAAACTATTGTTCAAATCATTCATTTTGAATTGAATAATAAAACTTGGAAATCAATAAATCAACTTAAAACGATACCAATATGAAATTTGTAGTATCCAGCTCGGAACTTCTTGGTCATCTGCAGGCCATTAGCAGGGTAATCAGTTCGAAGAATACACTTCCGATACTTGATAATTTTCTTTTTAATCTTTCAGGAAACGATCTTGAAATAACTGCTTCGGATCTTGAATCAACGCTGATAACAAGGATGAAGCTTGAAAATACGGATGGAGATGGAACAATAGCTCTGCAGGCAAGAATATTACTCGACTCATTAAAAGAGTTTTCCGTACAACCGCTCACTTTTGATATCAATATGGATACCATGGCTGTTGTTATAAGCTCAGAAAACGGTAAATTCAATGTAGTAGGGCAGAACGGGATTGACTTTCCTGCTTTGCCTTCAATAAAAAAGGATAAAAAATTTGATTTCATGATTAATGCCGATGTATTGCTGGCTGGTATTAGCAAAACTCTCTTTGCAACAGCTGATGATGAACTTCGTCCTGTAATGGGAGGTATATTCATAGAGGCTTCTACCGACAAAATTACATTTGTTGCATCTGATGCTCATAAACTGGTGAGATATCAGAGAACTGATGCACATGCAGAAGATAATGCGTCATTCATCCTTCCGAAGAAACCTGCATCTCTTCTTAAAAATATTTTACCTAAAGAGGAGGGGCTCGTAAATGTTGAATTTGATGATAAGAATGCATTTTTTATTCTGAGCAATTATAAAGTTGTCTGTCGCCTGGTTGAAGGCAATTATCCGAATTACAATTCTGTTATTCCCAAAAATAACCCACGCAAGATCACAATTGACAGAGTAGAATTCTTTAACACACTCAAGAGAGTATCGGTTTTTTCAAATCAGGCAAGTAATCTTGTGAAGCTTCAGCTTAAAGGTAACCAGGTAATGGTTTCTGCTCAGGATATCGATTTTTCCATCTCTGCATATGAAAGGATCAAGTGTCAGTATGAAGGTGATGAGATCGAGATTGGGTTCAAATCGGTTTTCCTTCTGGAGATTTTGTCTAACATTGGCTCACAGGATGTTATGATCGAACTTGCCGATCCGACAAGAGCCGGACTGTTCCTTCCTGTGATAACTGATAATGGATCAGAAGATCTGCTGATGCTTCTTATGCCAATGATGATAAATGCCTGACCATTGAATCTGAACCTTAAACGTCCTATAGCTTTTATAGATCTTGAGACAACAGGAATTAATGTTTCAACTGATCGGATTGTTGAGCTCTCAGTTTTGAAAATCAGTCCTAACGGAAAAGAGGAGTGGATGAGCACAAGGGTAAACCCCGAAATGGCTATTCCTCCAAAAACCACAGCTATACATGGGATAAGTAATGAAGACGTAGCTAATTCACCAACTTTCATAGAGGTAGCCAAAAAACTTGCCGTATTTCTTGAAGGGTGTGATCTGGCAGGATACAATGCCATCAAATTTGATATTCCTGTTCTGGCAGAAGAGTTCCTGCGTGTGAATATCGATTTCAATTTCAGAAAAAGGAGGTATATTGATGTTCAGGTGATCTTCCATAAAAAGGAACAACGTACATTATCTGCTGCTTACCAGTTCTATTGCAAAAAAGATCTTGAAGACGCTCACAGTTCAAAGGCCGATACTGCAGCAACTTTTGAAGTTCTTAAATGCCAGCTTGACAGATACAAAGATCTGGAAAATGATGTTGAGAAGCTTGCAGATTTCAGCTCATTTAACAGTAATGTTGATTTCGCCGGAAGAATAATTCTCAATGAGAACGGAGTTGAAGTTTTCAATTTTGGTAAGCATAAAGGAAAACCAGTTGAAGTCGTTTTTAGTGAGGAACCGGCATATTATTCATGGATGATGAACGGTGAGTTTCCCCTTTATACAAAAAAAGTGCTTACTGAGATAAAATTAAGATCTTTCGGAAAAACCCGGGGATAAAATGAAGATCATCTGTATCGGACTCAACTACAGGAAACATGCTATGGAGATGGGATGGCCGATTCCTGACGAACCTGTCGTATTTCTAAAACCCGATTCTTCTATCCTGAAAAATAATAAACCTTTTTTTCTGCCTGATTTTTCAGTGAATATCCATTATGAAGTTGAGGTTGTGATAAAGATCAGTAAACTTGGAAAGGGAATCTCTGCAAAATTTGCCTCCCGGTACTTTGACGAGGTTACATTAGGTATCGACATTACTGCCCGCGATCTTCAAAACCATCAGGCAGCAGCCGGGTTGCCATGGGAAATATCAAAATGCTTTGATGGGGCTGCACCACTTGGTAGTTTTGTTCCTGTTACCAGTATAAAGGATATGGCCGACCTGGATTTCAGACTGGAGATCAATAATAAAATGGTACAGAAAAGCAACACATCCGACATGATATTCAGCTTTAATGAGATAGTTGAATATGTCTCGAAATTTTTTACTCTTAAAACCGGTGATCTGATATTCACTGGCACTCCACCGGGAGTCGGTCAGCTCAAAAAAAATGACAACCTTATTGCTTACCTGGGTGATAAACCGCTTCTGGATTTTCTTATTAAATAATAATCTAGATCCAGATCAATTAACTGCAAAGGCCACTCACGTACTTCCGTATAATAACCCCCTTCCCAGCCCTCCCTTGGGGGAAACAGGAAAGGGGGTAAATTATAGAATGAAATCTGTTACCAAAATTCTGAAGTATTGCACGACAGCTACGTTAGCGTGCGTTGCGGTTAATGTATTTCATCTTTTATAACAGCAATTGCTTTTTCCATGTAATGATCACCTGCAAGTCTGTGTTTGATAAGGATGATATTGATATAGTCAATAGCTTTCTGGACAGTCTTGGATCTTCTCCTGTGAATATGTCCGGTTTCCGGATTGGTATTCAGGAAAGAAGGTCCTTTAAATCTTCCGGAAAAATACGGGAACACTAAACCGAAAGCATTTCTGTAAGCTTCCAGCCTCGACAATCCTCCTACTCCTGCGGAACTATCACCTTCGTCCTGAACCTCATCATGTAAAATGATTCCGATAGTACATTCCTTCTGATACTGAATTAACTGTTTAAAAAGATCTGATCGCGAAGATAACATACTCGCGCCAAGAACAAGATGAAATGGTTTTTTGAAATAGATATTATTCCTGCTCTTTTGAGCGAGATAGCAGGCAGTTTGAGCAGCAACTATACTACCTGAACTGGAGGATGTAATAACAAGCTGTGTTTCAGGAGAAAGCCCTGCATCAATGATTTGTCTGAAAGCCGTCATGAATATTTTTTCGTTTTCAGGATTGACGATTGGTTTCTGAGCATTGTTCAAGGCCCATATAACATTCATCATTGGAGATTTGTAATAGATGTCTCTTATTAATTCGAAATCATCTTCCAGAATCTTCTTCATCAGCCGGATGAATGATCCGGTAAAGATGTTAAATCTATCATCACGTGTTTCTCCTCCTGCAAAGAACCAGACCTTATATTTTTCTTTTAAATAATTATCATTAAGATAAATATCTGACCCCATGGTTGTACTAAAATTATGATCTGCAATCACAAATATATAAGAAAAAGTTGTGCGGGATAAGGTGAAGGCTGAACATAATGACGAAGAAAAAAAATAAAAGGTTGACTTTTTAACACATTATGAGACAATCTTTATTTCATAATATATTGTAAATCAATCAGTTGTATTATATTTTGGAGCTTTTCTGTTTTTTGTCCCCTGTTCATAGCTGTAAGCTATTTCGAACAGAAGTGGTTCATTCCATGCCCTGCTAAAAAAGGTAACACCTACCGGCAAATCATCAATGAAGCCCATTGGTACTGTGATCGCAGGATAACCTGATATTGCTGCAAGAGACGAACTTCCACCAACAAAATGATCACCCAGCAATAGATCGGTTTTCCAGGCCGGGGACCCGGTAGGCGCCATAATTCTCTCCTTTTGGAAACTCAATCTCAATTACTTCCGCACCATTTGCTTTAAGATAAGCAATTGTTTTATTCATCAGAGTATCAACTTTATCAGAAAAACCCATAGCTTTTTTTAATAAACCTATCCTTTTGCCGTTTAGGCCATCTTTCTTCAGGAACTTTGTATAATCGGTTTGATATTTTCCTTGTGAAGAAAGCGTTTTGGAATCTGATGAGTCAAAACCGGTTAAAGCGCCCAGCGTAATTGCCACATCTTCTACAGTTCGTCCCATAGGACCGGGAGTGTCCTGTGTGAATGAAATGGGGATGATACCTGAGCGGCTTATTAGGCCGACTGTAGGTTTGATGCCAACAATTTCATTATTATTTGAAGGACAAACTATTGAACCATTAGTTTCAGTGCCAATTGCCACCATGCAAAGATTGGCAGAAACTGCTACTCCCGAACCTGAGCTGGAACCGCATGGGTTACGATCGAGGACATACGGGTTCCTGGTTTGTCCACCAATACCACTCCATCCGCTTGAAGACATCATGGCCCGGAAATTGGCCCACTCACTAAGGTTCGATTTTGCAATGATTATTGCTCCGGCCTCTCTTAACTTTTTAGCAACATAACTATCAGTCTTTGGAAAAGAGTTTCTTAAAGCCGTTGCGCCGGCGGTTGTAGGCATTCGGTCATGTGTATCAATATTATCTTTAAGAACTACTGGCACTCCGTATAAAGGCCCTCTTGCCTTACCGTCTGCAAGTCCCCTGTCCAACTCTTTAGCAATATCAGGAGCATCAGGATTAATCATAATTATTGAATTCAGTTTAGGACCATTTTTGTCAATCTCAGTAATTCGATCCATATAGATTTTAACAATATCTGAAATAGTATATTTGTGCTCTTTGTATCCTTGTTGAAGTTGTTCTATTGTCAATTCTTCAATCCAACTATTATCAGGTCCTTTCAGAACCTTATTATTAACAGGTGTTTTGCAGGTAATCAGGCACAGTATTGCCGACACAAACAATAATGATAATTTTGGAAAATTTGGTTTCATAAATTTATAGTTTTGTTGTTTTATGTAGAGACGCGCAAACTGGGTGTCTCTACTATATTGTATATCGCATAAAATTATGAATAATAAATCAATTTGAATATATTTGTTGTTGCAGAGACGCCCAAATCGGTCGTCTCAACAACTCAGGTGTTTTTAATTTATGGGTTTTTGGGAATATGAAAAACATTTATCTGCAGCTTCTTGATCATCAATCCGATATTTTCCACCTGGTTCTTGCTACAGTTACAAGAACCCATGGTTCTACTCCACAGAAACCCGGCAGTTCAGCTTTGTTCGGTAAAGAGGGTCTTATTTCCGGCACAGTTGGAGGCGGAATAGTTGAAGGGAAAGTTCTGAAGCTGGCCCACAATGCCATTCTGTCAAAAAAATCAGGACACTTCCAATTTAATCTGGCCAATGACATTTCAAACACAGAGGAGGCTATCTGCGGTGGACAGATCAGTGTACTGGTTGATGCCAACATGAATAATTATTTATCTGTATTTGAACAGGTTAAGAAATCATTTGAAGAGCGTGTCCCTGGAGTTTTATTAACAATGGTTACCCGATTCTTAGAAGAAATGGTTCTTATTAACCGTTATTGGATGAACGAAACTTTTAAGCCCGCGATACCATCCGGGTTTCTTGAGAAAATTGAACCTGTCGTATTGAGTATGATCTCTGAAGGCGATTCATCAGACTACAGAGAACTAGAGCTTAAAATTTCTGATGAAGAGCCTTCCACTTTGTTCTTTCTGGAACCAGTCTTCCTGCCCCCACATCTGGTAATTGCAGGAGCAGGTCATATTGGAAAAGCTTTAGCACATTTAGCGTATATACTCGATTTTGAGGTTACAGTAATTGATGACCGCCCTGAATTTGCTAATTCAGAGAATATTCCTGAGGCCAGCCATATCATAGTTAAAGACATCGGTGAAGCAATGCAGGAACTAAAAAAGAGAAATGATACTTATGTTGTTATTGTCACACGAGGTCATAAGGATGATGCTGTGGCGCTGAAACACTGCATAGGCACTGATTTGGCTTACGTCGGCATGATCGGCAGCAAAAATAAAATCGCAATTATGCGGGTTAGTTTTATTGAGAACGGATGGGCCACCAAAGAACAGTGGGATGGTATTCATGCCCCGGTTGGTCTGGATATCAAATCTCAGACTGTTGAAGAAATTGCTGTAAGCATTGCGGCTCAACTTGTGTTGGTGCGCAACAGTAGGAAATAAATCAGCAGGATCCACTCCCGGGAGGGAATAGGGTGAGTGATTGGTGACTTAAATAAAATTTAATGCTATGGGTGAATTCTGGGCTATCATACTTGCTGCTGGTGAGTCGAAGAGAATGGGATTCCCGAAAATGCTTCTGACCTTTAAAGGCAGTACAATGATAGAAAATGTTATTGCCAACGTTACTGAATCAGAAGTTGATAATACATTGGTTGTTCTGGGGGCTAACAGTGATTCATTAGTTAAGCTGATCAAAAAATCATCTGTAAAATATTGCTATAATGATAATTATAAGGAAGGGATGCTATCTTCCGTGAAGTGTGGCTTAAGAAATCTGCCTTTAGATCTTGATGCAGTTCTGGTTTTCCAGGGCGATCAGCCATTAATCACTCCAAAAACGATCAATACTGTTATACATGCATATCTGTTATCAGGAAATGGAATCGTAATTCCTGTATATGAAAAGAAACGCGGGCATCCGATTCTTATTGACAGAAAATACAGGGACGAACTAGAGAAACTAGAAGCCCGGGAAGGGTTACGCTCATTGGCTTATAAGTTTTCTTATGATGTACTGGAGGTTGATACAAATGACTCAGGCATCATCAGGGATTTTGATACTTATGAAGAATATAAGAAGGAAATTAATCAAATTCAGTAGAAATGGAAAAGACTATTAAATTTCAGTTAAATGGGGAAAAAACAGAAGCCCTGATTGATTCCAGCCAGACTCTTTTATGGGTTTTGCGGAATCATTTTGGGTTGACCGGAACCAAATTTGGTTGCGGGATGGGATTCTGCGGCTCTTGCACTGTCCTTATCGACGATGAACCTGTAAGGTCGTGCCAGTTGGCTGTGAGTGAAGTAACCGGTAAAAGAGTAGTCACAATTGAAGGTCTTGCTGCGAATGGTAAATTGCACCCGGTTCAGAAAGCATTTGTTGAGCATGATGCTTTGCAATGCGGATATTGTACTCCCGGAATGATCATGAATGCAGCTGGTCTTTTATTAAAGAATCCGACACCATCAGTTCAGGAGATAAAGGACGGTATGGAAAACAACCTCTGCCGTTGTGGAGCACATGTACGAATCGTCGAAGCTGTTCAATCTGCTTCTAATGAAATGAAAGGAGGGAAGTAATCATGAAAAAGGAACTTATTGAAAATCAGGATTCATTACAAACCACCGAAACTCATGGAATGGTGAGAAGAGACTTCTTCAAAATTCTTGGAGGCGGGATCTTTATCTTTTTCCGGCCATGGAGTGCTCTTGATCTGCTCGGATTGCCGGCTGAACAGGCAAGGAGTCTTCCAAAAGATTATAATGCTTTTCTCCGGATAGATGAAGATGGAACAGTGACTTGTTTCACCGGTAAGATTGAAATGGGACAGGGTATTATCACATCTTTGCCACAGATGATGGCTGACGAACTGAATGTGTCAATTGAGAAAGTTAAGATGGTAATGGGTGATACTGACCTTTGTCCATTTGATCAAGGTACATGGGGATCAATGAGTACAAGGGTTTTTGGTCCTAATATGAGAGCTGCGGCTGCTGAAGCAAGAGCTGTGCTTCTTGACCTTGCCTCAGCACAGCTGAGAGTACCTGTTTCACAACTTGAAGTAAAGGATGGAATAATCACTGACACAAAAAACCCAAAGAGTTCAGTAACTTATGCACAACTTACAAAAGGTAAAAAAATTGAAAAATATCTCGATGTTAAACCTTCAGTTGAAGATTATACCAAATTTAAATATATCGGCAGATCATATAAACATAGTGATGCAAACCTTAAAGTAACAGGTGAGGCAAAATATGCAGGTGACCAAAAATTGCCCGGAATGGTTTTTGCCCGAATTTTACGGCCACCTTCCCATGGTGCGAAGCTGACTTCTGTTGATTATACCGGAGCAGAGAAGATTGCGGGAACAAAAGTTGTACGGGATGGTGACCTGGTGGCTGTCCTAAATGAAAACCGCGACAAGGCTGATGAGGCAATTGTCAAAATTAAAGCGGAATATTCATTCCATGAGATGCCTGTTAACGATAAAACAATCTTTGAATGGATGCTGAAGGCTGATTCAAGTATAGATGTTATGAGGTCAAGCGGAGATCTGGAAGCAGGACGTCAGCAATCCGAAAAGATGTTTGAATCGGAGTTTCATGATCCGTATCTGGCACATGCAGCGATAGAAACACATACTGCTCTGGCCCAGCTGGAAGGTGATAGTCTGACAGTGTGGGCTTCAACACAATCGCCTTTTGGTCTTCAGAGCGGTATATCACGTGAACTTGGATTTCCAATAGAAAAGGTAAGAGTCATAACACCATTTGTAGGTGGAGGATTCGGAGGCAAAGGGGAATTCCGGCAGGGGATTGAAGCAGCAAAACTTGCAAAACTGGCAGGTAAACCTGTTATGGTTGTATGGACCCGGGAAGAAGAGTTTTTCTATGATACATTCCATCCAGCTGGCGTTGTTAAAATAAAATCAGGGATTGACAAATCAGGTCTGATCAAGCTGTGGGATTATCATTTGTATTATGCCGGTGCCAGGGGTTCTGATACAATCTACGATGTACCAAATTCTAAAACAACAAGTTACAACCAGAAAAGGGATGCCTCACCTGTTCATCCACTTGCGACAGGAGCATGGCGTGCTCCCAGTAACAGTACAAATACTTTTGCCAGGGAGGGACAAATCGACATTATGGCCGCCGCCGCAGGAATCGATCCCGTTGAATTCCGTTTGAAAAACCTGAAAGACGAGAAGATGATAGCTTGTCTGAAAGCTGTTGCCGATAAGTTTGGATATGTAGCTGGTAAAACTCCAAGCGGCAGAGGTATAGGTGTTGCAGTTGGTATAGATGCCGGATCATGGGTAGCACATATGGCTGAAGTGAAAGTCGATAAAAATTCAGGCAAGGTTCAGGTTGTCCGTATTGCCTGTGCGCAGGATATGGGATTATGTGTTAATCCGGAAGGTGCAACTATCCAGATAGAAGGTTGCATAACGATGGGTCTCGGATATACGCTTGCAGAAGAGGTATTATTTGAGGGAGGTAACATCCAAAACAGGGGTTTTGATTCATATTATATTCCACGTTTCTCATGGTTACCTAAAATCGATACCGTAATCCTCGACAGAAAAGATAAGCCGCCACAGGGAGGAGGCGAACCTGCTATAGTTGCTATTGGTGCTGTCGTTGCCAATGCAATTTTCGATGCTACTGGTGCCAGGTTGTACAGAATGCCTATGACACCGGCACGGGTGCTGGAGGCATTGAAGAAGGTGTAGTGGTGCAAAGGTGAAGAAAAGATGGGGAGAAGGGGTGAGTGGGAGAATGGGAGAGAAAAAAAACTCCGTGAAATTCTATTCCCTCAGTGGTTATGAAGTAATTACTAAATTTCAAGTGATAATTTTCCTGTCCCATGTAAAACCGGAAATAAAATGTCCATGGAAATTATAGCTGTTAACACAAAATCGGATCTGAAAAGGTTCATCAATCTTCCTTACAGATTATATAAAAATGATCCTTTATGGGTACCTCCGTTGCTCAATGAACAATTCGGTCAATTTAATAAAAAACGCAATCCGACTCTTGATCACTGCGATTATGCCTTGTTTCTTCTTATTGAAAATAATGACCCAATAGGGCGTATCGCAGCCTTCATCGACAGACTAGCACTCGAAACATGGAAAGAGCCTGTCGGATTATTCGGTTATTTCGAATGTATTAATGACAGGAAAGCTTCGGAGAAACTTCTTGAAACTGCTGCTGAATGGCTCAGAAACAAAGGAATGATTATTATGCGTGGCCCTTGGAGTTTTGTGTCACAGGAGTGGGGACTTGTTATAGAGGGATTCACACCTTCACCTGTGGTAATGGCACCATATAACCCATCTTATTATAAAGATCATCTGGAATCATTCAACCTGCATAAAATCAAGGACCTTCTTGTATATTATATTTCTGTTAAAGAGGGTTATACCATCCCTGAAAGAATAATGACGTTGACCGATGATGTGGTAAAAAGATATGGGATACATGTTCGCCAGGTTGATATGAAGCATTATGACAAAGATGTACATAATGTTATTGATCTGTCGAACAGGAGTCTTATCAATAATTGGGGTTATACATCTGTTACCAAAGCAGAAGCTGAAGCAGTTGCACGCGATCTAAAACCAATTCTTCAGCCAAAAGGGGTTATATTTGCCGAAGATGTCCACGGTGTACCAATCGGGTTTGCTATTGCTATTCCTGATGTTAACCGATTACTAAAAGGTCTGAATGGACATCTATTACCTTTCGGATGGCTTAAGCTTCTTCTTGGATTGTCAAAACTACGCAGCTATCGTCTTTTTGCACTTGGAGTTATACCTGAATATCATGGGAAAGGTATCGACAGTCTTTTATACCGTGCACTTTGTGAGTCGCTCTACGCTCCCGATACATGGATGGAGATCAATTATGTTCTTGAGGACAATGCCCCAATGAATAATGCGCTTCATAAGCTTAATGCAAAACCAATGAGGAGATATAGGATTTATCAGAAAAAGCTATAAAGGTTATATAGACTTTCAAGGCAGAATAGATCGGGTGTTTTTAAGGCTTAATGTTTTTTTGAACATAATCCGGAAAATTATCAGATTGTAGTATTTTTGTATTTTATTTAACTGAAGTGAAATTACTGATTGTTGAAGATGACCGATCGCTTAGTCGGTCTATTAATGATTATCTTAAGATGGAGGGTCATGTATGCGAAGTTGCACTGACTTTTCATGAGGCGATTAATAAAGCATCTGATAATAAATATGATTGTATTATAGTTGATATAGGTCTTCCTGACGGTAATGGACTGGATTTAATTCGCGAACTGAAATCAAATAAATCAACCGGAGGAATCCTGA
Organism: Bacteroidales bacterium; assembly: GCA_049512815.1. GTDB lineage: Bacteria > Bacteroidota > Bacteroidia > Bacteroidales > VadinHA17 > LD21. The sequence goes on along the minus strand of JBEKWS010000005.1, from coordinate 134,540 downwards.
TACTTTCTGCAAAAAGTTCTCTTGATGACAAACTCACCGGATTAAAAATAGGCGCCGATGATTATCTTACAAAGCCATTTCATTTTGCAGAATTGAGTGCACGGATTAATTCAATATGCAGAAGGAACAAGTTTCTGGGTCTGAATGAAATTACTTTTAATGAGATCAGGATAAATACCGATGATAATCAGGTTTATGTGAATGATAAACTATTGACTCTTACTAAAAAAGAGTACGACCTTTTACTGTTCTTTATGGCTAACAGGAACAGGATAATTACAAAAGAATCAATAGTTGAACATCTCTGGGGTGACGATGTAATACTTACCGATTCATTCGATTTTGTCTATACTCACGTTAAAAACCTGCGGAAAAAAATTATGGTTTCTGAAGGCAGGAATTATATTAAATGTATTTACGGTTTTGGATATAAATTTATTGATAGTTGAAATTATTAACTAAAAGCACCTATTACTTCTTACTTTTATCCATTCTGGCAATGATTGCGGGTGGGGTGTTTTTATATTTAACCATAAAAAGAGTTATTTACGAACAGATCGACAACAGCCTGATCACTGAGAAAACAATAATCCAGGATCAGATTGAACAGACAGATACTATACCTGATTTTGAAGCCTCATTTGGTCATCAGATTGAAGTTAAATTGTTGAACTATCCTTTACGCAAGTACCAGTTCATCAAGGACACTGACATTTATGATTCCAAATCAGACTCTTTTAACCCTTTCAGATACATTTTTTATTCAGGTAATAGCGTTGAAATGAAAGGTTACATAATTACCATATTTCAGGCTTTGAGTGAAAAAGACGAACTATTACAAGATCTTGCTATCTACATGTTCTTTCTGTTTTTCTCACTTCTCCTTATTTCAATTCTTATTAACTACCTGATAGCCAGGAAACTTTGGAGGCCGTTTTATATTTCTGTAAATAGAGCCAGCAGGTTTGACATACAATCAGGTAAACCTTTGGATTTGCCAGAAACTGATATTAAAGAATTCGGACAATTAAATGAGGTCTTTGACAACATGACCCGTAAAATGAGAAATGATTATCTTAATCTGAAAGAGTTCAATGAAAATGCAGCTCATGAGATACAGACTCCTCTTGCAGTAATAAGGTCCAAGACCGATTTGCTTATGCAACAAAAAAACCTTAATAAGGATAGTATAAGTCTGATCAAATCTATAAATGAAGCCACAACCAGATTATTTAAACTTAATCATGGATTATTGATGATCTACAAGATAGAAAATCAGATTTTCCACGAAAAAAAAATTATCTCTCTTAAGCATATTACTGAAATCAGTCTGGATAATTACAAAGAAATAATGCTGCTGAAGAAGATAAATGTTGAAATGGAAGCCATGGATGAAGCTTTAGTTGAAATGAATAGTGTGCTTGCCGAAGTACTGATTTCGAACCTGCTCAGCAATGCGGTACGATTTAATGTTGATGGTGGTTTTATCAAATGTCATTTTGATGACAGATATCTGATTTTCACTAATAGCGGCTTGCCGCTGAACATTGACCCTGAGATACTTTTCAGAAGATTTCATAAAGGAAGTGATAATCCCCAATCAGCGGGTCTGGGTTTGTCCATTGTTAAGAAAATAGCTGATACTTACGGAATGATGGTCACATATACTTATCTCGATAACATTCATGAAATAAAACTTCAATATCGTCATTAAGCGAACAAAGGGTTGGCATTTTAGTGATATTTCTTAAATATTTGTTAAAAATTTTCAACTTCAGATCATCTTCAGAATCTCAATATAGCTTTAATCCGTCAAACTAATTAATTTATTAAATATGAAAAAGTTATTATTTGTTATGGTATTAGTAATGGGTGCTTTGGTTGTCAACGCACAGAGGACCCCAGTTAAAATTGCAGACCTGCAGAAATCTATTATTGACAATGTCGCTAAAGATTATGTTGGTTTCACCATCAAAGAAGCAACAAAAGTTGTTGAAAATAACGTTACATCTTTTGAGGTTGTTGTCGTAAAAGGAACCACCCAGGAGACTCTATGTTATGATAACACAGGAAAATTCCTGAAAGAATTAGCCGCTAAAGCTGGTACTGTTAAACCAACTCCTACACCAGCACCAAAACCAACACCTCCAGCCAAGAATTAAGAAGAACCAACAGGTTGTTAAGTGATAAAAAGAGGCTGCCTCATCAGTGAGACAGCCTCTTTTTTAACTTACTTAAACCAAACTAATTCAAGCTTTTTAATGCTGATTATCAGGATTTATTGTAATTTTAATATTAATAAGATTGAGAATCGAAAATCATGTGCATAAATCCATCGATTTTCAAGCGATTTAGGATTTTATGTTCATGATTCCCGATACTCATATTAATAAATGACAAATAATCTGAGGATATGAAAAGGATATATTCTATAATGTCCGGACTAATACTTATTGCAACACCATTTATAAAATTTCCGCAAACAGAAATCAGTAACGGATTGATCCATGCTACGATCTACCTTCCCGATTCCAGAAAAGGTTATTACCAGGGAACTCGTTTTGATTGGTCAGGAAATATTACCAGTCTTAAGTTTGGTGGTCATAACTATTTTGGTCAGTGGTTCACAAAATACAGCCCCGAAATTCATGATGCAATCATGGGACCGGTAGAAGAGTTTACTCCATTGGATTACCAGGAAACCAAAACTGGTGGGAGCTTTCTGAAAATTGGAGTGGGGATGCTCTACAAACCTGATGATAAACCATATACATTCAGTAGATTATACCAGGTATTAAACCAGGGAAAATGGTCAGTAAAAAAGGAGTCGGACCAGGTTAAGTTTACTCATGAACTGAACGACAAAGAGTACTCATATCATTATGAAAAAACTGTTCAGCTGACAAAGGATAAACCTGAACTAGTTCTGAGCCACACCCTGAAAAATACTGGCAACCGTACTATTGAAACGAGTGTCTACGACCATAATTTCTTTGTAATTGATAAACACCCTATTGGTCCTGGAATTGTTATTAAATTACCGTTTAAACTGACCGGGGGAGGCAGCGGGATAGGTGAATTGGCAGATATTCAAGAAAATCAGTTAGTATTTCTGAGGGTACTGGGTAACGGAGAAACTGTTTTTTGTCCTGCTCTGGAAGGTTTTAGTGACAATGCAAATGATTATGATATCAGAATTGAAAATCGTATCACGGGTGCAGGAGTAAGGATAACCTGCGATCAACCATTTCTGAAACTCGCCTTCTGGGCTTGTCCGACAACTGCGTGTCCGGAACCTTATATTAAAATTAAAGTTGATCCAGGACAGGAATTCAGCTGGAAGATAAAATATGAATTTTATACTCTGTCAAAATAATTTCCGGTTACTTTATTGGCAGAATCTTTACTAATTCAGATACCTTCGATTTGCACGGATAATTTTTCTTTCCTGCTGCATCAGATTTCTTTTTAACTTGTCTTTATTATTTAAACAGTATTACATTTCAAATACATTTATATGTTAAGAAACTTTTTTGTTAATGCAATCCGCAATATGCGGAAGCATAGCGGATACCTGATTCTCAATATCACCGGCCTAACGATCGGTCTCACCAGTTTTCTTGTAATAACACATTATGTTTTACATGAGTTGAGCTATGACAGGTTTCACAAAAACTATGAAAACATCTACCGGATTAAGGTCAAAGGGATGATGGCCGGCTCAATGCTTGACCAGGCTATAACAGCACCACCTATGGCGCAAACACTTCTTGCTGATTATCCGGAGGTTGAGTATGCTGTAAGGATCAACAGATCAGGAGCATGGCTCGTGAAATATGGAGATATCCGCTTTAATGAGGACGGAGTTCTCTTTGCCGATTCATCATTTTTTTCTGTTTTTGATTTTAAACTTTTAAGGGGTGATCCAAAAACTGCTCTGACAAATCCCAGATCAATGATTCTGACTGAAAAATTTGCAAAAAAATATTTTGGAAATGAGGATCCGATGGGCAAAAAAATAAGTCTTGAGGCAGATACTAATCTATATACTGTGACTGGTGTGGTTCAGAATATTCCTGCAAATTCTCATTTTAAATTCGATATGCTGGGTTCACTTAGCTCTATGGGGAACTCCAGAAGCACTGAATGGCTCAGTCATAATTATTATACCTATATTGTTCTTAAACACGGTATTAAGAAAACTTATATGGAGGCAAAGTTTCCTGAAATAGTGTTGAAATATGTAGGTCCCCAGATAAAAAAGTACATTGGAATAACAATAGAAGATTTTCAGAAAGCAGGTAACCGGTTTGGATATGAACTTGAACCATTAAAAGATATTCACCTTAAAGGAGCTCCTCAATATCAGATTGAACCGTCAGGATCATTATCAAATGTTTACATTTTTGCTATTATCGCCCTACTTATTCTTGTGATAGCAATAATAAATTATATTAATCTGGCAACTGCAAAATCAGCAGGCAGGGCAAAAGAGGTAGGTATCAGAAAGGTTTCAGGATCCGATAAAAAAGGACTGATATTCCAATTTATCGGAGAGTCCCTGATAATTGTAACAATTGCATCAATTGTTGCCTCATTGTTTATGATAGCACTTATGCCTCTTTTTAACCAGCTTATCGGCAAAGAGATATCATTTAAACTTTTCTCTGGATACAAGGGATTTCTGGGACTTTTAGCTCTCATAATATTGGTCGGAACCTCTGCCGGAGCATACCCTGCTTTTGTCCTTGCCTCTTTTAATCCGGTTGAAGTTTTGAAAGGGACACTAAGTCCCGGTTCCATATCGAAAACTCTGAGAGGTATTCTGGTTGTTTTCCAGTTCACTGTTTCTATAGTCATTATCATCGGTGCATTTGTGGTATACAGTCAGCTGAATTTTATGACATCAGCAGATATGGGTATTGAAAAGGAAAACCTTCTTGTTATCAGAAGACCAGATGCTCTGGGAAGAAAGCTTGAATCGTTTAAGGAACAGATTCTTCAGATCCCTGGTGTTGAGAGAATTGCAAATGCAACAGCAATACCAGGTACTAATAACTTCAACAACAATGCTTTTTTTCTTGATAATGATCCGACAAAAGCCACTTATCTGATAAACCAGGACCGGGTTAGTTTTGGATTCGCTGAAGTAATGGGCATTAAACTCGCTAAAGGAAGGTTTTTTTCGAAGGAGTACGGTACAGATACAACTGCGATCATGATAAATGAAACAGCAGTAAAATCCTTAGGATTCACTGATCCAATTGGAAAATATATTCTTCGACCGGATAGCCCTGGTAAATTCGAAAGATTAAGAATAGTTGGTATTATGAAAGACTTTAATATAGAGTCATTACATGATAAGATCACACCTGTCTGTTTTACATTAATGCGTGGGAATTATGAAGGCTATCTTTGCATCAGGCTTAATGGGAGGAATATTCAGGGTACAATTAAATCAATTGAAAATATCTGGAAGGATTATTCCAACAGGCAACCATTTCAGTATTCTTTTTTTGCTGATGATTTCAACAAGCTTTATGAAGCAGAGTTTAAAGCCGGAAGAATCTTCATTCTGTTTTCAATCCTGGCCATTTTCATTGCATGTCTTGGATTGATAGGTCTTATAACTTATATGACTGCAATCAGGACAAAAGAAGTAGCTATCCGAAAAACATACGGAGCTACAAGAAGTACAGTCGTAATGCTGTTATCAAAAGAAGTTGTAGTTCTTATTCTGATCTCTTCGTTAGTGGCTTACCCTGTTGCATATTTCGGGATAAAGGTGTGGCTTGAAAGTTTTGCAGAAAAAATAAGTGTCAGTCCGCTAATCTATATCTTTGCCAGTATCTTAGGACTGGCAATCGGATGGTTTTCAATTATATATCAGGCTCAAAAAGCAGCCGGGTATAATCCGGCCGAAGCATTAAGATATAAATAAACGGCTCAACGGTGCAACTGTAAAAAGGTACTACGGTTCAATTGTAAAAACCCGGATACCACATACCGCGAACCGCTAATCGTTATTTAACTTCAGTTCTGGCTCCAGTTTTGACTATAAGATTTTTCCTCCATTCGTATTTAGTACCATTTCCAAAAGTGAGAAGAACATCATATGCTCCCGGTGGACAGGCATTAGTTAAAGTAAGGTTATCGTAACTGCCTAACTCAAGATTTTTAATAGGAGCAGGGTTGCCTGTCTGTTTAGCAGCTAAACCCGCAGGATACAGATGCATGTTTTTTACCTCCTTGTTTCCACCTGTGTAGATGATAACCCCCCCATTAAGATTGGTTGCAATCATATAATTAATATCAGCTTTCATCGTAAAGTTTTCAAGCCAGACTTTCTGTGCTTGTCCCGATATTCCGATTGAGATAAGTACATCATAAGTTCCTGGCTTTATTTTACCAGATGTGTTGTTTGTGGATTCATCCGGAGGAATAGGTTTATTATGTTTGCCTTTAGCATAAAATGAAAGGATACCCATGTTGTTGCTTTGTTCCGTATTGCCTTTATATTTGTTGATTTTTAAATCATAAAATGACAACCCCTTAAGGGATCCAGGAGACTCCGCAATAGATACCTGGTAGTCGTAAATAGTAATAGTAACAGATGTTTTTGTTTGAGGCTTTATTAATACATTACCTACTACAAAGCTCAATGTTCCTGGTTTCCCGGAAAGCTTGAAAGTCAGTTTCAGGTCGTAAGTCCCTGGTGCTGCTCCCAGCATCTTTACTTCTTTCCCTGCGCGTAGAAGCTTAAAAGATGAACCTGAAGTAAGATCTCCAAGTGTTCTGGTAATTACGGTTAAAGGAGTCTTGTCGCCGGTTTTTAAGGCTGTATAATCCTGCTGCACCCATACCTGGTTCCAGCAATGTTCAGCTTTGATGGTTATCCCGTTATCGAGTTTATAGGTGTAGTCTGAGACGGGTTGAGCATGCAAACAGAAAATCACTGCCATCTGAAGAGCCAAGAATGAAAATAACTTTTTCATAAGTATAAGTTTTAATCAGTTGAAAAAGACCCAATCAAATTTACACATTTTAAACAACAGATAAAAAAATATTTTTTGAAGTCGGATTTAGGAAATTGGAAGGAATTCAGCCATTAATAGGAGGGTTCCTATTACTTTATTACTTTGTGCCTGGTTCCGTTTCTCTATCCCGGTACCCAGCATTTCATATCGCATAGTTCCTGCCTTCTGCTGCATATAGCTAAACAGTTTTTAAATACAGATTTTTTCATATCCTAGGAATATTTACCTTTGATTGGTTGTCTAATAGTACATCAACTTATTAAATACTTAAAGAATATGAAAAGAAACATTGAAAAACTTCATTTTAACGGCTTTAATTTTATGCGGTTAATATCACTGACAATCATTCTGGCGCTGATTGCACCGGTTATGATAAATGCTCAGGCAGGCAAAACTAATTTTGCAGGCACCTGGACTTTAAATGCAGAAAAAAGTACTCAACCTCCGGCCGGCCAGGGTGGTGGTGGAATGAGAATGGGTGGCGGCAATTTTGTTGCTACACAGGAAGCTAATCTTCTTACGGTGGAAAGAACAAGGACCGGACAGGATGGCCAAGCCACAAAAATAACCATGAAATATACCCTCGATGGAAAAGAGAGTGTAAATACATCCCCGAGAGGAGACAGCAAATCTGTTGCAAAATGGTCTGCTGACGGAAAGACTCTTACTATTGAAACTTCAAGGACCATGGACATGAATGGTGAGTCGAGAACTATGAAATCATCAGAAGTATGGTCTCTTACAGATGCAAAAACACTTACTGTTAACGGTACCAGACAAGGTCCTGATGGTGAAGTGAAAACCACAATGGTTTATGAAAAGAAATAGGCATTTAATAGTAGTTTGACAATGAAGAGGCCCCGTGAGGGGCCTTTTTATTAAAATCTGATTTTCGGAGAATGAATTAACCTCTTCAGTTGTCTAATAGAAAAGGAAATAATCCTGCAGGTAAATCAGGATATAATTAGGCAAAGAACGTCGATTAATAAATTATTACTATGAAAAGAGTTGGAACAATTATCGGATTATTGCTTTTGCTTTTGATAGCAGGCAGTGGATGCCACAATGCAAGGCACGATAGAGGCATAAAGGATTCTGTAAAGATGATCAGGATGAGAATGGATCAGAAAAGGATGGGTCGCAGGGGCCAATTTATGGAACACTTTCCAATGCATGGTATGCGGGGAGGTATGGGTCAGGGGATGAGAAATGGAATGATGAGAGGCATGGGTCATGGTATGGGATTTGGAATGATGAGGGGTATGGGACAAATGCCGATTGATAGCATCGGATGGATGCCGATGGGACCGGGAACAAGAATGTTGGAAAGTATTCCAAATGTCACTGAAAATCAAAAAAAGCAGATTGAAGATCTCATAAAAAAACAGCAGGATGAAATGAAAAAACTGAGGGAAGAAATGTCTGCAAAAATGAAGATCCTGATGGATTCCCACAGAAAAAATGTGCTCGATATTCTTACTGATGAGCAGAAGAAGTTTATTGAATCCAGATCGGGAAATACTTCTCCCTCTCCTGAAAAAATAAAATGATCAACATCAGTTGCTTGTTACTTGTCGATTCTTTAAACTAGTAATAAGCAACCAGCAACATTTATTTAAAAGAATTAACAGTTTACAAAGTTTGCATGTAAAACGTAAACTCAGATCCTGAGTAACAGGACATCTCTCAACCTCTCAACTAAAAAAAAGCCCCACGGATTTAAAATCCCATGGGGCCTCATACTTTGACTTTCACAACTCATGCCTGTAAATCAGACAATAAAACGTTTCTAATTCTTGATCTCAACAACAGCATACTTTGATATTTTCCAGAACTGTTCGGGATCTTTTATCTCTATGCTGGCTATTCTGTTGTTTTTATCACGTATCATCTCGTAGGAGCTTCTAGGATGGTCGGTTATAAGCCTTGCATTTTTTGAATTCACAGGAATACTTTTCGTTTCTGTTATGTTGATCTGTGTAAATAAACTGTCAGAAAAATCCTGATGCAACGATTCTTTCTTTCCAAGTCCGAGAAATCCACCTTCTTTTGATACAAGACCTTTTGCTTTCAGGGCTTTGTAGGTACCGGAAGCCAAAAAACCTTTGTTCATCTCTGCAGTCTGGTTACTGATTTTCTCATCCTTTTGTGCGATTGCGATCTGCTGGTCGGTCATACGGGTATTGAGTTGTCCGATCTCGAAATCTTTTTGAACGAGTGCCACTTTCAGGTCAGATATTTCAGTTTCACGCTGTTTCATGGAAGCCTCCAGTTCAGCGATTTTAACCTGTAAACCCTTTATTGTTCCGCCGGAAATCTTTAGCTGGGCAGTCAGCGATGCTATTTTCTTTTTGTTCTGATCCAGAACAGTATTGATATACTCAATATCCTTCAGGATTTGTTGTTTTTTGTCCTTTGAAAATTCCTTATCTGACGACTGCATCGATATTATGTTTTCCTTCTCTTTTACAGTATTCAGATCTTTTTCAATCTGATCAAATGTCAATATCGATTCATTTATCATTGAATCGCGTGTGGTTAACAATTCTGTAAATGAGCGTTTCTGGTTTTCCATAATGGCGAGATGTTTTTTCTGCTCATCTTTATACAGAGAATTAACTACTATACCGGCTATAAGAAGAAGAATAAAACTAATAATTGCCGTTGTAAGGACGCCTTTTTTCAGTCCTTCTTTCTTTGCCTTTTTTTCATTATTACGTGCAACCGCATTATCATTAATGGTATTACGGTTACTGTTTACTTCATTTGTCATTTCAATTCCTCCTTGATTTAATTTACTTAACTTTTGTGTTTTTATTTTATTAAAATGTGAACTCTATATCTATACCTAATCCAAATCAATGTGTTAATCTACTTTAAACATACTGTATACCTTACTTCAAACGCTATGCCTTGAATTATGGTAAACATAACGTATTTAAAATGAGTGTATTACATATAGTAAATGAATCCCGGAATTGTTCATTTTGAGAAAACAATTCTCATTTTGAGAAAAGAATGGATGGTGGATTCAGAGTTTTTATAGTGAGGAATTGTTTATTACTCCTTTTCTTCTTTTAATATACGGTAGATGGTTGAAATTCCAATATCCAGCTTGTCAGCAGCAAGTTTGATATCGTTGTTGTTCTTCTTCAGAGTGGCTTTAATGATCTTCACCTGGTATTCCCGCAAGGTCAGAATGTCGTTGGCTACAATCGACAATGGATCACCCGTATCAACCACAAGATCGGCGGGTTCAATCTCCTCATTTTCCGAAAGGGTAACTGCAAGTTCAACTACTGATTTTAATTCCCTTACATTTCCCGGAAAAGGATAGCTCATAAGTTTTTTTTGTGACTGTGCCGATAACTTTTTTAACAGAATATTATTTTCGTTGCAGAAATTCCCGATAAAATATTGTGCAAGGATCAATATATCATTTGCCCTGTCACGTAAAGGAGGTAACTCAATGGGTAAACCTAACAACCTGTAATACAAATCCTCTCTGAAGTTTCCTTTTTTTACCTCCTCTTTCAGGTTTTTATTGGTTGCTACAACTATACGACAGTCGGCTTTGACGGCATTGTTACTACCTATCCGCACAATTTCTTTCTCCTGCAAAACCCTTAATAATTTTGCCTGTAAATTCAATTCCATTTCTCCTATTTCGTCAAGGAAGAGGGTACCTCCATCAGCTTCCTCAAAACGACCAATCCGCCTATAAGCAGCACCTGTAAAAGCTCCTTTTTCATGACCAAACAATTCGCTCTCGATCAGTTCGGAAGGGATTGCCGAAACATTGACAGTGACAAATGATTTGTCTTTTCGCTTCGAATTGTAATGAATAGCTTTTGCCACAAGCTCTTTCCCGGTTCCTGTTTCACCTGATATTATCACTGTAATATTCGTACCAAGGGCTTTTTCAATCAGGTCATAAACACTTTTAATGGCCGGACTTTCACCCAGGATGCTTTGCCGAAAACTATATTTTTTTTGAACTTCCCTGCGTAGTGTCGATATCTCCCTTTTAAGACCTATACCGTTTCGTATGTTCTTAATTGTGTTAAGCAGCCGGTCCTTAATATCGTCGGATTTGGTTATATAGTCATAAACCCCCATCTTAAGTAAGCTTACAACTGTGTTAATATCTTCCTGTTCCGAAATCAGGATAACCTGAACATCGCTGTTTTCCTCCCTGATCCTTTTAAGAACCTCAAGTCCTGTTATATCGGGCAACCTGTAATCAAGTGTAACAATGTCAGGAGATTCAAAAAGAGAATTCAGAAAATCTTTGCCGTTAAAAAAACTTTTAATTTCATAATCCGGATTTAAAGAAAGAGTGTGGACCAAAAGCCTGTTATACCATTCGCTGTCTTCTACCACAAATATTTTAAAAGGCTTTTCAGACATAACATATTGATTACTGGTTTATAGTTTATTACAGCAATTACAAAGTAATATATAAATGACCGGATTTGCCAGAGTTTTAATTGATTTTCGCAATCTGTTCTTTTAGAATTTCACTGACGGTTTCAAATTCTATGAAGGACTCTTTTGCGAGTGCTTCAACTGCCACCGGATCAGGCTTGTTCTGGATGCTTTCTTCAATTTTTCTCAGGAGATTGGATAGATCTGATGCGTTAATGTGCCGGCATGGCGGTAACATTTTATGAGCAAGGTCCTCGACCGATTCCCACTGGCCTGATCTGACAGCCTTCTGCATATCTGTAAGTCCATTTTTAGTAGTATCAATAAAAGAGATCAGCATCTGCTTTACAAACTGTTCATCACCACCTGAAATATGGTACAGATTATCTAAATTAATTTTTTCTGTGCCGGCAGATTTGATTTTTTCCTTACGAACAATATCAGGTCCTGTAAGTGGGGCATAATCTTTAATTACCGAAAGAATTGTTGTCAGTAACATTTCTTCTGTAAAAGGTTTTGGAAGAAACGCATTCATCCCGGCCTTCTGATATTTTTGCCAGTCTTCGCTTACTGATGCAGCCGAAATACAGATAACAGGCATTTCAGATTCCCTGATTTTCATTTCATCACGGATAAATTGTGTGGTTTTTAATCCGTCGATACCGGGCATCCTGGCATCCATAAACAGCAGATCGAAACGATCGGTTTTTAACATTTCCAAAGCTTCCATACCATTTGCAGCCTCCCGATAACTTACCTTCCATCGATCAAGTATCGTTTTGAAAAGCAGACGGTTGTATTCTTCATCATCGACGATCAGGATTTTCAGATTTCTTATCTCTTCTGGAATATACATAGGCTGTTCAACATCCCTTTTAACCTTTTTTTCATCGCCTGTTAAATAAGGTACTTTGCAAGTAATTTTGGTTCCCTGGTTTTTTTTGCTTACACATTCAATACTGCCATTATGTAATTCTATCAGCTTTTTGACGATTGATAATCCTAAACCTGTTCCTCCGTATTTGCGTGTAGTGCTCATCTCCTCCTGGGTGAAATCTTCAAATATGAAGTTTAATTTGTTTTCGTCTATTCCAATGCCTGTATCTATAAACTCCATGACCAGTTCAATTTCTGCTGATTCCTTTTTAATACAATTCACGCTAAAATGGACTTTACCGTTTTTTGTGAATTTAACTGAATTACTTACCAGATTTATCATAATTTGTTTCAGACGGTAAGGATCACCCAATAGGACAGGAGGGGTATCGGGACTTAATGAATAACTCAATCTGGTATTATTTCGGAGGGCTTGTCTTTCAAACAGTACATAAACATCTTCGAGGATTTGCTCAATACTAAAATGTACTTTTTCCAAAGACAATTTACCATTTTGTAATTTGGAAAAATCGAGAATATCGTTGATTATATTTGCCAAATGATCAGAAGATGATTTGATAATCTTCAGTATATGCGTTGTGTTTTCATCCATTGGTTCATGCAAAAGCTGTTCAGTAAATCCAGAAATTGCCGTTACAGGAGTACGGATCTCATGACTCATATTGGCCATGAACAGTTCTTTTGTACGGGCCAGTTTCTCAGCTTCAACTTTTGAATTATGCAGGGCAATCTGGTAAACATGGGTTTTTCTTACATACCGGATAATGATAAACATAACTAATATTGCGAGCAATGTGCCCGATACCGAGAACATGGCAAGCCAGACGTAAGTTTTTGCTGCTAATTTATTGGCAGAGGAAGCTTTTGCATTTATAAGTCCGGAAATTTCATTTTCTATTTTGGTGATAAGGTCATAAAACTGTTCTTTGATTTCACTGCTGGTGATAGCTAACTTTGACTCCCTCCTTGTCAGTCTTTCTTTGGTTATGCTATCTTGTTGTTGTATCTCCTTAAGATCGCTGATGATTTCCTTTTCATTCAACCGGTTTTTATTACTGCGATTGAAAACACGTTTGAGTATGTTTTTTTCATTTTTACGGGCTTCCACGGAGCTGCTGTCAAGCCGGACAGATAATTGTTTGAGATATTCAACAACAGTGTGGTTATTATGGAGATATAACAACTGGTTCCATATAATAATGTTTTCTTCAATAAGCTTGCTGATAGTATCAGTTTGTTGGAGCACCACAGGATCATTCAGACATTCCGAACGCAATCTGCTCACTTTTCCATCTATGTTGGAGATAATAGTGTAATAGGGTTGAAGATCCAAAGTATCAAGCGTACTGGAATAAATACGAATACTGTTTTGTGCCTTTTCCAGATCCATAGAAATTTCCCTTATACTTAACAACCTGAGGTCCGGTTTTAAGTCCACCTGAATTGAAGTAACAATTGAAGAAAGGTTTCGATAGGATAGATAGCCGGTTGCTGAGAGAAGGATAACTGCCAGTATCATTAAAAACCCAATCTTTATCTGAATCGAGATTTTTTTCACCGGTAAAATTGACAGGATTAATTATCCCCAAAGCTATAAAAATTTATTTTCAATGTATTGATCGAGATAAAGACGGCAAAGGGCAGGAGCGAATGTATCCTTTATAACAAAAAAATCGTAATTATTATTAGTGTTTTTTTCTTCAATATTCTTTGACTGTGAGAGCAATACTGCCCTGGCACTACTGTTCTCTTTCTTCAGAAGTCTGATGATCTGAGAGCCGGTAATTCCATTTCCCATATTATAATCCACAAATGCAATGACATCGTCATCCATGAATTCACGTGATTCAATTGTTCGCATACACTCATGCGAATCAATAAACGAATGAAGAACCAATTGATAATTCACTTCTTGCTGAAAGAAGTGGGCACTTTGTTGAAGTGCGTTGAAAATAAGGTTATTGTAATATTCATTGTCCTCAACTACAAGCACATTAATAGTTTTCTTCATTTCCTGTCATTTTTTGTTCCGCTGATACCAATCGAAAAATGTGCCAGATTATTGCTCAGAAAGTATTAATACCTGTATCTGATTAATTGTTAATAGATTAACATTTAAATTAGGTTGAGCTGTTGAGTATTATGAAAAAAAATTTCTCAAATTGAGAAAAAAGAGCGAATTCCTGCTTTCGTAAGAATTCGCTTCAGTACAGTACTCACTAATTCTTGTGAGTATCTTTCCCGGTATCAGACTCTTTCGGTTTTACGTCCTGTTTTATTGTAGTTTTGGACTTGTTTCCTTTGCTCCTTCGGATTGAAGAGCTCTTTACTGATGTTTTTGACGACCCTGATGTCTGGTTCATATGGGCATTTTGCCCCGATGGCGGATTTGTGATGGACTTGTTATCCACAGTTGTACCTGACCTCCGGGTTGTCTCCTTATTATGCCCTGCTGGAGGATTTATGATGGACTTGTTAGTCTCAGTCGATGCTGACCTCCTGGTTGTGCCGGTTCTGTAACCGACAGACTGCCTGTCCTGAGTTGATTGGAGTCCTGATCTATTCCCTGAAGTATTATCTGATGATCTTCTGTATTGAGCCGGATGTATTTTACCGTACATAGCTTCACCATCTTTTCTCTGATCGGGATGTGAATAGGTGGTATTATAATTTCCGGCTTGTATTCTGTGGCTTACATCCGGAGAATAGGTACGTCTGTGATTGTAGTAAAAATCGTTCCAGCGAGAATACCGATGGTAGTCCCAGCGGCGGTAATGCCCGTAATAATCGTGATACAAGTTATAATGGTACCCATAATAATAATGCCAGAAGAACGGATGCCATGGATGCCAGTAAGTCGGGTAATATCCCCAATACCATGAAGAGTGCCAGATTGCATAGGAGGGAAGAAAAATAGATCTTACTAACGGCCAGGTTGCAATCTCAACCGTTGTGGTTCTGACATTCCCCGTATACCCCGGATTGGGTGTTTGTCCTGTATTTTCATCACCGTAGATAGGTTCAATGATATAATTCTTTCCATATAATTCTTCATCACCTGTCAGCTGGATCTGCACCTGTCCATTTGGAAAACGCTGAACAGTAAAAACGGCTACATCCTGGCTTTCCTTATCATTTATTGCATCCTGCAACACAATATTATGAACATTCACATCGATGTTGTCGATTACCCTGATATAATCAACCATATTATCGCCATTCAGGTCGAGATTATTTATATGGGATTTCTCATCATTCAGGTCCCTCTCGAAATCTTCAAGTGTTTTTGAATCCTGGAACAACTTCATTACCGCATAAAGATTAAGATTATCTCCTGGTAATCCCAGGTATTCCTCCTTCTGATTCTGGGCCATGAGTGTGGTACCTGCGGCAAACAGTACTACCAGAATCGATGTGGTTATAAATTTTTTCATAAAATATAAGATTTAAAGAACAAGTAAGTACAAGGTAACAATAACAAAAGTTATACCAACATTTTTTATTTCACAAAGCACGCCGCTCACCCTAGATCCTGAAGAGCCTGCCATAAACTAATATAAGATAATATCGATTAATTGTTGTATCATTATCTGATAATTGTTTTTTAGTCAGTAACTTTAACTATAAAGGACTTTAATTATTCAATAACAGAAAGGAAAATAATAGGGGTAATCTTCTGGATCCTCAGAGATTCAAAAAAAGAGTTCAATTTTAAAAAATTATCATTATTAAAAATCAGTTCAGATCTACTTCCTCATAAATGAAAAAGACAGCTGTCCTGTACTATAACCTCTTTTATTGTCAGTGTTGAATCTTGATTTGAATAAATGCAATTATTCACTTAATCCGGATTAAATGCAAATTTCGGGGAAAATATTGATCGCAGTTTTCGTTTTTACTTCAGTCAGTCTGGGTAGTAGAGCCAGTTCAAAAGATGATGATATTCATAAATTATGGCTCGATTGCAGATTAAAGGAGCTATTATCATTTGAAGCCTTCAATACGGCTATAAAGGGCTACCGTCAGATAGATAATCTCATTAAAAAAAACATAGTTACTATAATTGATTTTTCAAAAGCATCGACAGAAAAGCGATTTTTCGTAATAGACCTTGAAAATAAACAGCTTCTATACAGATGTTATGTTGCGCATGGGAAAAACTCTGGGGAAAATTTTGCAAAAAGTTTTTCTAATCAATCAGAATCGCTAAGAAGTTCCGTCGGATTTTTTTTGACGGCAGAAACTTTCTATGGTGATCATGGTTACTCGTTGAGGCTTGATGGACTGGAAAAAGGTATAAACGACAATGCAAGAGCCAGGGAAATAGTCATTCATGGTGCTGATTATGTAAGTGAGAAATTTATTAGAAAGTATGGCAGGTTGGGACGAAGTTGGGGATGTCCTGCTTTACCTGTTGAAGTTTCAAAAGAAGTAATAGACACGATTTCTGTTGGCAGCTGTCTGTTTGTTTATAGTGATGATAACTACTATAAAGAAAATTCACATTTTATTAATAAGAAATAAAAACTGCACGCCACACACCGCACACCACAAACATTATCTGTCATTTGCCTCTACGGCCTCTTTCACTACTTCCAGATTATGCCTGGCTTTATCAGCAATTACGGGATCCTGAGATTTAACAAGTTGTTCGAGAAGTTCAATTGCCTTGTTCCAGTTTCTGGCCATTATATTGTCATTGGATTCTTTAAAAGGTTTGCCAGTAAAAAGTTGTTCTGTTATTTGTTGTATATGAGGGTAGAACTTTTCCACATAATCCTCCCCGGCTTGAAATGCAAGATTCCCAACCACATCGCTGGCTCTGGCGATAGAAGGTTCTATTGTAATAAATCCCGACAGAGTAGGTCTGGATCGATAAAATGTTGACTGGTTAACCACACTGCGGTCTATCAGATCACCTGTTGCTGAATATAGAGACAAAAAAAAATTCGTGTTCAGGTTAAAATTTTTTGTTTTGTACTTTCCTCCGTTATCGCTGCTAACAGTTGTTTCCCAGTCAAAAAAGATACTCACAGAATCGAGAGCTAATAAAAGGTTGGCTCTGTACCGGTTACAGATGGCGCTGATGGTGTCTACAGGCAGCAATGTTGTCAGAAGTCCGGTTTCGATGCCCTTTTTTAAGGTATCATATATGACAAAATTGAAAGAACTATCACTGGAAAATGAGGATAATCCTTCCACTAAACCCATTACCCCGGCATGGTAAGACGCCTTTTCCTTCAGCTTTATATTTACTGGTAGCGTATAATCGAACAGATTGACAAATACAATATCATTATGTTCCTTTTCAAGGGTTATCTCGGGGTCAACTGTCTTCCCGATATAAACAATCTTAGCACAAGAAGAGAGTAATAAGATTATGGATATCGGTACTAAAAGAGTGACAAATACTTTCATTTATTCTTCAGGTTCGGTAGACAATTGGAACTTCCAATTAAAAAAAAGTTAAAAATGTTATAACGGAAATTGTCTATAATAATTGTCTTGCTGGTGACCTGATCCGCTGGCAAGCAGAAGTATCAGCCACCTCACAGCTATTAATAGTCGAGAGTGAAGCGCTGGCGGATATACCGGGGTCTCTCTACTTCATCGAGCAAGGCAATTGCAAAGTCTTCAGCAGAGATGCGACTTTCCCCTTTCGCGTCGGTAACAAGTTGATCGCCACCGAGACGGAACTTCATCCGGTTTTTCGAAACTCATAACTTCTGTCTTTTTCATTTTGTACCTCCTTCTTTAAAAACAGGCTCCATTAAGCCAGCTCAATATTATTGAAAATAAAATTTGTACTCTATCCCAGATTACTTAGATATTTTAAAACTAAATATTAAAAACCCCGTCTTAAAAAAGTTTAAGAATATTGCTACCCCTCGTGATGTTTGAGAAGTTCCTTAACATCCTCGAGCTTGAACTTGTTTAGCTGGAATATTTTTGTATCCTTTCTGTAAGCCGGAGGCACTATCATAAGAACTTCATCTTTACTGTTTGCGTCCATAAAGAACCAGGCCTTGTGCTCTCCATCCATACAGCCCCAATCTGCGTTAGTAAGAAAATGTGAGCCTGAACTAAGTAAGATTGATACGGACCGAAGACATTCGATTTTCTCGCTCCCATGAGGAATTTCTATAAGATATTTTAACATGATTACTGTTTTAATTAATGGTTAAACATAAATATTGTCTATGTAGTTTTTTATAAAACATTAACTATGAATATATTTTCTAATTTCTTAAAATCCCTTCTGTTCAAACAAAGGACCTCAACTAAAGTTCGTATCTTATTGAATGTATTATAAAATATTTATATTTGAATTGCTAATTCTATAATGATCGGAATATCATGAAAAAATCATTAAAATCAATTTTAATATTATTGTTGATTTTTACCTGTTCAGGCAGATCAATTTCACAGACATCTCATCCTGAGCCAAAAACTCTCGAAATTGGTTCAAAAGCGCCCGATTTTAACCTTTTAGGTGTGGATGGTAAAATGTACGGCCTGAAAGATTTTAATAAAGCAGCGGTATTGGTAATTATCTTCAGTTGCAACCATTGTCCTACTGCCCAGGCATATGAGGATCGGATCATTTCTATTGCCAATGATTATAAATCAAAAGGGGTTGCCTTAGTGATGATTTCACCTAATTCGGTAAAAGCTTTGAATTATTCGGAATTAGGATTTACAGATATGGGTGATAGTTATGATGAGATGAAGCTGCGTGCTTCTGATAAACAGTTTCCTTTTCCTTATTTATCCGATGGCGATGAGCAGAAGACTGCCTTGGCATATGGCCCTGCTGCCACACCTCACTGTTTTGTATTTGACAGGAACCGTATTTTATGCTACACCGGCCGTGTTGACGGTTCCGAAAAACCAGGTACCGGCGAAGGTGAAGATATAAGGAATGCTATCGATGCGGTGCTGGCCGGGACAACAGTTAATACTCCGGTTACAAAAGTGTTTGGATGTTCAATTAAATGGTCATGGAAGGATGAATATACACAAAGGCTCTACAAACAATGGTCCGAACTGCCGGTCACTCTTGAAGATATTGATGTACAGGGAATAAAAGATCTTATCAAAAACAGTTCTTCGGGCAAACTGAGGTTAATCAATATCTGGGCAACATGGTGCGGCCCCTGCATTACAGAATTCCCGGATCTTGTGATTATAGACAGGATGTATCGCGGTCGCCCTTTTGAGTTTATTTCGATTAGCGCTGATAAGCGGGCAAGAAGAACCGATGTTCTGAATTTCCTGCAGAAACAACAGGCTTCAAATAAGAATTACATTTTCAATAAGGATGATGTATATGAATTAATAGAAGCGGTCGATCCTGAATGGCAGGGCGCGTTGCCCTACACACTCCTTGTAGAACCTGGTGGAAAGATTCTTTATAAGAAACAAGACACAATTGATCCGCCTCAGATGAAAAAGCTGATTGTGGAGGATAGATATATCGGAAGATATTATTAATCTTTCCACACTTTTACTGCAGAAACCGTTCTAGGCAGCCGAGCGTTCAACGGTTCAAAACCAACATTGCGCCTTTACGCCGATGCGTCGTTGCTCATTAAATTCTTTCCATGCCCCGGTAAAAATGATAACTTTGTCTATAAGCAAGATTTAATGTTCAAGATCAGTTTTTTCTCATAAAATATCCATGAAGGCTGTAAGTATTAAAGTACTCAAAGAAGAACTAACTAATTGTACGCCTAAAGAATTGAGGGAGCTCTGTCTCCGATTGGCAAGATTCAAAAAGGAGAATAAGGAACTATTAACCTACCTCCTGTTTGAATCATCAGATGAAGCTTTATATATCAATGACGTAAAAAAGGAAGTTGATGAGCTATTTGAGATGATAAATAGAACGAGCCATTACTTAATTAAAAAAAGCTTTCGGAAAATTTTACGAACTATCAGGAAGTATTCACGATATTCACAAAAGAAAGAAACGGAAGTAGAGTTACTGTTATATTTTTGTACAAAACTCAAAAAATTCACCCCATCCATTCAGAAAAATACCGGACTTCAGAATTTCTATAACAAACAAATAGAGAGGATCAGGAAAAAAGTAACTCTTTTGCATGAAGATCTGCAATTTGACTACGGAAGTGAATTGAATGAATTAACCTGATAATTGGTTTGTAGCTCAAAACCAGTCGCACTGCTTCAAGACCGAAAGACAAAATTTCCATAAATTTGTTTAGTATTCTTTAAAGCTTACACTATGAAAGCAATGATTTTAAAATCCATAACTGAACTTGAACATAATAGCGAACCATTGGAACTAATGGACTTACCAAAACCTGTACCGACAGATTATGAAGTTTTGGTTAAAGTCCTTGCCTGTGGTGTTTGCCATACTGAGCTTGATGAAATTGAAGGCAGAACTCCACCCCCTAAGTTCCCGGTAATCCCGGGACATCAGGTTGTCGGGATTGTAGAGAGTAAAGGCAAAAAGGTAACAAAATTAAAATCTGGAGAGAGAGTTGGTATAGCATGGATTTTCTCTTCATGCGGAAATTGCAGCTATTGTCTGTCAGGATTGGAAAACTTATGTTCAGGATTCAAAGCAACCGGGAGGGATGTTCACGGAGGATATGCTGAATATATGACTGTTCCTGAATCCTTTGCATACGTTATTCCACCTGTTTTTACCAGTTCACAGGCAGCTCCCCTGTTATGTGCTGGAGCTGTTGGCTACCGGTCTCTTATGCTTTCAGGTATTGAAGATGGCCGGAATATAGGGCTTACAGGGTTTGGAGCTTCTGCTCATCTTGTCCTTCAGGTTGTAAGGCACAGGTTCCCTAATATAAAAATTTTTGTTTTTGCAAGGAACGAAAATGAAAGAGCTTTCGCCAGAGAACTGGGAGCATTCTGGACCGGTGACACTTCGGATGATTTGCCAGATCAGTTGGATTGCATAATCGATACAACCCCTGCCTGGAAGCCTGTTGTTGAAGCATTACGGAATCTAAAACCCGGAGGCAGATTGGTTATTAATGCTATCAGGAAAGAGGAAAAAGATAAAAATCAATTATTAAACCTGGATTATTCTGATCATCTTTGGATGGAAAAAGAAATTAAAAGTGTTGCAAATGTGACACGAAAAGATGTTACAGAATTTCTTAATCTGGCAGCTGAAATACCAATTCTTCCTGAAATTCAGGAATATAAACTTGATCAGGCCAATATGGCCCTGCGAGAAATGAAGAAAGGAATAATACATGGGGCTAAAGTGCTGGTTATGGATTAAAGCTATAATCACAAGGTTGTTCTTAGAATGTAGCGTAATGGCATAACGAAATGAGAGGGAGAACGGAATATTGGGTAACTTCGACTTAGAACTTCCGGCTTCCGACTTCCTTCTGATTCAATTAAAAAATCTCATGAACATGAAAATTAACAGAAATAACTCTTTTGCACTTTTTATGAAAAAGTGTTACTTTTGACAAATGTTGAATACCAGAGAAAATATCAGGATCATTAACTTTGATTCAATTATTTTACTTTCGATTCTCTTTTTCGGACTGTTGATTTATAATAATCCTGTCAGAAACTCAACCAAATTGAACAGGAACCCGGTTTCAACTTTTATGTCTGTAAGTGAGAATAGCGCTGTTTCCAGTACGTGTATCCGTTTACAGATATTTCAGAAAACATGGATATCAAATAAGGATAACTTTAACCTGTTGGCTTTTAACAGGAATCCGTTGTCGGAAAACAAAAAAACAGGTATAAAAATTTCTCAACTTCAGAATTTAAGGCGAAACTCATACAGAATACCTCTGTTCATTTTCCGTTATCATCTGTTTCCTGTGGAAATGGATGAACCACCACTTTTAAGCTAATAACCTGATCTGTATTTCTACAGATAGCCATTTTTTTTATTCTATTAACTTAATATCAAGAATTATGAAAAGCATAATATATTTAATTATTTCTATTGTTATTTCAATTACACTGACTTCTGCTATCCAGAAAACTTCTGATAGCACTAAAAGTATTACACTCCAGTCAACCGGTAAGAATGTTACATCAGCTCAATTAAATCAATCAGCTGATATTATTTCAGCCAGATTAAAACTATATGGTCTTACATCATTCGACGTTAAGGTTTCAACAGCTAAGGGCCAGGTTAAAGTTCAATTGCCTGAGAATACTGAAGTATCTGAAATTGAAGGACTGCTTACATCAAAAGGTGAATTGGCATTCTATGAAACATATACGCGTAATGAGATTACAGACTTATTGAAACCGGGTAATCAGCTTTTTAAACTTCTGAATAGTGATCAGGAAAAGAATGATGCTGATCCAAGGGTAGGATGTACCAATAGTGAAAACCGGGGAAAAACGGATGAATACCTTCGATCAGCGGTCCCTGTCAATAATTGCAAATTATTCTGGGGAATTAAATCGGAAAAATCCGGGTACTGTCTGTTTGCATTGAAAACTAATAAGGAGGGAAGTCCATTATTGGTGCGATCTGATGTTGAGTCAGTTAAAATAGCCACGACAAAGGATTCACAAAACCCAAAAATTCAAATCAAATTAAAACCTGCAGCAATCAGTATCTTTGCAGATGCTACAAAAAACAATCTGAATAAAGCTATTGCAATCGTCATTGATGAACAGGTATACTCCTGTCCGGTTGTGAGGAATGTAATTGACAGTGGAAAAATTGAAGTTACCGGAAGCTTCACTGAAAAAGAGGTGAATTATTTTCCGGCTCTCTTTAATTCCGAACAACTTCCACTTAGCCTTAAATTACTCAGATAACCAAATTGAGAAGAGGTTGTAACAGATACAACCTCTTTTCTGTTTTAAATATACTCAAGCTGTACGGAACGCTGAATCCTGAACACTATAGCTCGCAGGTACAAAAAAATTCGTACGGATTTTTATATCCGAAAACTAGTTCCCGAAAACTTTTTTAAGCAACTCCGAGGTTCTGGCCATAGGATCCTGCCGGATTTTAATTTCTTCTTTGGCAATCATAATAAAAAGGCCATCTATAGCTTTATCGGTAACATATTCAGCAAGATTGGGATTCATTTTTTTAACCAGGGGGATTTTATTATAAGCTGTAATTAAATCACTCCAATATCTGGTGGCATTAACATTATCCAACGAAGTTTTAATTATTGGTTGAAATTTGTTATTCAGCTCCGGTGATGTGGTATTCTTCAGGTACATAGTAGCTGCATTGTTTGCTCCTTTCACAATATTGATAGCATCTTTTACGGTCATGCCTTTTATTGCTGTAATGAAAATAGGTTTTGCTTCGGTGGCAGCTTTTTCAGCAGCACGGTTCATAGATTCATTAAATTCATCAACTTTTTTACCCATTCCAATGGTTCTCAGTTTCGACTCCATCTCTTTCGCTTCGGAAGGGAAGGGGATTTTTATTTCAGGATTGCCCCAATATCCATCAACGATTGAAACCAGTTTAACACTTTCGGTTGTGCCATTTACCAGTGCTTCTTTAATACCGTCGGCTGCATCCTTTTCTGTCAGACCTTTACCTTTGGAGTTAAGTAATTTTTTTGCATCCTTTAAAAACTGGGCGTCTATGGTTTGCATACTAAGAATTGCTATCAAAACTAGGAAATAAATTTTTTTCATATTACAGATTATTTGAAGTTTGGGATTACTGATACAAATTCCCTGCCAAGATTAAAGACTTAGTGACCGGAGATGTTGCCACTCAACATATTTTATGGACGAAGCAGAACGTTTTGCAACACTCGTCTTGCTCAGTCCGGGAAATAATCTTTTTGAGAGAATTCAGGCGAAGGCCGTTCTATTCTCCTCCACTCTTTAAATACATTTCTTTTGAAAATCTGTTGATAAGCAAGACTATAAACACCTTGCAGTATTAATATTATGTACCCTAAATGCCTGTATCTTCTTGGGGACTCAAAAACTACAAGTTTCGAAAAGAAATGAAGCTTTCCGATTTTGCGAAGTCTCCTGAAGAAGTCAGAGTCCTCGCCATGAACTATATTCACATTATAGCCATTAACTGCCCTGAATGAACTTGCTCTTACAATCTGACATTGGCCGCCGCATATAGGAACCTTTGTCACAAAGCTAAAACGGACAATTGTGTTAAAGAGATAATGAAATACTTTATCTTTCATTTTAGCTTCTTTCGGAAAAATTTTTAAACTGGGTGCTCCTCCAACAATTTTTGTATTTTCAAATACTGTAAATACTTCGGCTAAAAAGATGTTTGGATCCTTCATTACCGTATCAGCATCACAAAAAATAAATATTTCTCCCGAAGCCAGACTTGCACCTGTGTTCCTGCCATTTGCTATTGTTTTTGGAGCGTCTTTACTGTCTCTGATTACTATTGCCCCCATTTTATCTGCTATTTCTCCTGTCTTATCAGTGCTGTTACCATCTGCTACAATAATTTCATAATTGTAGTTTTGGTCAAGTGTTTTTATATCATATATAAGAGCTGCTATTCTTTTCTCTTCATTTAATGCAGGAATAATAAAAGATACTTTTGTTTTCATGATTTTCCATTACTAAATGAAACTCATATAGAATTAATTGTTACACCCCAATCCTTGATCCAAAAATCTGTTAATTGTTTTTTTTGAACTATTGACAACGTAGTAAAGATACATCAAAAAACCGGAGCAAATGATGAATCCACGGGATAACGGTTTAAATGTAAGAAATGACGCAGTTTGTTTCACAGCTGAAGATTTTATATTGTCCACAATAAACCCAGATAAGAGCTGAAAGTGGCATCATTTGTTATGCTATGACCAAAAGAAAAAATTATATGAAATTTCTCTGTAGTATTTATAGAACCTCCCAGATTAAATCCGACTGCTGATTTGGTGTTTTTAGTGATTGCAGAATGACAATATAGTTCTCCGCCCAGGGTAACAACTGGCGCAAAATCGTACTGTATTTCCCAGCCGGAAAATATCCAGTTTTTATTATTGGTACCCCGATTTATCCAATAACCACAACCACCGTAGGTTGTTAATTTGCCCCATGTCTTTTGAACCCACAATGGAAGATATATTTTAGCTTTCCCATCACTGAATTCATTGTTTTTTATTGTAGGTATTTCTATAATAGGAAACATACCTATCTGAGGTGAATTATCTGTTTCCTGGATGAAACGATATTTGATACCAAATTCCGTATCTGCATAGCCGAAAATAGCAGCCTGATGAATGGTATAATTATAATTCATCGGTAATAATAAATGAACCTGAACATTTGGAACCAATCCGTAATTTAATTCAATATGAGGGGCTGTTCCGGACCAAATGCTATGCTGAAATGTGTTTATTGATGAAATGTAATACTCCCATTGTTTAAATCTGACAGTTTCCGGATCGTCTGTATTGAAAGGTGGACCGGCATAACTTACATGAATATTTAGTAGAATCAATATGATTGAAAAAACTATATATTTCTTTTTAATTACCAACATATTTCAGGATTTCCGTACTTCAATGATTTTTAAATCACCTGACCACTTCCCTGCACCAAAAATCAAGAGATAAATAAGCAGCAGCGTCATTGCAAAATCCGTGCGGTATTCATGAGCCATTGGCCAGAAGCCCTTATGCATCAGAATTGGCCATTTGGTTGTTATAAAGGCAGTAATCATGATAATAATTAATGGGACGGAAGCCACCCTTGTAATAAATCCTAATAGTATAAGACTGCCGCAAATAATTTCAAACGTCCCGGTGAAATAAGCCCAGAATGCCGGATTGCTGAATCCTATAGTTGAAAACCTGCCTGTTCCCAATAATTCAGGGAATAAATATTTTTGAATACCTTCAGTAAGAAATACCAGACCAACGATTAATCTTATCAGGATTGTCCTGTTATCGTTTGTTGTTCCAAATAAGATTGTTCCAAACCTATTTTGTGTTTTCATGAGTGAAACAAGTTAAATTTTCGACTTATGTTCAACTTCAATCAAAAATTAATATAACAAGTAATTAAGGCTTTTGTTTAAACATGGTTTATCATTGAAGAGCAAGACGATCCAAAATCTATAGAGCTCAAGTCCCTTAATAGTAATACCGGAAATAAAACCTTATCTTTGAGCAAATTCAGCCGGAATGTATAATTATTAACGAACCAAATATCAATTTATGGGTAGATCACAGGAAACATCGAATAAAAAAGAAGTAAAGAATAAAAAGGATAAAAAAAGAAAAGAAAAGGAGAAGAAAAGACTGATTAAGAAAGAGAGTGGAAAAAGCAGTTTCGCTGATATGATTGCCTATGTCGATGAATATGGAAAGTTAACTTCGACTCCTCCCGATCCGAATAAAAAAATTGAGATCGAAGCAAATAACATCGAGACAGGAGCAAAGAAAAATGCCCCCTCTCCAAAAGCCAGTTATATAAGAAAAGGAGTCGTAACCTTTTTCAACGATTCAAAGGGTTTTGGCTTTATCAGGGATATGGAAAATAAACAAAGTGTTTTTGTTCATGCCAACAACCTCCATGAGGTGATAAAAGAAAACAATATTGTCACTTTCGAAATTGGGAAAGGGCCCAAAGGGATGACAGCTTTAAATGTAAGGTTGTTTAAGGAGTAAGAGCTTCCACTAGTTTTTCAAGTTCCGACAGGTCAACGGAATTCGGATGGAATTCACCAAACCACCTGATACAACAGTTGGCATTTAACGGGATGCCGACAACCGGAATATTGTTTTTCCGGCAATTTCTCATTCCCCAGGTTAATTCCGGAATACATGCAATTCCCAGAACGCTAAAAGTTTTCTTTTCTTTCATAGTATATTTTGCAAGTTGATTCATGTTACCTTCCATCCATATATATGGTTCAATATTATGGGTTTTCAATATTTCACTGGCCTGATTCTGAAAACACTTTTCAGAACAATGTTTGCACTGAAAGTCAAATCCGTTTTTTTCTGATCTGCACGTAACCGAAAAATCCTGAAGACAATAAGGTAACAAAGCAATTTTCTTATTTGCTTTGTTAAATTCGTCTGCAAACAGACGGTTGGTTAATTCAATTTCAAGCATATAAAGATGATATTGTTCCCTGGTAGTAGCAAGCCTGCGGTCAAATAGTCTGGAAACGGGAAGAGTCATGAGATGTTCTTCTGTATTTTCTGTGTATTGCCTGAGTAGCGGATCTATAAAACGAAGAATTGATGAAACTTTATTCTCAGAACTTTTGTTTCTTAAGAACTTTTTTAGTGTTCTCTTTTTTGAAGAAAACCAATTCAGATTCTCAATCAACTCACTGATATCGTTATTCTTTTCGAGAATTTTATCAGCGATTGTTTTTATTGTGGTGAAATATTCAAAAGTTGAGTCTGATTTGCCAAAAAGGGAATATGTTTTTCCATAAACAGGTAAATAGTCGGATCTGACTGATTTCATATTTTAAAAAGATATTTAATGATTCAGTTCTTACTGATTATTTTGCTGTGAGGCTTTTCATTTTCAGCAATTTCAAGATCATCTGCTGCATTGTAACACATAAAAGTAACTTCTATTTAGTCTAAGTTATTAACAGCAATGTGATCATGAGTTTATAAGTTTCAGACATCAATTTAAACAATTTTAACAAACAATTGTTCTTATTGTAATGATTGACTTATTATTAAAAATGAAACTAGCCAATGACTCTTTTCCAAAAAGAAAAACATCAATCTCATGTGTTGCGCACGATGCAACAACTAACTTCATCATTTTTCACACATCTATTTTATAATTTTGTTATGAAAAGTATTTTCAAAAAGATAGTCATGCTTACCTTATTGTTAACATTTGCCTTCAAGGTATTTGCTCCAACCAGTGAAAAAACACTGACAATTATCCGCACAACCGCCGTTGAACCATACAACAAGCTTATTCAGGCAATCGGTATGGTGGAAACTCAGTATGACACGCTGGCTTTTAATCCTCTTGAAATGGCAGTGGGATATTTCCAGATCCGTCCTATACGACTGGTAGACTATAATAGCAGAACCGGAAGTAACTATTCTAGGAATGACCTGTTCAACTATAAAATCTCCGAGAAGATATTTTTATATTATGCTTCAGAGATCGGCCCATATGATTTTGAACGAATAGCCCGTACGTGGAACGGTTCAGGGAAGAGTACAATTCAATACTGGGAACAGGTAAAAAAAATCCTCTAGTCATCAGCTTTAAAGTTTCTGCCTATTCACCCTCATCTTACAAGAATGAGGCATACGGTAATAAAACAGGAATCCGCCTTCCTGTTTAATGAGCCTGCAATCGGGATGTTTGTCGAATAGGGTTTTTGCAGTTGATTTAGCAACCATATAAACTGGTTTGTCTATTTCACCATTAAGCAACCACTCCTTGTCACTGCTTTCAATGTTACCCCCCGGCATTTTCTGGAAATAAAAATAATGTGCGTAACTGTAAAATCCGATTGTTGTAACGTAAACATCCTGGCCGGATATACTTTTATAGAAATTGATCGCCGGAGCCTGCGAATATCCCTCAATTTTAGGAACAACTGCCTTAAGATAGAAAAAAATACAGAATGCTGTCGCATAGAACAAGGTAATAATTCCTTTAAAAAATTGTTCCTTTTTAATGATTGCCATCGAAATAAAAAGGAATAATAGATAAACAGCACCTATAAGAAACTCATAGCCATTCCAATTTACCGGTGTATTAAGACAGGCAACAGCAAAATCATCTTTTATATAAGGTATTAAAAGATCTTTGTATCTTGCTATAAGCGGGAGTCCGACAAGTATAATTGAAAATATTGTTCCTGTTAGCAGAAGGATCCATACAAGGTATTTCTTAAATACATCCCTTTTATTCACAAGTTCATAAACAAAGTATGCTGCAAAATAAGAGAGCGGAAAATAAGCAAGAGATGAGTAGTGTACAATTTTTGTTTTAACAATTGAGAACAATATCATAACAACCCAGAACAGGATAATCATCCACTTGAGGAAGTATTTACCTTCATCGTGAGAATCAGCATATTTTCTGAATAAAACCGGCAGAGCCAGAATGGAGATAGGAAAACATCCGAGGAAAACGACAAGAAAATGATAATATATTGGTCCAGAATGTCCTGCACCGGGTTTTAGAAAGAGATCCACCTGATATTTAATGAACTCCCTGATAAACCAGAACCCGTTATTGATCATCTCAGGTCCAAACCATAAGGAAGCAATTGCTAAACATGATATAATGAAAATGAGGATATTTTTCCAGTTTGAAATTTTATTGAATTTCATTGTGGCCCAATACACCAACACTGAAATGCCTGCAATAAGTAATCCTACAGGGCCTTTTGTAAGGGTTGCAAGACCGATTGAAATTCCGGCGAAAAAAGCATATTTAAATCCTTTACTTTCACCGGTTTCCCTGATGCTTTTTGCAAGAAAGAGAATAGACAGAAAAATAAAAAAATTGAAGAAAGGATCAATGATACCCGATTTGAGATAAATGTGAGGCAGAAAGGAACCCGGATAAGCGAGTGCCCATATTAACCCGAATTTTTCATCGTAAAGTCTTTTCCCCAAAAAATAAAATATAATGAGTGTAAAGATCCCAATGATGGCGTTTGGAAACCGTGCGGCAAACTCATTTATCCCAAACAATTTCATGCTCAAAGCCTGCATCCAGAAAAACAACGGTGGTTTTTCCCAGAAAGGATGAAAATCAATCTGTACACGGCTGAAATTACCTGTTACTATCATCTCACGAGCAGACTCAGCAAAATTTATTTCATCCCAGTCGAAAAGATGAACAGAACCCAGAAAAGGAATAAAAAAGAAGATGGCTGAAATAACAATCAGGTATGGATAGAATTTTTTATTCATTATTGACTAATTGACCAGAAGCCTCCATTTGTAAATTCCTGTCTTAGTAAGAAAATAAAGGAGTGAAACGCGCAATACTCCAAAACCGTATTTAATGCTCCTTCTGAAATTAATACTCGATGCTTCCTCAAAATACTTGGTGGGGCATGTTATCTCAGCAATACTGAAACCTTTGTAAAATATTTGTGCAATCATCTCATTATCAAATATGAAATCATTAGAATTCAAATCAAAATTTATTTTTTTAAGTACCTCACCGGAATATGCCCGGTAGCCTGTGTGATACTCGGCAAGCTTCTGATGCATTAAAATATTCTGGACAAATGTCAGGAGCCTGTTTGAGAAATATTTATATTTTGGCATCCCCCCGGTCAAAGCACTGTTGCCTAAAATCCTGGATCCAAATACAACCGGGTATAAACCGCTTCCTATAATACTGACCATTGCCGGAATTAATAACGGTGTGTACTGATAATCAGGATGTAGCATCACAACAATATCTGCACCTAATTCAAGGGCCTTTTTATAACATGTTTTTTGATTGCCGCCATACCCTTTGTTTTTTTCATGTTGAATAATATGTTTTATTCCCAGTTTTTTCCCTAATTCAATGGTACTGTCATTACTACAATCATCAACAAGAATAACTTCATCCACCATATCAAAAGGAATTTCCTGATAGGTCTTTTCAAGTGTTAAGGCTGCGTTGTAGGCAGGCAGCACAACAACGATTTTTTTGTTGTTATACATTTACTTTTTTATTATTCCGGATGACAATGGTTATTATTAAAACGATAATAACTGCTGCACGCAAGGCCCAAATCTTCAGAGTATCTTGTGAGGCAGCGTAATAAGTTAATCTGATTCCGTCATACCTGAAAAAAGGGTTTAGAAAATATAAAGTGCCATCATCGCATTCAATCTCCGTTCTGATGTAAGTGTCATTTGTATTGAAGAAATAGGATCCGGTTGAACAGTTTGTTATGATCTTCCTTTCAGTCCCTTGCTGACCTATGAATTTAATTGTTTTAACAACCTGATCCAAACTGACACTAAGAGTATCATTTGTAAAAGTGATAGAGTTAATCTCCGGCAATTTCAGCAATGCGGCTCTTTTCTCTTCATTGGTTTTAATAGGAATTATATTAAACTTTACTCCAATTGAACGTCCGGTTTTAAGAGAATTTAAAACAGAATCCTTTACCAGATCAGTATTAATCAGGTTAAAGCTGCTGCAAACTTCTTTTATATTTGTCATATCATGTCCATCATCATCAGCCATTATAAAAACCGGATGCCCCTCTGAAAGAATGGTATCGTAATAAGAAGTAAAGAGTCGTTCATGATTGGCAATTTCAAGACAGTTATAGTTACTCAGGTACTTTAAATCATTATAAGAGTAAGCTTTTCTTAATATGGGATGCACTAAAGTTACAAGAGCTGTTGTTTCCTTTTTTAATTGGTCAATAATGAATTGCTTGTTACTTAATGTCTGACGGAAGGGGAAATCCTGCCAGCTCACTTTTTTGGCATTTAATACAAGCTGGTGATTTTTATAATATTGATAGCCATGCTCATAGACAGGAACGAACCATTTATTTTTGTTTTCATAAGGGTTAATGAACTGATAGTCTGATATGCTGATAATACTATAGCCTAAATACCTGTATAAACTGTCAAGAACCTGAGTGGATCTGTCAACTCTCTTTCGATTTTCAAGGAATTTTCGGGTATGAGCATGAAAATTAGCCATTCTCCATTTTGTCCTGTCAATGTTCCGGTAAGGATTATAGATATATTCACCTCTGAATGCATGGGGTTCGGGAAATGTATATTTTGAATTAACCACAAACTGTAGAATCAGAATGATTAAAATGAAAAAACACAATCCCGGCAAAAATCTATTTATTTTTTTAAACTTCTTCACAATCAAAGGTTAGATCGGTAAAAATAAATGAATTAAAAAAATTTAACATTAAAAATTGTACTATGCCAAAATTAGCCAGATATTCTGAAAAAAAGAAGTTTTAATGAATAACAATGAATCCTTGGATCTGGTTCCAGATTCCAGGTCACAACTAGTAGATCGTAGCTCATGGGAAAACATTTCTAATCCAATTCCTTATGCCTTTCACCTTTCACCTTTCACCTTTCACCAGACCTATACTCTTTTTCAGTTAATAAAATGCTGAAATTTAGTATACCATTTAAAGTACTATGATTGAACAAGTATACTTAACTTCACGTTTGATAGAAAATCATCTGACGAGTTGTCTCAGATGGGATATTCAAAAACTGATTAGAATTAAGTACTTCAGAAAAATCATAACCTACCTGATTAATTAAAATATGGAAGAAAAAATCCTTTATGGCTGGCAAAAACTGCTGGCAGGTTATCCCTGGTTCAGATGCAACGGGTGTTTCCCGATAACTGCCTATTCTGAGTTCATGCCGCCACCTCTGCTGGGTTATAAGCCATATGGTAAACCGGAGCAAGGAATTTTGGATGAAGAGGATCCGTTTGGGTGGAAGATCTCCGAAATGGAAGAGGAATATGAACTTAAGCCAGGTATTGAACATATTGGCCATCAGATTATAAGTAACATAGTGAAACTTGGCAAAGGACTTCCGCAACATTTTATCAGTGGTCATGGTGGTGAAAACCTAAAGAATAATCCATATTGGCCTTCCGAACTTGCTGATCATGCCGGATCGCTGTTTCATGAGAGATATGTAACATTATTGCCGCTTATGCTCTCCCGTACACAGGATGATAAAGGAAGAGTGATCTGGACATTTTTCGGTAACAGTATACATGAACCTGAACAGGTTTTCTGGAAAAGTTTTTTTGCTGCACCGGACACAGAGATACCTGTAACTGAATCTATATCTTTCTTTACAGATCTTTTATCTGATGCCTATGGAGAAAAATTATCTGATGTTGAATCTCTTTTTAATGCGGGATTCAGGATAATGTCTTCTGAAGGATCTAAACTGCCTGTTTGGACAAAGAAATTTATTGTTAAAGATGATTCGCCATTTCAAAATGTCAGGTATCTGTTGACATTCAGACCTTTCAGCCTGATGCCTGAAATAGTGAAGAACAATTATCTGTCAGGGACCTTATCATTACTTCCGTTTCCGGGAAGTCTTGTATTCTGGGGTATGCCAGGTTATCTCCGCCTGAAGAAAGAACTTCCGGTAACTGCCCAGATCCCTCTGCTGAACCTGGTTGCACGAAACAGGGGGATTGGAAGTCTGCGGGTGACACAATCGGGATGGCTGCATGAACCGCACCCAGGTAGTAAGGACCTGATAATAAATGAGAATCTTATTCATGATTCTTATCACCGTACCCATCGCTGGCAGCGTGTTCAAAGATATCAGGACGAACTTAATGAAGTAGCGCATAAGATAAGGCTGATAAAAGCATTGTTCAGTACAGAACCAGATGCTATGGGTTTATATAACAAGCCATTAGCCTGTAACAGCCAGCTATGGAACCATAAATTCGAACTTTTATTAAATGGCCCAAAAGCAAACAGAAGAAAAATAGTGGAAGTTGAGAAGACTTTTTCACGTGGTGGACTCTTCGGGTACAGGATCTTCTATTCTCCTATGCGTGTAGGGGAGCATGAAATGTACCTGCATAGACCCCTTGTAGGATTTGTACCGGTGCAAACTGATCATGTTGAAATAAGATCAGAATCATTGTACGGATATATTACAGGATATCACGATATTGACAAGGATATGTCTCAGCCTGTAGAGCTCTGGCCCCGGATGCAGAAACGTGAGTTTTATCTTTCAGCCTTGAATGATTTTAATACCCACAATGATCATTATGCTCATCAGACTTCATTTAACATTATTTCATTACTGGAGAGCTGGGAAATGCAAAGTCGGAAACCATTAAAAAGATCGTTTGCACAGAATCTGTTGAACATATCAAAATATAAAACCATTGAAGAATGGTTTGACGAACTGAAAATTAGAGTCACAGCTCCGGAAAAGGCGGTTGAAATGCAGACGGCTCTTGAAAAAATTATTGAACAGCAGTATGATTTAACTCTTCCTGAACCGCTAACGTATAATGAAA
Source organism: Bacteroidales bacterium (assembly GCA_049512815.1). Lineage (GTDB taxonomy): Bacteria > Bacteroidota > Bacteroidia > Bacteroidales > VadinHA17 > LD21. The sequence goes on along the minus strand of JBEKWS010000005.1, from coordinate 100,206 downwards.
CGGCAACACGACGGTTTGAAGAGAACTGGTGGAATGATATAAAATTCCTTGCCCAGGGCGAATTCGTCTATAAGGATAATGCTGATATAATGCTTGATGAGGCCACTCTGTCACTGGTACTGAAAAAGCACCGCGATCTTGAATCCCTGGGTAATTATTTTATTTCAAGGTATCGCAAGGTGATAGCTGATACAGACATGAAAGGAAAAGCAATGGTAGGAGAATTGCCATTCAAATGGAAAACACTTTTTGATTTTTTACAATATGGAGGGTGGCTTGGCAATCAGAAAGGCATCACTTATGAGAGAAATATCCTGGTGATTATACCGGGAAAAAACCACAAACAGGCAGTAGTTCTTGGAGATCATTATGACACTGCTTACATGGAAGATATCTATGAAAAAGGACGTGGTGGATCAGGTGCGCGGTTAGCCGCCAAAGGTGCAGACGATAATTATTCCGCCAGCTCAACACTGTTACAGGCAGCACCGATCCTTTTAAAACTATCGAAAGAGGGTAAGCTTGAACGGGATATCTGGCTTATACATCTTACCGGCGAAGAATTCCCGTCTGATTGTATGGGTGCCCGCAACTTATGCCAGTCACTAGTCGAGAAAAACCTGAACCTTAAGGTTGACGATACGACAAATATTAACCTGTCTGATACAGAAATTGTGGGCGTTTATATTATGGATATGATTGGTCATAACCGGGATAATGACCAAGATATTTTCCAGATATCTCCCGGGAAAAGTATTGCATCATTATTTCTTGCATATCAGGCACATATTTCGAATATGATCTGGAATGAGTGTATACATAAATGGAACAGGCAACCGGAAAGATTGAATAAAAGCCGTGGTCAACGGATTAAAGGGCAGCAGGAGATACCTGATATTGCCAGACATCTTGCAGTAAAAGGTGAGGTGCGTACCCAGTATAATCCACATAGCTCAATATTTAATACCGATGGCCAGATATTTTCTGATACCGGTGTTCCTGTGGTACTGTTTATGGAGAATTACGACATTAACAGGAGTGGTTATCACGATACAAAAGATACTCTGGAGAATATCGATCTGGATTATGGTGCAGCTTTTGCTGCCATCGCAATTGAAACAATAGCACGCATTGCAACACTACCTGAAATTGGTTTCTGATCATTATTATTCAATGATATTTTTTCAACTTTTCAATATCTACAACCTTTAAATTTTTTAATTATGGACCTGACATTCAGAACAACACCGGAAAAACGTGATATAAAACGAATTATGGAAATTGTTGAGTCAACAAAGTTTTTCTATGATCATGAAGTCGAAGTAGCAGCAGAACTGGTTACAGAAAGGTTAAGCCAGGGTGAATCAACAGGATATTATTTTGTTTTTGCAGAACTTGATGGTGTTACAGCAGCCTATTCGTGCTTTGGTCCCATTACTATGTCAAAAACAAGTTTTGACCTTTACTGGATCGCTACTCATAACGATTTCCGCGGAAAAGGTATTGGTAAAAAATTACTTGAGGAGACCTGTAATGAGGCAAGAAAAATGGGATGTAAGATACTTATCGCAGAGACTTCAGGTCTTGAGCACTATGCTCCCACAAGGGCATTTTACATTAGCAATAAATTCGACCTGGAGGCCCGATTAAAAAACTTTTATGCTGAAGGTGATGACAAACTATTTTATACGAAACGGATTGGATAGCACTTCTGCCGCTTCGCGGTGTCTCCCCTAAAGGAATTCAGTTACACTTGCAATGCCCCCTGGCCGCTTCGTGTCCTTCGCGGCAGACAGGCTCCTTCGCTAAAACAGCCCACCGGGCTGTTTTTTAACGCTCGGCCCTCCCTAAAGGGGGATTAATTCTGTATCAATTAGTTGAATTACACTTATATCCAGAGTATTAGCCCCCCCTTCCGAGCTTTGCCGAGGAAAAGGGGGTTGGGTGGCAACAGTTTAATCCGCTATATAAACTTTTACACTTGCAGCTTTTAGACCTTTTGATTCAGCTTTCACTGTAAATAAACCTTTTGCACCTTTTTCTGCTGCAACAATTACCAAACACAAACCGTTATAGGCTTTCTTTGACTTTGCCTGGAATGACTCATGACTGGTGGCATCACCGCTATCGGTGGCAATAATTCTTCCCGGCCCTTCAATGCTGAAACTGAGCTGGTTATTGCTTCCCGGAACGAGAAGTTTGTTTTTATCTTCAATCCTTACAGTGATATAGATAAGGTCAGTTCCATCAGGATGAACGGCAGGTCTGTCGGCAGCCATAGACAGAACAGATGCTTTGTCAGTTGTACGGACTACATTTTCTGCCCATTTAGCACCGTTTTTATAAGCAATCACTTTGAGTTCACCGGGTTGATAAACAACATCATCCCATTTCAGACGATATTCAAATTCAGCTTTTTTCTTCTTGCCAAGCGATTTACCATTCAGGAACAGTTCGGCTTCATCGCCCGATGTATAAACATAAACAGGGGTAACCAGCCCTTTTCTTTTCGGCCAGTTCCAGTGAGGTAGAATATGAGCCATTGGCAGCTCGGGTCTCCATCTTGACTGATACAGATAGAAACGATCTTTCTTAAATCCTGCAAGGTCCATTATGCCAAAATAACTGCTGCGGGATGGAACTTCAGTTACACCCTCTTTCTCCAGCATTTTAAGTGTTTCTTTATATCCCCATGAATCCGGTTTAAGGCCGGTCATATCACCGGAATATGGTGTAGGCTCACCAATATAGTCAAAGCCTGTCCATACAAACTCACCCATAACTGCCGGGAACTTATCAAGAAGGGTCCATTGCTGATCAGGAGTAGATGCCCATGCAGGGTAGGCTACATCATAAGATGTTATCTGGAAGATCCCCTTTCCGGGCAGGTTATTGTCGAGGTCACCCTGTACGATAGGGAAAAAGTATTCGCCTCTTGAACTTACTGTTGAAGCGGATTCTGTTGAAAGAAAAGGAAGGTTAGCATTGTCCTTCAATGCAAAGAATGCGTCATACCTGTAGAGACGGTAGTTAATCCCGAATACATCAACTGTTTTCTGGAAACCGTTTGTGCCTGACTCATCCCAGTTACATCCTACTGTGACTGGTCTGGTATTATCTTCCGATTTAACAATAGCCCTCAGACTTTCCGAAAGTGCCGGGTTATTCTGATCATTCACCTCATTGCCTGTGCTGTATATAAATACAGATGGATGATTGCGGTCGCGGCGAACCATTGCCTTAATATCCTCACAATGCCAGGCATTAAAAAGCAGATTATAATCATTCCTTTTCTTCGGGGTTTTCCAGGCGTCGAAAGCTTCAACCTGGATCAGAAATCCCATCTTGTCACAAAGATCTACAAGTTCCGGGGCAGGAGGGTTGTGGCTCGTCCTGATGGCATTGCAGCCCATCTCCTTCAGAATTCCAAGTTGCCGGGCAGCTGCACTGGTGTTGAATGCTGTGCCAAGCGCTCCCAGATCATGATGGTTACAAACACCCCTGATTTCAACTCTTTTGCCATTGAGCAGAAAGCCATCACGTGGCGTAAAGTTCAAAGTTCTGAATCCAAAGTTGGTTTCATATCTGTCAGTTACTGTTGTTCCCTGCATTACAGTCACAGCTACACGGTATAGTTCCGGATTATTGATATCCCATAAAACCGGTTCCTTAACCGGAATATCAAACCTGAAAGCATGATTCTTCATTCCCTCTATTGTTGCTGTGGCAACTACTGATTCAGCAACCGGAGTACCAGCCGGTTCAAATTTTTCATTCAGTTTATAAACAATGGCTTTTACAACAACAGGTATCGGATCATTAAGATGACTTTCAACTTCAGCCTGCACACTCAAGATACCTCTCTCTTTCTTAATCTCGGGAGTGGTGCAGAAGACCCCATTATTTGCAATGTGCAGCTGTGAAGTTTTTACCAGCCAAACATTTCGGTAGAGACCTGCTCCCGGGTACCATCTGGAATCCCAATTCTTTGTATCGAGTCTTACAGCAATAATATTTTCCTTCCCGGTAATAATATATGGTGTAAAATCGAGTCGGAAAGAGGTATAGCCATAAGGCCATTCTCCGACATACTTACCGTTAAGCCAGACTTTAGCGTTAGCCATTGCTCCATCGAAATCGACATAAATACGTTTTCCTTTGTCATTGTCACTGACTGTAAAATGTTTCCTGTACCATCCGATCCCTTTCCACGGCAGTAGTCCGGTGTTGTTCTCCAGAGTATCGCTGAAAGGACCCTCAATTGCCCAGTCGTGCGGCAGATCGAGTGAGCGCCAGTTATTATCGTTGACTGAAGGAAGTTGAAGGTTCTCAGGCTCTTTATCGGTTGTAACAGCTTCGTTTGAGGCATTAAAATATTTTACAAATTTCCAACCCTGGTTAAATGACTCGCGTGACCGTGGCGACTCCTGTGCCAGTAAAGTGTCACTGATACAGAATGTTATCACCATCATAAATAGTGTTAAGATTGATGTTCTTTTCATATAAAAGCTTTTTATAATTTTTCACTAAATTAGTTAAATCTCCTAACGTTTCTCTACCCTTGTTAAAGCTATTTCTCCATTGCTGAAGACCATTCTGACAATATATAATCCCGGATTGAGATGAGCTGTATTTAGTGTAACTGAAAAATCACAAAGCCCGGTCTGCTGTTCCACCCTGATTTCGGCAACTTTATACAGTGCAAAACTATTTATTTCCATATCTGATTCTATGTAAAGGATATCGCCAACCGGATTTGGGAAGACCCTGCATTTAACTTAGTTTGACGGATTCTTTTCCTTTTATCTTTTTACTTTTGTCTTTTGTCTTAATACTCTCATCGATGAAAAGATTATCCATCATTTGCCTGGCCTTTCTAAGCTCTATATTGCAAATGTTTCCGGTTCAGGCTCAGTATCAACCGCCAGCTAATAAGATATTTACAAAGCAGGACACATTACGCGGCTCGATAACTCCCGAGAGAGCATGGTGGGACCTGACATATTATCATCTTGATATTGTAGTAAATCCTTCCGACAGTACAATAAACGGCACAAACACAGTAACATACAGGGTCATTAAACCTGCTGGTCTCATGCAGATTGATCTTCAGGAACCGCTGAAACTGACAAAGGCAGTGCAGAATAATAATGTTCTTAATTTTAAAAGAGAAGGTAATGTATACTGGATTGAACTTGCCGAGAAACAGGAGCAGGGAAAGATCTATTCCGTTGTATTGACTTATGGAGGCAGACCCAAAGTATCAACAAGACCTCCATGGAGTGGTGGCATAACGTGGAAGAAGGATAAGAGCGGCCTGCCTTTTGTCGCCTCCTCCTGTCAGGGTGATGGTGCAAGCCTATGGTGGCCATGCAAGGACCATATGTATGATGAACCCGATAGCATGCTTATAAGCGTGAATGTACCTGGAAACCTGATGGATGTTTCAAACGGAAGACTGAGAAGCGTCGTAAAGCAGAAGAACAAAACGAAGACATACAATTGGTTTGTTGCAAACCCGATTGACAATTACGGAGTAAATATAAACATTGCTGATTATGCACATTTCTCTGAAACCTATAATGGTGAGAAAGGGCAGCTTGATTGTAATTATTACGTACTGAAAGAGGACCTTGAGAAGGCAAAACTGCAATTCAGACAGGTGCCAATGATGCTTGCAGCTTTTGAGCACTGGTTCGGACCTTACCCGTTTTATGAAGACGGATACAAACTTGTCGAGGCACCTTACCTTGGTATGGAGCATCAGAGTTCTGTGACTTACGGCAACGGATTTAAGAATGGTTACCGCGGAACTGATCTAAGCAATACCGGATGGGGTTTAAAATTCGACTTTATTATCATTCACGAATCAGCGCATGAGTGGTTTGCAAACAGTATTACTTATGAGGATATTGCCGATATGTGGATCCATGAGAGTTTTGCCAACTACTCTGAGAATCTTTATGTAGAGTACTATTATGGCAAAGAGGCCGGAAGTGAATATGTTTTGGGAACGAGAAGCAATATTGTGAACGATATCCCGATAATTGGTATCTACAATGTCAACCATGAAGGGTCACACGACATGTACTACAAAGGAGGCAATATGCTTCATACACTCAGGCAGATTATTAACGATGATGAGAAATGGAGAGGCATTCTGCGTGGTCTGAATAAGGATTTTTACCATCAGGTTGTAAAAAGTTCTCAGATTGAGAGCTATTTAAGTGAGAAAACAGGCATCAACCTGAACCCCTTTTTCGACCAGTATCTGAGAGATATAAGAATACCAGTATTTGAATATTATGTAAAAGGAAATAATTTCACTTTCAGGTGGAACAACTGTGTTCCGGGTTTTAATATGCCACTGAAAATATATGTATCAGGAAAGGAGCAAATCGTTAAGCCAACTTCATTTTTAACCACTTTGAAACTGGATATTGAAAATGCAGTTATAAAAGTCGATCCGGGGTATTATGTTGCAACACTCAATATTACAGGAAATTAAATAATGCAAAATGCAAAATTAAAGAACTGTCACAGAGAAGCACAGAGAAAAATTTAAAATGCAAAAATCAAAATGAAGATGGAAGAGAGGTAATTTGACTCTGTGAAACACTCTGTGAGTCCTCTGTGTCCCTCTGCGTGACTAAAAACCATTGATAATAATAAGTGATTTCTTGTTTAGTACATTAATATTGATTCTTTGCGTTCTTTGAGGCTGATTAGCGTACTCTGCGGTTAACAAAACCAGTTATTTTATTGGATAAGGCGGATGATTTGGGATCTTTTTAGCCTTCGTCTTCAGATCATCCAAAATAACCTCGATAGCTTTATTTAACTGCTGGTCCGTACCCGTATATTCAAGATAAGGATCATTGTCGACAACAATATCAGGTTCTACCCCGGTGCCTTCGATGATCCATTTTTCCCCTTCCAGATCATATATCGAAAATTCCGGTCTGCTCAGGAATCCTCCATCAACCAAAGGCAGAGTACCTCTTATCCCGGTCACTCCTCCCCAGGTCCTTTTTCCGACTACCTTGCCCATGTTATAATTTTTGAACCGGTAAGTGACTATATCGCCGTCTGAAGCCGAAAATTCATCACATAGCATAACCATCGGGCCATACAATGTTCCCTCCGGATCGATGCCAGGTTTTGAATTTCGGGTTACACTGATCTGTGAAGCTACCCTTCGAAGGTTTTCTATTACAATAGATGAAACAAAGCCACCCGCATTACCTCTGACATCTATCACTAAAGCTTCTTTTTCCAACTGTGGATAGTAATATTTAATGAACTCATTAAGGCCCTCAACTCCCATATTTGTGATATGAATGTAACCTACCCTGCCATTGGTTGCTTTATTTACTTTCTCAATGTTATCATTTACCCATTTCAGGTAATACAATTGGGATTCATCATCAATTGGCATAACCGTGACTTCATGTTTTCCCTGTTCCACAGGACTGGAGTTCAAAGTAAGCTTCACCTGCTTACCGGTTTTATTTACTAGAGCTTCAAAAATATTATTCATGTCATTGACCGATTTTCCATCAACTGCAAGTATATAATCACCTTCGTTTGCATTTACCCCAATTTCAGTAAGAGGAGATTTAACCTGTCCGTTCCAGTTTTGTCCTTTTAAAATTTTATCTATCCTGAAATAGCCGCTTGTTTTGTCCTTAGATAATTCTGCGCCGAGCAAACCTGTTTTAATCCGCTCGGGCTGAGGTCTTTCGCCTCCGCCAACATATGCATGCCCAATATTCAGTTCACCTATTAATTCACCGATGATATATGTTAAATCGTTTCTCTGATTTACATATTTCAACAATTCTTCATATTTATCACCCTGAGCTTTCCAGTCAACACCATTCATGTTAGGCGAATAGAAAAAATCCCTCATCTGACGCCACGATTCTTTATAGATCTGTTCCCATTCTTCCTGTTTATTAATTTTCATCTGAAGACCGGATAGATTTAATTTGTCACTAATCTTAATTTCGGAGGAAGGAAGATTAATTATACTGTAAACACCATTTTGGGCAACAATCATTTTTTTATTATTCGCTGATATTTCATAACCATCAACAAATCCTAAATTCTTTTCTTCTCTTGCATCAAAATCGTACAGACAAAGAGATGATTTATCGTCTTTATGCCCTTTGCGCTGATAATAGAGTTTGTTCTCCACTGAATTCAGACTGGAATAATCAGAGGCTTTTATAGGTAGTTTCCCGATTCTGCCCTGGATCCCATCAATATCAATTAGTACATCAGGAGTCTTTACCGGCGTCTTAATTTCATTCTTTTTATCACTTACTTCAGGTTTTACTTCGGCAGCCGGCTGCCCTGCTTCATCACTTTTAAGCTTGAATAAAGATGGAGTATCTTTACTTAAAGTGATAAAATAGATATTACTCATATCGGAATAACTGATAGTAGGTCCGACATTGCTGAAATCAGGATTAAAATCACGTGAAGAAACAAAGAACATATACTTTCCATCAGCACTGAAAGTACCGCTGAAAGCATTGTACCAGTTTTCTGTAACCGGGTATGATTTCTTTTGTTCAAGCGAATAGAGGTATATTTGTTGGAATCGATTATCACTGTTTTTTGTGTACGCGATCCATTTGCTGTCAGGCGACCAGATATACTCCCGAATTTCAAATATGGAATCGATATCAACCTCGGTAATCAATTTTGTATTGATATCGACATAATGCAGCTTTTGATTGCGATCGGACCAGAGAAGTTTTTTGCTGTCGGGTGACCAGTTAGGCTGGTATTTGTAGTTTGCACTTCCGGATGTGATCTCCACGGCGGGCTGGCTTCCATCCTGAACCTGGATAAAGATCTCATCTTCACCGGTTTTATCAGAGATGTAGGAGATCCATTTTCCATCAGCTGACCATTTCGAATCTCTTTCGTGTATCCCTGATGATTGTGTCAGATTTCTTGTTTCACCATATTTTTCAGGTACCGTAAAAACTTCACCATGAGCACCAAATATGGCCCTCTTCCCGTCAGGTGAAATTTCAAAATTAGTTATGCTTTTGCTAACATCTTTAAATACGGGCCTGCCCGACAGGAAATCTTCAGCAATTATTATTTTCACTTTCTCGGATTTTTCAGTGGCCAGGTCCATTTTATATATATATCCGCCATTCTCATATACAATTGCCTTATTTCCAAGTGATGGGAATTTAATATCAAAAGCGGAATAGTCAGTAAGTTTCTTTGTTTCTCTGGAAGTAAGGTCAATAACATACAGATTCATCCTTTTGTTTTCATCCCTGTCCGACAGAAAATATATTTTATTTCCATACCACATGGGAATAATATCCTGAGCAGGATTATTGGTTATGTTTTCAACTTTATTAGTTTTAAAGTCAAAAATCCAGATATCATCAGCCATGCCACCACGGTACCTTTTCCATGTCCTGAACTCCCTGAATATCCGGTTGTAAGCCATTTTCTGATCATCAGGTGAAAATGAGCAAAAACCTCCCCGGGGAACAGGCAGCTCTACAGGTAATGACCCATCAGTATTTACTGAGTATAGTGAACCGTTGAAATCGATAAATGACTTTTTCCTTGAACGAAAGATTATATTCGTATTATCATGTTTCCATCCAAAGACAATGTTATTCGGTCCCATCCTGTCGGCAACATCATCGCGTCCCAATGTTGCTGTGAAGGTTACCCTTTTAGGAACACCACCTTGCGAATTCATTATATATACTTCAGTATTACCATCGTACTGTCCGGTAAAAGCAATGGTCCTACCGTCAGGTGAAAACCTTGCAAACATCTCATATCCATTGTCATTTGTAAGTTTTCTTGCAATCCCTCCGTCTGCTGAAACAGTATATAGATCACCTGCATATGTAAATACAATCTGATTGTCATATATATCAGGAAATCTCAGCAATCGTTCTTCATCCTGGGCCAGAAGGCTGATTTGTCCAAAGAACATAAACACAAGAATTACTAAAGCTGTCTTTTTCATTGAATTTGAATTAAATATTTTAATGAATAAATAGTTGAAACCTCCACGAAAAGTCGAAAAAATTCTGATCGGAGAGAATCAATAATCAGATGCTTTGATATGAATATCTAAAGATATGCCCTTATCATCAGTTTTCAAAATTTTAATCCGGCAGTACAAAACTTTTTATGTTATATTTGAGAAATTCATTACTTTAAAAACGATTATTATGAGACGATTTCTCTTCATTATTTTAATATCAGTAATACGTATTAGTTTGAGTGCACAGGATGTTGCACAATGGCGCGGACCAAACCGCGATGGCAATGGCTTTGTTTTTGCCCTTGACCTGAAAGGAAAATTGTTGTGGAAAAAGGAATATGGAAAAGAGTGGGCCGAAAGTCATAATGGCGTTAGGTCGACGCCTCTTATCATTAATGAAAAGTTATATATTGAAAGTTCGTATGGGAAACTTCTTTGCATGAATTGTTCAAACGGAACAACTGTATGGACCGTCGATCTTGTCAGGGATTATGGAGCAAGAAACATTCAATGGGGAATGACAGAGAACCTTCTATCCGATGGGAATGTACTTTATTGTACACCAGGCGGTTCAGATGCCAGCATGGTTGCATTGGATATCAACACCGGTAAACAGATATGGAAAAGCAAAGCCAATGGTGAAAAATCTGCCTATTGTTCTCCGTTGATGATTAAGCTTCAGAACAAAAAAATCATTGTTACCATAATGCAGAATTCCATTTGCGGTTTTGATGCATCAACAGGTAATCAACTTTGGGAATCTGAGTTCAAAATGGATCCTGATGTTCATCCGAATACACCTGTTTATATTGACGGGTATCTTTTTTGTACAAGTGGCTATGGGTTGGGCAGTGTAATGCTTAAGCTGACAGGAGATGGAAACAGTGTTTCTGAAGTCTGGAAGAATCAGTCATGTGATCCCAAAATGAGCGGTGTTGTTGTTCTCAATGGAAGGATTTATGGAACAGGTGACAAGAACAGAAAATTCTTCTGTCTCGACTGGAAAACAGGGAAAGAATTCTTCTCAGCCAGGGACCTTGCTCCGGCAAATATTATTGCTGCTGACGGACTGTTATATGTTTATAGTGAAACAGGTAAAGTTAACCTGGTTGAGCCCAAAACTGACAGTTTTAATGTAATCAGCTCATTCTCTGTTCCATTTGGTGCCGACCCTCACTGGGCACACCTTGTTATAAAAGATAAGAAGCTCTATGTAAGACATGGCACTTCAATTATGGTTTATGATATAGCAGGCAATTAGCCCGCTGTCCTGCTGAAGCGGGACTTCCCCCTAAATGCTCTTTTTTGCGTGTAGAGCCCCTCTGTCCCGCCAAAGCGGGACATCTCCCCTGAAGGGGAGCTAAATCGCAGGTATTCAGTAAATTACTCTTGAATACAGAATATTTAGGGGTAGCCTGAAAAAGTCAAATTAACCACCCCGTCCCCTGACTATAAACGTCAGGGGCCACCCCTCTTTGAAAAGGAGGGGAAAGTATTGATTTATAATGTTTTAACTTTCTCCTCCTCTTCAGAGGATGAGTACCACGACCGAAGGGAGTGGGGAGGTGGTGTGTTTCCTTTATTTCTAAGGTTTTACCAGTATCGGTTTACCGAATCCAATCTTTTCGAGGGGTTTCATCTGGGTTGTAGCGTCTCCGACAATCACATAATACATTTTATCGGGGACAATGTATTTATCTGTAATAGTTTTATGCTCTTCAATTGTCATATTCTTTATTACGTTTTCTTCCTTTTTGATATAATCATCAGGGAGTCCGTATTTAGACATTGTTGATAACATTCCAACCAAAGATCCATTTGTCTCGAACCGAAGGGCATTTGAGAGGATCATACAGTTTTTAATAAACTGCAGGTCATTTTCGTTGATGCCATTACGGTATTTCTCCATCTCATCTTTGATTATTTTTACCGATTCGAAAGTTGCATCTGATCTCACACTTGTTGAAACGACAAATGGTGCTTTAACCTTCATTTCCTGAAAATAGCTTGAAGCTCCGTACGTATATCCTTTCTGCTCACGAAGGATCTGATTCAGAATGCTGGTAAATGCGCCACCGATCCTGTAGTTAACGAAATCTGTCTTCACATAGTCAGGATCATTCCTTGACAGGGCCAGGTATCCTACGAATATCACTGACTGTCGTGATCCGGGAATATCAACAAAATAGATCTGAGATTTCTCCGGGTTTGGCGGAAGCGTGTAAGAATTCAATTTGACTTCTTTCGCCTTCCATTCCGTTTCGAATGGTTTCAGGGCTGCCAGGACCTGCTCTTTTGACACATTGCCTGCAACAAGTATTTTTGTAACATTCGGTGAGAAGTTTCTGTCGTAATAGCTTTTTAAATCACTCATTGTAATCTTACCGATTGATTCCCTTGTTCCCCTGGTATTATAGCCAAAGATATGATCAGTTCCGTACAGTAATTTATTAAATAACAGGTTGGCAACACTTCTAGGCTGAGCCTCCGCCTGAATGATATTGTTTTTTGTACGGGTTTGTGCCATTGCAAATTCAGCCGTGTCCCAACGTGGTTCGAGAACGATCTCTTTCAGGAGAGCTACTGTTTTATCGAAGTTCCTCGAAAGCGCAGATGCATTTATCGACATCTCTTCCCGACCGGCATACATGTTGATATTTGAGCCAAGGAGCTCTGTCTGTTCCTCTAATTCTTCAGGTGTCCTGTTTTTAGTTCCCTGGGGAAGTACACTTGCTACCATTCCTGCAACTCCGGGGAGGTCGGTTTTATCCTGAAGAACGCCACCATTAATTACCAGACTTAATTCAACAAGAGGCAATTCCTTGTTTTGAATCCCATAAACCTGGATACCATTTGCTAAAGTGGCTTTCCAGATTGTCGGTACATTAACTTCCGGTTCTTTTCCTGCAACCGGCTCAACAGTTCTGTCAATCGAAGAAGAAGTCTTAACGAATTTATCTTCGCCCGTATTAGCAATCTCAACCTGACTGGCTTCATTGATATTCTCTTCTTTCACACCTGCAGGGACAGAATTATCTGCAACCATTTCAGGTTTTCCTTTTGGCACAAAACTGGTGACAATATGAGGCTTGCCCTTGATGTATTTTCCATAAACCATCTTTACGTCATTAAGGGTTACTGCCTTGATACTTTCAATATCCTTTTCGATATATCCCGGATCATTAAGAAATGTGTTATAGAAGGCAAGCTGGATCGACTTACCAAAAACGCTGGTAATCCCCTCGTAAAAACTCTTTTCACTTGAAGCCTTGACTCTTTCAATATCCTTTTCTGTAATGCCATCCTTTTCGAAACGGTTAAAAGCTTCAAAAACTGCATCTTCAATCTCTTTAAGTGACTTTCCTTCATTTGCTCTGATTGTGATAGTGAACTCGCCAGCCAACTCGCTCGAATTGTTAGATGCTGATGTTCTTGATGTCAGTTTTTTCTCTTTTACCAATACTTTATATAAGGGTGCCTTTTTACCGTCGGCAAGTATTTTTGCAAGAAAATCGAGGGCATAGGTATCTTTCTGGTAGGCTTGAGAAACTGGCCATACCAGGTTGATCTCAGGTACATTTGCAAAATTATCCTCATGGTATAGCTTTATAGTTTTTTCCAGAGACGGTATCATTGCCGAACGTTTAGCTACTTCTCCGTGTGATTTAATTTCTCCGAAATATTTATTTATCAGCAGCTTCACTGAGTCCGGATTAAAATCACCGGCAAGTACAAGTGTAGCATTGTTTGGCCCATAGAAATGTTCATAGTAGGCCTTTACATCTTCAAGCGAGGCATTTTTAAGGTCAGCCATTTCCCCGATTACTTCCCATCTATATGGATGATCAGCAGGGTAGAGGTTTTTATCGACAACATAATCAGTAAAACCATAAGGTGTATTATCTTCCCTCTGTCTTTTCTCATTTGAAACTACATTCTGCTGAACAGCAAATGAGTGTTTGGTTACAGAGTTTATAAAAAATCCCATACGGTCGGATTCAAGCCATAATATTTTTTCCAGGGCATTTTTTGGAAACATCTCATAATAGGTTGTTATATCGCGTTCTGTAAAGCCATTATTTGTTCCTCCTGCATTTTCAAGGATTTTATCAAATGTTCCTGGCGCTACATTCTCCGAACCTCCGAAAAGCAGATGTTCAAAGAGGTGGGCAAATCCGGTCTTCCCGGTTCTTTCCCTGCTTGATCCAACATGGTACATAATGGCATAGGAAATCATCGGATCTGAATGATCAGTATGAAGTATTACCTGAAGTCCGTTAGGCATAACATACTTCTCATAGCTGATTTTCAGCTTATCTGCCTGAGGCTGAGGAGCTTTGGTGCATGATGTACCGACAACAATTAAGGTCAGTATAGTGAAGAATCTGAAGAATGTACGGATCTTGTTCATATTGAATGATTTAATGTTTAAAAAATATTTTTCAGGAATACATTTTGTCAATTATTGATTTTATTTACGGGTTGGAGCAATCCAAAATTAAACAATTTTTGTTTCCATAAGTTTTACCGTATAACTTAATTGGGAACAATTTTGCGAATAAAATATATTAACCGCAAATATTTTAAAGGAACAATTAATCTTTCTCTGTAGTTATCTGTGGTCCTCAATGTAACTCTGTGTAAGTTACTATTTTTTTTGTTACACAGAGCGACACAGAGTAGCCACAAAGTTTCACAGAGTAAAACATAAATCAATTTTGTGTATATTTCCAGAGTATTTAATGTCTGTTTAATATGAAAAGAGTATTGTTATTATTTATTTTCTTACGTGTCACTTATTTTGCGCTATCACAGGATAAAAATACCGAATATCAAAGACTTGCCAGAGATATATTCAAAGAACTGATTGAGATTAACACAACATCGAGATATGGGAGCACAAAAGCCGCTGAGGCAATGGCTGCAAGGCTTAGATCTGCCGGATTTCCCGACAACGATATTCAGGTAATCGGACCTGACCAGCAGCATAAGAATATGGTTCTGCTTTACAGGGGTACAGGGAAATTAAAACCTGTTGTATTCATTTGTCATTTGGACGTAGTTGAAGCTTTCCGTGAGGATTGGACAGATGATCCATTCACTTTTCTTGAAAAGGACGGGTACTTTTACGGCCGTGGCACAACCGACGTGAAAAACGATGATGCCAGTCTTATCGCAAATATCATCCGACTTAAAAAAGAGATATATATGCCAAATCGTGATATTATAATAGCCCTTACTGCCGATGAAGAGATGGGCAACGCCAATGGAGTTGACTGGCTAATAACTAATCACAGAGACTTAATTGATGCAGATTTCTGCATCAATCCCGATGGGGGTGGCGGAGATCTGAAAAATGGTAAACCTGTAAACATGTCGATACAAACCAGTGAAAAGATATATGTTTCCTTCAGGCTCGAAGTGAAGAACAAAGGTGGCCATAGCTCTTTACCTGTAAAGGACAACGCTATTTATAGCCTTGCGTCGGGACTGACCCGTTTGGCAAACTATGATTTTCCTGTAAGACTCAATGAAACAACCCGTAGTTATTTTGAAAAAATCGTTGCCGGTGAATCGGGTCAGGTCAAATCGGATATCCTGGCTATACTCATGACCACTCCAGACACTGCAGCTGCAAGGCGGCTCGCCGCTTCATCGGCTTACTATAATGCAATGATGCGGACAACATGTGTTGCAACGATGTTAAGTGCCGGGCACGCAGAAAATGCGCTTCCACAAACTGCTCAGGCAATAATAAACTGCAGGATGCTCCCCGATGATACTCCGGACAATGTCATGTCTGCTATTAAAACTGTTCTTGCAGATGGTCAGATATCTGTCATCCGCCTAAATACATCATTCAGCGCCCCCTTATCACCTTTAAGAGAAGACGTTACGGAACCCGTTAATCAGATATCTTCTTCGATGTGGCCTGGAGTAAATGTAACCCCGATAATGTCTACAGGCGCCACAGATGGCAGATACTTACGCAGTCAGGGAATATCGGTTTATGGTGTTTCCGGTATGTTTGGTGATATGGATGATGTTCGAGCTCATGGTAAAGATGAAAGGATCGGGGTAAAAGAATTCTATGATGGAGTGGAGTTCATGTACCGGTTTATAAAAGCTTTGTCATCAGAAAAGAATCCTTGATCTATATTTGAATTTGTTGTCCTAATCTCTAATAATGTAAGGTAATATTTCCCGATAGTTTTATTGGGTAATCAATATTTTAATCTCAGATACAAAATCTTTAACCTGATCCACGATGGGTAAAACCATTTTATCATCAAAGTTGAAAAGGTCTCCATAGTCACCTTTTTGTCTATAGTCAAATAGTTTGGAGAAAAGTTTTCCATATTTTTTGTCGAGTATACCAGTTTTAATAAACTCATTACTAAAAGTCGTTCTTGCTCCATCATGTGTACGGGTTTCGATATCACTTTTTGGCAATAAAGCAATCACCGCATAAAAGCATGAGTAATATAATCTGTTAATGGAAGTATTCCACTTTTTATTTTCTATCAAGATTAAAGCATCATCAAGAGATTCCTCTGCCCTTTGGAATCTATATCTGATGTATTCGTCTTTATTTTCATTCCTCATAATCGGATACCTTCTTTTTTAACATTTTTATAAAGAGGGGAGTAGATCAGCCTATTTTGCCAGTAATCTTTTGAATAAATAAATGTTGATATAATTTGTCCTGATTCGAGTTCCAAATTATAAAGGTCATCTCTGAATTTGTCTTCAATTTCGTTAGTTACGTCTATATTGTCAATAAGAATAAGTATGTCCCAATCTGAATCAGGACGATTGTCCCCTCTGGCTCTTGATCCAAAAAGGAAAGCTTCTGCTGTTGGATCCTTTTGATGAATTGCCTTTGTAATATTATTAAGAATTGAGTTCCCTTTCATTTCGAAAAATTGTTTAATCAAAGATACAATTTTTGTTTGATTCCATTTTGCAGGTACTCATTCTGATCTGCCATCACTGGCAACGGATAATGGAAGGTTGCGATTAAGGTGCCATCTCTGTCTGGCTTTTATCACTCGTATATTATTCCAAGCTAAAACAGGAAAGAGTGTGCCGGATCGTATTGTAAGCATCTCAAAGGCATACATTGGCCAATTGTTCGAGGCAAAGAAGTAAAGGCGGTTGAGTTCGGAGCCAAAGTGAATATGATCCAGTTTGATGGGATCAACTTTATCGAGCATCTTAATCAATGTAAATGAGGGAAATCAAAAACGCCATTGGGATTATTTTGCCCAATAATTACACTTTTGTAAAAAATCAGCTAAAAAACCTATCTGGATACCGTTAAAAATGGAAAATGAGTAAAACTCAATCCTCTGAATCTTACTCATTTTTAGAAGTTATCCTTACTACTGAAAATCCCTGAATAGTCTGCAATAAAATAGAAATCAGTATGCTATGCATTTTTATCAATGCTATAACATACTGAATTTCAATAGCTTTTTAATCCTAACTGTTTTCGTTAATCAAACAGCTACAATTATTTTTAACTATATGATTAACCGCATGAAGTTTGATTATTATTACTTACTTGCAGTTGCATCCTGAAAATTAAAAGAAATACTTCTTTTCACATTATCTTTCTCAACTGAAAGGCGGAAATGTTGTTCTACAGTGCTTTTATCATTATCATGATAAAATTTGATAATCTCTTTGTCTCCCACTATTTTCCAGTCTTTGTATTGACTTTTTAAAAGTTCTTGCATAACATTGTTAGGTACAGCAATATTTGTAGATGCCTCTCTGCTTTCGATCAATTCTCCCTTAGCATTATAAACTGCCCATAGATTATTACCTTCTTTGGTTTTCATTATAACTTCATAGCGATCGAGCTTGACATCTGAAGCCCCGATATCATAGACCCAACCATATTCCTTTAACGCATACGGGAACTTTGACCATGTGCCTGTATTACTCATGTTAAACTGAGTTTGAGCTGCTTTTAAAACTGCCGGAGGAATTTGTTCCTTTGAAATTGTAGCATTTATAAGGGGTACCCGATCATTTTGATTAAAATCATGATCAACCTGTGCCAGCAACGGAAATAAAAATCCTGATAAGGCTAAAACTGAAATCAATAATTTTTTCATAATTTTTTAAATTTTAATTGTTAGCAATTTTTATATAATATAAACAATTTCGTTGAATAAAAGTTCAATTAAAAACTTAATATCTTTATTTAAAAAAAATATCTATAGAAATTTTTTTATTCTGCAGAGTTCCTATATTTACAACTTTTCTTCCTAATCAATTCATTTTTAATGATTTAGGATTATATAGTAATTGGTTCGGGATTCGGTGGCAGCGTTGCCAGCATGCGCCTTGCTGAAAATGGTTACAAGGTTCTTAGTCTTGAACAGGGAAAACGTTTTAATCCGGAAGATTTTCCCAAAACAAACTGGGACATTCCAAAATACCTTTGGATACCGGCACTAAGATTCTTCGGATTTCAAAAGCTATCATTTTATTCAACTGCAAGCATCCTTAGCGGAACAGGTGTCGGTGGGGGAAGCCTTGTTTATGCTAATACATTATATATTCTTCCTTATGGATTTTTCAATAACTCTTCCTGGCAGCGTTTCGGCGACTGGAAAAAAATCCTTGAACCGCAAAAAGGATTGCCTGGGGGAAATTTCTCAATAGCGGACAAACCTGTGTGAGTCCCGATTACTTGTTGATAGATAAAAAGGTAAAAGATCAGTTCCTTGATCTAATTTCAAAAGAGATAAAGTTGTTTTATGGTGACGATCCGGAGAAGAGCAATGATTTTGCAAGAGTTATAAGTTCTGAAAATGTTCACAGACTAACTCAGCTTATTAAGAGCGGTCAGATCATAACAGGTGGCACAACCGATGATTTAACCAGGTACATCGCTCCGACAATTATAAAGGATGTAAAACCCGGAGACCCGATAATGCAGGAAGAGATTTTTTGGCCGATCCTATTGGTTATTGACTTTGATGAATTCGATGAGGTATATGGCATTATAGAACTTAATCCGAAACCTCTCTCTGCCTATATTTTTACACGGAATAAAAAACTTGTTTGTGAATTAATGAGAAGAACCTGGTCGGGCAATGCAAGTGTTAACGAGATTGTTTTGCAGATTGCTTCTCCATATCTGCCATACGGAGGTGCTGGCAGCAGCGGTATTGGAAGGTATCATGAAAAAAAATCATTTGAAACATTTTCGAATCTGCGATCGGTATTGGTTAAATCGAATCTGCTGGATATCCCTATCCGTTATCCTCCTTATTCAAGGGTAAATGCAAAAATTATTAGCTTTCTGATGAGATAAAAAAATTTTGATTATTAATACATTATCTGACTGAATTATAACCTCCGGATATTCCTTTTTTAGATAATACTATCTGCCATACCTGGTTACGTCTTCTTGATCTGAATGAACCGGCTGAAGAAAGCAAAAAGTACTTCCACATTCTATAAAATCGTTCTGAATAGTTACTTTTTATTTTGTCCCAATTCTTATCAAAGTTGATATACCATGCCATAAGGGTCTTATCATAGTCTGTTCCTAAGTTGTGCCAGTCTTCCATCACAAAAATGTTTTCGATTGCTTTTCCGAGTTGAACAATAGAAGGAAGCATTCCGTTTGGGAAAATATATTTTTCCGACCATAAGTCGAGTATATCTTCGGATGTGTTGGTTCCAATGGTATGAAGAAGAAATAGACCGTCGTCGTTCAGACATTTATGCGCAATTTCAAAGAAAGTTTTGTAATTTTTATAACCTACGTGCTCAATCATTCCGACACTGACTATTCTGTCATACTTTTCATTTAAATCGCGATAATCCATCAGACGGATATCAACAGGAAAACCCTGACAAAGTTTCCTTCCAAGCGTCACCTGTTCTTTTGAAACTGTAACGCCGGCTACTTTAACATTATATTTTTCAGCAGCATATTTTCCAAAAGCGCTCCATCCACAACCAATATCCAGAACACCCATTCCGGGTTTGAGATAAATTTTACGACAAATTAATTCGAGTTTGTTTTCCTGGGCCTCATCTAAGCTATTTGCATCCTTCCAGTATGCACAACTGTAGTTCATTCGTTTATCGAGCATGTTCTGAAAGAGATCATTGCCCAGATCATAGTGCTTTTCTCCGACAATGAAAGCTCTCCGTTTTGATTGCAGGTTGAAAAGTTTCGCACTTAAAAGTCTGAAGAGAATTGATAATTTCCGCTGAATTTTTTCGTCAAGTTGAGCTTTTAAAATCTTACAAATAAATTCATCAACTTTTTCAGCATCCCACCAACCGTCCATATAGGCTTCACCGATACCAAGCTCACCTTCTGTAATTGCTCTTTTGTAAAATTCATCATTGTGAACCCTTACATCCCATGGATTATTCCCGTTAATTTCCACTCCGGCGAGAGCTAAGATATCTTTGGTTATTGTTTTATAGTTATTCTTCATAAAATTCACCATGCTTTCATACTTTTATTCAACCCAAATCCAAAATTACAACTTAATTCAGAGCTTGTCAATACGTCTTTGGATGTCTGGATATCTGGAATTCTGATTGTCTTGCAGTCTTGCGATCTTGCTTTTTCTTCTTTTAAGTTCATCATATTTATTTTGTTTTATGTGATTCTACATGATCCTTTTCCTTTATAAAAACTTTTCTCCTCACGTTACCTTTATCGGAAGTTAGTACAAAATCATTCAACCGGACAAAAGTATATCCCAACTCTCTGAGTTTCGGGACAATACTCTTCATTGCTTCATATGTGTACCACTCGGGGTGATTAAGATGCATAATGACTATCGCCCCGGGTTTTATGTTTTTCAGAATATTCTCTTCAATTACCGAACCAGGTGTAAATGCAACTGCATCACCTGATAAAACCTGATAACTTACTACGGTAATGCCTAATTCACCTGCCATACTGACGCAAACTTCATCAATAAAAGCTGAAGCTGAACGATAAAAACGCGGACGATGTTTAGTAATAGCTTCTATTTTGCGGGCATTAGCTTCAATTTCATCAAATGCTTCTTCAATGCTTGATGTACCATGAATTCCATATACACTTTCCCCATCGATCGAACATGGTTTGTGGTTTAGCCCATGATTCTCAATCTCAAACAATGTATCATGGCTCAGAGATAAAAAAGCAGCAAATTGTGCATCGATCCACTTACCACTGACAAATAAAGTTGACGGAACCTTTTCATGATGAAGAAAATCTATTAATTCTTTATCAAACCCATTGCCATTTTTACCACCGCAGGCGTCAAATGTAAATGCAACGAGTTTTTGTTGAGTGTGTATTATTTCACTGACACCAGTAACAAATTCTCCCCAATGTCCGGCTGGTGTGTATGCAAATCCGGAAACAATTTTTTTCTTTAATTCTGAATAAGATGTGTCTTTATTCAGCTTTTTCAGGAATGTTGCATTTGCGAAGTCTCTTGCATCCTGTGGAAAAGCAGGTCCGATAAAACAAGGAATAAATAAAAATATGAAGATAATTCGCATATGAAATTTGTTAAACTGCTTTTTAGTCTGAATTGTACGGATCAAATTTACATTTTTATCTAAATCTGATACTGGATTAAAAGTACAAATCACTCATGCCTCAACACTTCTACAAAATTATTCCAGGATGCTTTGTAAGATTGGATGAATACCGTAAAAAGAACCACGACAATTTCATTGTCCCTATGTTATAATGTCAGGATTATTGTAATCGCAATTAATGCGGTCCATCCTAAAAATTTTCCAACCCCGATTTCTTTGCGGATATAGAATTGATTTGGCGGATTAGGCAAAAATATTCCCGAAAAATAATAATGAACGGTTTAAGTTTTCAATTCATTAATCGACCGTTTTCAATAGTAACAACCTTGTCAGCAAATTTTTCGGGGATGTTTCCATGAGTTGCAATAACAAGGGTAACCTGTTTCTCCCTTTTTAAATTCATAAGATGTTCCAAAATTTCCCCGGCTGTTTCATCATCCACTGATCTTGTAGGTTCATCAGCAAAAATTATGGATGGTTGTTTGATTAATGTCCTGATTACGGCAACCTTTTGCTGCTGTCCCACGCTTAATTCTGATGGAACCAAATGTGCTTTGTCTATTAACTTAAACTGCTCAAGGAAAGACATGATGGTTTCTTTAACCAACATCTGTTTTAATCCTTTAGGAACTATTGAAATCTCAATGTTTTCATAAATGGTGTAAGTAGGCAGGAGATTAAAACTCTGAAATATTATGCCAATACGGTTTAATAATAATTTACTTAATGCATCATTCGACAATTCACTTATACAATTGTTGTCAATCATCACTTTGCCATTCGTCGGTTTTATTAACCCGCTCATAAGGCTCAATAAAGTCGATTTCCCTGCACCGGAGCGGCCCTTTATTATAACCATTTCATTTTGGCTGATGCATAGATTAATATCATCTACTGCATTTACTATTTGTTTATTTCTTGTATACTGTTTACTTAGAGAGATACATTCTATCTGATATTCGCTCATATTCATACTGTTACAGATTATAAATAATTATTGATCATATCTCCCGCACTTGTACGGTACAATTTAATGATTGGAAATATACTGGCAATGATCCCTCCTGTTAATGACAGAATTAGTAATGCCGGTATGCTGTTGAATTGGAATTGAAATTTCACCAGATCAAAAAGCCGGATATTATTTCTGTTCATCAACAATATTATTAATGCCCCCAGCAAACAACCGACAGTTACGCCAATCAATGATTGAATAAGAGAGGCAAATAAAATTTGTATGCTTAGACGAAAGTCGGACCAACCCAGAGATTTTAAGATTCCTATTTCCCTCGATCGTTCCATAAGAGATGTTAATTGCGTTTTAGTTGAAAAAACGATCAGAAAAAAGAAAATTATAATAGAAAGCACGCCAGAAGTTTTTTCAATAATTGACATAACCTTTCCGGCGGGTTCATAGCAATTGTAACTTGAAACCGATAAATAATTCATCTCTTTCTTAATCTGATCGATCACCCGTTTCTGAATTCGCGCATCAGTAACTTCGACAAGTACAATATTCATATCGAATCCGGGCGATATGCATTTAAGTTTATCTTTTAGAATAGTTCTGGCATTTTCAATCGGCGCATAAAGATCGGCTTTTCCTGGTTTGATGCCTGAATTAATGATTCCAGCCAGTATCAATCTGCCTCCATAAATGTTTAATGTATCGCCGACCGAAAGGTTATGTGCCACAGCGAATGATTCTTCAGCTACAATTTCATCAGATTTATCAGAGAGAAACTTTCCGGCAATAATATTCGTTGCGGCACAGACATTGTTTTTTGTGGCTACACTTACGGTATCAATTCCTCCCAATGAAATTTCAGTTTTAAGTTTTTCATCATATAGTTTATAAAGCAGGTAGGGGGCAGCATCTCTGACTCCGTCTATTTTTTTAATAGAGGTAATTAAATCGCTGTTCAACATTATTGTCAATACCCCTTCAGCAAAAAGGGAGCCGTTTGAACTCTCGCTGTCACAGCTGACACAACATGAAATATTGCTGGGAACATATACAATAAAATGAGTGCCGGTACCTTTCAGGATTCCAAATGAGTCCTTTTCATTCGTCCCTGTAACTGATAAAACAAGCAGTATAAAAAGGGACGCAATAATATATCCGCTGATACTTACAACCGTTCTCCATAAATGACGACGAAGTTCTTTTGTCAAATACTTCATATTCTGATAAATCTGTTTTTATGATTTAAATATAATACACTATTATTTATTTTATCAAACACTGACGAACAAATCTAATTAAAAAAGCGAATGAATTTGGTTCATTTGCTTTTTCACGTGCGTTGGATCGTTTTTCGGGTAATTGGAACTAATACTAAAAAAGTTTCAATCTAATCCTTATTAGGATACCATCTGCTCTGTTACTTTCTTAATTTTTTCGACTCCCGGTAATATTCAAGTACATTCATTGCAAATCTTGCAGAAGCTGTAGCTGGTCCGCCACCCATTTCAATTCCCACTTCAACAGATTCAATTATTTCGTCTTCTGTTGCTCCATTGTCAAGAGCCTGCTTAATATGCCATTCCATACAAGATTCACAGTCGATCACTACTGAGATTCCTATAGCGACCAGCTCTTTTTGTAATTTGCTCAATTTGCCATCCTTGTAGGTAGTTTGTTCCATATCCACAAAAGATTTATATACTTTTGATTTTTTGGAATACCATAAATGAGCTTTTTTTCTTGTTCTAATTATCCGTGCAATTTTTTGTTTGTCTAAGTTTTCCATATTTATATCTGTTTGTTGTTGTCAAGTATGTACCTGTCTCGGCTGCAGGAGTTCTCCATGTAATAAAATTTTATATTTGGGAATGAAGAGTCTCATATAGTTTTTCTCGTTCATTACGAAATTGTCCGGCCAGCCGACTTCGTCCCGCAAGGCGAGACTATATCGGCCGAATTCTGAAGGCAAGCGAGAAGACCACGAAGTGGGATCCGGGCTAGACGAAGTCAACCGAGGAACACCGCTTGCGGGATGACGAGCTCGGCGCAGCCAATTAATTATACCGACCCTGTTGGTTAGTTTTTTTATCATGTTAGTTTGAGTGTAATTTTCATTATGTTCTCAAACTAAAAATCACTTAGTTTGAATCCCCTTTAAAAGATAATATATCATCGCAGATCCAATGATTATTAGTCCGATGCCAGTGTATCCACCGGCAAATCCATCAGTGTATCTTCCAGTTATAATTGTTGCAACATTATGGCCAATTCCTTGCAATACCATAAAACCGGCATATACAATGCTGAGTTTGTACGCCCATCGTTTCTCATTTAAAACAAAATAGAATAAAAGTACAGGGATACAGAAGAGAACTAAATTGATTGCCAAATATATTCCAAGACCAACTTCATTCAGTATCCAGAATCGTCCCCAAACTTCTTCAAATACATGCGCTACATGATTTATTATCATCAAAAGATAGAAAATAACAACCTTGTTTTTATTCATAAAATATCATCCAATAGATTAGTTTATATTCTCATTGAAAGTACCCCAATCCAACACATCGAATGTTGATAGGAGCAGGTTAGATGTGTTTTTATTGCTTATTTTTTGATTGCTTAACCGGGGACCACTTCTGTTTAAATAACACAATCAGCTTCTGTTTCAATTAACCAGTCATCCGCGATAAAACCTTTAACTTCAATAAAAGTACATGCAGGACGTATCTCAGAAAAATATTCTCCATGAGCTTTAGCTGCTATCGAAATTATGTTACCAATTCTGACGGCTCTTGAGAATCCAATAGGTTTTTCGTATTCTGAACCTGATGATATGTTTATTCTTTTCATGAGAGATTCTCTTTTAATTTTATGAACTCAAGATTCATTGTCTTTGTTTTTTTTAAGCTCTTTCCATTTTTCCGAAATATTTTCTTCACCCTTGAAATACTCAACTTTGGATCTCTTCTCAAAAACCTCATAATATGGTATTACATTTATCTTACCCGAATCAGGGTACTCACATACATCTATGCCGATTAAAGTCCTGATGTCAAGATATGTGCAAGGCTCTGTGCTATGGTTAAAAAACTGATGAGCCCCTGTTTCACCCATTTCAAAGAAAACTAAATCACCTTTTGTCATTATTTCAAATCCGTCCGGCGAACGCATTGTCATAGAGCCTGATATCACCATTATCAACTCTTCAGCATTTCTGTGGAAATGGTAAGGGAATGAAAACTGTCCGGGATTTAATAATCGTAAATCAAAAATCAGATTCTTTGAATTTACTACAGAAGCTAATCTTGGTGAAGCTGTAAATAATCTGTAGTTGTCAATCTTGTTCGTGTCTTCTTTAAATTCGATTTTGTCATTTTTAAAAATGGTTGCCATATGTTTATGTTTTTGTTAAAATTAATTATGGATATGTCTGTAGTGAATTGTAAATAACCACGTTCTCATTCTGAGAAAATTCAGTAATTGTCTATCTGCTTATTTTTTACGAATTCAATTAATTCTATTGGCGCCCCATTATGCTCTATCATGGCGACTCTGACCCCGTCAGAAGGGGAGTTTGGTTCTGTTATTACTTTTAAATAGCGGGTTGATAATTCATAATTTAAATCATCAACTTCAAATGCCAGATGGGGGACCGTCTGAATTAATTTATTAACCGGGCATTCCTTTTCAAATCGCATCCACTCGATCCCAAACGGGCTGTTATTAAATCCTGAAACATATAATCTGAATTGCTGCAAGTATTTTTCATCAGGCATAGTCTTATCGGTAGGTATCCCTAAATGGTGATATCTCCATCCCCATTTTTCAATTGATTCCGGCGGTTCATTATCAAGTCTGACTTTTTTCATAAGTTGGAAGTTATAAATAATACTTTTTACTATAATTCAATTTTATGTGATTCATAATGCTAGCCTGCCTGCAGAAAGCAACCGAATCCCTATCGTTTGACGGCTTTTGGCCATTATATATTCCAGGTCGATAGAAATTCAAAACAGGAAGCGATAAAAAATAATGGAATTACAATGATATACACATATCCCAAATCAATTATACTTGTTTTTTGAATTTTAAATTTCCATATCGCCCATCCATTTATTATGTTATTATTATAAAAATCTATACCACATTTAATACCTGCACCAATTGCTAATGAATAAGGAATAAATTGAAGCAACAATACAAAGAAATAATAGAATGTCGATTTGAAGTTTTTAAACCGGCTCTTATGTTCGGAATCGACAGAAACAATACCGCCAACCCAGCCTTGCTTTAATACAAAAAAATACGGGACAACTATACCAAATCCCAATAGAGTCTGGGGTACTGCACCTAATAAAAGATTTCCCTCAAAATCATTGACTGCGCTGAAAAATTGTTTCCTTTTTGATAATTTATCGATGTTTTATTAGTTTTTACCGCACCCACAATTTTATCTCTGTAAGAAAGAGTAAAATTATTTCCATTGTGCGACATTATTATTCCGGTAAAACATGAAAAACAGTACGTGATGAATATTGTTTATATATAAATTTTGCATCGGTTTACAGCTATATAAATCAGATTAATTATTTTTTTCATGGTTCTGAATTAAGAAAATGGACATAAGGAATTTTATATACTAATTTATTGATTTTGACTTTGCTGAACTCTAAATTACTCAGCTTCTTCAGTTTTAGGCCTGACTTCTACAACCTTCTTGTAATAAGCTCAATCTCACCACAATGAAGATTAAAATAATAATTAAGCGAGATTAGATCGTTTTTTGTTTTCAATATTCTCAGGATTTAAGTTAATTTGCACCCAATTCCGGCCCGTAGCTCAGCTGGCAGAGCACGTGACTCTTAATCATGGGGTCGAGGGTTCGATTCCCTCCGGGCCGACAAGAACTTAAGGCAAACTGGAAACTCCTCTTTGCGGGTAAGAATCTCGCTGAGTCAATAAACCGGGTTATATCTTCATTAAAAGTGAATCACCCCAATTCTTATTACTTGATATCAGCATTTATTAAAAGTCAAACTGAGACTCTTTTTTCACTCTCTAGAGACGCTTCCGCTCCGTCAGTCACATAGCATAAGACTAACAACACTTTGGTTGCCGTAGGTAGTGCTTTGCTCAACAAAAAAATCGAATCTCCAGGGTGCATTGCTTATCAAATTTATATTGAATTATCCTATTTTCAAAGGAATATAAAAACATCTTTATAAAAAATCGGATATGAGAAGGTTGACATGCGGTACGCGGTCTGAGGTGAGCGGTGTGCGGTGTATAGCGTTTGACGATCAGTGTTTCGCATTAAGCTAGCAACGAGTAATGAGCAACCAGGAACAAGCAACATGTGCCCAGCCACTGATTTGACATCTCAATAATTTTATTGCATCATGATTATTTATTAACTAATTTTGGCATTATCCGGAGAAGTTGTAGAGCTCTGAACTGATCCGATACATCGGGAACCGGTGAAATATCTGATTTTTAACTTATTAAATAATTGGAGGTAATCGTTATGAAAACAAGAAGTTCTTTTTCAGTATTAATCTTTTTTGTAGTTATTGCAATCGGTCTGGCTATTGCATATTCCGGAAATCGTGAATTGGCAGGTGCAGGAACTTTAGTTATTGGTGTAATTACTTTCCTTATTGCTATTATAATTTCTGCTGCAATTAAAATAGCTGACCAGTGGGAAAAGGCTGTAGTATTACGTTTGGGCCGTTTCCAGTCGTTGAGAGGACCTGGAATATTTTTTATAATTCCAATCATTGATAATGTTGCCTACTGGATCGACACTCGTGTAATTACAACTTCCTTCACAGCGGAAAAAACCCTTACAAAAGATACCGTCCCTGTTGATGTAGATGCAGTACTGTTCTGGAAAGTTCTGGACGCCAAAAAGGCTGCCCTTGAAATAGCCGAATACAGAAATGCAATTAACTGGGCCTCCCAGACAGCTCTGCGTGATGTTATCGGTAAGACCATGCTCTCGGAGATGCTCGAAGGCAGGGATAAGATGAGTGCACAGTTGCAGAAGATCATAGATGACCGTACTGAACCATGGGGTATAAATGTAATATCAGTCGAGGTCAAAGATGTTAATATTCCATCTTCATTACAGGATGCAATGTCGATGCAGGCCCAGGCCGAAAGAGAACGTCAGGCAAGGGTTATTCTCGGTGATTCGGAGCGACAGGTAGCAGAAAAGTTCGGTGAAGCTGCAAAAACGTACACCGATAATCCTACAGCTCTTCATCTGAGGGCAATGAATATGTTGTATGAAGGATTGAAGACAAATTCCACAATTGTAATTGTCCCAAGCTCGGCACTGGAAACAATGCAGCTGGGTGGTCTTGCAGGTATGACGGCATTGAGTATGGGTCTTACCCCGGGCGGAGAGAAGAAGGGGCCTGAACCACCGAAAACTAAATGACTTTGACAGAAGCTGTCTGATTGTCTTATAGTATTGATGTCTTGTATACCGCATTATTAAGGTTTTGCTGTATAAAGTTTTAAACGTTCAGTGTTAATTGTTTAGCACTGAGGGGGCATATTTATTGTGTTTTGCATTTCTTCACCCTTTTGCCTTTACGCCTTAACACCGTTGTACCTTTGCACCTTACTTAACAGAAGTGAACTTTCCTGTCAGCTCCATGTTCTAATACTAATGTAATAATAAACACATTTTATCA
Organism: Bacteroidales bacterium; assembly: GCA_049512815.1. Lineage (GTDB taxonomy): Bacteria > Bacteroidota > Bacteroidia > Bacteroidales > VadinHA17 > LD21. The sequence goes on along the minus strand of JBEKWS010000005.1, from coordinate 70,907 downwards.
TAAAGCTATGCAAACAATTTTAGGAGCAAATGGAACAATTGGTTCCGTATTGGCAAAGGAATTAAGGAACTACACGGATAAAATAAGGCTGGTAAGCCGGAACCCAAGAAAAGTAAATGAATCAGATGAACTTTTCCCGGCTGATTTATCAAATCCGGCAATGGTTGATAAGGCTGTAGAAGGTTCAGAGGTGGTATATCTTGTCGTGGGATTTGATTATAAGCTTAAAGTTTGGGAGGAGAAATGGCCGAAACTGATGAGTGCCACGATAAACGCATGTATAAAACATAATGCAAGACTGGTTTTCTTCGACAATGTCTATATATATGATATCAGTGCTATTCCTCACATGACAGAAGAATCTCCAAATAATCCCCCGAGTAAGAAAGGTGCTGTCAGGAAAAAAATCGCTCAGATGATTATGGATGAAGTGAAAGCCGGAAAAATAATGGCTCTAATTGCACGATCTGCCGATTTCTACGGTCCTGGTAATGAGAAGAGCTTTGTAATTGAAATGGTTTATAAAAACCTTTTAAAAGGGAAAGCAGCCAACTGGTTTATTGATCCTGATAAGAAACACTCCTTTACATATACACCGGATGCTGCAAAAGCCACAGCTTTGCTTGGAAATTCAGATGATGCATACAACACGGTTTGGCATCTCCCGACTGATAAAAATACGCTTACCGGCAGGGAATTCATTGAACTCTTTTCCACGGAGATGAAAGTTGCAAACAAGGTATCTGTTATGCCGATGTGGTTGATAAAGGTTCTTGGAATATTCATGCCCGTATTGAAAGAGATGCCAGAAATGATGTATCAGTATGACAGGGACTATATTTTAGATTCATCAAAATTTGATAAGAGGTTTAATTTCAAAACCACTTCATATCAGGAAGGTGTGAAACTTACAGTGCAACATTCTTCTTAGTCTTTACTAATTGGTGCAAGTTGCAGGTTGCATGTTACATGGTATAGGTTACTAGCACCATGCACCATGCACCATGCACCATGCACCATGCACCATGCATCTTATATATCAGCCTATTATAACAAAAAACTGAAACCCAGGATAATAAAGACTACCTTTGCCGCCATTCAATCCGGAAGAAAAACATTGATCCGGACTTTTTCACATAAATATTTATACATGCATTTTGAATCATTGAAAATTATTGAACCAATTCTTAGATCTTTGAAACAAGAGGGTTACATAATACCAACTCCAATCCAGGTACAGGCTATACCCATTATTCTGCAGGGAATCGATCTGATAGGTTGTGCACAAACCGGAACAGGAAAAACAGCTGCTTTTGCAGTACCTATTCTTCAACTGTTAAGCAAGAACAAAGCATTCGACAGAAAGAAAAAAATCAGTGCCGAGGCAATTCATGGAAACAAGACACAAAACGCTAGGCAGAAGGCACTTTCAGGTTTCAAAGCACAGACAACACGGATTCTGGTTGCAACCGATATTGCTGCCCGTGGTATAGATGTTGATGATCTTGAGTATGTTATTAACTTTGAAATTCCCAACATCTCCGAAATGTATGTCCACCGTATTGGCAGGACAGGAAGGGCTGGTGTAAACGGGACAGCTATTTCATTCTGTGATGCAGAAGAAAAAGAATATCTGAAGGATATCGAAAAGCTGATAACAAAAAAGTTACAGGTTATTGAGGACCATCCTTTTCCATTAATTGATAATAATCCTGTGAAGGCACAAAAGCTGCAACACGGCAATAGTACTATGACCAGGTTCGGTTCGGCGAAAAACCTTATTCCGGACAGGAGAAACTTGAGGTGATAGAATAATGCTGATTGTATATTGCCATGTAGATTTTATTATACAACAAATTGAAAGCTGAAACTAACCTCAAACTAATCCGGATCATGACTAAATATTTTTTTATAGCCATTATCGTAATGATTTCAACAAATTTTATTGCAGCTGTAGGAGGAGACAGTCAGAATGTCGATGCAAAACTTCGTCTGAATCAGCTCAAAACTGAAGTTTCAGTCAATCTTAGACAGAATATTCTACCTTACTGGTCAACCAAAATGGTTGATAATCACAATGGTGGTTTCTATGGACGCATAAACGGGAGTGAACAGGTTTTTCCTGATGAGGATAAAGGCGGAATTCTGAATGCGAGGATCTTATGGACATTTTCTTCGGCATACCGGGTTCTGAAAGATACAACATGCCTGCATCTGGCCACAAGGGCAAAAGATTATATTATGGCTCATTTTATTGATAAACAATATGGTGGTGTGTACAGGACCGTCAAATCAAATGGAGAACCATCAGATACCAGGAAACAGTCATATACCCAGTCATTTTTTATCTATGGTTTGGCTGAATATTACCGCGCTACCGGTGATACAGATGCTCTGAAAGTTGCTAAGGAAATATTTGAATCGTTTGAAAAATATGCACGCGATAAGGAATCGAACGGATATTTTGAAGTTTTCACCCGAGACTGGCAGCGTTCACATGACAGACTGATCGGCGAAAAGACAACCAATGACGAGAAAACCATGAATACCCACCTTCATATTCTGGAGGCTTATACTAATCTCTATAGGATTTGGCCCGACAAGAGGGTGGCAGATCGCCTAAGGAATCTGGTTGAAATATTTCTGGATAGAATTATCGATAAAAAAACATCACACCTTATTTGTTTCATGGATAAAAACTGGAATAGCACTTCAACAATAAATTCTTACGGACATGATATTGAATCTTCATGGCTGCTTTATGAAGCCGCATATCTGCTTGGCGATACAACTCTGATCGCAAGAGTCAGGGAAACCAGTATTAAGATAGCAAACGCTGCTTCAGAAGGACTTCAACCTGATGGCAGTTTGATTTACGAAAAGGATCTTTCAACCGGACGTGTAAATACCGAGCGGAGCTGGTGGCCCCAGGCCGAGGCAATTGTCGGATACATAAATGCATATGAACTTACAAAAAATGTAAAGTATCTCGATAATTCAATAAATTGCTGGAATTACACTAAAAAACATCTTGTTGACAACAAGTCAGGTGGCTGGTTCAGCTCAGTATCGGAATCAGGGGCTGTTGGAAGAGGCGACAAAGCCGGATTCTGGATATGCCCTTATCATAACGGGCGCATGTGTCTGGAAATAATAGAGAGAGTATCCATAAAATAACATAATAATGGTTTAGTTGAAAATAATTTAATTGGCATTTCATTGCAATCTTTGTGCAGACATTTGCCATGCTTGTTGCTAATTGGATTTGACTTATTATATTTGAAAACTTTTTATTACTTCTCTAACAAAAATAAAAAAAGCAGGGATATCCTAAAACTGACACTTTTATAATATCAAAACCCTCCTGAACCTTCAGCAGGGTTTTTTATTCCTCATTGTTATCTTCGCGTATCTGAACTCTTCTGATCTTTCCGCTTATCGTTTTAGGCAGCTCAGTTACAAACTCAACTATTCGGGGATATTTATAGGGTGCTGTAACTTTTTTTACATGTTCCTGCAGCTCTTTGGCGAGCTCTTCGCTGGGATGATAATCCTTTGAAGGAACAATTGTAGCTTTAACAATTTGTCCTCTGTCAGGATCGGGAACTGCAGTAATGGCACATTCGAGTACCGCAGGATGTTCCATTAAAGCGCTTTCGACCTCAAACGGACCAATACGATATCCAGAGCTTTTTATTACATCATCGGCCCTGCCAACAAACCAGAAATAGTCGTCTTCATCTCGCCATGCCATATCACCGGTTCTATAAATATCATCCGACCATACCTTATTTGTGAGTTGATCATCTCGGTAGTAGCCATTGAACATTCCCACAGGTTTACTTTCCGCTGTTCTTATTACTATCTCTCCTTCGTTTCCTGTTTCACATGGTTTGCCATCTTCATCAATTATCTCTATCTCGTAGCCAGGTGAAGGTTTGCCCATTGAGCCGGGTTTTGGATCCATCCATGGATATGTTGCCACGGCTACTGTACATTCTGTCTGTCCATATCCTTCCATAAGCTTGATCCCTGTCTGTTCGTGGAATTGTTTAAACACCTCCGGGTTTAGCGGTTCTCCGGCAACGACGCAATATTTCAAATGGCTCAAATCAAATTTTGTAAGATCTTCCTTAATAAGAAACCTGTAGATAGTCGGAGGTGCACAAAAAGTGACAACTTTATATTTTTCAATTACTTCCATAAGATTTTTTGGAACAAACCTGTCATAGTCATAGGTCATAACAGCACTGCCGGATAACCACTGGCCATAAATTTTACCCCATGCTGATTTGGCCCAACCTGTATCAGCAACTGTGAAGTGAAGCCCATTATCCTGAACATTCTGCCAGTACTTTGCAGTAAGTATATGTCCAAGAGGATAAATGAAATCATGGTTCACCATTTTTGGCATTCCAGTCGTTCCTGAAGTAAAATAGAGGAGCATTATATCAGAATTAGAAGTGGCTTCACTTAGAACTGGCCTCACAAATTTCTCTGAACTCCTTTCCATTCCCTCCGTAAGATTAAGCCAACCCACACGTTCCTCACCGACCATAACTTTATTTTTCAAAGTAGGCGATTTGCTCTCAGATTCCTCAATATGCTGAATAACATCAGGATCTGGTACACAAACAATCATTTTTATATCTGCTGCATTATTCCTGTAAATAATGTCTTTTGTAGAAAGAAGATGGGTTGCCGGAATTGTAATTGCTCCGATTTTATTTAAAGCAAGAGTGCAGAACCAGAATTCATAATGTCTTTTAAGGATAAGCATTACAGGGTCACCCTTTACGATACCTTCAGATTTGAAAAAATTGGCTGCTTTATCACTATAATACTTCATTTGTCCGAATGTAAATATGGCTTCATTTCCTTTATCATCACACCATGCCATCGCTGTTTTGTCCGGGGTTTTTGCAGCTATTTCATCTACAACATCATATGCAAAGTTGAAATTTCCAGGGATCTTAATTTTGAAATCAGCTTTAAATTCCTGATATGATTTAAACTCAATCCTGTTAAGATATTTTTCAAGTATCATTATTCTATATTCTAAAAATGTTTATAAAACTATTGCCAGAAACCTGACCTGTTCATTATTCAGTGATTTCATGGCATGTTTGTAACCAGAATCAAAATAGATCGAATCGCCTTCGTTCAGGATTATTTCATGTCCGTCAATTATTGTCATCATAGCACCTTTGATCACATAATTAAATTCCTGTCCCGGATGAGAATTAAATTCAAGTAAGGCATTTTCAGGATTTGGATCAATTGTTACCATAAAAGGTTCGGCTTTTTTATGAATAAAATTATTAGCCAGACTTTCATATTTATACTGCTTTCTGCGTTCGAGTTTTAATCCTTTCCCTTTCCTTACGACACCGTAAATATGAAGTTTCGGGTTATCACCACCGAGCATTACGGAAAGTTCAATATTGAAGAGTTCGGATATTTTAAAGATAATTCCCACGGGGATATCAGTATTGCCGCTTTCGTAGTTAACATAGAGATCTGTCGAAACTCCCAGCCTAACAGCAAGAGTTTCGGCAGAAATTCCGGAGATCTCGCGAATCTCTTTTATTCTTTCTGCAATCTGCTTAATCTGTTCCGTCATAATGAATCAGTTTTTAAATTTCAATATTACATAAATTATTTTAACAGGTTAGACATTTTTAAAAGTTAACAGGGCAAACGCTTCAGCTTTTAGGATCTTATTGTTAAATTTCTGTTAAATATGATATAAACTTCGGAAACAATTAATATGAAATTAGTTTCCCGGGTTTATTTATTATATATTTGCCGCATGAATGAGGAGTTGAAAAATATACTGTTGAAGGTTCGTGAGTTATACATGAAATATGGAATAAAGAGTATAACTATGGATGATGTCGCAACTGAAATGGGCATTTCAAAAAAAACTCTTTATCAATTTGTGACTGATAAGGAAGAACTGGTTGGAAAATTTGTTGATAACGATATTGAAATAAGGAAGGAAGAAATACATAAATGCTTCAAAATCGGGTTCAATGCCATAGAAGAATTGTTCGAGATATCCGCCTTCATGAACAAAATAATGAGGGATCAAAATCCGGCAACAGATTATGACTTAAAGAAATATTATCCTCACCATTATGAGAAAATTGTAAAAACCCGCAGAGAAGGAATATTCGACTACATTCTTTTAAACATAAAGAAAGGAAAAAAAGAAGGATTGTATCGTGATGATTTGAACGAAGAAATAATTACAAAGTTATACCTGTCGAGATTGGAAAACAGCCAATTTAATGAGCTCTTTAGTGCTGAAGAATTTACTTCAATTAAATTATTTGTGGAACTGTTAAATTACCATGTTCGTGGTATAGCAACCGAAAAAGGAATAATTGTACTGGAAAAAAAGATAAATGAATTAGAAACGAATTACAATAAATAATTTAGAGTATGAATTTTTTGAGAAAGTACCTTTTAATGCTAGTTATACTGGGATCAATCAGTGAAGCATTCGGTCAGAATAAAAACGAAACACTTAAACTTTCAATTTCCGAAGCACAAACATATGCTCTTCAGAATAATCGTTCTGTTCAGGCTGCAAAAATTGATATTGAGATGGCGAATAAAAAGGTTTGGGAAAACCTGGCGACTGGATTACCTCAGCTGAACTTTGCTTCAAATTATCAACATCAGTTTGTCATCCCGGAACTAAGCTTAGGACCCTATCTGGATCTGAATTCATTACCGGATGGTACTCTTACAAAAAATGATATTACGAATGCTTATAAAAATTCTCCTCCCTTTGCTTTAGGTGTTGCAAACAATACAGTATTCGATTTTACAGTTTCTCAGCTTATATTCAGTGGTCAATATTTTGTAGGACTTCAGGCGGCTAAAGTGTTGAAACAGATGACAGAGAAAACCCTTGTCAAAACTGAGGATCAAACGAAAGAAATGGTCGCAGATACTTATTATCTTGTTTTAGTTCTTGGTGAAAATGAAAGAGTGTTAACTGAAAGTCTTAAGTCTGTTGACCAGACCTATAATGAATTGGTTCAAATGAATCAGCAGGGTTTAAATGAAGAAACTGATGTTGACCAGATTAAGATAAGCAGATCCAACATTCAGACTCTTATCACTTCACTTGAGTCGCAGAAGGAAATCTCAATGAAACTGCTAAAATACCAGCTTGGAATCGGGTTCGATCAGCTTTTAATGTTAACCGATAGTCTTCCCGGAATTATTGCTCAGGGAAATATCCAATATTTGTCTTCAACGGAATTTAATGTAAAAAACAGTCTGGATTACCAGTTGATCAGCTCCCAGGAAAAGATATCAGCATTGCTGCTTAATCTTGAAAAGTCAAAGTATTTACCTACGATTTCCGGTTTTTACCGCCATGAGGAACAGACTAATCAGCCGGCTTTTAATTTTGCAATAAAGGATATAGCTGGTGTCACATTAAGTTTACCCATCGTTACCAGTGGTCAGCGAAATGCAAAGGTCAGTCAGGCCAAGTATGATCTGGAAAAATCGAGCCTGAATAAAGCAAATGTAGAGCAGGGTCTGATCATGGAGTTTGAAACCGCTAAGAGCAATTACCAGACCGCCTTCAGTAATTTCACAACTAACAAAGAGAGCATGGAGCTCAGTAAAAAGGTTTATAATAAAACGATTATTAAATACCGCGAAGGAGTAGGTTCAAGCTTTGAACTGACTCAAAACCAGAATCAGTTCTTAACGGCTGAATCGAACTACTACAACTCGATTCTTTCGCTGTTGAATGCCAAGGCAAAACTCGATCGTATTTTAAGCAGTAGTAATTAATAATTTTTACAGAGAAAGTATCTTGAATAATTCGAAAAATAAAAAAATCAGATCAGATATGAAAACCATCAATTTAAGCATAGCCGGTATAGTAGTTTTGTTCATCATGTTTTCGTGCAGCAGCGACAAACATGCACAACTGACAAAATTAAAGCAACAACAGACTTTGATAGCTGACAAAATTAAGAATCTTGAGGATGAATTAAAATCAGCAGGAAAGGATTCATTAAAAACCGAAAAATTTAAATTTGTTGGTTTGACAGATGTTAAAAGTAATGCGTTCGACCATTTTATCAGAGTACAGGGTAAGCTGGATGGTGACCTGAATGCCGCTGTTTTTGCGGAAGCACCTGGTACCGTTTCAGCAAAGTTTGCTGATGTCGGCCAGAAGGTTGTTAAGGGTCAGGTTTTAGCCCAGATCGATGATCAGCAGTATCGTAGCCAGATGCAAAGTCTGGAAACTAATTATAAATTTGCTGCCGATATATTCGACAAGCAAAAACGTCTTTGGGATCAGAAAATAGGAAGCGAGGTTCAATACCTGCAAGCAAAAACAAATAAAGAGTCGCTTGACCGGCAGATTTCATCTTTAAGACAGCAGGTTGAAAAGTTTAAGATTAAATCGCCCATTGATGGAACTATTGAAGAGTGTAATATAAAAGTTGGCGGAGTGGTTTCCCCTGATCCGCGTTTAGCAGCCTACAGAGTCGTTGCATTTAAAAACCTGAAGGTGACTGCTGAAGTATCTGAAGCATACTCCTCCAGGGTTCAGGTTGGAGATAAACTGATTGTCCTGTTTCCCGATATTAATAAACAAATCGAAACAAAAGTTGATTTTGTCAGCAAGTACATTAATCCGGTGAATCGTACTTTCATGATTGAAACAAAAATCCTTGATGGTATTCAGGATTTGAAAGCTAATATGCTAGCAATTATTCAGATTAACGATTATCATTCTGACAATTCTCTCCAGGTTCCAATGAATGTAATTCAGACCGATCAGGTTGACAGTTATGTTTACATAGTACGTTCAAAGGACAAATACAACGCAGCATTCAAACAACCTGTGGTTATCGGGAACAGCTATAACGGGGTTGCTGAAATTCTTAAGGGTTTAGTGGTTGGGGACAGAGTTATATCAGTTGGTTATCAGGAACTGGTGGATGGCGAATATATTAGATTTTAAGTTTTATTCTGATCTTGAATTTATCAGAGAATAAATAAATATTTTCATGGAAAAAAAGTACAAAGAATTCTTCGCTACCAGCTGGGCAATTGACAATAAAATCAGTGTTTATGTTCTGGTATTTATAATAGCTGTGTTTGGAATAATTAATTATTACACCGTCCCTAAAGAACAGATCCCGGAGATTGTGATTCCAATGATAGACATTAACACAATTTATCCGGGTACCTCGCCATCTGATATGGAGAACCTGGTAACACGACCATTGGAGAAGAATCTTAAATCTATCGGTGGAGTTAAAAAGATAACATCCCGTTCTGTCCAGGATTTTTCTGCTATTATCGTTGAGTTTAACACCGGAATTGAGATTAAAGATGCTAAACAGAAAGTAAAAGATGCTGTTGATAAGACTAAAAAAGATTTGCCCAATGATCCGTCTTTTGTTGATCCATCCGTAATGGAAATTGATCTTTCAGAGATACCTATTCAATATATTAATCTGTCAGGTGACATTCCTTTAGATCGTTTGAAGAAATACGCTGATGATATGAAGGATAGAATTGAAAGTCTGAAAGAAATTACCAGGGTTGAAATAGGGGGAGCTCTCACCCGGGAAATTCAGATTGATATCGACATGTATAAGATGAAGGCTGCCAGTCTTACATTCAGAGATGTAGAACAGGCGACGAGCCTTAACAATATGACAGTTTCAGGCGGCAATATAGATCTGCAGGGGATGAGCCGTTCAATCAGGGTTGTTGGTGAAGTTAAGAATATTGATGAGATTAAAAATATTGTTCTAACAACTTCAAGCGGTGCGATTATAAAACTCAGAGACATCGCTGTTATTCGCGATGGCTTTCATGAACCTGAGAATTTCGCCCGCTATAATGGGAAAAATGTTGTTACACTTAACGTAATAAAGAAAAGTGGTCAGAATCTTCTTGACGCATCAGATAAGATAAAAGCGATCGTTGCTGACATGCAGAAAACCAATCTTCCATCGAATCTTATTGTTAAGGTTACAGGTGACCAATCGCGTAATACCCGGAATACTGTAAATGAGCTTAATAATACTATAATTCTGGGATTCATTTTTGTTACCATCGTTCTGATGTTCTTTATGGGTCTGGTAAACGCTCTTTTTGTAGCTCTATCGGTTCCTTTATCTATGGCCATCGCGTTTATTTTTCTACCATGGATCGGTTTTACTATGAACATGCTGGTAATGTTTGCTTTCATTTTTGCACTTGGGATAGTTGTTGATGATGCTATAGTTGTGATTGAGAATACTCACCGGATTCACAGGAAAACAAAAATGGATATTAAATCATCTGCAAAGTTTGCAGCCGGTGAAGTTTTTGTTCCTATACTTTCGGGAACGCTTACAACACTGGCACCATTTTTCCCACTTGCATTCTGGCCCGGTGTGGTCGGAGAGTTTATGGTATTTATCCCCGTAACACTTATCATTACACTTTTTGCATCCCTGATAGTTGCCTATATCTTTAACCCGGTGTTTGCAGTCGATTTCATGAAGCTTGATGATGACGACGCGCCTGTTAACAAACGCAATGTGTACAAAACTACTGCCGTGATAGCATTGATATCATTACCATTTTATCTATTGGGGGCAAGAGGAATTGGTAATCTTACAATATTCATTGCAATTTCCTTTCTTGGTCATGAATTATTCGGCTATAAGGTATTGAGAAGATTTCAGTCTCGTTTTATTCCGGCATTGATGAGGAGATATGAGAATACCCTGGTATGGGCTTTAAAGGGGAAGAGGCCAGGTTATATACTCGGTAGCATGATCGCTCTTTTTGTGTTTACAATGGTCCTAAATAATATCGTAAAACCGAAAGTGGTTTTTTTCCCAAATAATGAACCGAATACGATTAATACATTTATTAAAATGCCTGTAGGAACCCAGATAAATGTAACAGATTCAGTTGCCCGTATTGTTGAGCATCGGATTATGAGTGTCCTTGGTGAAAAAAATCCAATTGTTGAATCTGTTGTTACGAATGTCGCATTTCTTGCCTCAGATAATAGTTTCGATAATTCAAGCAAATCATCACATTTGGCTAAGATTGCAGTTAATTTTGTTGAGTATAAGTACAGGAAAGGTCAAAGAACGAGCATTTATATGAACGATATGCGTGCTGCATTGAAGGATATTCCCGGGGCTGAAATAGTAGTTGATAAAATAAAAATGGGACCTCCGACAGGAAAACCAATAAACATTGAAATATCGGGGGATGATTTAGGTGAACTTGCTTTAACATCTGATCGTTTTAAACGATACATAGATTCTTTGCAGATAGGAGGGATCGAAGAATTAAAATCGGACTTTGCAACTACTAAGCCTGAGATTATCATTAATCTGGATCGTGAACGTGCCAATTCTGAGGGTATAAGTGCTGCAGTCGTTGGTGATGCGATCCGCACCGGCCAGCTGGGAAAAGAAGTATCCAAATATCGGGAAGGAGAGGACCAGTATTCAATAATGCTTCGTTTTGAAGAAAATCAGCGCAAAGATATCGAGCAACTACTCAATCTTACAATTACTTACCGGGATATGAACTCAGGAACATTGCGCCAGATTCCTCTTTCGGTTGTTGCACATCTAGATTATGTGAACAGTTATGGGCAGATTAACCGGCTTAATCTTAAACGGGTAATCACAGTCTCATCCAACGTTCTTGATGGGTTCAATGCAAATATGATAAACGCTCAGCTTCGTAAAGTGATTCCTCTGTTTACAAAACCGTCAGATATTGATATCCGTCTTACCGGCGAACAGGAGGATCAAGCGGAATCTATGTTATTCCTGTCCAAAGCAATGATTCTTTGTTTGTTCCTCATTATGTTTATATTGATTACACAATTTAACTCTATGTCTAAAGCACTGATAATCATTTCGGAAGTCATATTCAGCCTGATTGGAGTGTTACTTGGTTATATGATCTTTGGTATGACTATTTCAATTATTATGACAGGTATGGGAATTGTGGCATTAGCGGGTATAGTTGTACGGAATGGAATATTACTGGTTGAGTTTACCGATAGATTAAAAGAGCAGGGAGTTAAAACCCGTAGAGCGATCATCCAGGCAGGATTGACCCGTATCACACCAGTGGTTCTGACAGCAACTGCTACAATCCTGGGACTGATTCCGTTAGCGATTGGGATGAACATCAATTTTGCAACGTTATTGACTGATTTGAATCCGCATCTGCATTTTGGTGGCGATAATGTGATGTTCTTCGGACCACTGTCTTGGACAATCATTTTTGGGTTAAGCTTTGCTACATTTTTAACCCTTGTTATGATACCCGTCATGTATATTGTGATGTATGAAAGAAACATCAGAAGGCAACGTCGTAAAACGAACAGACTGATACAAAAGAGCAGGTTACAATAAACCAGACAGAGTACGGTCTAAAATAGAGCTGCCTCAATAGTTTTATCAACCACCTCGTTCCTGACTCTAAACGTCAGGGGGAGGTGGTTGGCTTTTAAGATAGCTTATTTTTCTGCACTTTCCTTCTGCATCATTTCCTTCATACTCATTCCCGCGTAATTTTTAATATAATATCCTTCGGTGCTTTTACTGAAATTGGTCTTTTCAATGCCGACGACTTTCATGCCTGTTCCGCTTTTCCCTCCCTTTTCTACAAAATTCATTTCTGTCAACAGATAATTTTTCTGTGTCAGACCCAAACCGAGCATATTGTTGGGATGCGATTGGTTCATTTTAGATTGTGATTGTCCTGCAGCCAGGTTTCCCATTCCCATAGAGAACATCATTTCAGGGTCGAAATCTACTTTGGCGTACCAGACACTCATCGTACCTGAATGCTCTTTCCCATTTTCATCTTTAGTGAATTCCTTTGAATATTCTTCAGCCGTATACCCAAAAACCTGTTTGGTTTTCCCCGTCTTAACAAAATTATCCAGTTCGTTTGGTTTCTTCTTTTCAACATCAGTGTTGTCTTTCTTTGGCAAATTTTTCGCAAAGGCAGCCATACTCTCTCCCGAACCTTTCAACATACTTTCCATATCCATCACTTTTAAAACTTTGCGATGCTTGTCTGGATTTTTTGGCACGGGTTCTTCGCCAAACGTAATCATCAGGCCATCCTTTGTGCGGATCATAAAGTTCATATCCTTATCTTTTTGACTGTTCGCGGTCTCCATGCTCATATAATCACCGTTTTTAGCGAAATAATAGTTTGCAGTTTCAGCCGTTTTGTTCTCCTCTTTACTTATTTCATACACCACTTTATAATCGAAATGGTAAGCAGCCGGAACTTTATATTGCTGGGCCGTCTGGGTCTCTTGTGCACTTGTTTTTAAAACACTTAACACAGTCAGTATAAGCATATAAGTTATTTTTTTCATCGTATTTCATTTAGAATTAGTATACTAATAATTAAAAATCACAAAATCTATTGGCAGCAAATTGTTTATAGCAATTGACTTATGAAATTTCTTTTACTTAGAACTTCTTATCTAACAAACAATCGGGAACTAAAAAGGTTAATGAGCTCGGGAAAATCCCGAAAGATTTTCCCGAGTAGATTATCTGTATGCAACTAATTACAAGACAACAAAAACAAACATTTGAACATTTTGTTTTACATTTGACGTCGAAAAAAACTTTTACATTAATATTTCATTACTATGACAACTAATGACAACTCATCAGAAGATTCTCATTTAAACAAAGCTCTTGAACACCTGAATTCAATTCTCGTGACCGGAGAAACTCTTGAAGCCTGGGCAATTCAACGAAGACTGTTTGCCTTAACTAACAGGCGGATTCTTATTGCTGCAACCTCAGGTCGATTCATTAAAATTAAAAGGGGATTATTTGGCGGATTTGAGATGACCGATTTTCGATGGCAGGATATTGGTGATGCTAAAATAAAAGTGGGAATCTTTGGAGCTGATATCTTTATGAAAATATTTGGTTCTACTGATTTGGCGATTTCTAAAGATTCAAATCAGGTTTTAATTTTGCCGGGTTACAGAAAAGAGCAAGCTGAAAAGATTTATCGTTTGGCTCAGGCTCAGGACCAATCATGGCGGGAAAAAAGGCGCATACGTGAGCTTGAAGAATTAAGAGCAAAATCAGGTGGTGTCACTATTGGGACAAACCCGGGAAGTCAACAAACAGGAAATGCATCGGAAGATGCTGCCGCAAAATTGCAGCAAGCCAAACAAATGCTCGATAATAAACTTATTACAGATTCAGAATTTGAGTCTATAAAAGCGCGTATAATCAGCGGATTATAGACAATTTTAAAAATATTAAATATGAAAAACATTCTTATAGGAGCTTTTCTCCTTTGTTCATTAGTCTGCTTTCCACAAAAACCGGATTCTGTCAAATCAGAAAGCTGGAAAAAGAATTATCGGGCCAGCGCTACAAAAATTAATGACCTTGTTCATACAAAACTGGATGTCAGCTTCGACTTTTCCAAATCGTGGATGTATGGAAAAACATGGATTACTCTTCATCCTCATTTTTATTCCACCGATTCGTTAACCCTCGATGCAAAAAATATGAACATAAATGAAGTGTCAATAGTTAAGGCTGGCATGAGTCTACCTTTGAAATATCGTTATGATAGCTTAAACCTTTTTATCACGCTAGATAAAACTTATAAGGGTGGTGAAAATTATACGGTATTTATTAATTATGTTGCTAAACCCAACGACATAAAAAGGAAAGGAAGTGCAGCAATATCTGGCGGCAAAGGCCTCTATTTTATTAATCCTCTGGGCAAAGATAAAAATAAGCCCACGCAAATATGGACACAAGGAGAAACCGAATCTAACTCAGGATGGTTCCCCACTATCGATAAACCTAATCAAAAAACAACAGATGAAATCAGTATGACGGTTCCTGATAAATTCCAGACACTGTCAAATGGCTTATTGGTAAGTCATAAGAAACACAACGACGGAACCCGCACTGATACCTGGAAGATGGATTTGCCTCATGCTCCGTACCTTATGATGATGGCTGTCGGAGAATATTCTATCATTAAGGACAGCTATAAAGGCAAGGAAGTGAGTTATTATGTTGAAAAAGAGTATGCACCGGTAGCCAGGAAGATCTTTGGTCTTACTCCGGTAATGATTGATTTTTATTCGAGGATAGCTGGAGTAGATTATCCCTGGCCTAAATATTCACAAGTTACGGCACGTGACTACATAAGCGGAGCTATGGAAAATACAACGGCTACTCTACATGGTGATTTTGCACAACAGGATGCGCGGCAACTGATTGATGGAAATAATTGGGAAGATGTTATTGCACATGAACTCTTTCATCAGTGGTTTGGAGATTATGTTACATGCGAAAGCTGGAGTAATCTTACACTGAACGAAACATTTGCCGACTTAAGTGAAACTTTGTGGGAGGAATACAGACATGGGAAAGATGCTGGCGATGAACATAATTATAATAGCATGCGAAGCTATTTGTATAGCGGAAGCGAGAAAAAAGAACTGGTTCGGTTTTATTACAAGGACCGGGAAGATATGTTCGATCTTGTGAGCTATCAGAAAGGCGGACGTATTCTGAACATGCTGAGGAATTACGTTGGTGACAGCGCCTTTTTCAAATCACTGAACCTCTACCTTACAACCAAAAAATTTAGTTCAGCTGAGGCACAAGATCTTCGTCTTGCCTTCGAGCAAGTTACAGGTCAGGATCTAAACTGGTTCTGGAACCAATGGTATTATGGCAGTGGTCATCCAAAACTTGACATAAGCTACGATTATGATATAGCAGGCAAAACTGCTAAAGTTCTTGTAAAACAGACTCAAACGGGAAAGATTTTTAAGTTGCCAGTTGCAATAGATTTTTATCAGGGTGCCGAAAAGAAGCGCTATAATGTCTGGCTTGAACATCAGGTTGATACATTTGCTTTTCCTGCTTCATCCAAACCCGAACTGATAAATGTAGATGGGGATAAAATACTGCTTTGCGAAAAAACCGAACATAAAACCCTGGATAATTATATCTTTCAATATAAAAATGCAGGATTGTATGTTGACAGGAGGGAAGCAATTGATTTTGCAGCCAGGAGCCAGGTGGATGACCACAATGCATTGGACCTGCTGAAAACTGCATTGAAAGATAAGTATTCCGGAATACGCCAATATGCATTGCAGAAGTTAAATTTAATGAATGACTCAGTGAAGAAGAATGTTGAACCGCTTATAGCCGATATGGCAAAGAGTGATCCGAATTCATTGGTAAGAGCAGGCGCCATTGAGGCCCTGGGAAAATATAAGAAGGAGACATATAAATCATCGTTCCTTATATCAATCAATGATTCATCTTATTCCATCGCCGGCAAGGCATTGCTTGCACTTGGAACCATTGATACTGCTTCAGCTCTGGATAAAGCCAGGATACTTTCAGTTCAACATGTTAAAGGTGCACTGTCTGATGCAATAACTAATGTATTATTTACATACGCCAACGAAAATGATTTTGATTCTTTGGCTTCACGATTTGATAATTTGCCTTTTGGGAATGAGAAATTCACGATACTTCAACCTTTTGCCAACTTTCTGAAACGAGTAAAAAATACACCTAATTTTATAAAGGGTATTGATATGATTGTCCGGTTTCGCGATACAATTCCAATACAGTATCGCCAACAGGTTGAATCCTATTTAAATGGCATGATTCTAAACGGTATAGCCACTGCCAAGCAATCCAAGGGTATGACTGAACATGCGGATTATGTAAAATCAAAACTTCCTGTTAAACCAAAACCTGCAACTGTTTCAGATCTTCCTAAGGAAAACCTGCAAAAGTATACTGGCGAATATGACTACAACGGGTCGGTGGCTAAAGTAGTCCTAAAGGATAATAAAACACTGAACCTGATTTTAGCGGACCAGCCCGATATGGAGTTAACCCCTATTTCTAAAGCTAAATTTGCAATTAAATACATGGAGGGGTATTCAATAGAATTTACAATCAACGAGAAGGACGAAGTCACCGAAATGGTATTTGGTTCATCTGAGGGTCAGGTTAAAGCGCCTAAAAAGAAATGAGATCGGCCTTTCCCCGGGACTACTATATATACATATCTTATTATACTGAAAAAAAGATAGAAAAGAATTATAAATTAGCTTTAACCCAATAGGTTTGAAATTGACATTCAATTCTATGAGTATTGGGGTGATGAACATAAATTCCATGATTTTTACCGTTCAGAGTGAGATTCTACATTTCGCCTCCCCTTCGCTTTGCTCCGGGTTTCGGCTCAGTTCGGAATTCCGAGCGACAGCGAGGAATCTCACGCTCCCTTTTCTGAATCTCTAAATTTTAATAAATACATTATTCTTATACAGCCAGTAACACATATACCACATTACAGCCCAAATACCAAGACTGGTGATTATATTTACTGTCTTGTCTCCTCCCCACGAAAACAATAAACTGCTGAAAGGAGCTATAATTCTACTGATCAGACCGGCACCGCCAATTGAAAAGAACAGATAAATAAAGATGCTGTTCATTCCAACTATAATAAACATTCTTGATCCGGTTATGAATTGTTTTTTAATATCAATCAGCCAGTAACAAAAGCAAAGAGCAAGTATGGCAAATCCTCCGCTTGCAAATACAAATGAGGAAGTAGCAATCTTCTTAATAATAGGGGTCACGTTTAATATGTCGAGAGAATATCCTATAATTAAGGCTGATACTCCCGCAACAAGCAATATTTGAATTTTTTTTACAGCTGGTTTATTGCTCATCAGAAGCCTGCCGCACAGAACTCCCCAAACAGTATGGGCCGTAGTCGAAACAAAATTTAATGTTGCCCATGTACTGGCTCTGTCAACGCATTCAATCTTATTATTGAACCATGCCCCAAGATTTTCGAAATTCACCCAGGGATGGTTAAATCCCTCCACAGGGAAGAAACGATATGCCAGATCAATCAGCAAGAGAATAACGAAAGTGAAAATCAATTGAAATTTAAAGCTTTTGTTCCTGATAAGGAACGCAACCAGATAGGTAACGGAAAGTTGTGCCAGAACGTTTTGAAAGCGGAAGACCAATTTCCCCGCATCTGTAAAATACAGGGCCCATCCCAGGAACAACAACAGGAATGAGCGTTTAATTGCATGTTGAGTAATATTTTTTATGCTGTCCCCTTTCTTTAACCTGTTGGCTACCGCAAAAGGAATTGCAACTCCGACAATAAACATGAAAAAAGGTTGTATCAGATCCCAGAAATGTAAACCATGCCATTCGTGGTGACTGAGCTGGGTGCCAAGAAATTGTATAATACCAATATGAGATTTCTCCAACTGACTGTATAGTTCCGTAGCTTCACCAGCCAAAAGAAACATGGTAAAACCGCGAAAGAAATCAATTGATGTCACTCTGCCTAAGATAGGAGGACTCATTGTTTGTGAGTTTGTATCCATTTTTCTATTTATTTTGTTTTCTGAAAATCGATGTTTTGCTACTGTTCATTCAAATAATTTCATTTTATATTTCAATATAATGTTTTTAACAGCAGCGCCTGGTGATTATATAAGTGCCACATAAAAACGCTTATATATCACCAGGGAGCATAGAGTCAATTACAAACTAACACTAAGAAAATAAGTACTTTAGCTAGGTTTAAGAATAATTCAAGCTTCTGTTCCTAATGGTCTGAAGGCTGAACCAATTTTACATATTTTGTATAATAACTTTCAAGTTTATTAGATATTTCATCTGCAAGTTCGGTCTTTCCACCGTTTTTACATGCTGTTGCAGCCTGTGAAGTAAATTGAATAGCGGACTGAACTTCATATTCTGCAGAAGCAAGAATATCTGGTTTCTGCCTCAGATAATAATCCAGCTTCTCAAAATAATAGTTGCTGAGGTTACGGGTAAGTTCAGTTGCCTTATCAATTGCTCCGGCAGCGACATATGCCTCAATTATACTCGGAACATACATATCATATGATATTTTTTCAACGGGAAAGGTCTCCATGCAATAATCAAGTACACTTATAGCTTTTTCATTTTTCCCTTCTGACGCAAGAGCAGTTGCCAGTCTTGCATAATTATATCTTGCCTTAACAACTAACAGAGTCCTCTTATGATTATAATCTATGTCAACCCCTTTCTCTTTTGCGCCTCCCCAGGCAAACTTATTCATCATATTATTATAAAGGATATCCGTATCGATCCGGCCATATCTGAGCCAGCTTTTGTTCTCAGACTTTATTGGTACGAGTCTGTATGCTAATCCTTCCAGCTGAAAATATTCTTCAAGTCCGAGAGCATCGTTATGATAGCCTGTAATAAAATAAATTGGTCGTTTCCAGTCATTATGGGCCAGTATATCAAGAACCAATAGTTGACTTTTCATTATTGAATTGCCTTTCAGCTTGATGTCTATATATGGAACAATCTTATCAGCATCTTCAGGTTTCACTGCACCTGAGGTAATAACTTTCGTCGCATCAACCGGAATTCTGATAGTCCTTGATGGAATATTGTCCAACTCCTCAGTTTCAGAAATCTGAACTTTAGTTGCCTTATTTTCACTTTTTACCCATTCAATTATAGTTGAAATATCTACCGGATCCTTACTCTTTTCTATAATAAAAACCTGATTATTCACACCCTCAAAGTATTTTTTATTTGGGAGAGTTATTGGCAGAGGATCTGAATCATGTGATTTAACTTTCATCTCGTCAATATACCAGTCTGTATTTAAAAGCATCAGGTTGCAAACCCTGACATCGGTTCTTTTTCCTTCAACCTCCTGTGCGTACCATAGCGGGAAGGTATCGTTATCTCCGTTGGTGAACAGTATTGCATCAGGAGCACATGAATTAAGATAATTGAAGGCGACATCTCTGGCCAGATAACGGCCGGAACGATCATGATCATCCCAATTCTGTGATCCCATTATCACAGGCACTGCAAAAAAGCAAATCAATCCTGTAAAGGGTGCTGCAATATTTTCTTTAACCAGCTTAGCAAATCCCTCAAACACGGCGAGAACCCCAATACCTATCCAGATTGCAAAAAAGTAGAATGAACCGGCATAAGCATAGTCGCGTTCGCGAGGCTGATTCGGATACTGATTAAGGTATAAGATGATAGCCAGACCTGTCATAAAAAACAGCAACAGAACGACCCACCAGTTTTTATTGTCTTTTTTATATTGATATAGCATTCCTATTATTCCGAGTAAAAATGGAAGCAGGTAATAGACATTTCTTGAAGGCTCGTTTTTCATATCAGCTGGCATATCTGATGAACCTATCCTGGGTTCATCAAGGAATTTAATCCCGGTGATCCAGTTCCCGTTCACAGATCCCCCGGTTCCCTGAGTATCATTTTGTTTTCCTGAAAAGTTCCACATGAAATACCTGAAATACATATAATTGATCTGATATGAAAACATGAATCGCAGATTCTCAAAGAATGTCGGTTTACGGATGATTTTCTTCTCACCTGACTGGTTGGTTACCTGGATAGGAACCCCTTTCATTTTTGACCATGCCTGATATTCCTGAGCATGATCACTCTCTTCGCTCCACATTCTCGGGAACAGGGTAACGAACCGCGGATCATATTCTATCACAACATCATGGCTGGTTATTTCGTATTTGCCATTCACATAATTATACCTTGGTTTCCCATCCTTAGATCCAATCCTGGGTGCATTAAAGTAGGGACCCTTAAATAATGGCCTTTCTCCATACTGTTCCCGGTTCAGAAAATACAAAAGATTAAACGGGTCAGACGGGTTATTTTCATTAAGAGGAGGATTCGCTGAAGCCCTGATTACAATGATTGCATTTGAAGAAAATCCTATCAGTATTACCATAACAACTGTCAGTGCAGTATTCAAAATTATCTTACTTTTTCCTGAAATATACCAGACAGAACCAGCTAACAATAATATTATTAATAAGTTGAACACTACTGATTCGGACAGGACCCATACCCCGGTTAGGAAAAGTGCCCCAAAAGAAAGAAAAGCAGTTTTCTTAAAGTTTGAATCATTGAAGGTTGATCTTATTGCCAGAACGAAAAATAAAATAACCAGGGCCATATGAAACAATATTCCACTTTTTATAGGAAGTCCCAGGGAATTAACGAAGAAAAGATCAAATTTCGAAGAAATTGTGACTATTCCCGGTCTGATCCCATACATCAGAAGAGCCAGAATAATAACTGAGCTGACCATTGCTATAATAAAACCCTTCCACGAAAATTCAAATTTTCTGAAATAATAAACAAGACCAATTGCCGGTATAGTAAGAAGGTTAAGAAGATGAACTTCTATTGATAATCCTATCAGAAATGCTATCAGTATGATCCATCTGTCTGCATGCTCTTCATCTGCAACCTCCTCCCATTTGAGAATTGCCCAGAAAACAAGGGCCGTAAAGAATCCCGATGAGGCAAATACTATTGCTTCGACCGCAGAGAACCAGAAAGAATCCGAAAAACAATATGCAATGGCTCCTACAATACCTGCTGCCATAACTGCGATAATCCTTCCTGAAGTATAATCATTGTCATCTTTAATCAGGATCTTTTTTGCAAGATGTGTTATACTCCAGAAAAGAAACAGAATGGCGAATGCACTCACAAGGGCCGACATTGAGTTTACCATGGAAGCCACTTTCGAGACATTTCCTCCTGCAAACAGGGTAAAAAACCTGGCCATAATCATGAATACAGGGTTTCCCGGAGGATGGCCAACTTCAAGCTTAAATGAAGAGGCAATAAACTCACTACAGTCCCACAGGCTTGTAGTCGGTTCAATTGTAGTTATATAGGTAAAGGCAGCAATTGCAAAGGCAACCCACCCTGTTATGTTGTTTATAAGCTTGTAGTTTCTCACTAGAGTTTATGTTTAATAATAATTAATGATTGATCCGCTAAGCTGATATAAGAACGAAATTAATGATTTTTTCTTATGGAAATGAAATAATGAATAATGACTATCGGTTTTCAATAATAATTCGAGATCTATTTACTTATTACAACCAATCTGAGAAACAACCAATATTGAAGGAATACAAATAATTAGTAGCATTTAATTCCCTGTATAAAAAGTCTTCATTATTGATTCATGGAATCAACATATACTTAAGATTAGTTAGTTATTATTCATTCGTTTCTCTATTGACCGGAATATTAATTTTTTTTAACATTCTATTTAAGTTTTCTTCAAATTCATTTTCTTCCTTTGCACCTTCAATTCAATCACCATATATCGACTGATTAATAATTTAAATAAGTTTTGTTCATAATGAATTCACATGTTATTAAACCTTTTATTTTAATTGTAATAATTCATCTCTTCTTTTGTGCTGTGGTAAGCTCTCAATCAAAACCAAATACCACAATATCGGGTAAAGTATTTGATAAAGCCACTAAGCAACCATTGGAATATGCAACTATTACCTTAATAAGTAAACAGTCAGGAAAGATAATAAATGGTACTGTTGCTGATGTCAAAGGTGTATTTGGTATATCCAATATTCCATTTGACACATACCAGATCAATATCGAATTTATTGGTTATGAAAAGATAACATTAGACAACATTAACATAAATAGAGATAAACGCTCCGTTGCAGTAGGAACAATATATCTTTCTCCTTCAACGCAAAATCTTCAAAATGTAACAATAATCGGGGATAAACCGATTGTTGAAAGCAGAATTGATAAAATTATATATAATGTCTCTAATGACATTTCTTCTCAGGGAGGTGCAGCTATTGATGTACTTAAAAAAGTACCCCAGGTAACTGTTGATATCGATGGGAATGTAGAACTGCAAGGTAATTCCAATATTCGTTTTCTAATCAACGGTAAGCCCTCCAGTGTATTTGGCAACAGTCTCTCTGATGCACTTGCATCTATTCCTGCCAGCCAGATTAAAAGCGTAGAGGCTATTACCAATCCCGGCGCCAAGTATGATTCACAGGGCACGGGAGGAATTATCAATATTATTCTCTATGACAACAGGATGCAGGGTGTAAATGGTAATATCAATTTATCGGCAGGTACAAGATTGGAGAATGGCTCTGTAAATCTGAACATTAGGCACAATAATTTTGGTATAAATGCTTTTTTCAGTGGCAATGCTCAATTAACCTCTCAGATGCCATACTCTCAAAACCGTTTTGCTACAGACACTTCCGCTAAAACAATTACCAACTTGTTGCAGAACAGCCGTACTGATTTTAAAAGAAATGGATTACGATCAGGCATCGGTTTCGACTGGAATATTTCAAAGAATGATATAATTACCGGCTCATTGGGTTACAATCAGTTTAGTAACCGAAACCAGGGGCTCACAAATCAGGAAGAATTAATGCAGGATTATTCATCCAATCCCGTATCGGATATATTTACTTTGCGTAATTCAGACAGTCACAGCAAGATAAGCTCTATTGACTATAGCCTCGACTACAAAAAGAAATTCAAAAAGGAAGGGCAGGAGTTGGATATATTATACACTGCCAGCAATAGTACCCCTTATAGTAATTATACTCAGTCACAATCATATACGGGACAGGCTATTAGCTTCGCAGGATCATCAAGCACTAACCCGGGTACAGACGATGAAACCAATATTTCCATTGATTACGCACATCCGGTGAATAGCAATTTCTTAATTGAAACAGGCGCTAAAACCGTAATTCAAAATCTTACCAGCAATGCTGATGTAAGTGTTTTCGATCCTTCTTCTGACCAGTTTATGATAGATCCATTACAATCTTATCATTTGAATTATACCATGAAGATTTATGCAGGATATCTTTCCGGAAACTTCAAATTGTTTAATTACCTTAACATTAAAGCAGGTGCAAGGTATGAGTATACTGATGTGAAGATTGATTTTCCTGATACTTCTGTTCCGGGATATGGTACATTAGTACCCTCCATTGTACTATCTCATGATTTCAATAAAAGCCAGTCTCTGAAACTGGCATATAGCAAACGCATAGAAAGACCGGAATACAGGGAATTAAATTCCTTTATTAATCTAAGTGATCCATATAATATTACAATAGGTAATCCATTGTTGAAACCCGAGATTGGAAATAATTTTGAATTAGGCTACAGTAGTACGTTTAAAAAGGGAGGGAATATTTATATATCATTAATAGAGCGTATCAACACTCACGATGTTAAACAGGTGACCACATTTTACCCTGCTTACCTGATAGGTGATTCAATTTATACCAATGTATCAGTTACTAACCGTCAAAACGTAGGGGAAGAGTACAATTCAGGCATCAGTGCATCAGGTTCATACCCGATAACGACCAAACTAAACATACGTGGTAATCTTATGGTTACTTACCGTTATTCAGTAAGCAATCTAACCACAGGCAACCAATCAACAGGGTTCAGGGCCAGGCTTAACCTGAACACAACTTACCAGCTGCCTAAAGATCTGGTGTTTGAGTTATTTGGTAACTATAGTTCGGCATCACAAAATATTCAGGGCAAGAGTCCACAGTTTTTTATTTATACTTTTGCTTTAAGAAAGATGTTTTGGAATAAAAAAGCAAGTCTTGGATTTACTGCAACAAATCCTTTCAGCAAATATGTAAGACAATTAACTACTATTTCCACAGAAAGCTATACTTCGACGAATATTCGCCAGATGCCATTGCGGTCTTTTGGGATCAGTTTTATGTACAAATTTGGTAAGCTGGAATTCAGTAAGAGTAAAGAGGATGACGATAATAATTATCTGAATAATACAACTTCAGGAGGCAATTAATCTCAATGAATGAAATGTTTATTGTTAGGATTGTGTTCTTTATGGTGGTTAATCACCAGATAAGGTTTGGTGATTAATTCTGCATAAAAGACCGGCATCTGCTTTTTATATTTCTGATATTGAACTATTATTGAATTATATTTATAATTTTGACGATTGCTTACTGCGTGCATAGATAAATCTGAATAAGCTGTTTGTTTGACAGGCAGATGATCACCGGGTTCAAAGCAGGAAACGGACAGGACAAGAAAAAGCTCGGAATGGCATTATGTAATGATGATGAATTAGATAAGAGTAATTATAATTAACTTACAATAAAATTAAATTATTATGCTAGATTTTAGTAGTCCTTTTCACCTCATACTAATATTACTTGTAATAGTGTTATTATTTGGTGGGAGAAAGATTCCCGAATTGATGAAAGGAATAGGTGAAGGTATGCGCGAATTCAAAAAAGCGTCTCGTCTTAATGATGAGCCGGAAAAAAAGGAGCCTGAAGTAAAAGACTCTGAGATTAAGGTCTCAGAGAAAAAATAATAGAAGGTCCCATAACAAATTCCCTTAGATAGACACATCTGCTTATTTAAGATAACTTGTTATTGTCTTCCCGCTTTCTTTTGGAAGTAGCTTTGTGGTTTAAATAGCCGATCAAATACTCCATTTTTTTTGCTGGTAAAGTAAACTGCCGGATTCAGACTCGAATTAAGGACATATTCATCGATGCTACCTCCTTCATAACATTTTATTGAAAAATTAATTAAGTTGTTTCCTTCAACCAGCATCTGGTACACCGGATTTAAAACAGGCTTAAATCCATCTTTGATATCCTGACCATTAATTAAATCCATTTTACATTCACACAAGAATCACGAAGAAATTTATATTTTTATTAAAGGTAATGGACAATTTCAAGTTGATGGCAATAGATTTAACATTATGGAAGGAAGTGTAATACGGATAGCACCGGATGGGAGAAGAACCTGGAGAAATAATTCTGATAAACCATTGATTTTTATGGTAATTCAAGCAAAGAATGATTCTTTGGATAAATATTTTGTTGAGGATAGTTTCAGAGTAAGGGAAGATATAAAATGGGATATGTAAAAACCAATATAAATAGTTAATAACCTTAATCTCTTAGCATGAAAAACAAATCTTTTTTAATGATAATTGCAATTCTGGTTTTTAGGTTAAGTTCAGTAGCTCAGGTAACTGGTATATTTATCGACTCAAGAGATAGTATAATTTACAAAACAATAATATTAGGCACACAAACATGGATGGCAGAAAACCTTGCCTTCACAGCAAATAGTGGCTGTTGGCAATACGACACTGACCAAAGTAAAATAACTTACGGGTGTTTGTACAACTGGGAAACCGCAAAAAATGTTTGCCCATCGGGTTGGCATCTGCCTTCCAATAATGAATTTACCACACTTACCGACTTCCTGGGTGGCGACAGTATTGCTGGTGGAAAAATGAAAGAAGAGGGAATGACACATTGGGAAAGTCCAAATACCGGAGCAAACAACAAGAACGGATTTACAGCTCTTCCTGGTGGCTATTGCGACAATATTGGTGAAAAAATAATGAATGTCGGTAAAAACGGGATTTTGTGGAGTTCTACAGAATACAATCAAAACAGTGCCTGTAACCTGATATTAGGCTCAGGTTACCAACGTGCAGTCAGAGGCAAAGCCACTAAAACCTACGGTTTTTCTTTACGTTGTATAAAGAATTAAAATATTTGGTTATTTATATTCCGGAGTAGCGGGGAATGAGTTGTGTTTTGCCTGAAGATCGGCGAGTTTTTGCTTACCATAGGTGAGACGGATTATTAAGATAAACAAAACAGGTATTATGAAAACACCTAATGCAGTGGCTGCGAGCATCCCTCCCAGGACTGACCAACCGATAGTCTGACGTGCAACGGCGCCGGCGCCGGTCGCTAATACCAAAGGAGACACTCCAAAGATGAAGGCAAACGATGTCATCAATATAGGACGCAGTCGCAAACGGACAGCCTCAATAGTGGCTTCTACAATTTCGATACCACGGTCAACACGCTCTTTGGCAAATTCAACTATAAGGATAGCGTTGCTGGCAGCAAGACCAATCAGAGTAATAAGGCCTATTTGTGCGTAGACATTATTTGTCAGAGTTTTGTTAAGTGTCAATGCCAACATGGCTCCAAAGGCAGCGAGAGGAACACCGAGCAGAATAGTGAAAGGCACTGTCCAGCTTTCATATAAAGCAGATAGGAATAGAAAAACGAATAGGATAGATAATATGAAAACAAAGGTAGAAGTGTTACCTGCTTTCAGCTCTTCACGGCTCAGGCCTGAGAACTCATACCCATATCCTTTTGGCAGCACCTGCTGAGCAGTTTCCTGTAACGCTTTGAGAGCCTGCCCGCTGCTGTATCCTGCTTTTGCGTCACCGACAAATTCAGCCATGCGGTAAAGATTATAATGAGAAAGCATAGAAGCGCTCTCATTAACTTTAGAACTCATCACAGAGCTTAAGGGCAGCATAGTGCCCTGCTGATTACGGACATAATATTTATCCATATCAACAATATCATTCCTGAAAAGAGTATCTGCCTGGGCAATTACGTGGAAATTCCTGTTATATATAGTGAAGTCATTTATAAAGCTGCTGCCAAGAAATGTCTGAATGGTATTAAAGACTTCAGCTAGGTTAACACCCATCTTTTCGCATTTATCACGGTCAACGGTGAGCTGATAGTTGGGAGTGCGGGCATTGAAAAAAGTGATGGCACGGGCAATCTCAGGACGTTTGTTGGCGGCAGCCATGAATGCATTAACATTTCGTTCGAAGGCTTTTACATCATCATTGCTTTCACGTTGCTGCAGTTCAAACGTGAATCCACCTGTAGCACCCAGCCCCGGAATAGCTGGAGGAGCTATGACAATAATATTTGCCTCCCTTATAGCTGCGAATTTTGCCTGCATCTGAGCCATTAACGCAAAAATCTGTTCAGATTTGCTTTTGCGCTCATCCCAGTGTTTTAACTGGCAAAACAGAGTGCCACTATTGGTTTTGGTAGCACCGGAAACTACATTAAGCCCGGATATTGCAGAATAATGGTCGACACCTTTGATTTCACTCAGAACATCCATTATTTTCTTCAGCACCTCTACAGTCCGCGAGGTGGAAGAGGCTTCAGGCAGTTCGAATGTTATATACAAACGTCCTTCATCCTCCAGTGGGATGAAAGCTGTGGGTTTTTTAACAAGCATTACATATGCACCAAAGACTATTAATATCAAAAGTATGACAATATAACGCGAATGCTTTATAGCTCTTCTGACATTGTTTGTATATCCCTCTGTTCTCCTGTTGAACCATTTATTAAAGTGAAAGAAAATGTAGTTAAGTCCTTTTGAAGATTTATTTATATGATGAGGTTTGAGAAATAAGGAACATAAAGCAGGAGTTAGAGACAGAGCAACAAATGCCGATATGAGGACTGAAATTGCTATTGTAATAGCAAATTGCTGATACAACCTGCCGACAATGCCTGGCAAAAAACCGGCCGGAACAAAAACTGCAGCAAGTACTAGTGCAATGGCAACAACAGGTCCTGATATATCTGCCATAGCTTTGTGTGCAGCTTCTTTTGGAGTGAGGTGCTGCTCTTCCATATAACGCTGCACCGCTTCAACTACTATTATTGCATCATCCACAACTATACCGATTGCAAGAACAAAGCCGAAGAGTGTAAGCTTATTAATAGTAAAACCAAGTGGAATGAAGAAAATGAAAGTGCCTATTATTGAAACAGGGATTGCAAGAACAGGAATAATAGTAGAACGCCAGTCCTGCAGGAAAACAAATACCACCAGTACCACCAGCGCCAATGCCTCAAGCAGAGTTTTGACAACCTCGCTTATAGATTCCTTTACGACTGTAACAGATTCAAATGGCACCTTATAAGCAACATCGCTTGGAAAAGATTTGCTTAGCTGAGCCAATGCCTTGTAAATTCCATCGGCAACATCAAGAGAATTGCTGCCAGGAGTCTGGTATATCAACATGTATGAAGCACGTTGTTTATCAACATATGCTACACCTGAATAGTTGAATTTACCTAACTCAACACGTGCAATATCCTTTAAATAAACAATAGAACCGGCAACAGGATTAGTCCTGACGATAATGTTATTGAAATCATCCACGCTGCTGAGTCTACCATTGACCCTTGCTGTGTACTCAAAAGGTTGACCGGAAGGTTGAGGGGGAGTACCAATTGATCCGGCAGCCACCTGCACATTCTGATCCTGAACAGCATTAAGAACGTCACGGGCAATCAAACCAAAGCTTGCCATTTTATCGGGGTTGAGCCAGATACGCATACTGAAATCATCTGTTCTTGCAAAAATATCACCGACGCCCTTAACCCTCAAAAGAGCATCCCTTACAAATATGTTAGTGTAATTATCGAGAAACTGAATACTATGGGTCCCTTTTGGAGAGTAGATAGCTACATTTAAAAGACCGCTCGGATTACGCCTGCGAACCGTAATACCCAATCTTTTCACCTCCTCAGGCAGAACGGGAGTTGCAATATTCACCCTGTTCTGAACTTCAGTAGTGGCGATATCAACGTTAGTACCTATATCAAAATAAACATTCAGAGTCGAACGACCATCGTTAGTGCTGTTACTCTGGAGAAAGTTCATGCCGGGAACTCCATTAACCTGTATTTCTATCGGTGTCGTGACAGTTTGTTCCACAGTTGTTGCGTCAGCCCCTGTATATTGGCTTGATATCTGGACCACAGGAGGAGTAATATCGGGATACTGACTTACAGGCAGGTTAAGTATCGCCAATGTTCCTACAATCACCAGGACCAATGAAATCACTATGGCTGTGATTGGACGTTTTATAAAGGTATCGGCTATCATGAAATAAGATTCAGACTTTAAGTGG
Organism: Bacteroidales bacterium; assembly: GCA_049512815.1. GTDB lineage: Bacteria > Bacteroidota > Bacteroidia > Bacteroidales > VadinHA17 > LD21. The sequence continues at coordinate 41,120 of JBEKWS010000005.1, read as the reverse complement.
TTTACTTTCTTTAATTGTGCTGTTGTTGTTTTTGGGGCTGGACGATTGTAATCTCTGAACCGTCGTGCAGCTTCTGTATTCCATCAACTACAATTGTTTCATCACCTTTGAGCCCTTTCAATACAATTACATTGGTATTAACCCGCGGACCAAGAGAGACCTTTACCTGTTGAGCCTTTTTATCTTTTATTATGTATACAAAATATTCGCTCAATTGCTCAAGCACTGCCTCAAATGGAATAATTATCTGCTCACCTGCGTAGGCATTCAAAACAAGAACCTTACAGCTCATACCAGGTTTAAGTATCTTTTCATGGTTAGGCACAGTTATCCTGACCCTGATTGTACCTGTCAGAGGGTCAACTGCTCTGTCGATGACACTTATCTTTCCAAAAAAGGGATATGTTGAATTATTGGGAAGAGTGATCTTAAAGATTGTATCATTAGCTGAAATTGCTGCATTTTCAATCTGCCGGAAACGACCAAGCTCATTTTCACTTATTTCAAAATCAACACCCATAGGGTCATCTGAAGATATTATATTAAGAAGAGTCTGTCCCGGAGTTATGAGAGTTCCCAGCTTAACACCGGAAAAACCTATTGTGCCATCAAACGGTGCATTGATCAGAGAATAATCATAATCAGTTTTAGCCTTAACCAGTTCTGAATTCGCAGCATCCACCTGCTGTCTGGCATTTTTAAGATCTGTTATTGAATTGTCGAGAAGCTGTTTTGCAACAGCATCCTGCCTGGCAAGATCAGTGTAACGATCAGCATCACGCTGAACTTTCTCAAGATTGGCTTCCGCAATTTTAACATTTGACTGGGCTTCTTTGTAGGTCGCTTCATATTTGCGACGGTCAATTTCATATAGTTTCTCTCCTGAATGAACTACTTTCCCCTCAGTAAAATATATTCCTGTTATATATCCGCTCACCTGGCCGCGTAACTCTACCTCCTTTAATGCCGCTATATTTGCAGGGTATGAATTGTAGAATACAGCTTTTGTCAGACTTACATTAGTAACTGTCACGGGTATTGCAGGCACTTCCGCTTTATTATTTGCCTTATTTCCGCTGCAGGATAGCAAGCCTGCAATCAGTGCAAAATATATTATTATATGAGATATTTTATACATAGTGTTACAAATTTAAAGTTGGCTTTAAGCTATCACCAAATAATTGTATATCTATCATTGTCAATTGATTTTTATGTCTCCTGAAGCTTTTTCCAAATCCATCTTGCTGTTTAGAACCTGGAAAAGTATATTTAAATAATTAAGTTCTGCTGTCCGTAAATCTGTTTCAGAAACTATAACTTCCAGATATGCCTTAATTCCTTTATCATACTGAAGCTTCACAGTGTTAAAGATATCCTTTGCAATAGCGATATTGTTTTTTGCGACTCTCAGTTCATTCAGGTTGCTTTTATAACCCGCAAGAGCCTGAGTATATTCACTGCTGATCGAGCTTTTCAGATAGTCCATTCCAAGTTGGAGTCGCTGGTACTGAAGTTTTGCCTTGCTAAAATTCTCCTGCCTGCTCATTCCCTGAAACAGTGGGAGTGTTAATTTCAAGCCGAAGAGGGAAGTTGGATTGTTAGTATTATATAAATCAGAAAATTGGTTATTCGAATATGCCGGGTCATAGTTATAAAAAGCAGATAAAGTCGGAAGAAATGACCACCTGTAATAGCTGATTCCAAAATTCTGTAGTTTCAATGAAGTCTGTAAAAGCTGATATTCGATACGATTACTGTAATCCAGATTCTTTGTTGTATCAATTAATATTTCATTTTCAAATTTGGAAGAATCGTATGATACAATTAATTGTTTTTCAGGAACCACTCCCATAAGATGTTTCAATACAGAATATTTGGCTTTTAGCGCTTCTTCCGTAGACTTTCTTTGTGCCAGAGCATTGCTGAGAGATATTTCGGTACGTTGATAGTCTATTTTATCTGTCAGGCCATTTTTATAAAAATTGTAAGCATCTTTATAATTTTGCTGCAGGCGAAGTATATCTTCATTCAGAACATTAAGCTGCTCCTCTGTCAATAGCACATCAAAAAAAGCTTTGGTTACATCAACATATGTATTGATCTTTGAATTTTCTGTGTTTTCCGAAGCCTGATTGCGAAGTTCTCTCGAAGTTCTGGCTGCAAAAAATAAATTGTTACTGTATAAAGTCTGGTTCGCAGAAAATACGCCTGATGATACATTTGCTGGTGTGGAGGGTAAAGCTATAAAAGGAGTGTAGGCAGGAGGGTTGTTCAGATTAGGATAATAGGCTGTTGGTATCTGAAGATAATGTTGAACATTTGCATCAACCTCGAGTTGAGGATACCAGGCCGACAGGGCAATCCAGATATTTCTTTTTGTAATATCTTCATCCAGCAAGGATTGTTTAATCAATGATTGGTTAGCCAGTGCATAGGTTATGCATTGTGATAATGTAACATTGGAAGGAAGCGTATCACGAACTGTTTGTCCTGTTAATAAACTGGAAAGAACAAGAAACAGTATACTTATCAGGCCCTCCCTGTATTTCTTATATCCGTGTTCTTTTCCAAGCATGATTTGAAAGAAATATCTCATTCCCGAAAATACTCTTCTTTAAATTAGTTTTCTAAAATGGAAATGCAAATATAAACGAATTAATGTAACATTTTATTAAATTAATTTGAAGAATATTTGAATAAAAATACTAGTCCGTAACCGTCTGAATTTCTTGTACAATTTCCGGCGGCATCATTTTCAATTTAACATATACTGAATGAACTATTTTGTTAAGTTCGGGAAGTTTATATGCGAAGAGAAGAGCACCAATAATACAAGATATTCCACCTATTAATATAGTATCTGACACACCTATGATTTTTGCCAGGCTCCCTGCCAGCAAACTTCCAAAGGGTGCAGTACCCATAAATGCCATTGTGTAAAAGCTCATGACACGGCCGCGTTTATCATCTTCAACAATAGTCTGTAAAATAGTATTGCTTGATGCCATCTGTAGCATCATTCCAAGTCCGGTTATTACCATCAACGTCAATGAAAGCAAAAAGAACCGCGAAAAAGAAAATGTGATGAGCCCCAAACCAAAGATACCTGCAGCCAGAGGAATAACTCTGATAAGTCCAAGAACATTTTTCCTGGATGCAAGATAGAGAGCTCCTGTCAGGGCACCCAGACCTGAAGCTCCCACGAGAAAGCCGAAAGTATGTGAGCCACCATGCAGTATTTCTTTGGCAAAAACCGGCATCAGTACCGTGTATTGCATTCCCATTAAGCTTACCAGACTAAGTAAAAATATAATATATTTTATAGGTGCAAAACCGAAAGCATAAGAAAATCCTTCCTTCAATTCACTTAAAACATGAGTGTCTTTAATTTTTATTTTTTTTGGTTTAACTTTCATTAAAAGAAGAGATACTATAACAAATATATAGCTTAACCCATTAAGCAGAAAACAAATTCCTTCACCTGTAAAAGCAATTAATATACCTGCTATTGATGGTCCAAGTAATCTGGCGCCATTAACCATTGATGAGTTTAAGGCAATTGCATTTCCCAGGTCTTCCTTCTTTTCTACCATTTCAATAACGAATGACTGTCGTGCCGGAACATCAAATGCATTAACGCAACCAAGAAATATATTCAGAAGTACAATGTGCCAGATCGCAATTGTTCCTGAAAAATAAAGAATGGTAAGGATAAAAGCTTGTATCATTGCCGCAATTTGGGTGCCTATCAGGATGTGATACCTGTTCCAGCGATCTGTCATAACGCCGGCAAAGGGTGCTATTATAAAAGTAGGTATCTGACCGGCAAAACCAATAACACCCAGTAGAAGTGCAGAACCTGTAAGGTGGTAAACCAGCCAGGGAGTTGCGATTCGTTGGATCCAGGTTCCAATTAATGAAATGCTTTGTCCCCCAAAGAAAAGACGGTAATTTCTGTATTGAAAGGAACGAAAAATTATTTTGAATCCCGTAAGTGGCTTTTTATTATACTTAGCGAATGCCATTTATCGATGTGAAGTGAATTATAGTTTCCGGGCTATTTGTTCCATTTCAAAAGGTTTACCATGGCCCGGATAAATCGTTTTTATATTCATCTTTTTCAACCTGGCAATACTGTTTTCCAGTTCCATTGGATTTTCTATATAATTAGCTATGTCAGGTTTTCTATTATTGGTAAACGTATCTCCGGCAAAAAAATTTCCATCATTTGTTAGTATTCCAATTGAACCTATTGTATGACCTGGAATATGAACCACTGTGGCATTGAAACCATATTTATTCAGGTTTTGCCCTTCAGTTAAATAAATATCCGGTTTGAATTTATTAAAAGTAAATTTTCTTCTGAATAATATTCTTATGAAGGAAAATACCCTTGCTGATAATGTTCTTGCTTTTCGTTTCAGGAATAGGCCATTTTCCACCATTAGAGAATCATCTTTATGCATAGCTATTTTGCATTTATACTTTTCCTGCAGTTTTGCACAATTTCCGGCATGGTCAAAGTCGCCGTGGGTTATAATAACAACCTGTAATTTATCCGGCAAGCAGCCAGCAGACATTAATTCTCTTTCCAGTTTTTCCCAGTGCATAGCCAAACCGGTATCAATTAAGACGTATCCTTCTTTTACCTTTACCAGAAAAGCGTTTACAAAGGTCAATTCAATAGTTGTTATATCTTCATTTTTCATAAGATATATCTTTTAAAGAAAAAGTATGCCTTCACTCCGGACAAATTTCAAACTATGCGCTGTAAATATAAACAACTTTCTATTATTGATTGCACTAAGATTAAAGTTCTGAAGGATAGCGGATTTTTATTCCGGCTTCCTTGCTTTTTCGATTATGACGGGAAGTCAGAAATAGCACGAATCATCATCTTGTTAAAGTACTTGCCGGTAAATTCTATGATTTTACCGATTTTTTGAATGAATAATAGGCTTTATTGAATTTCTTTGCAAAATAAAGCGAATAAATATGGATAAACCTAACTCTCAATCCGGGAAAAACAAAATTCTTAAACCCGGTATATTTAGTTTACTGAGACCATACTTTGGAATGGTGATCCTATTAATTATTATGGCGCTGATGGGTAGCGGTATTAACATGCTGATTCCGAAAATTATTGCTCATGGCATTGATGCTTTTTCGGCAAAGCATTTTAATATTCAATCTGTAGTTGTTGAGTTTTTGTTAGCTGCTGCGGCAATATTTATATTTACTTTCTTACAAAACATTATTCAAACTTATGCCTCAGAGCGAGTAGCTAAAGATTTGCGCACACAAATATCCGAAAAAATTTCACGTCAGAACTATGCCTTTGTTCTTAAGTCAAACCCCTCAAAACTATTAACAAACCTCACGTCTGATATCGACTCTGTAAAAATGTTTGTTTCTCAGGCTTTTATTATTATTATTTCTTCAGTTTTTGTTATTGCCGGTACCTCCACCCTGCTGATTATGATAAATTGGAAACTGGCATTGGCCGTTATTTCGATTGTTCCTGTTATCGGCGGAACTTTTTTTATTGTTTTAAGGAAAGTGAGAGTATTGTTTAAACGGGGCAGGGAAGTTATTGACTCTCTCAACAAAATTATAAACGAAAGTATTATGGGATCTGCTTTAATAAGGGTGCTGAACTCACAACAGCCGGAAAGCATGAAATTTCTGGAAACCAATATGGAGTCCCGTAATCTGGGATTATCCATTTTACGTCTTTTTGCAACGCTTATTCCTGTAATTATGTTTGTTTCTAACCTGGCAATAGTTACAATACTTGCACTTGGAGGCCATTTTGTGGTTGCCGGCACTATGTCGCTCGGAAATTTTGCTGCCTTCAATAGTTATCTTTTGCTTTTAATATTCCCGATTCTTATGATTGGTTTTATGAGTAATATCATTGCACAGGCTTCTGCTTCATATCAGAGAATATATGATGTCTTAGATGCACCTGAAACAGTTGAAACGGGAACTATTAGCAGCAATATAAAAGGCAATATCATTTTGAAAAATGTTTCACTGTTTTATGAAGATAAGCCTATATTGAAGAATATTTCATTTTCGGTGAAAGCCGGAAGCAAAACTGCAATTATTGGTCCCACCGCGGCAGGTAAAAGCCAGTTGTTATACTTGTTAACAAACATTATTTCTCCTGGTTCGGGCTCGATTGAATTCGACGGGATCAGTATTGATAAATACACAAAGGAATTATTTCATAGTCAGATTGGCTTTGTTTTTCAGGATAGTGTAATTTTTAACATGAGCCTCCGTGAAAATATTGCTTTCAATGATAAGGTTACAAATGAGTCTTTGGGAAAGGCCATTGCAACAGCAGAATTAACCGATTTTATTGAATCACTGCCTCAAAAACTAGATACTGTTGTTTCGGAACGGGGTACCAGTCTTTCGGGCGGGCAAAAACAGCGGATTATGCTGGCGCGTGCGTTGGCAATAAATCCTAAAATTCTTTTATTGGACGATTTCACTTCTCGTGTTGACAGGAAAACGGAAAACAGTATCCTATGCAATCTCGAAAACAATTATCCTGATTTGACCCTCATATCTGTCACACAAAAAATCGCACCGGTAAGGCATTTTGAACAAATCATACTTTTAATGGAAGGTGAAGTTATTGCTACCGGCACACATAAGGAATTAAAAGAAAGTTCACCTGAATATGTTCAAATTTATAGCTCACAACGAAGCACGCACCACTATGAACTATAATTTAAATCAACCATCAGATAAAACGGAGCAGAAGACATCTAATCTTGCGTCGCTCCGGAAATTGATAACTCTTATTGGTGAAGAGCGTCGTAACCTGACAATAGCTTTTGCTGCCATCTTTTTAAATGCCGGATTAAGTTTACTCGGTCCATATCTGATTGGTTACACCATCGACACATATATTCAGACAAAGCAATATCATGGTGTGCTGGTATTTGCCGGGATTCTCCTGGCACTTTATGTTTTAGCTTTTATAGTAAACTATATTCAAATGCGCATGATGGGTGGTATCGGGCAACGAATGCTGTACAATTTGCGCAATGTGGTGTTTAATAAGCTTCAGGAGCTGCCTGTCGATTTTTTCAATCAGAATAAGGCCGGCGACCTCATATCGCGTATTAACAATGATACCGATAAGGTAAACCAGTTTTTCTCACAATCGTTGATGCAGTTTATAGGCAGCACTTTCACCATGACAGGCGCAGGGATTATTCTGTTGTGCATAAATCTGCCATTAGGACTTGCTGCTCTCTCTCCGGCACTGATAGTATGGATATTTACTAAAATTATTTCACCATGGGTTAAGCACCGAAACGCGGCCAGCTTGAAAAGTACCGGCAGCCTGAGTGCCGAAATACAGGAAAGTCTTGCCAACTTTAAAGTAATTATCACCTTCAACCGCCGTGACTATTTCCGCAAACGTTTTGAAGAGGCTAACAAGGATAATTACACTAAATCAGTACAGGCAGGCATCGCAAATAACGTGTTTACTCCGGTGTATACTCTGGCAGCCAATATTGGTCAGCTAATAGTACTCACCCTTGGGATTTATTTAATTTTGAAAGGACATTTTTCAATTGGCTTGCTTATAAGTTTTATTGCTTATGTTACTAACTTTTACAACCCATTGCGTCAACTCGCGGCTTTGTGGGCTAACTTTCAAGTGGCTATGGCGGGGTGGGATCGCATTTCTCTATTATTATCGCTCGAAACCAATTTGCATTTAATAGAAGATACCAAATGCGAAACAAGTACATCATTCCTTCATTTTCGAAATGTATCATTCAAATATCCTAATGGTAAAGAGGTATTGCATAAGGTAAGCTTCGATCTGGAACGAGGGAAAACTTATGCGTTTGTGGGCCCGACAGGTGGAGGTAAAACCACCACAGCATCACTCATTGCCAGATTATACGATGCAACAAGGGGAACTATATTGTTGGATCACAAAGACATTCGTTCTTATCATACCGAAGAGCGTAGCCGGAAAATCGGATTTATTCTTCAGGAACCATTTCTGTTTTCGGGAACCGTGCGTGATAACATTTTATACGGAAATACAGAGTATAAGAAATTCTCAAACAAACAATTGTCGGAAGCTATTTCAGAAGCGGGCCTCGATAGCCTATTGGAACGATTCGATCAGGGACTCGACACAAAACTACAGAATACAGGAGATGGCATCAGTTTAGGACAAAAACAACTGATTGCTTTCATGCGCGCCGTACTTCGCAAACCTGAATTACTTATTTTGGATGAAGCCACTGCAAACATTGATACAGTTACCGAACAATTGCTCGACAGCATACTGAAAAAACTTCCTGAATCAACCACCCGTGTAATAATAGCCCACCGTTTAAACACAATTGAAAATGCCGATGAGATTTTCTTTGTAAACACTGGCAAGGTTATCCATGCAGGCTCATTCAACGATGCTATTAACTTGCTTCTGCATGGAAAAACAGAAAGCTAGTCGGAAAATCCGGTCAAACTGATCTCCTGATACAAGGCTGTGACGTACTTCACCCACATAGGTTGTCAGGACTGTCCATTCAGCATCGGTGGGTACATGCCAACCCGTTGGGCATATTAAGAGGTGATGGAATCGGTGATGAGATTTATCTTATAATCTCTCTGAAAATTTATATTTTGCTTGTATTCTAAAATTTCCTAAATTTATAACTGTCTGCAAAAAGGACATCTTATAAATCAGACTTTAGTAGTAAACTTTACCAAAAAGTCTATGGTTAATATGTTGGATTTAGATCTGAAATCTTAAACATCATGTGTAAAAACCACTTCAACCCAATCCATTGCATCATTCCGCCTTACATGCTGACCAGGCTGATGGAATCGGGCAATAAAAAGATTGCCGACCTGGCAATCAATTCAAACTTCAGGAGCTTCAGGTTCCACAACGACAGGATCTTCTTTCAGCAATCAAGCCTTCATGAGAAAACCATACTTGGCCTGATTGCAAAGCAAACCGGAAAGGAAATTATGCAGATGGAAGTTTATGACTGCAAGCAAAAAACCGATCTTGCCGGAGCCACATTGCTCTGGGATTCAAAGACCAATCAGAAACTTACTTCCGTAGCAGGAAAAAATGTGATTAAAGGCGGCAAGGCATCGTGGGATTTCTATTGGCAGCTATTTGGAAGGAACTCCATTGATAATAAAGGGCTGCTCATAAGGCAGTATGTGCACTATGACAAGGGAATGGATAATGCTTACTGGGATGGCAGGCGCATGGTATATGGTGACGGTGACGGTATGGTCTTCACCAGTTTCACAAGTGATATTGACGTTATCGGCCATGAGCTTACACATGGTGTAACTGAAAATGAAGCCAACCTTGATTACGAAAACCAGGCAGGTGCAATGAATGAATCTTTTTCAGATATCTTTGGCATAATGATAAAGCAAAGATTTAACAATCAGGATGTAAAGAAATCTGACTGGTTGATTGGCGAGAAGGTGCTGATAGGTCCGAAATATGCATTACGCAGCATGAAAGCGCCTGGTACTGCGTATATAAATCATCCTGAATTGGGAAATGACCCGCAACCTGCCACAATGGATAAATATGAAAATCTGCCGAATACCCAATCGGGCGATTGGGGAGGGGTGCATATTAACTCCGGGATCCCCAATTTTGCTTTTTATGTTGCCGCTTACAATATAGGAGGATATGCATGGGAAAAAGCAGGACGTATCTGGTATGCCATATTAACTGACAGCAGTTTAGCTCAGAATGCTAAGTTTATTGATGTAAAAAACCTGACCATTGTTCATGCTGAGAAGATCTTTGGGATCAATAGTCCTGAGGTAAGAGCCGTGAAGCAGGGATGGACTGAAGCAAAAGTTTAACAGGCGCGATGAAAATAAAACTCGTACGAACAGGAGGATTTATTCCGATAACCAAAGCTGTAGAAAGTGATGTGAACCTGACTGATAAGGAGTTAGCCGGACTCCTAAAAATTATTCAATCGGGTCCTTCTGCCCCTCGGATCAAGGATGGTAACTATTATGAACTCACCGTGGGCAGTAACAGTACACCTGTTGATCTGGAAAAAGTCCCGGATGAATACAAGGCTCTTTTCAGTAAGTTGAAAAGTGACCTGAAGATAGTAAAATAAGAACATGATGACCCTTAGCTTTAAACATTGTAACTTGCTTGTATATTAACTCAATTGATCAATAAAAAGGTTATAATTATTGTGTTAAAATCAATCAACATTTGATCTGATTGATGATGTTTTTTAAAACAAATTCGGAATTTTTATTATTAATTCTAAATCAAAAGACTATGAACGGACTTGAATTTCTGGATCTGGTTATCGGGTTAATTTTTATATTCCTGATTTATAGCATTGCCTGCTCTACCTTATTGGAAATAGTGATTAGTGCTTCACAACTCCGTGGAAAAATGCTTTTTACGTGGATAATCGAAAATTTCAGTCAGAATGGTAGCAATCTGAGTAAGGAAATTATTGATCATCCCATGATTAAAGGATTGTCACAGAAGTCAAATAAAAAACCTACCTATATATCATCGGGTGTTTTCACAGATGTATTGCTGGATATTGTGAATAATGAATCAAATGCAGGCAGTTCTGCCGTGACTTCTTATAAAATAGATGATTTAAAGAAAAGTATCGAGGATTCTAAAATGTTGGACTCCGGGTTAAAAAGAGTGTTTTTGCAATATATCTCCGAGGCATCAGGGAATTTGCAAATGGTAAAAGACAGGATTGCAAAGTGGTTTGATGAAGCCCAGGAAAGATTAATCGGCTCATTTAAGAAGAAGGTTCAATTGTGGATATTCATTTTTTCGCTGATTATTGTTGGAATTACCAATGCTGATACAATTAAGCTAGCATCTTATTTGTATGATAATGACAGTGCCAGAGAGGCTATTGCCATGAAAGCTTCTTTGTTCGTCCAGGATTCGGCTGTAGTACACTTAATTTCAAAGATTGATTCAACAACTATAGCATCTGTCGCCAACAAAAAGCCAGACGAAAATGTGAAGAAGATGGGGAAAGACTTTAATAAAATCAAAGAACTTGATCAGGAATTAAAACAAGCCGGTATTCCATTAGGTTGGAGCAAAGAAAAAATGCAAGGTTTCTGGGATTATGTAAAGAAGATAGGAGGTCTGCTATTAACCACTTTTGCCGTATCTGTGGGATCTCCATTCTGGTTTGATATCCTTAGTAAGCTGGCAAACCTCAGAGCTGCAGGTACTAAACCTAAGACTATTCTTGAAGAGGAATCTGGAAATAAGAATTAATTATATTTTTCTTTTGACTATACTTTTCCAACTGCTTTAATAGTTTTTTTTTCTATTATTGGTAAACTATGTATTACAGTGGAAAAAATCAATCCGGTCCGTGCTTCAAGGTCTTCAATAGTAAAAGTATAATCTGTAATAGAGAATGGTTTTTTCTTTGTAATCTTTTCAAGATGGGATTGATCTAAAATAAATGCCACATATTCTGTCTTACTTCCTGTTTTTGCAATAATAAGTTTCCAGTATGCTTTGGGTATCTTGTACGTTTCCTTTGCAATAAACATCCCGTCTTTTTCAAACTCATCTCTAAAAGATTCATCATGATCGCTAAAAACAGGCCCACTGAAACCAATTACTTTTTTTCTGTTTCTTGCAATATTTCTTTCGAATTGTTCCACAGCTAACCACCATCTCATATTCATTGCATCACTTTGAGGTGTAGTATTTGTCCAATAATTTGCTTGCTTTCTTGCAATCCCAGCAAATCTTTTTTCACCCCAGCAAACGGTATTTGGACTTAATAAATGTCCTCTGTGCCAACCACTGCTTATAAAATGTGCATTTGAAGGTTGAAGAGATTCCGGCCAGGATGGATCGGGCATCCAGAAATCATTTCTTTCAAGTCCTTTATGGTATGCTGTTCCATCTATATTATAAGCAACATACCAGGCCATTCTTCTAACCGGGTTCATTACAATACTAAAGTTTGCATAATGGATCAAGTCAGCAGCACCTTTTACCTCCGGAAGCATTATTTTCTGACCTTTGCGGAGGAAATAGGGATCAAAGCCTCTTCGTACGTTGTCAAGTCTGGTTGGAATCACACAATCCGTAATGCCATTATATAAAACAGAGAGTTCAGGATTTTCTTTTTCTCCTTTCCAATTTGTAAGCAGGGTCGTTTCAATTTTACTAAATAAGGCAGGAATTTTACAATCTTCAATCTGAACAGGAATTAGTTTTCTTTGTTCCAATGCAATCCCTGCTTCTTTCTGAACCCATTCTGATTTAACAGAGGTTTTTGACCAAATAACAACTAATGCCTTTGCAAGATTTAAGGATTCAATAATTTCAACTTCATAGTCTTTCCCTGCATGTATCCGATCATCCTTCCATACTTCCCATCCTTCTTTGGTAATTAAAGCAGATAGTCTATCAGCTTTTAATTTGTCTTTGCGGGAGTAGCTAATGAAAACATCATAAGTTATTTGACGATTTTTTACGATAGTTGAATTCATGTTCGTTGGAAATTCTGAATTTGTTTTATCGGATATAAAGTCCTGATTGAACCTGAACAATTTTAGCCACAATCGTTATGACACTGCAAATTTCATTCATTCCCTTAAAAATATTTATGCAATATATTCAACAAAACATTGCTGCAATTCTTTCTAAAGATGATATTTCTTCTCCCCGTTCTTTTCTATAGTTGATAATTTTATCAAGGTTAGCTTTTGTAGTTGCAAACATCCAGCTTTCCAAAGCCAAAGGTTTGGCTTCGTAGAAAAACTCTACCGCTTCATTATATTTGTTTTCAATTACTGCAAGTTCGAGAAGTGTGGCATAGTCCCAGTAATCAGGATCTTTCCGTTTCATTTTGGCTTGTACAGCGTATTCTACAGCAGGCAATAAACGAAGTGCTCTTTCCTTTTGGCCTAAAAGTTCTAAACAAGTCACATAATTTACTCCGGGATAGGCGTCCCGCGGATCAGACTCGAAACCCTTTTCGTAATACTTAAGTGCATTTTTCAACTGAACTTTTGACTCTTCTGTCTTTTCTTCTTTGTAGGCCCTTTCAAACTTGTCCTTATAAATTCTTCCCCAGATACCATAGGACTCGCTGCTTGCTTTTCCTTCAGTTTCTAATTTCCGTAAGATATCTTCGGCCTTATTGATCATTACCTCATCAACAGGTTTTGTTTTGCAACCAACCCGATTAAGGACAAACGCATATTGTTCCTGAACCATAACTGTTTCGAAAACATACCGTGGCAACTGCTCTATGAACTGCCGCATTTCGTTAAAGGCTTCTATATTACGATAAGAGATCATAATATCAATTAATACCGCAGTTTCAATATTTTCAAGCGGTTCATACTTTTCTACCACTTTATTTATTGCTCCGATCCTCAGAGCTTTTATTTTATCTTTATCATTATCAGTTACACTACGGGCATATGCCAGTTCTTCTTTAATTACCTGATCATATTTTACTTTCTCTCTGAAAACATCTGTTTTTTCATGGGCAACTGAATTTTGGAACGCTATCCCATTTATCATATCATACAAGGGACTATCAGTTGACCTGATTTTTTTTGCATGCAATAAAATTCCTGCCAGCTTATTTACATCATTTTCTCTATCGTATAAATTAAAATCTTTGTCAACCTGGTAAGAAAATGTTCTATCCGGGCCAATATCGAATGGTAAAGGAAAATGCGAGGACGCAATGATGGGAATAGTTGTATACGGTTTCACAGCATAGCGCATTCCTAATTCATAATAAGCATTTGGATTCAGATTTGTTAAATCGGCGATACAGAATTCACAAAGAATTATCTTCTCATACATGGTTTTGTGAATAGCTCCAAAGCTATCTTCTTCGCGCTCAATTAATGGCTCCATTTCTGCCCTGATAATGGCAGGCTTTACCAACTCTTCATAAATTCTATCGAAATCGATCTGTTGTATAGGTTTCCTTCGTCCTTCAATATACTTTGCCTTCAGATCATTCAGATTATCTTTCTTACCAAAAGAAGTAATTACAAAGCAATAGGGATTCATTTCATTATTTTTTTAAATCAAAAAACGGTGGAAAATCAATTGCTCCTATATCTTTTTCAGCTGCTGCCTGACCGATTTCGTAAAGAATGCTGCAGTTCACGGCATTGCTCATCTCTTTTAAACTCTTAACATCCTCATCTGTAAAAACACACAGACCAGATTTATTAAGTTCCTCAACAGATAAAATTTGATTATACCGGAAATAAGTCAAAAGCGGTTCTTTAAACAGGTTTTCATTTTTAAGATCGCCTATTTCCATATCAATCATTTTACCCTTTGGACAATTGGATATCCATTGTAAAATAGTCTGATTATTCCAACTGGCATCACTCATCAGCATTGAAGGAATTTCTGTCGCCCAGCTAAGCACCCAATTATCCGTTACTTCAGTTGTTTTGGAAAAATATTCAGCGTTTCCTGTACCAATACTGATTAATAAGAGCTGATCTGCACCGGTTGGCCATTGATAGCCAAACCCTTTCATAATTGCTACTTTAATCAACTCGAGGGCAGGATTATTGGCCATACTTACCCCGCCATCTACGAATGCTCCGGTAATATCATTACCCACATTTAGCAGCTGAGGAACAAAATAAGTTGGGGCAGCAGTGCTTGACCTGACAATTTCCCACAAAGGCATACTCTTATTTTGACCAAGTTCCGAGTTAAAAAACTTGCCATTTGGATTATTATGAAATAACCATGTACTGTTAGTATCAGCACGTTTTGATACCACACAAAGAGCGGTTAAAATTTTGTCGCTACCCAGAAGAATATCACCGAATACCTTCTTTAACTCATTTTCTAAAGGTTTGTGATTATATCTGGCTTTCAAATACCTGAACGTCTCTAATGGGTTCCACCAATCATACTTTTCTCCAAATATTTCTTTGCCGAGTTCAAAATACTTTTCTTTAATTTCACTTACCTTCAGGCCAATAGCCAAAGCAGCAGCAATAATACTGCCTGTACTGGTTCCTCCAATCATGTCAAAATACTGATATAACCGGAATTTTTCAGGACTGATTATATTTTTGTGGCGATCGCGAAGAATATTTTCGATCTTTTGCAGGTATCCAAGTGTCAGTGCTCCACGGATACCGCCACCATCGAGGGAAAGAATCCGTTTCATTTGCTTAGAATTTTATTTGCTTATGAAAGTTAGGCAATTTTATTGATAGGATTGATCTAATACATAGAAAATTATTACAAAAAGGGGCATCTTTGAACATCAGGATTGTTGTTATTATATCGAATTCAAATCAGAATTTTAAGATGCAGGTCCGATGGAAATATTACAACTCCGTATTGATGATTCGTCGTCTATATGGACGAAGTATTTTATTGATGATCCCAATTTGGTCAACATCGTCTTGATATGTTGACATCTGTAGAGTTCGAAGCATAAAAGGAGGGCGTTTGGGTTTTCCATAAGCAATGAGCTCGATATTCGTTCCCCATACCAATGCCATACCAGCCTCAATGCATGCATTTAAGTTGTCATCGGTAAGATCAGCCAGAACAAGGAAAGCCCGGCCCAGACTTTTCATTATTGCTGAGTTTAACGGTTCCTCATGGATTTCGTCACCAACAATCGTACGCATACCTGTTATACGTTCAATTAGATGCCGGATAGGACCTCCAGGGCGTGCAGCATCGGAAGTGAGGTCTAAAGCGTAAAATATGTAGTGTGGTCTTTCCGGTTCATCCCAGTCCTCCCATAAAGCTTTGATGGCGACAGCAACAGAACCAGGACATTCAGTGGCAGATGTCTCCATTGGAAGCCATGTACTGGTTTTATCATCAATCCGTTGAATGCGAGGATCCACAACTATCAAGCTTGGTATACCATGGGTAGTAGCGAAATCTATCTCGCGAAGGAAGTACTTGTAGGGGGATTCATCATCAGGAGTTAACTCAATACCCCGAAAAGGAATGATACCAACGAACGCACCACAACTCAAAATGATATCTTCTACCCGGTCTCCCTTCCCGAATCCTTTCTGATCTCTAGCATCGCCTATTAAACGGAAACCCTCGCCTACAAGTTCTTTGCACACAGTCCTTGCACTTACGCTATCATCAGGATGCCATGAACAACTTATAAAAACATCACGAGAAGTAGCCGGATTTGGGCACTTCTCACCAGGATAAAAGGCTCTCATTAGAGCTAGAGCAGTGTTCCTATCCAAACGAGCCTCCGGGACATCGATCCATGTAACTCCTTTCATAAGATCCTGTTCTCCAAAGTTGCCGATACGAAGCGCAATAACGCGAAATCCATCAAAATTGGCTCTTTCATCCATTGCTGCATTGTATTCTGCTTTTACCCAACCATGCGCAAAGGCATCTGAAGTGACAACAATGATAATCGCACGGCAACGTTCAATTCCCTTCTGCAAACCAGTTGCAAGAGCCGCACCGCCAGAGAGCTCCCGTGAGTCATACCAGACTGTCATACCTGCCTTCTCAGTCAACCACCGATCCAAAACCTCAACGAACACATGATCAGTATGTGCATGGCTTAAGAAAACATCGAAGTCTCGTTTGTTTATTGGTAGACTCATGAACTTAAATAGTGCTGCAAAATAAAATACTGCAAAACGTTAAACTGTTTAAGCCCAATTTAATATAAAAAAATTAAAAAGCCAAAAATAATACTACAATATGTCAAGGATCGGATAAGCTATAGCCAATTTCTTTAACATAAATGAAATTTGACATTATAGATTGCGATTCATGCTCGCTGTTAATGAGCTGTTTAATGAGTATGTGTGGATTGTCTTTACTAATCACAATTTGCGTTCAATCCATTTTGGACATATATTTCAGGGATTCATTTGTCACATAGTTATGGATCCAAGATTATGATGACTTCTGAAGGTTTGCAAGCCTTGGCTCAATACTGAAAATAGCATTTCGAAGTCCAAGTTTCATTACCTTACCATTCTCATAACTGTATCCAGAGTTAAGCCACCACCCAAGGAGTCCGCGTTGATTTACAGGTTTGGTGTAAGATATGATTGGTACACTATTTGAGGTCGAACTGTAATGAATCAGGAGCCCTTGGCTGGTGTCTCTATCCTGTAGATCTATTCCATGCGAGGTTAGTGCTTCTATGGCTTCTAATCGCGGACTTGTGTCATGTCTTGGTCCAAAAATATTAAGTTTAGTTAATGGTCTTTTAAAATTAAATCTCAAACCTCCTGAATCTTGGAATGGTGTACCGTTTTCGTTTAACATTTGCGGAGGAATAATTAGAATAGTTTTTTTTCGCAATGCTTCATCTTTTGCAAGGCTGTCTAGTTCCCACCGGGTACCTTCTGTAGTACCAGGGACAATAAATATTGCAGTAGCACGTGAAGATAGATCTAGAAACAAAGATTGCCAACTTTGGTCGTCGGTCTTTATGAGACCTGCTCCAATATGTTCGCCGGGTTTACCCAGGGCTACAAGGGGAGCGCACGGTTCCAAAGCTCGAGTAAGTTCTTGCTCTAAGTCTAAGTCTTCTATCTCACCATAGGTTTTCGGAGACGAGCCTGGAAATTTAGTGTAGACCTTATTGACACGAACTGTTATCGGTAATCGTCCTGTAGAATTAAAAGGCCGTAAATAAAGAAAAAAGTCTTCGTGTTTTCCGGTAGCCAAGCGCCCGGCAACTTCATCACGATCAATCTGCAGTTTCTTAAACTGCAACCTGTAAATTTTGCGTATTATTCTCCCCAGGTTCATAAACATAATCAGATCGAAGCAGATCCAGACTACATCCGCGTCTGCACCTCCGATTCCCCAGTCCAATCCGAAAATGACCATACCGGAAATTGTTAACACAATAATGACTATACTTCCAATGAGATAATCGCGACCACGTGGTTTTCCCGGTTCCTTATATTTTGGGCTCATCCGCACACACTTTTACCTTTCTGCAGACAACATACCTTTTTCCCGAAACAATCAAATATTCACTGGAGTACTACTTTGGTAGTATTACTGCAAAATTGATTACAACTTTTTAGCCTATCACTCGAAAAACTTTGTTAAACAAATTAATTATTAAATAGTTAAGAATAATTGCATTGCATAATTACTGCAAAACAAAACTCTTTAACACTGTTACAACAAGTTAGATTTTAAAAATGATAAAACCAAAAAAGAATTATGGGAGGAGGTTAAATATCTGACAAGTTATTCCCAATTGCTTTAAGAGAATGAATGTGAACTAATTTTATGTATTAGCATTTGAGTTCACCTCTTGCCGAGGCATGGCTCCAATTTGACATGGGAAGATACAGAGTAGGGCCGTTTGTTTAATGCGCCATGCTGATGGAGGCTTTTTCAACAGCTTTTAATATCTTTCCGCAGACCTTCGTTAGTTCGGTCTCCCTGGCGAACTTATGAAGTCCTGAGAGAGGATGGTCCGGATCGTTCAACGCCTCTAGTTTATCTATGTCTGGTTCCTGTTTGAATACAGAGGGTCTCACTGCAAGCCACATGAGCTGCACGCCCCCTTCCTTTTTATTGGCTCTGCTGACAAGAAACGGAAACTCATGTTGCGAGATGAAGTCAGATGCAAGAAAATCCGAACTCATGAGCAATATCGCGACGTTAGCTGAGCCAAACGCCTTCTTAATCTCCTCCCGCCACTGATCACCAGCGTCTATTGCAGTATCATCCCAAACACGGATTCGCTCATTTCTGACAAGTGGTTTGAGAAATTTCCGTAATTCGTTACGCCACTTTTCGTCAGCATGACTGTAGCTGACTACCACTAGCGCACCCACAATAGAGCGTTCCTGGACGTCGACAACTGACATGACATTATGGACCGTATCGATTCGATAAGTGATCTCCAGGGGAGGATCAGGGTGCTTATAGAGCAGATCGCCCACTTTAGATACCTGTTCGACCCGGCTTGGGTAGCGATCCGGATCCTCTGATAACCCGTTGATTATCCTATAAAGCTCAAGTTCTGCTCTTGGGGAGAGTCGCGATATAGATTCCTTAACATTATTTTGATAGCGGACCGCAAAGTTCTGAAATTCATTAGTTGTTTTGGCCATGAGGTACCTCCTTGTTTCTATGATTCTATTGCTTGCTATTGACCTGTTTAATAGATAGCAAATCTATCCGGTGAGCTGCTTCATCATGACTACAGACTATCTCATATGTAGTCTCTTTTACCGGAACTCGCCATATCCCGCCAGATTCTCGCAATGCCTGCGATGAGAGAGACTCAATAGTGAGATCTGAGATGCATGCCTCAATCCTAAGCTGGCTGGCTTCGTCGAGCTTGGAAATGTCTGTGATGATGGTGCGGCTCTTCAGCACAGAACTTACATTGACACTGTCGTGTGACTCATCTATCGCTGTTGCACGACGATGCTGGATATGAACATCCTCAAGATCGCCCATTTTCTTGAAGATGTCTGTAGGGATGGAGACCCGGACTCTATCTGCCGGACTTTCAGAAGCATCAAGTTTTGACAGAAACTCGATAAATTTATCTGCGTTACTAAGCATGTCCAACCGTTTTCTTGCTATGCGAAGAATGAAAAACGCAATCAGAGCGACGGTAACCAGTAGACCTATAATTAGGTTTGCAGTCCACATACCGATAAGGAAGATTACAAGAAATATTCCACCAACTCCAATAATGAGTCTAAGTGGCCAACGGTACCTGGTGTGTTTTTGTGCTGCTAACTGCCAAAGCCTGGTTTTGAACGCGAGTCGAAACTCACGCAAAGTCTGCCAGATCAGTTTTGTGTTTAGAAAAAAGACTAAGACCACTAAAAAGAAACTAAAGCCGAGTAATCCAAAGAATAAATTAAGCCATCCTTTCTCAAATGACTCCTCTGCCGGCAGTAAAAACATAAGTAAAAATGAAACCGATGTAATAGCTAAAAAAAACCAAACAGAGAATCTGAAACTAAAAAACAATCTTTTTTGCATAACAGATATTGGGTGTTTCGTTTGCTCTTCCCGAACCATATCGAGTGCTTTACTGATCCGTTCCCTACTTAAGACTCTCCTGTCTGAATTTGTCTTCATTGCTATTTCCCGTTAGGTACAATTACTAAATAGAATGTAAAATTATAATTCATCACTCGTTGGAATTCTGGTAAATAAAATAGTTATAAATAAATAAGAATTATTGTTTTAATATTTACTTCAAAACAAAACTCTTTAACCTTGCTACAAAAGTTAGATAAAAACTATGACAAAAACAAAAAAAATGTAAATAGCAAAAGCCTGATAAAATTATGATAATGCAGCTGTCCTTTTATTTTCAATCTGTTCAGGAAATGGACATTGGGATGTTTTTAAATAATTGTTCATCGATGTTGGTCGAGCACCTGATAATACTCTCCAGGGTCCTTCTATCAAGAGGAGAGCTAATCCTGATCGTTGTATGTAGCATGTTTGGATGTTCCCCCGAAGTATAGGTGCTATCAGGCAACATCAACAACTTTATGTATTCACCCATGTTTTCAATTACATTATACCCCGGAAGTTTTTCGCCGGTGGCCCGACGAAATTCTGTTGGGGAACAATAAAGTGTTTCAAAATTTCTCTCCCGAAAAAACCTCCAGGCCATCGCGATATCGTTACGTTTTTTCGTAACCTCGTCCATTTCTACAGAGAGTATCCACCTTTTCTCAATATCTCCTTGTTTGCCGATTTGATTGTAAAATGATATCCAGTCAAGGCTGTGCATTTCTGTCGGATTTCCTGTAATTTGTTCGATAAGAGAGTATTTCTTTGTCTCCAGAGTCAGGAGACGGGTGATTTCTAACCGTTCAGGTCCACTCATTTCAATACCATCGGTGATGAGACTCCCAATGAATTCGGACCATTCCAGGAGATAGCGACTTGCAATTGGCAAAAAGAACGGCATAAGCTTATCAGCGAAGGACTCGACGTTTGCAAAGGCACTCTTGAATTCCTGATAATATTTATCACCGGTTGTGGGATTTGAAAGATGCCACTTCAGCTCTTCGGTAAGCTTTTTGACTAGCTCGTTGTCAACATTCTTATATTCGAGAGATGGGAAATGTTTGAGATCATATGGAATTGTCTTAGTGTTGTTTGTAAGAAGCACCACATGTTTCCGCAGCGCATGTGCCAATCCGATCTCGTAGAAGACGTTCGGTTTGTTTCCGGTAGTGACCGCGACAAGCATGACTGCTTTGTCAATCTGATCGTTGATCCTCTGAAGGACGTCTTCGTCCTTGTACCTCTGTTTATCAACTCTCTCTGCACGAGCTCCAGCTTTCTCAGTAGCCAATCTAATCTTTTTCTCAAGTTCATCAAATTGTTTAGAGAATGGCATTAGCAAAAAAATGAAGGGTTTTGGATTGTCATTCATAATCTGTAAGCATTTAATGGTTGGAGTGTGGTTTCATCATAAGCTTATTCCGGGACAATGGAATTTTTTAAGTTTTATAAATAACATATAAAGATAATAATTTTAATGCTGAATGTCAAGTAATTAAACTTATTGTACAGCACGGTATTTGATCAATCCGGGAAGGCTCAGTACCCTATTTGAGATATTTAACTTTGCACTATAGCTGGACCATTCGCGTGCATCTGCGCCCAAATAAGGGTGGAAGGTAATTGAAAGGGATAGTAAATAAAGTTGACTTTAATTTAAACAAACTGTAATTTTGATATTTGCTTAATGTCTGATGATCAAATGTGTAATCCTTAATTAAAAACTGGAAGATGGCATCAGAAATCAAAAAAATAGCATATCCTGTAATAATTGTTCCCGGCATCACAGCAACATACCTGCAGGACGAATACCCTGTAGATCATGAACATGTATGGAACGTGATCCGCAAGAAGTTCGGGTGCGTTGCCTTGCATCCTGACAATATCAGATATGAGGCCCGGAAATTTTCCAGGATACCAGGGCAGATCTTTGAAGTCGCATATAAAGAACTGATTGAAGAATTGAGATATAACCTGAAAGAGAAAGAGGACCTCGTGGTACCAACTCAAAGGTCATTGGCTGTTAATTGGTAATTAATGTCGAGCCATCTGATAAAATGATGCATAGCAAATAGTTAGCCAGAAAAATGTATTCTTTAAATTGGTTCTTTTCTGATAATTAATTATTATGAAAGTTAAATCAATTCAGGAAGTTGAAATCAGGACAAATACTCCTTCTGTTACAGATAGTAATAAGAAAGGGATACTAAATCCAGGTTTCGAGCTTGAAGTATTTGAAATTATAGAAGGTCAGGCTATTAGTGGAAATAATATCTGGTACAAAGACAAAAATGGCGACTTTTTATGGAGTGGGGGGTTTGAAAAGTATAATACTGATTCCAAAACTTTCGACTCTAAGGAGATGATCGATTATAATGCACAACTGATTGGTCTGTCTGATGAAGTAAAAAAAACCCAGGGAAATCAAGCTGTAATAGCAATTCTTGACACTGGGGTATATACTCAGCACAGTAGTTTAGTTGGAAAGGTTGATCAGTATAGTTTTATTAGCAGCTCAGATATAACTGATAAAGATGGGCATGGAACATCATGTGCAAGTATTATTTCATCAATCAGTAATGAAAACTTTAATCTTTCCGGGATCGCCAATCAGGCCCAAATCATATCATGCAAAATTGCAGAGAATAGAACAGATTTTGAATCCCAAACAGTATTGAAGGCTTTAGAATTTCTTAAGAATCAAGGTAATATTGATGTTGTTAACATGAGTTTTCAGATCGCCTCAACTCAAACAGAGGTGGAAATAAGCAAAACTATTAGCGAATTTCCGAAAACAACAGTATTTGTTGCTGCCTGTAGGAATAATGATAAGCTATTCAAGTCATATTTGAGTTTCCCTGCATCAAATAATGAGATAATCGCAGTCGGACAGATAGCAAAACAGACCCTCATAGAATATGTTTCCAAAGGAGAAGCGTTTAATAAAGACATTGATTTTTTGATGGAGTTTATGTCATATTTAACAGCAGGAATAGAAGATGCAGACAATATTGATTCTCAAATAGGAAGCAGTTTTAGTAGTTCACTGATAAGTGGTCTCTGTGCATTAATTATTTCCTATTTCAAACAAAATAAAATTGCTTATGATCGGGAAAAAATTAAAACAGAAATTCAAAAAATATCACAAAAAATAAATGCTGAATCATTTAATAATAATTTTAAAATTCTTATGCCATGAGAAAAGTAACTGCAATATTAATTGGATTCCTGTTATCTGTTCAGGCATTTAGCCAGACACAGTATTATGACGCATTAAATCTCAAAATTAAAACCATAAATAATACACTTGAACTGGATACAATTGTACTCACAATTTTAAATCATTATTTCCCGGAAATTAATTCAACATCAGATGCAACGGATGTGAAACATTCACTAAAAGACAACCCTTTTATTAATTCCTTAGAAATCAAAGGAACAGCCCTAAGTGTGGAGAAGTTTAATCCTTTGGGAAGCTACAAAAATGCTTTGTCTACGATAGGAGGTATCGATGTAACAACCTTCTCAAAAGGTTTATCCATGTTTTTAATAGAACGAGCTAAAGAGGAACTTAATGTGGCATTTTTTCAAAAGTTTAAGGATTATTTTGATAAAGAAGAGAATATTGCGATCAGAACTCTGTTTCCAAAAACAACCGAAATAATCGGTAGTATATTAGCCTATCAATATCCTCAAATGTTACCGGTTCTGCAAGAAGCGTTTCAATCAGATATGGAGGCATTGCCGAATAACATTTTGAACTTACTTATACTGCCAAAATATTTCGATGAAATTGAGAAGTTTCCTGAATTGCTGGTCATATTCAAATTGTTCAATTCACTAAAACAATTAACTCAGTTGTCCCCACCGGAATTGTTTGACTCATTGCCAAAAATAGCTCAATTCAATAAGTCTGGCTTTGATACATTACCTCGTGTTCAAAATTTATATACAGTTTTAAAACTAACTGAGATAGTATCAAATTCTGTCAGGGTTGAAAAGGTTACTAATGACACAACAAAATATTGGGTATCATCAAAGGATTTTTATCAAAAAATCCTGAAGGATTCAGTAGCAAGAAAGATCTATCTGGGATTGGTTTATCAACAGATCAAGAATGAAAAATTACAAATTAACGGAAAATTGATAATCGACCATATTAACGCTGCAAATGTAAAGCAAGAAATATACTGGTTTGATAACTTTCTCTCAAAAGCAGTAGTGCAATTTGACAAAATCAGTTCAATATCGCTGGAGATAAAAAAGAAATTAATAAATGGGGAGAAGCCAGGTATAGTTGATTATTGCGGATATGTTAACTCAACTATAGATTTCACTGAATTTGGTATTGAAACAGCACGGCATTTTAATCCGGGAATCAACCAAAATATCAGATTGATTTCTATTGTAAAGAATGGTAATGAGTTATTTGAGAATACTTATAGTAAAAATTATAGTTTAGCAATAAACAATGCACTTACATTATTAGATACTATTAATAATGCATTAGAAGGAAAAATTGTGTTCATTGATCCAAAGTTAATGGATGGGATGTACAAATATGGTCGCTTTATTGGGAACGTGGCTAGTGCGGAAAATCCGGAAGATGTAAAGAATGCTATCAGCGCAGTTGCTTTGCCGTCCGGTAGTTCCTCTATTAAGAAATATCAAAGATGGAACTTAACTGTTAATGCATATTTGGGAGCAACCGCAAGACTTGGTGGCAAAGAAAACCCCACAAGCAGGACATGGAACAATCCGATAAGTATGACTACCCCGATTGGTTTGAATTTATCTTTTTTCCCGATGGAAAAACGTGGCTCTTTTTCTTTATTTGCATCATTAATTGATATTGGTG
This sequence comes from Bacteroidales bacterium, assembly GCA_049512815.1. Classification (GTDB taxonomy): domain Bacteria; phylum Bacteroidota; class Bacteroidia; order Bacteroidales; family VadinHA17; genus LD21. The sequence continues at coordinate 16,164 of JBEKWS010000005.1, read as the reverse complement.
CGATTGTGGATTACCAGCTTACCGATAGCACAAAAAAATCATTTGAACAAAAGATTTACCTCGAGAACATACTATCACCCGGAGTTTATGTAGTTTATGGTTTTTGGGGTAACATGCCTTTAGCTCTGAGTGTTGGTGGACAATATGGTCCCGGATTGACCAAAATCGGAGATAATTTAAAAAATCCAACATGGCGTTGGAATGTATCGCTAACTGTTGATATTCCAATGATTAGCTTAAGTCAGGGAAGAAAAAAAAATAAGAATTGATTTTATTGAATGTCTTAGTTCCCTGACTGACTGGACAAATTTGATATTTACAGGTAAACCATTAAAGACAAATGCCTTAGAGCAGCCCGGGCTCCGTAAAATTAAGTTCACCGGTTAGATTCCTATCGCCGCAAGTGTAATGTTTCCAGCTGAAGTCAAGCCAATCTAAGGCTTCCACAAAGGATGCTCGAAGGATAAATAAGCATAAATGCCTGATGCTCCATTTGAGGAGCCAATACCAATTGGTACGGCAATACCCGGAACTATTTGAAGTCCGGATTTGAAGTTTATTGCGTACCTCATTCCGGGATTTATAAATAAAGAATTGGTAGTTACAGTATTTGAATTGTCTGCCTTTATGAAAGTTCTGTTTCCGACAATTTCAAACATGAAATTGAAGTTCTTGCTAAGTAGTAGAATTAAGCTTAAGCCATAATTATAAACAGTCTGATCGAATTTCGAGCCATCTGCTTTTTTGGCATCAGGAGTAAATGTCACACCAAGGTTATAATGCGTCGCTATTTTTGTAGAGAGAAGATAACTGAACGGGAGGCTCAGCTGGTATCCCACAACTCCGGCACCCAACTCTTTTTCCCAATTGCCTGTCGGAAATAAGAGTGATAATCTCGGCGAAAAAGCGAAGCGGTTCAAGTAGATGGCCTGATAACGATAGTTTAAAGCTATGTCACCAAAACCTGTTTCGCCATTATTTAAAACCGGAATTGTAGTTGAAAGCTGATGTTTCCGTCCAGGTACCGGCCATTCATCGGTAAATGTATACAGCCATGTATGATCCTTCATATATTGAAACGAGGAAATGTGCTGAATTACACCCGGATCCTGATTATAGGCTTCTTCAATTAGAAAGGAATTATCTTCAATCCGTTCAAAATCAAATTTATTGGCAGTTTGAGCAAATGAGGTATTGATGAAGCAGGCTACAAAGCAGATGCTTACTATTAAATATTTAATATTTTTTACCATACAGGTTTCTTATAATAAATCACTAGAGAAAAATAAACTTACTGAAGTTGTTTTAAAATAATTCAACATTAGGTAACGGGTTATTTATTAACACGACAATCAGAAACAACTAAAGGTTTTTAACTTCTCTTATTTTAATCCGAAAATCAGGGGAAACCCAAACACCACAAAAAACGTCCAGATTATATAAACAGGTAAGTATTTTGAGATGGTCAATTCCACTCTTCCAAGTTCCAACTTTTTGAAATTAATTTTAAAAAGATCAATTGTAATGAGAATTAGGTTAATGAAGATCAATATGTTAGATCCCAGAATCGCTAACCTGTTTGGCGTTAATCCATACTCACCCAACCGGTAAAAAATTGCAGATAAAGCGATCAGGTTAATAAGGAGTGTCACTATTGAAAGGATAAATAAAACCAGTTCATTAAATTTTTGTTTCCTGTTCACTGAAGTTTCAGAAACCGAAAAGACGATAATACCCATTACGCCAATGAGCATTATATTAAAAATCAACAAGAAGTCTCTGTTGTTATACGGATCCTTTCCAGAGACAGCAATAGCTACCAGATAGATTATTAAAGTAAGCAGTACCAGCGGGCTGAAGATATTTGCTATTATCGGCGCAATCTTATTTGTCAGCGTAGTGAAATTTTTCAGGATGTAAGTTGTAACAATGGGGGCAGAGACTAATCCAACAATTATGATATAATGACTATAAAACTTTTCAATATTTATGCCGATTGCCCGGAATAGTCCGATAGTGATTCCCGTCAATAAGCCTCCGGCTATCAGGATTAGTGCCCCCATAATTGCCAGATCACCATTATGCCTGATATACTCAATCCGTTTGCTGTTCTCCTTTAAGTCAAAGTCAATAGAAACCAAGCCGTAAAGGCACCACATAAGTAAGGGCATATGTATGTAAGCCAGATTAATGGAGGCGCTGCTTCTCACATTAGGTAACAGGTTGATATATATTATTGAAACTATAATGATCAGAAGGGTTATTACGAGGTTCTTTTTGCTGAAATTCCTGTTGATCGATATGGCATAAATTGTAAGCCCCAGGAAGATAATAATTCCTGCATCCTTTTCATAAAAAAGGAAGCTGGTCAGGTTAATATTAAACAGATCAGGAATTTTGATGAGGAATCCGGCAAAAAGACATACGGCAATCATGATGAAAAAGTCTGGGCTGAAAATCATCTTCGTCTTGTCGGGCGATTTGTCAAAATCCAACCGGCTTTTCCAGAATTTTGCCATTTCGGTATTCTCAATTTCAGGATAGATTTTCTCAAAACCCGATTCAAAAGACTTCTTATCTTCACGATAAAGCTTTTCAAGTTTTTCGGGATCATTGATGTTTTCTTTAATCTTTTCTGTCATGGCAGTTTTTTTATATTCTTTTGTTCATTTGCTTTGGTTGGCTCGCAGATGCCAGCGTTGATTTGTAATCTGTGCCTTTTGTACTATCTCTGTGGACATCTGTTGCAAATCATAATAGTCACTTGAATAAGTTTTTTGTCTTTGAAAAGACAGGATCGAATCGTTGGAAAAGTTTGCAAATACATATTTTGTCAAATCTGTAACATTAGATAAAATACCACCTGCGGCTTTTAGAATATCCGATCGCCAGTTTGGTATGATGTTCCCGGAAGAATCCCTACCCTGAACAACCAAATCTTTAACTTTTTTTAATTCAGAAGTTGTAAATCTCATATCATACTTTAAGAAAATCTTCTCGTTCAATAATTCTTCATTAGACTTGCCTGTCTTTATTTCTAATAAGTAGCCAAGCAAGCCGACTCCCAGGTTTGAATATTGATATTTTTCACCGGGTACCGAATTCAGGTTCATTTGTTTCTGTAAATAATTCCGAAGTAAAGCAGAGTCATATCCGGGGTTGTGACAAATATTTATTATTGGCAATACAAATCTGTGACAGTAAGCAGTTTTCGCTGATACCAAACAAAGTCAGGAAAAAAAGGATAGCCTTTACTATTCTTCTCATTATGTCGAATTAGTTTCTTAAAATTTTGGCTAACAAAAACCCGCTCTAATTTACAATTTATCACCCAATACCGCAAGACTGCAGGACTGCAAGTCCGCAAAACTGCAATAACGCAAGACTTTTAAAGGTCCTTACAGAATTGGAGTGATAAGTGGATAAAGAAAGATGGCATTCTGAGAAATCACAGAAATTTCTCTCTCATGCTGGTTTCCAGCTAAAGTCAAGTCAATGTCTGAAATTCCATTTAGAGTAAATGGATACTAGGAAACTGAGATTGAATGCCATCTTATATTTTTATGAATGATTTAAATAGCAAATTGTTTTGAATCGATCTAGTCGATAGCACCGACCGTGTAATGTAGCGTTATATTAATCATGGTATTGACTTCAGATTTTAACTTTGGCAGATAATTAGTGATTATTCCCCAAATGTTCTCATCTGATATTGAGTCATATCCATGGATTATTTGATTTCTTGATCCAATAATTTCGAGGTTTCTCTCAATCGCACGTTTGAGCAAAGAATTCTTTTTATAATTATCGAAATTACGAAGTTCAGTCTCGAAGTAAGAATCTATCTCGTCAATTGCAATTTTAATATCGTAGAGAAATTTAAGCTGTTTTTCGTTCATAAACTAGTTTTTTGTCCCGATCTAGAACCTTTCTGAAAATAGGATTTCGGATAGCTTGGTTTTCTAGCAGATCAACTGGTCTGTCAAAGAGTTTCTCAAGTTCTTCTTTGAAATCCATATAATTGTCGAAATAGTCGAGGATATCAATAGTTCCAAATTGAACAAGAAAGTCAACATCACTGGTTTCATGGAATCTTTGAGTCAAGATTGATCCAAAAATATACAGTTCTCTGACTTTGTGTTGTTTACAGAGTATGATTAAGGTGTCGATATTTCTCTCAATTATATTCATGTCTCAAAGATAGGAATTCTTTATCAATCATTTTATTGGTTCGGCTACCAGTTACACCCAACTTTATATGTGCACCAAAAGTATTCATAGACAGAATAAATTGGCTGCATAGGCTTACTTATAGCTGTTCTTATTTGTACAATAAAATTATCAATAGTTTTACTGTAAATCATCAAATGGACTCTTTATTTTCTGAATACTCTTGATACTTACGACGGTTATGCATATGCCCACTAGCAGGCTTCGGAGCACTTTCCTGTCAATTTACACCAAATTTTACTTGAGGCAGAACGTTCGCATAAGCCACAAACCCCACCATTGGCTAAATGCGATGTTGTGTGTCGTATTTTTCTGTTATTTTGTCTTTTTTCAATACAATCATATCATAGATTATCTTTGTCCAAACAATAATGCAGGGGAAAGCCTTTAATGTAAATGGGGTCACATATTCTTCCCGTAAAAATCTAGGAAAAATATCTGTTGGAGACAGGGTTGTTAAAATAAAAGCACAACTAAATAATACAATGTTAAAAATGCTTTTCTCACACGATATAAACCATAGTGCAACACCGGTCATCGCAATAATAAAAGTTGGAGATTCTGCCTTATGATTAAAAATCACAATCCAAATCAAAATAGATGTCAGAGCCAAATATTTAAAGGTATAATTCTTATATTGATTAAATCTGGAAAAAGGGATTAAAAAAACAACCGAACCCACTAAAACTATTGTATTTTTATTTAATTCTATGTCAAACCATGAGTTTAGCCACCCCATAACAGAATATCCATATGAAATTGTATGGTCATTATTTAACATTGCCAAATAGCTTTGAATTAATTTCAAATATTGGTTAATGTCAACAAATACTAAAGGGACAATGAAAAGTACTATTGTCCACAAAAAAGTATATAAGGATAATTTCCATTTTTTAGGATAAAAAAGAAATAGTGCAAGTCCAACTATTCCAAATATTTTTATGCAGGCAGAAAATATAATGCACAATGTAGCAAACAGATACTTTTTATTCTCAAGCAGTCCAAATGATAAAACTAATAACCCTGCAATTAATCCATTTGATTGTGAGTTTTGCATAGATGTCATTAATTCAATTAAAACAATCATAAGGATTAATCCTTTTTCCATTATATCTAATCTTGGCAGGTAATAGATAGCAAATAACAGGATTAATGCATTTAGCAAATTCCACAAATTCAGACCAATCCAATCAGGAAACATTGCAAATAAACCAAAGAAAACTGAAAATGCAGGTGTGTATTTATATAAATCCCAATGCTCATTTGGATATAAGATGTACAAGTCCTGATTGTTTATTAAATGATGAAAAGACCTTTCGAAAATAATATAATTATTATATCTGTTGTAATCCATCCCTCCTTCATGAAATGTCTTTCCTGATACAAGAGATTGAAGACTGGCAGCTAATGCAAATAATATATAAATTATAACAATATTTCTTTTGTTTGATATTATTTTCTTAATTCTATCTTTCATGTTCTCCTTCTTTAATATGGCACACAACGTTTTCGCATATGACCAGTGGTAGAGTTGTTCAAGGCGAATACCTCTCCAGATACACTGGCCTGCTTGCTGAGCGAGTTATTAGCAATTCACTTTGCCTGCCATTGGCTATATGCAGTATTGGGCGTAATATAATTTTAACTTACCCATTCTTTATTAAAATAAAGTACTTGACATTTCCCGGTTATCCGTTTGAAAACAAATACGACTCCTGATTCGCAAAGATTCCCACAAAATGAAAAACATCAACAATTTTTATGCTATTGTCGTTTGAAAATAAAGGAGTTGAAAGCGTCACAAAACTTATCGTATTATACTTCTCTTTCTTATGATCCGCAAGCATGATTTTTGTTATTGAAAATTATTTGTATAACATGGTATTATTTTCCAAATTCGCCGACTTCGTCTCTGCCTTGTATAAGCAATAAACTTATATTATAATATATACCGGTGATCTGTTCGATTTCCACATTTCCGTTCAGTTCAGAATGCCCGCGCTCCGCAGATTGGTAAGATGAGACCACGTCAACCCCGAATCCGTGCTTTTATAAATATGGTAGCCCTTGGTCGCCAAATACACCAGGCTTGGCTTCGAGGGTGCAAACTCGATGTCATCCACGCGGTCCATAGCAGTGAGAACGAGATCCTGCGATTGGAGTCCGTTTGCCGAGCGGTACACCTTATAGTCCTCGCAGAAGAGTACGACATCCGGGTCAGAGGGTGATATCTTGACCGGACCGTTTGCAGGAACTGCAAGCTCGTCCCATGATGAACCGCTGTCGGTCGATTTAAGAATGGAGAAAGCGTCGCGTTCGACCGCATATAGGATTCGACCGTCGGTCGAAACATCAAATGCGGTGATCATTCGCGTCCGCTGCGACGGCGCAAAGGGTTTCCAGCTCTGTCCTTCGTCCTCCGAACGCAGAAAGCCTAAGTTCATCGACGGCTCGTCCATGCTTAAGCCGAAAGTGATGAAACCCCCTGTTCCGGATCCGTATGCGCGAAGGACCCAGAAAACATTTTTACCAGCCCCGGCCGGTGCCGTGGCGGCGCTCCAGTTCATGCCGTAGTCATACGAATGCATGAGGGTACCATCAAAGGTCTGACCTAAGAGTGCGCTGAATGTCGCCTTGCCCGCGCCGATACCCAACACGATGACCGCCGGATTGTGGAGGTTGAAGCGTATGCACAACGCGTAGGAATTCGTCAGCCCGCAGTTCGATCTCGACCAGGTGCCGCCCGCGTTCGTGCTGAGGTAGACGCATGCGGCGCTGCTGGGATAATCGCCTGCTACGGGTCCAGGCGAATCAGCTGTGGCAGCGATGACGAACTGGGGATTGGACGGCGAGACAGCAATGTCCCACACCTCTGGGTAGGTGGTAGAGCTGTGGCGCATCCCTTGACGCAGCCGGTGCCACGTAACACCGCCGTCGCCGGTTTTGACGATGCCATTCCGTTCTGTGCCAATGTACAACACATCGGGATTGATAGGGTCTACCTCGAGGGAGCGGAAGACCTGATCGTAATCGCCGCCCTCGGGTCCGGCGGGACCGGGGATGATTTCATTACCGTTGCCGACGGCATTCGCGCACGGATCGTCTTCATCCATTTTGTGTGAGCACGCGGGGACTACAATAAACAGGGGCACGATTAATAGCAAACGGAATAAACTGCCCAGTTTTTTTTCATATCTCATTCTAATGTCTCCAAAAGCCCTTACTTCGATAATTCATGAACACTTTTTGCTGCTTATGATCGTGGTCGATTCTGACCGCCCAGGGCCTCCCATCCCAGGGCAATTTTTTCTTGTCTTATATAACCTCGTGTGCCTTGATGCAACTTACTATCTGGACTAACACAGCCATCACCGGGAATCGGATATATAGGCGATCCAGCATGGCTTTCGTTATGAGTCTTGCATATTCAAAGCATCCGCTATCATAGAATATGATCAACAATGGTTAGTTATTTTACACAGCTTCAGCAATTCATGGTTTCGATATAACATAATAATATTAGACGGTTTCTTAGTTTTAGTTATTCCCATAAATGTAAAAAATTATTAGCAAAAGTCCAACTTATCCGGGGAGGTTATTAATTTCAAAAGTAATTAATTGATAATTAACATTATAATGAAAAATAAGTTGTCTTATAACTAAATATTTAATTAAAGTAATCTAGTTTTTAATCGTTTCTTTTATTTAAAATTACGCTCAACGGGAGTCTGTCTAATAACCTATTCCGGCTTGCTGAAACAGACTTCATTTAAGCCAGGTTAAGCGATGTATGAGAAAGATTACCCCGGGATTGCCTTAAATTGTCTCTAGTAAGGTCCGGTGCGCTTGCGCGGCTTATTCCCTTCTTAGTGAGAATATAACTGAACCCCCATTCCAGTAATATTATTGCGAAGCATTATCTGTCGGCTCTCCGGATCGGAAGCAGAGACCTGAGCTTCACCGGTTTCTTTAAGCTGCTTTTCAATTTGCCAGACGACCATTTTCGGCAAAGTCAATTCTGAATCCATAATTTTTAATAGAAAGACTATCGACAAAAAGGTCGATTATCCGTACTTCATTATCCGGGTCAATGGATTGGTCCAGTGATATCGGGAAAAGATGCATCTGTGTTCTGTTATGTCCCTGTATGAATTTCATGTAGTTAAGGTACAAAACTTATAGTTTTTTGAAGAATCACCAAACTCATAGTTATCAACAAATAGGGTAGGTTTTTAGATAACTTGTCCCGATTTATCGGGAGTCTGACGGCCAGCGGGTATGAGCAGAAAGACAAGTCTTTTTGCTTATACCCGCTTGTCAGGTGGTCGTAGCACTTTTTAAGCAAGGTAGAAGAGAATTTAATTTATAAATATAGACTTGTCTTTTTATAAAGGTTGGTATGGCTTAAGATTTCCTGATTCAAGCATTTTTTGATACCTGTCTCTATATTTTTTCAGGTATACTGTATCAAACTTATCTGATCCTATCACCAAAGGATTAGGTTCGCCAGATTTTCGTATACGAAGTTGCGCAAAATCTGATTCTTGCGAATGAAATACTAAACCAACGTCGCAATTTGCTGCTTTAGCGAATGCTTTGAAATATTCAATCGAAGATTTGTAAAGTCTTGTTTCAACTTGAGTAGGCCATACGGCTGATCCCCCCATAATACCTGCCATATGAGTTTCCCCGTTATCTATCACTGGAAAAATGAAAGAGACACAGCCAGGACTATGGCCTGGTGTTGCAACGATCTGAAATATCACAGATCCAATTTTAATTTTCATTCCATCAATGAGATAAATGTCAACTGATTGTGGTCTTGTTCCAATATAAGCCCATTCCAATGGAACTGTTTGTAAAAGATTCCATCCTACTAAACTCATAGCAACTTTAGCATTGGGACATATATTCTTTTTAAGATATTGGACTCCACCATAGTGGTCAAAATGTTCGTGTGATATGAATATGACTCTTATCCTGGAGGGATCTAGTCCTAACTTTTTCATATCTTCAACCATCATAGCAACGTCTTCATCACCAATGCCAGTATCAAGCATAACCAATCCATCACCTGAATCCACAATAAATGCGCCAACAGTGGTTGTACCGACAAAATATAAATTATCAAAGAGTTTAATTGGCTTAATAGATTTGTATGGGGGACTAAAGGAAGCAGGCAATTTTGGAGAAACTCCAAGATTTAAAGCCGGTTGTGCTGCTGACTCAGGGATTTTGAGAAAAGTGATTGCTTCTTCAACAGTTAAATAATCAGAAGTTACTCTTGTTGAAATGGTTGATGGTTCTAAGATTTTCTTTTCAGTCATGCATGAAAAAAATGCTGAACTGAAAAACAATGCAAACAATAGTATTCTAGTTTTCATGATTCAACAGGGTTTATTCATTAATTGTGAGTAGAATATAGGAAGATGATCTATGACACCTAACGACATGGCAATAAATACAGGTTGCGTAACTCGACGCCTGCATGCCGGAAAACAGGAATCAGATAGTACGCCGTCGGACGGATTCTTAAGCAGCGAAGTACTTCCGCTAGATCGGTTATAAGACGGCAGTAAATTATAAACTTTCTTTTCAGTCCATTTCCTATTTACTTTTCCCGACCTGTTAATATGTCTTCCAGCCTCTTTTGTTTTACATAGTTATCAAAACGAAATGACTGAGCGAGTTCTGTCAGTTTTTCTTCAGACAGATCTTTGAATAAATTACAATATTCAGGTACAAGCGCTTCGGCTATAAGTATATGTCTGACCAACAGGTCAATCTGACCTTGCTGACCTTGTGGATAGGGATTATAATCTCGGAATTCCTTTTTAAACAATTCTTCTATTGGCGACATCACTTGCCTGATATTTTTATCGGTCGATCCCCATCTATCGGCTCCCAATGAATCTTTTTTTGAAAGGAAAGCTGAAACCAGTTTCATGTATGGAGTATTATCATTTTGGTGCATAATTGCCTGCAATCCCATATCCTTATACAGCCAGATACACCAACTTACCTTGTATTTGTTGTAATATGCCAATTGATCTTTAAGTACCTGGTACCGCATTTCATCTTTTTCAGGGTTACCTGTATAAACCGGGCCGAATTCACCCACCCAGAAAGGAACATGGCGGGAAAACATAAATTCACTTTTCTTAAGGAAATCATGTTCAAGAGTATCCTTGTCAAAATATCTGTCACCGGTATTACCGGGATAATCTCCACCAAAAATAAATCCGGGGACAGCATAATCGTGATTCGTATAGACCACATTATCCCAAACTTCTGTAAACTTATCAAAATCAACTGCATATCGATCACCTTCAAGGAACAGAATATGATTTGGGTCGATTTTTAGAACAGCATCGCGAAGACGTTTATAATAAGGGAAGACATTCTTACCTGTAGGGTCTGCCGGCTCATTAATCAAATCATAACCTGCAACCCATGGCTGGTCTTTATATTGTTGTGCAATAGCTTCCCATAGAATTAATACCCTGTCCTGAAAATCCTTATGTTGCCAGAACAATGCCTTGTGGGTAGGATTGTCGCTGTGCCAGTGCTGGTTTTGAGAACCTGGTAAGGCATGCAGGTCGATTACGGTATAGATTTTATTCTTTGCACACAATTCTATTACCTTGTCGAGGTATTCAAAAGCACCTTCCTTAATGACCCGTGGATTCATATCATCTTCAAAAAGATGGTAATTTATTGGGATCCGAACCAGGTTCAGTCCCAGACTGTGAATGTATTCTGCGTCAGGTTCAGTGAAATAACTTTTGAGAAAAGAATCGAAGAAAAGATTGTATTTTTTTTCTCCTAATACTTTCAGTAGCCCTTCACGCATAGTTTCTTCATTGGCTGGATAACCATCAATGAAATTCTCCATATGCAGCATTCCGCCCAGCCCAAAACCACGCAAATATACAGTGTCGCCTTTTTGGTTGATTATTTGATTTCCCGAAACCTTAAGCCAGTTTTCGTCAGTCGAATTTTTTTCATTCATATTCTTTGTGCGTTCTCTATCAGAACAACCGGAGAATAAGAATGTGATCAGGATCGTTGAAAGCAAATAGAAGCAAGTTCGTTTCATAATTGATTTGTTTTAAAGTAAAGATACAAAATTTTTTCATATTTTCTCAGAAGCACATAACGGCACTGCAATAAGGGGAGGTTCTGTTACCGACGAAGCCAGCCGGACACTTATCCCGGTACTTTAGCCGCGAAGCCGTGTTAGGTTTGCGTAGCATTATTTAATTGTGAGGCAGGATTTGTCAACTTGATGATTTTGTTTTGCAGAAGCTTGCAAGATAAATTCTTAATCAGGAGAATTAGAATGTTAATGTCAAGGATAGAAATTATATCTGTTGGAGGCTGGTGTTTATGATTTTATTGGTTACTATCATTTAATTATGTTCCACATTTATTACTACTTTTCCTTTGTGGACTCCTTCACCAAAAAGCTTGAATGCTTTAGGAAATTCATCTAACTTGTAGGGCCCATCTATCACGGGTTTGAGTTTCCCGGCTTCGAAAAGCTCGTTCATATAAGCTAAATCCTTGTTTGGTTTCAGGGAAACGAAGCGTATCTTCTTTTTACTGAACATCGAAATCCACGGTCTCAGGAATAAAACCTGCAAAAGCCTAACCATGGAACCTCCAACCGTGACATAAATTCCATTAGGACATAATGCCCGGGTATAATCGGATATCGAACGATTCGTCTTAACATCAAGAATCAGATCATAACAATACCCATTTTTAGTGAAATCTTCTTGTGTATAATCAATAACCTGATCAAAACCCATTGAACGCAGCATGTCCAATTTCCCTGAGCTGTCAACACCAGTCACTTCAACCCCGTATAATTTCGCAATCTGCACTGCAAAAGTACCTACACCCCCACCCGCACCATTAATCAAAAGCTTTTGTCCTTGCTGAATTTGCCCTTTATCACGAAGGCCCTGTATAGCCAGCATTGCCGCTTGAGGTATCGCAGCTGCTTCAATAAAGGTCATACTAGCCGGTTTCAGGGCTAATGCATTTTCACGAGCACAGACATACTCAGCAAAACCGCCCCAGTCGCCACTTAGATCCCCGAACACTTCATCCCCTATCTGAAACTTTTCTACGTTTTTGCCTACTTCTTCAATTCGCCCTGCTATGTCGGATCCTAGTATTTTTTTCTTGGGTTTTAGAAGACCGTTTAGAAGGCGGTTTATGAACGGAATACCTTGGAGGAGGCCCCAGTCCCAATCATTTATTGATACCGCATAAACTTTTATCAAGACTTCATTTTCCTTGGGAATAGGTTTATCTATCTCTCTTAACTCAAGAACATCAGGTGTTCCGTATTTTGTATAGACAATCGCTTTCATTTTCTATTTTTTATTGGGAGAATTAGAACGTTACTTGTCAAAGATAAAAATTATATCGGAGACGTTAGGTTGTATAGCTCATAATCAAAGTGGCTGATAAATAGAGGCTTGCGACGGACAGCATGTGGAAGGCTTCTTATCTGGGGGCAAGCTGGTATTTTCAACAGATGTTCCTGCAGGGTTAATTATCAAGAGTGCATCGAATTCTATTATAATTAGAAATTATTTAGAGTATTTGAGAATGAGTCCTGCAAGAGCTATGCAACCTATTTTAAAGTGGCCTTCAAAAACTGTGTAAAAGATATTATTTATAACGGTACGTTATCAAGCAGTATGCGTTTTATTTTATCCATGATGGTGCTCCATCATAATTTGTATTATGTGTTATTTGTGTCAAATCAGAGCCATCAGAATTTATCAGAAAAATATGAGACCATTGATCGTCATTCATTCCACTTCCATAATTAAATGCTAGTTTTGTGCCGTCAGGAGACCAGGTAACATATGTATCATCTATATAACTTACGAAAGGTAGCTCTACAACCATCTTTTCATCAGAACCATCCATGTTCACAATCATGATTTTGAAAAAGTATGGCGATGTTCCTTGTTCATTAAAACCATGGCGCAAAATAAAAACAATTTTTTGCTCATCAGGTGACAAAACCGGGCTATAAGCCGAATTTGTGCTATCGTTAGGAATTATTTGTGTTAGTGAGTCCTTCCTTATATCGTATAAGAAAATACCTTTTGGAGAGCCAAGCTCACCGCTGGCAAAGACAAGCAAATTCCCGTTTTTAGAAACGGAAATCCTGCCATAGGCCTCAAAGTCAGTAATCTTAGAATTATTTGAACCATTGGACATAATGTTATAAATCTGGCCTGTATTTGAAGCGCCATAAATATAAAATAATTGCGTTCCATCAGCATTCCATATTGGACAGAAGCTATGCCAGGAATTGGAAGTAAGCTGCGCATAATTTCCTCCGCCAACGGACATTGTAAAGAGTTGATAGAGATCGTATGTATAATGATAGGCTGCATAAGCGACCATATTCCCATCTGGAGAGAGAGAGACTGAAGCTTCCCATAAACTTGCATTATCTTTTGTCGTTATCGTCGTAGTATTTTTTTTGTCAGCATCTATTATTACAATCTTACCCTCACTTCGGGAGAAAGCCATTTTACCACTCAAATTATCATAATTAATTGTTTCTGTTTTATCAATTGTATCCTTGCTGCAACCCCACAATGATACCGATAAGATCAGTATGACTCTGAACCAAATAGATACAGAGCACAAATTTTTTAAATACATACAGTCTGCTCCAACATTTTTAGTATACTTGTCCTTGCTATAATTTGGACTAATCAAAATTACGACTTATTTAAATTGAAGTCAACTTTAGGTTATTTCATTAGTTCATAAATTCTATTACTAAAAACCCAATTCCTTTAATCTAAGATACTATATCATGTGTTTTACAAATTGATCCACAAATTTCATTCTTGGCACTTCGCACCAAATGAAGTCCTCTTTATTATATATAGTCCCCCTTTTTTGTTATTATATTATTCACTTTTTATTTTTTGGTTTTTTGATACATTTTGATAGTTAATATTTGAACTTAATGCCCACATTGCTGTTTTAAAATTTCTTGTTGCAATTAAAGTTTTAAAAAATTTCTTCCATATAGCTTTACCAACATCAGCGTTGCACTTGTCCATAGATAAGCTTAGTTCAGCCGGCTCCATTAACTTTGGTTTAAAAATTGCTTCGGTCATATCAAAATAATTCCAATCCAAGGGGAAATTTGTATGTAAAAGTCTACCTTCTTTTAGCATTGTATTAAACAATCTAGTCCCGGGCAAAGGTGTTAGAAAAGTCGTTTGAATAACATCAACCCCACTATTGATGATATAGTTTGTACGATTATACAATATTTCAGAAGTATCGCTATCTAATCCATAAATAAAAGCTCCAAGAACTGCTATTCCATATTTATTAATTTTCTTAAATGCATTCTCATAGCTATTTACACCCATTTTAATGTTCAATTTTTTATTTGCATCTTTAAGAGATTCGATATTCTCAGCTTCTAATCCCAGAAAAACCATTCTGCAACCACTTTTTGCCGCATATTTAAGTATTTCTTCGTCATCTGCAAAGTTTAAAGATGCTTGACAGAACCATTCCTTTTTAATTCCGCGCTCAATAATACCTTTGAATAAATCCAACGCACGTTTTGAAGCCGATTTGCCATAACCTATTATATTATCGTCTACGAAAAATATCATTTTTTGTGGTATTTTTTCCAGTTCATCTAATACATCTTCGATAGGTCTTTGTCGATAAGTATGTCCATTAAATGAGGGAACTGAACAAAACTCACAATCCATTGGACAGCCTCTAGCCGTTTGAATTGATCCAAACAGATAACGCTTATCAAATAAATCATGGGATGCCTGAGGCATTTTTATTAAATCTATTTTTTCACTTATATATATTTTTTGCAAATTCTTAGATTCAAAATCTTCGATAACACGATTCCAAATATCCTCTGCTTCTCCCACTACAACAGAATCTACATATGTTACTGCTTCTTCAGATTGCAACGATGCATGAATTCCGCCCATAATTACTGGTATATTTTTATCTCTGTATATTTTTGCTATTTCATATGCTCTATTAACAGATGCTGTAAAAGCAGTAATTCCAACGAGGTCAGCTTCTTGATATGTGAATTCTGTAAAGTTTTCATCAATAATCTTCACAACCCAATCATTTGGTGTTAAGGCTGCTACAATACCAAGACCTAGAGGGGGGAATCTTGAACTTTTATTAATTGTTAAACCCACACGAGCAATATTAACGGGATTTATCAGTAATAATTTCTTCATCGATTTAACTGTAAGTATTTTTTTCAAATATACCACTCAAAAAAGGTATATGTAGATTCATTTAGGAAATACAACTAAAGTAAATGAATGTTGGGGGCTAGCTCCCAATATTTGTGTTATAAAATTCACTTTTTTTGTATGCAAAAACTCGAAAAGAAAAGTCATCTGACACCTGAGCAAAGGTACACTAATGAATTTATGTTGCGCCAGGGAAAGCATCAAAAAAATATTGCTATGCTCATTGATAAGGATAAATCGGTCATAAGCCGTGAAATAAAGCGAAATAGTAATAAACCCTTGATTTCTTGTCCATAGAGGATAGTTGTCAAGATTAAAATAATGCAGGTCAGTGAAGTTTTTTTTAATATCAAGTGTTTCGGATTATGCTGAATTTTCTCAAAATTCAAATTATGTCATTTATTTTGAAGATGGCGCTCTCATAGATTCTTTGACTTTTCTGTTATAGTTAGTTGTTTTAGGAGTTGGCTAATGTGCAGGGAACCATCGAATTAACTATAACGGCCCGGCGGTCGGATAGGTCAGGCAGGTTACCCCGCCTTTCCCTCCTAAGAACCGTACTTGCGACTTTCACCGCATACGGCTCAAGCGCTTTTAAGACTGTGTCAACAGTCCGGTCGTTTTTCACAAG
>JBEKWS010000004.1:0-176091 GCA_049512815.1 Bacteroidales bacterium | reverse complement strand
AAGCCTGCCCCGCTAACTCGAATGTAATGAGAGTGTAGCGGGGAAACCTGACGGGACAACAACAATGCCGGTACTTTAGCCGGCATTTTAATTTGGCCCGGAAGGGTGAGAAGCCTGCCCCGTTAACTCGAATGTAATGAGAGTGTAGCGGGGAAACCTGACGGGACAACCAGATAATCAATCACTTACAATTTATTTTGTAGGTGATTTTTTATTAGTTGCCAGGTTCTTGCCAGGTTTTTGAGGATTTTAAGGAATATTGCGATTCAGAATTATTTAAGGGTTGGTGGGAGTTAACACCATTCTATTCAATTAATGTTTAGGACAAAAAAATGTATTATTTCTCCGGCAAATCTTAAAACTGACCTCTTCCCGAAAAACTCTATTTTAGAACTGTCCTAAAAATGGGAGGACCTCAAAAACAACTAACTTTGATTAAATCCTGCCCTGGAAATGGGGTACATTATAATTCGACAAAGAGTTATTTTCACTTCAACTGTCCCAAAGACCCAATTTCATCAATAAATGATCTTATACTATTTGTTTTATAATTGGATGCTGCAGGCTCGTGTGCCTTCCGGCAGGCATTAATCAATAGTGAGGGTTGCGGTTTGTGTTGCATACCTTATGCCTATGTATTCTGCAATGCAACATAAAGAAAGCATACCCGAACTCCTACAACTGTATATCCATCAAAGCACCTGAATCCTTTATCTTCCTTGTGATTTTCTTGACTTTCAATATAAGAATCAATATCTTTAATAATCAATATCAATATTTAATCTAATATGACCACCCTTTCAGCAATTACCATTAATCCCCCTTGGATTGACATTTGTGGAGATACGGCTAACTTTGCTGATCGGATGGTTAATGAACAGACAAATGAACTAAATTCTTTTAAAAAAAAGGTCCAATTTATAGGGGATTAAGACATGGTCATAGAATTCACTAGGAAATTCGTCACCATAGGGGAACGCATTATGACAGCCATCAGTGCCGAAAGTGAAAATCCACGTGAAGCGTTGAAACTATACCTACAGACGAAAAAACAGAACGAAGAGTTCAGCATACTCATCTTCATAACCAGCTTTACCGCACCAATACTCGCTACCATTCTGGCACTTCGTTTATCGGAGATATCAGAACGATTCAGTACAGTACTCTTCTACATCATTCTTGCTTATGTGGGTTTTGGAGTCCCGGCAATGCTAAGGGCGTTTCGTGACCGCCATAATGGAATAGTATCTCTCTTTGCGCCGAAAGAGTCGAGATGGTTTTGGATTAATGCTGTAGTCGCGGGCCCATTTCTTTTGTTTCAGAGACTGCTCCTGATTCTCACCGGTATACTCTTTGCTTTTTTGACGATGGGGCCGCTCCTGGCCATTCTTTTGCTCTGTGACAATCTTCAATTTGGAATAACAGAGAACCCTTATATCATGATTGTCGTGGAAGTATTGGCCGCAGGCAGTGGTTTGCTCATCATCCTGACGTTATTGGCTGACGTTCGGTTCAGCGATCTTTTGCCGCCTGTTATTGGTGTTAAGATCCTGTTTGCCGCCTTTCGGAGGAACAAATATGAAGTATTTGAACACTTTTCCATTTTGATGTTAGGGTATGTTTTTGTTGTGCTCAAATTAGGCGATTCGGCAATCATTCTTACGCCATCACTTGAAGCTGTGATAGGAGGTGTGCTGTCCGGATTATTCCTAGCACTGGCCCTTGCACATGGCGACTTGTCCACTGAGGCCATGGTCTTCATTCAATTGGGAATGAGTCGTTGCCACATCCGTTTGCAGAATTGGGCATCCGCCCTGGTCCAGCTTAAACCGGTTGACAGAAAGAACATCTGCGAATTTGTAGCGCAAGACGATTGCAGGAAGTTATGTGGATATCTGAGCCATCACCTGATGTCGGTGATTGAAGGTGTAAGATTAGGATCCAAGCCTTGTGACCTTGAAGTTGACATTGACCGAGCTAAGGAGATAGGCGAATCGGATTTTCCTGATAGCGAAATTTGGATTAAAAACATCAGGGCAAATCAAGTACTTATTGAAGGAGAGGAGGTCCGAGCTGCATTGGATCGAGCAACAAAGCAACGGCATCTGCTAGAGCGGATTGATTTTGATGATCTTCTTGGCTTTTTAAGGTTGTACTGGGGGATTGGCATCATTTGCTTCCTTTGGTGGTTGTTTCGAGTTTTGTAGTTGATGAAGATGCTCCTGATATGCTTAAGAATTCGTGTGGCGCAGTGATCCACGTAAATTAAAGGAGTTATCTTGGAAATAGATTCAAAATGGATAGTTACTTCATGGCCGTGAAGCCGTATCGAAATTTTAAGCAAATGCTCTAAAACTAAGAAAAGTTGCCAGCTTTGTGGAAGTTAACCATTCTTTTCAAGTGGAAAAGCCAGTGACCATGACCATAATTGGCCGGATTATATTGACCATCAAAATCCGGAGTTTAACATTTGTTGTTTTGTATTGTATGTTAAGTGTAATCTGACGGGATTTTTAAGTAGTCAAAGAAGGACGGATTTTTATAACCTGTGCAGATATCTGCAGAGGTTCAAATTGGGGATTAATTTTCTTTGCAAAATTATGGGCTGAAAATACTGAAAAGTTGTTGTCCTCTCTAGTAGACAAGAGGTGTGAAATATCTAACCTCAGCTTAATAAGAGACATGGGAAAAATAATTTTGTTGGAAGAAGCATTATCCTCTATTCCAATATTGTTAACTTGATTTAAATCACGGGATTTGGGGCTCTTGATACTCTAGGTCCGCCTTAAACACCAGAGTTTTAGAATACTTTAAATCGTAATTTTTTTTATGCACCAGTTTTGTGCCAGGTTTTACGGGTCAAGTGAAATATCGGTCAAAGAATCTTAACTTTTTTAAAAATAGTCTAAATTTGGGTGACAGGTTTTATTGTCGAACCAAAAGTTTAACCATGAACAATAGAAATCCCTACAACTGGCTCAGATGGATAGCCCGAATCACTGGCATCCTGATTGTAGCATTCACACTATTTTTTTTCATTGGAGAAATTATTGAAGGTCAGCAGAGGCACGCTGGATCTGCACTGGCTTCATACACTCCCCTTATTTTGATAATTTTCGTTATCTGGGGCATTGCCCTTGCCGGCCTTGTCCTGGCCCTATGGAAGGAAGGCCTTGGAGGGATTATATCCCTAATAAGCTATATGCTGGTGTATATCCTGAATTTATTCAACAAGGAAGCTTCAATGAGAGGAAATGCCATTACCATCTTCCTTATCTTCTCCATACCGTCGATACTGTACCTGGTTTACTGGAAACTGAATAAAGATGAGTTAAGTCTCTAATCCCTTTTTCTCGGTTTTCTTGGGAAAAACATAGGCGTTCTGGATTTGTACTCCAGGTAGGATGCTCCAAATCGAATCTCCATCTCTCGTTCTTCATACACTTTCACAAAGAAAACATATGACGGTGCAAACACGATGAGTACCCAGAGCACAAACAGTGCTGACTGAAACCAAATGCCTAACGACAGGAAAAAAGCCAGGCCTGCAAGGGCCATAGGATTACGCGTCCAAGCATACAACCAATTTGCCGCCAATTTCCGACTGAGCGCAATGAAAAAGGGTGCACCGAATCCTTTCAAGACAAGGTTTACCACTGTCAGCAAAAAAGCTGCCCCAGTAATAATGACCAGAACCAAGCCGATTACAGATGATATTGGCAGTACCCATCCAGACCAATTTTGATAAGTGGATACTGCCCGAACGATAGGAACACCAAATGTAAAACCCAGACCAAAATGTACAAATGTCGTTGTCCAGACGGCGTGACCTATTGTTTGGTGTCGGACTAGTATCTTCCTGCCGAGCCAAACAAGGGGGAATGTCAACAATACCCCTCCCACAATGATAGATAGATTCATAACATTTGAAAGTGGTGCGTTTAGTACCCACCACCAGATAAACCAGATAAACGCTAAAAGGACAATCCTGAAAAATGATTCGATGACATATTTCATAGTAACCTCCTTTTAAACTAAAGTAAACTAAAAAATATTAGTTTGTAAACACTTACCAAAGCTAGACATAATTGACTAATTACAGAGTTATTACACTCGATATGATATTGTTTAAAAAACTAAAATAGTGGGAGTTGGAGTTGCTTATTGATAATGGCAAAGCCAGTAACCTCGTCCGCCGATAGCCATATTAAATTGACCACCCCAATCCGGAGTTAAATATTTGTTGTTTATCTAATTGTATGTTAAGTGTAATCTGACCGGATTTTGAAGTGGTCAAAGAAGGACGGATTTTAAACTTAGTATCAGTTTACAGGAGGTTTGAAGTTAGGAAGATAAAATTGACAATACAGGGTATAGAAAACCTGCGCCAACAGTTGAAAACAGAATACTATGAAAAAAAAATTCCCGGACCTATTGAGGTAAATACTGATTTCAGATATATCGATGCGATTCCCTAAGGATTGGGGTAAACGCTATTTAGCCTCAAATATTCATCTGTTTCGTTTGTTAGGACACAAACGAAGGCAGAGGACAGAGTCCTCCGTTCATGTGTGAAACTATCCTATGATTATACCATGAATTTGCTGTACATCAGGATGTCCAGGATCAACACCTAATGAATTCATAATGGGGATCAAGGTTATACCGAAAGCCTGGAAATCTTCCATGCTATCCCATACATCTGTGATATCAACACCGTTAGGGTCGCCATAGCATACATGGTAGGTTCTACCTTTAGGGGTTCCTGCTCCTGCTGCAATAAGTTGTTTAATAGTTTCTTGATATTTGGCGGCAGTAAAGCCAGCCGGTTTGAATTTTACAACGAATGCCATAATTTTAGATTTAAAATTTTTATGCCTACTCTAATCAGTTTTCAGCGTCCCCGTTTTTATTTTTGTCAAACTTAATTTCTTGCAATCAGTTTCAAGTTAGCACTGCCTCCAAGCAGGATGCTCCTACAATTAAGTTCGTCTTGCTGTATTAAGCCTGCTTTTAAGCAAAGACTCCTAAATCAAATTTTGCTTAAAATCTTAACATCGGGCATGCCTATTACTCCTCCTTTTTCCATTGCTACTTTCAATTCAGGATTTGCCATAAAACCATTTATTGCTTCTACGCTTGGAGCTTCGCCAATAATTGTTATCTTATTTGCATTATCAACAGAATGATATACGCCCGTACTTTTGAAACCTGCTTTTGAACGATTTACTTCATCAGCATCAAAAACTTTTCTCCAATCTGAATAGTTTTTGCATTCATGAGAAATAATTACTGTTACCATTTTTTTTGAATTAATAATTTCCTACTCGTGTGGCTTTTCGGTTTCGCCCCGTTTTTTTAATTGGTTTCTGGTCTCCTGCAAAATAACAATTTGAAATCGAATATGTTTGTAAGATATAAAAACCATTGCCCTAAACCATTGTAGGCAGATCAAATTGACCACCAAAAACCGGAGTTAAATTCTTGTTGTTTAGTAATGTAGTCTTAGGATAATCTAACCAGCTAAAGGTGGTCAAGATATCCGGTTTTTACACTTTGCTCTCCAACCTGGAGTCATTTACCGTGGTGATAAAATAAATTTGACTTCAGATTTTTAATTTCGTAACTTTCATTACTAAATTGACTTACAGTTATTTCAGATCAGATTACAAACCAAATTTCAAACTTATGAAAACAACCATCTTCATCGGGTCCATGTTGCTTTTAATACTTTCATGCACTTCGCAGAAGGAAAAGCCAATGTCTCAGCAAGAAAAAGATCAGATCAGAAATGAAGTAATGAAGGTAACCGACAACTTCATGATGACAATAGTAAATAAAGATTTGGACGGACTAATGAATTTTTGTCAGGAATCACCTGAATGGATAACTCTGAATGCGGACGGAACATCTTGGGATTATAAAACAGCAAGGCAGGCATTCGTATCAATATTGGATTCAACAGCCTCTTTCAAATGGACACGGATCCGTCAGGAGTTCAATATTATATCTCCTGAAGTGGTAATCACTGCCCTCTTCTCGAAAGAAGAGACCATCATGAAATCAGGCGATAGAATAACTTATGATTCGCATGCCTATACTATAGTTTTCAGGAAGATATCAGATCAATGGAAAATGATATACAGTCACGATTCCGGGATTCCTGTGATTGAAAAGGCTGCACCCGTAAAAAAATAAGGCAGTCTGTGCCCAGTTGGTAAAGCCAATAACCTTGACCACAGTTGGCTGGAATAATCCAACCGCCAAAATCCGGAGTTAAATTGGAAAAGCCAGAGGCTCTGACCACATTAGCCGGAGTAAATTGATAAGTAATAGCCGGAATTAAGTGCTTGTTGTTAAATTATTTGTTATAATTGCAATTGAACCAGCCAGATATGGTCAAATCGTCTGGCTTTTGCAATATAATGGCTGAATGCGCTTTTTCCTTTTAGGCATAAGATATTATATGTAATTGTTATTCCTTATTTGATGAAGCAGATTGTTTTCCAAAATGCCATCCGGTATATATCTGAAACAGGTTTTGTTTGACATTTACACTTGCAAAAGACGGCATCTGACCGCTTGCTGCATTGCTATATAAATTTGCCAAACTAATATTCATTCTGGTCCCGATCAATAATCCTTTAAATGGGTGAATCTCTACTCCGCCCCCAAGCCCATAATCAAAACGGTTGTAATATTGCATTGCATCGGATATGGGAGATGTACTTCCTGAAGTAGTTTTACTATCAGCTTTCGTATTAATGAGGTAAGCCATTTGTGCACCAATATGGATTTGAAAAAATCTGGTTATATTAATACACATATATGTTGGCAGCATGATATATAACAGGTTGGCAGTTCCATCCTGAGAATTGGTCGAATAATTATACCCTTGTTTTGAAAGAATCAATTCAGTTTTTGAACTGATAATACTTTTGGATTTCGGAGCTAGGAATATACCAATATTATAACCAGTCTCATTGCTGTGGCTTACGGAAGAAGTATTGGTAACATTTGAAAAGTTAAGGCCTGCTTTAACTCCAATTTGACCAAAAGACAGTAAGGGATAGGCCACCAAGAGGCCTAGGATTATTTTTTTCATATCCTGTTTGATTAGTTGTATATTAAAACATAATAGAATTCATTAAGTTCAGTATACCGACTGATCAAGATTTATTAGGCACCGGGTAATCGGTGATAGAGTTGCTCTCTGTATTTTACAGGTAATTATTCAAACAGAATAATAATGGAAAAGCCTGAAGCTCTGACCACATTTGGCCGGAATGAATAAATCACCCAAAACCCGGAGTTAAATGCTTGTTGTTTATATGTATGTTAAGTGTAATCTGGCCTAATTTGGTCAAGATGTCTGGCTTTTATAGACATCAGCCTCAGGTGAAATTTAGTAGCTGTTATACCCAGTTATTCTATTTTAAATATAATGTAAGCATGCTCATTCTTGTATATATATTTGACATTCAATACTAAATTTAGTATATTTATATATCCTTAATTTAAAATTTAAGACCCAAAAAAACATTATGAAAAACAAAGTCTCTTCGGTTAATCGATCGATCATGTGGACAGCTCGTATTTTAGGTCTTCTACTCATTCTCCTTACCTTGTTTTTCGCCATTGGTGAGGGAGTTACCGAACACCGTCCAAATGTAGCACCTACTCCAATAATAAATTATATAGTTGGAGGCCTTATGCTCGGGGGGCTCGGTCTTGCCTGGAAGTGGGAATTTCTTGGTGCTTTAATCTCTCTCGTTGGTTTCATGGGAGTCCTAATCGTGAATCCCAATGTACTTACAAAGCCTATGATGTACCTCTTTGCAGTACCATCTATTCTATTCCTGCTGTGCTGGTGGATGAGTAAGTCACAACAAGCAGAAAAAAATGTCGGACAAACTGGTTAAGTGGAAAAGCAAGCGGTCTTCACCACCTTTGGCCAAGTTAATTGACCACAAAATCCGGAGTTAAATCCTTGTTGTTTTGTTATGTGTGTTAAATGTAATCAGACCGGATTTTGAAGTGGTCAAAGAAGGATGGATTTTACACTTCGTTTCAGGTTACAGGAAGTTTTATTCTTCTCTCAGGATAGATGTATCCTATTATATTACCACCAGATGTCACCAGTTTGATTCTGGTCGATTCTGGGACATTTTGTCGGGATAGTAAAGGAAAAGGTCGGCAAAAGATGATCTCTCAGGAAAAGACTTTAAAACAATAATCTGAGAAAAGTGGACGAACGGATTTTCTATTTGAAACAAATATAATTGACTTCAGCTTTAGAATAGTGTAATTTTGCTAACTGAGAAGAAAAGCTAAAAGTATTCTTTTACACTCACTTTGGGATGGTTGGGTGTAATTTCATCAATTAATTAAGGGAGCATCACTTTCTTAAAGCTTATAAAAATGACAAGGATTGAAAAAAGTATTATTATCAAAAAACCAATTGATGAAGTATTCAGTTACGCTTCAGACTGGGAAAAATGGTCAGATTGGTTTGAAGGTGTTTCTGATTTCAAACCAACAACAGAAACGAAGAAAGGTAATGGAACACGATATGCCTATAAAGCAAAAATGATGGGACTTACCGTCCAGGTAGAAACAGAGATACATGATTTTGTGAAAAATAAAGGTTGGATAGGGAAGGGTACAAAAGGAATACCAAGCCAAACCCAATGGATCTTTGAAACAGATGAAGCAGGCACAAAGTTTGCGTATGTTCTTGAGTATAAATTGCCAATTCCACTACTTAGTTCAATATTTGACAAATATATTATGAAACCTCAGTGGATCAAAATAATAGAAAAATCACTTTTGAACCTGAATCAAAAATTTCAATAAAGATTTTTTTACTGGAAAAGCCCAAGACCTTGACCACAGTTAGCCGCATCAAATTGGCGACCCAAATCCAGAGCTAAACCCTTGTTGTTTTATAATGTATGTTGAGTGTTAACAGACCGCCCAAACATTGAAATTATCTTTTATCTAAATAATGCTTGAATACACCTATTAAAGTCACCTAGCAGATAGAATTTTTATGTTTAATTATTCAACTTTTAATTAAATGGAGGGAAACAAAATGAGATCGTTTTCTGGATTGTTTAAGGTTGTCCTGTTTTTATTGACTTTTCTTGGTGTTGGTCAAAGTCAGGCGTCAACTCCCGTAGATATTACTATTAATCGTAGTGGAGTGCTCCTTAGAGGCAAGTTCTATATTTCAAAAGGAATCGGCCCCTTTCCTACTGTTCTTTTATTAAATGGCTTCCCTGGAAATGAGATAGATGTTCTCGGCATTGGAAATTTACTTTCGGAATCGGGGATTAATGCTTTAACTTTTAATTACAGTGGTACATTTCAAAGTCAGGGTCTTGTAAGTTTCGAAAATCAGCAAAAAGATATTCAGGCAGCATTCGGCTTTATTCACCAGTCTGAGAATATTAATAAGTACAAAATAGATACAAACCTCATTTATTTGGGTGGCTGGTGTCATGGAGGTGGTATGGCATTAGCCTATGCTACCTATCATCCTGAAATAACTGCGGTTTTTTCCATTGCCGGGAATGATTTTGGTGAGTTTATGAGAGAGTATGTGAATAATCCAGAGATGCAAAAAATGGTTGATCAAATGTTTGACGATATGATCTACCCAAAAGGATCTATTAGATTCGAGAAAGGAGCTTTACCAAAAGAAATGGCTGAAACCGGAATTGAGAAAATGAATCCTGTGTTTGATATACGAAAAAATGCTAAAGTGCTAGCGAAAAAGGATATTTTACTTATTTGCGGATGGGATGATGCTCAAGTGACCATCGGTAATTTTATTTTTCCATTATACCGAGAGCTTAAAAATGAAAATGCAAAAAATATAAAAATAGTAGCCTTTCAGGATGATCACTATTTTAGGAATTCTAGAAATGAAGTGGCACAAACAATAATTGAGTGGCTAAGAACAGCCCCTGAAAGAAAAAACTTGTTAGAATTTGATTAATTGGAAAACCAGCGACTTTTACCATAGTTGGCCAGACTAAATTGACCACCAAAATCTGGAGTTAAATACTTTTTGTATAGCTATGTATGTTAAGTGTTATCAGACCGGATTTTGAAGTGGTCAAAGAAGGATGATTCAATCATGATTCATAATCATAAGGTCCGGGTATTTCCCCCCCGTCTCGCTACCAGACAATCAAACACATACACATTAATCTGTGTAGGTGTTTTTGTTTCTTGCTAGGTTTTAATGGATTTTATGAGAATCTGTTTAAATTTAAACAAAGGTCGGTGGTAATTAACACCATTTTTTTAAACTCTTACCCCTTCCCTACTTAGAATCAAGTATTAAGTAAATCAATCATGATCTTCTCAAAAAACTTGCTAGGTTTCTTGCTAGGTTTTGGGGATAAATGGTATGAAATAATGGAAATGTAATGATTTTGTCTTTATACAATAGATTTGGTAATCAATGTGTTACGTTATAAGTATTATATTTATTAATGATTCTGGATCAGAAGGCCACCCCTGCTGTCTGGCTCCTCCCTAAAATTGCCCACTGGGCAATTTCTTAACGGTTGGCCCGGTTCGAAACCTGACGGGACAACAATATAATCAATCACTTACAATTTGTTTTGTAGGTGATTTTTTGTTTGTTGCCAGGTTCTTGCCAGGTTTTGACGGATTTTTCATTTCTGGATCAGAAATAAATAATGGAAGGTGGTAACTACCACCATTCTTTCATAATCCGTTCAAAAACCAAATTGAAACGCTGATCAATAGAATAGCCAGTTGCTAAAAGGTCTGGTTTTTGCAAAGTAATGAGTGTACTATGAATTGCACGCATCACTGTAAAATATTGACAGTCTTTATTTAAAACTATTTGTGAATGACTAAAAATGATAACATAGAGAAATTCATTCGTGAAAACAGAGATAAATTTGGTGTTGATCAGCCACATGATAGTCACATGGAAAAATTCTTAATTAAATTAAATAATAGAATCCTACACTTTATAAGTATTGTTCCATATCTTATCAGAGTCGCTATTGTCACGGTTTTAATATTCACAGCATCAATATTAATTTGGAATAATTATATCAGAAAAGACAGACACGAAATAACTCTGAGAAATAAAATTACGTCAGTAATTTGGAAAAACCAGCGACCTTGACCATAATTGGCCGGATTATATTGACCATCAAAAGCCGAAGTTAAATAATTGTTGTTTAATTATATATTATAAGAATAATCTGGCCCGCTAAATGTGGTCAAGATTCCCGGCTTCTGCACCCTGTGATGACATCTCGCTTAAAAAAAAGTGAGACAACAGAAATTACTATTACCAGTAAACCAGGCATACTGAAAATAGCATAGTAAGCAATAACAGCACTTTGCATAAAGGGATCTTTTCCCCACCAACGATTGAAAGCAGAGCCAGCAATTTTGAAAAACGCTTTTATTGTTTTTTTCATCAGATGACATTTTGAGAAGCTGCTATCACATTTAACGCTTTTGGCATAATTTTAACGCTTACAGGGGCTAAGCCTAATACCTCGCCATCAACCTGAATCTGCATATTATAATGAGAGTAAATTTCTGCTTCTTTTGTTTGATAATATTCTTTTCTTAAAAATTTGTTTAATTTACCAGTTGTGAATGAGAAGAGTAACACAATTAAATCCCAGGGATTTTTTCTATTTATTATCACCAAATCAAGAAGGCCGTCTCTTATATTTGCTTTATCAGCTATTTCATATTCCCCGCCATAATATTTAATATTTGCTATGAGTACAAAATATCCTATTGATTCTACTTTGTGTTTGACATAAATCTTATGCCATTTATATCTGAAAAGAAGTTTAATCAACCCAAATGGATATGCAAATCTTCCCCATCCTTTTTTAAATTTTGGAGTCATCTCTTTTATAACCTGAGCAAAAGGACCAACATCTAACATCATTGAAAAATATTTGGACCCGTTGCTTGTTTCTGCATAACCTAAATCCATTTTTATCTTTTTGCCTTTTGTAATTAATTCTGCTGCCATTTTTGGATCATTAGGTACACCTAGTTCACAAGCTAAAACATTCGTACTGCCAAAAGGAATAATTACCAGGGTGGCTTTTGAGTTCGCCATACCATTGATTACTTCATTTATTGTTCCATCTCCACCTGCCGCAATAATTAAATCGTATTTATCCTTTGCTGTTTCTGCTAGTTTTGTTGCATGTTTCGGATATTTTGTGAATTCTATATCTAATTTTATCTTCGCTTTATCACACTTCTTTTTTACTTCTTCTATAACGTCATCTTCTGTTATTTTAGGCTTAAATAATCCCGATAATCTTCTTTCTAATTTTTTTAAAGTCCATCTTAGTACAGGCGGCATTTCCCTTTTCATCTTCCCGGAAGAAGGATTTATTATTAGAATGGCTTTCATCTGTTAATAAAATGCTTTCATGGTTAAAGAAATATATTGCAGTAATTCATACCGGTGGTCAAGACGTCAAGCTTTTGCAGGACGGCATGCACTGTATTTCTTTAAATTATGAAAAAATTATTATCATGTATTTTGGCTGGAGTTCCGTTCTTTTCAGTTGTTGCTATTTCTTCTTTGCCTTTGAGTACGCTATAGCTACAGCTTGTTTCTGGGCCAGTTTCATCGACTTTGGGTGGCTTGTTCCGATTGTTCCATCCTCCTTGTAACTGTGAAGTAACTCCTCTATGTTTGAGTTGATCACTTTCTTTGACTTTCCCTTTTTTAGTGGCATCTTCTTACAGTTTTAATGATTTATATTCGGCACCCCCATGTTTAAACCAGCATTAATAACCTACTAAAATTAACCTGCACCCTTATAAATTCCAACTATATAAAGATAATTCCTTTTGTGCGGGGAATTTTTACACAATTCCTTATCAGATTTATATAATTCACACATATTATGATTTATGGTGACCGTTATTCCTATGTTGCCGGAAGAAGAAGGTTTTGAATAGGTTATTTCATAAAATCTTAAGCACAAAGGGCACAACGTTTTGAAGTATGTATGAATGATATAATTTATTTCCCGTATTATGTAACACTTATTATTTTATAAGTGCTTAAATTGCATATAAGTTACTCCCTATCTTGATGATGATAGGACAAGCAGTGCATGCCTGGTTCCTTTATAAAGGAAGTAGGGGAATATAGGAAAAGGAAAGGGAGGATCTGATCAATTATACAAATACCCAACAGCGTTCATAGTTTATGATTTTTTACTGTATTTTTATTCTTTAAAGTAATTATCCATGTATGCTAAGAAAGCAATGAAAGCTAAGAGTTCTACAAAAAACTTTCCTATCGTTTGTGTGGGAGGTTCGGCCGGGGGACTCGACGCCTATACCCGGTTACTACAAAATCTACCCACAGATATGGGCGTTGCTATCGTCATCGTTAATCACTTGAGAACTGTAGCCACCTTGCTCCACGAAATTCTCCCTCGATATACTAAGATGCCAGTCGAACTTATCACGGAAAGACTTGATATCCAGCCTGACCATGTGTTTATCATTCCTGAAAATCGCGACTTGCACATTCTTGATGATGAGTTTCGCTTAAAGCCGATTTCAAAACCCAGGGGATGGCCCGACGTTATTACGGTTTTTCTGCAATCCATAACACAGCATTGGGACGGCAAACTCATCGCTGTCATTGTCTCTGGCTATGACGGTGATGGGGCAGAAGCGTTGTGCGGCATAAAAGAAGTAGGTGGTATTACTATCGCCCAGGAGCCCGACACAGCCGCGCAACCAGATATGCCTAGGAGCGCAATGGCAAGCGGATGTATAGATTTTGTTCTTTCACCTGAGGATATCGCCAGAAAAATTAAACGAATTGTACATGCAGTTGATTAGGATAAACCGTTGTCCAAGTCCATCTTTGGCCGGAATAAATTGACCACCAAAATCCGGAGTTTAATTCTTGTTGTATTGTTATGTATATTAAGTGTTACCAGACCGGATTTTGAAGTGGTCGAATAAGGACGGATTTTACATAATGAAATGGTAGGTGGTATTTAATACCATTCTTTTCTTAATCCATCTTTTTAGTTCTCTTTCTTTAAACAAATCTGTCAAAATTATAGAGGATAAAGACAAGATTCAATATAAATGACTATGAATAAGAATGAGGCATTTGGTGTGTTCTAAGTAATTGATTTACAGTTTTAACGAATTGTTCCGGGAAATGTGTGAATTTTGCAATCTTTTTCTAAAGTTGTGTAACACTTTTCAGTATAAAGATACCCACCTTTATAAACAATTAATAGATAGTTTTCTTTAATAATTTCATCTTTTTGTATTATACCTGGATCTCTTTAAGGTTATCCAGCATAATTTTGATAAAACTCTGAATGGAAATATTTTGACATTTTTCTGATACTTCAAATTTATATCACTTAACAAGTAAAAACATTTTAAAATTAATTTATATGAAAACAAAAAGAATATTTATTGGATTATTATTATTGCTGGTTCTGTTTTTTGTTACTTCCTGTGCTCCTGTTGGCATGACCAAGGAGGAATATGGTTTCCTTTACGGTATTGTTCACGGGTTCATTTCCCCTTTCGTGTTGATTGCAAAATTATTGGGGGCGAATATTGGATTGTATGCTGAACATAATACAGGTTCGTTATATTGGTTGGGATTTATTTTGGGTGTTGTTCTTCTTTTTGGCGGTGGTGGTGGTAGTTACGCAACAAGAAGAAGATGGTATGACTAAAGCAGAAATCATAAAAGACCTTGTCCATAGTTGGCCGGAATTATTTGACCACGTATACCATAAAATCTTGCTAGGTTTCTTGCTGGGTTTTGGGGATAAATGGTATGAAATAATGGAAATGTAATGATTTTGTCTTTATACAATAGATTTGGTAATCAATGTGTTAAGTTATAAGTATTATATTTATTAATGATTCTGGATCAGAAGGCCACCCCTGCTGTCTGGCTCCTCCCTAAAATTGCTCACTGGGCAATTTCTTAACGGTCGGCCCGGTTCGAAACCTGACGGGACAACAAAGAGTCGGCTTCTTTAGCCGGCTTTTTATTTTGGATCGGCAGGGCGAGTTTAAGCTAATTCCTGAGGCAACGAACTGATTCCCCACGTTGCTTAGGACTGCTGCTCCTGCCTAAACTGTTATTCTGTGCATTGTAGTGATCAATGGCGCTAAGAGCCTTGCTTTCGGTTGAACTCCACCATATACCGATGCTGCCGATGTTGAGAAATGTTCCATTCTCTACACGGTAACCTCCCGGGAGACCTATAAAGCCGCTCTCATTTGTTCCATTGTTACCATCACTCCATCCACTGGCGCTTTTCATTTTGCTGCCTGCGACTTCTTGTCCTCCTAAATAATAAGTCAACTTTGCCCAATCAGCATCACTCGATAAAGTCCAGCCAACCGGTGCTAACCCTCTCGGGTCGTTCACTGCATACCAATTGTATAGTTTGCCGTATTTCAGACCGTTTGCAGGGTTGTTATTATAGTAACACCATGCAGGTTTTCCCGATTCACCAGCAGCTACCCATTCTTTGTTTGTTCTTGCTTCGGGAATTGAATCGCCGTTTCGAAAGGTGCTTACATTCAGGCTTGCTATTGCCCAGGTTTGGGTACCGATCCTAACAGTTCCAACATCTTTGCTCTTATTATCTGGTTCGGATTTAGAACTCTTTTGGATTGATTTTGATTTCATCTGTGTAGACTTTGATCCAGTTTGTGTAGACTTTGTTTTAGTCTGAACAGGCTTTGAACCCGTTTGTACAGATGTTGTTTTTGTCTGAACAGATTTTGAACTTGTCAGGTCAGAATTTGATCCAACAGAATGATCTATATTACCTGACATATTTCCATAAGAAAATAAAAACATAAAAACACTACTGATTGTGATAATCGTTTTTGCCTTTTCCATATCTATCTTCTTTAAATTGTTGTAAATGTTTTATTATTCTTAATGACCACAAAAGATCATATAATCACCACACTTTTGCCTATTCTAAACCTATGATAAATGCATGTCATATAACGGATCATTTTTCATTTATGAAAAGACTTTAGCTTTTGTATTTGCTGAGCATCAGATATTAAACGTGCTTAGCAGGACTTTATTATGCAGGTTAAGAGAAGAAACCTTTTCTTGCCGCTTCACCCGCTTCGTGGATAAGTATGTGCAACCTGATAAAAACTTCCTGCAATAAAAACTTGCTAATTAAAAAAACATATCTGTTTTTGCTGACTGTTTAATCAATCTAAGATATATGGAAAAAACGAGGAAAATACTGGATACAGCATTAAAACTATTTGTTGAGTACGGATTTCATGGAACACCAACGAGTAAGATAGCACAAGAAGCTGGTGTAGCCAACGGAACCTTGTTCAATAAATTTGCAACGAAGGACGATTTAATTTTAGTCTTGTACGTTGATATTAAAACCCGTATGAATGAATATATTGCTGAGAATTCAACGCAAGAGAATTCACTCAAAGAAATCATGAAAGGACAGTATTTAGCCTCACTTTATTGGGCTTTAGACAATAAAAACGAGTTTCGCTTTGTAGAACAGTTTAAAGCAAGGCCACCCCTGCAGTCTGGCTCCTCCCTAAAATTGCCCACTGGGCAATTTCTTAACGGTCGGCCCGGTTCGAGACTTGACGGGACAACCAGAAACCGGTTTCTTTAGCCGGCTTTTTCATTTTGCCAAAATATTTTCAGGTTTTTAAAAATTTTATCGATTCCCGTTTCTTCCAGCAACTCAAAAACAGTTCAGTTAACTGATAACAAAGCGAATGAGCAAATGCTGTTTGTTAAAATTTTGTATCTTTATAAAAAACATTAAATTAAATCACTATGAAAACGAGTTTTCTTCAAATCTTTTGTATAGCTGTTCTCTCCGTGATTTCGGTTTTCGATGCGAAATCGCAGGATAAGCTAAGCCAGTCCCTTGCTTCAATAAAGGAGAAGGTACAAGATGTTCAGATTGACAAAACCACCTTTAAGCAATCTATCGATGTTTTGGACGAAAGTAAAGGAAAGCTTAGTTTCGTTTCTGTATTAGTTGACGAAAAAGGCAAATCTGCCAAAGAAAGCTTTGAATTCTATGTGCCTGACATTGATAAAAATACAATTATCCGTAAAACATCCGGGAAAAAACTTTTTATAAGCTTATCGATCAATAACAATCAAAAGTTCATAAAACATTTCAAAGAAGATAAGCTTGACAGCTATACCAATTATTTTGAAATTTTGTTATCCAGTACCGATGCAGCCCAGGAGTTGGCAAATCTTTTTAAGACCGCCATACCATTGGTCAACTCTAGCGAAAAAGGATGGAACACAAATACAGATGCGCTGAGCTGGCTTAAAAACAACATTTCCAAAATAAATTCAGGCTCGTCAAATATCGAACAATCCTTCTCATTTGGTGAACGCAAGGACTACCTGGTCAGTTTTACTGTGAAAAAGACCGATCAGAAAAGTGTTTCCACAGAAGAAAAATATGAATTCAGTATCCTGGATATCGATAAAAAAAATTTAGCCGTTAAGATCAGTGGGACACAACTTTCGGTTTCGGTTGAAACTAAAGGAAACGACCATTATATTAAATATACAAAAAATAATGAACAACAAAGTTTTGATAATAATTTTGAAATCGTTGCAGAAGATATCGACCAGGCCCGCAAGATCATTGCTGCATTTTCAACAGCTATTGAAAAAAGTAAATCAGTGATGCCTGATTTTGGTAGCTTGCAAAAATCACTCGATTTTATAACGAAAAACACCACGGACCTGACCTTAGAGAAAAAAACGCTGAACCAAAAAATCAATTTCACCCCGGGAAATGGAACAAAATCGATATTTACTTATACCGAGCCTGATTCGAAAGGAAAACCCATTGAGGAACGGTATGAGTTTTATCTCAACGACATCGATGCAAACAGCTTAAACTTTAAAGTAAGCGGAAAAAAGATAACCATCGTTCCCATTTCGAAGAACAAGATAAAGTTCATCAAGTATTATAAAGACAACACACTACAAGATTTTCAAAATGAGATCGATATTTTAACTACCGATTTAGAAACCTCCCGTGAAATGGTGGAAGCTTTTAAAGCAGCCATAAAAAGCTCCGAAACTCAGCCTGCTACCTGGAAAAACATTGGCGATGCCATTACGTATTTAACCAATACGCTTACGGGTGAAACTATCGGGCCCGACATATATAAGCTTAATTTTAGCTCAATTTCAACCGAACCTCTGAATGTCAAATTTGTGCGGGATAAAACCGATGCGAAAGGCATAATGGTGAAACAATCATTTGAATTTTACCCATATATGTTAGACCCCGGCACGATAAAAATTGGGTCATCGGGTAAATATCTGAATGTGGAAGCATCCGTTAATAGCAAAAAGTCGTTCGTAAAAGTATTTAAAGAAGATAAACAACAGCCATTTGACAATGGTATAGAAATCATGGCTTTCGATGCCAAACAAGCCCAGGATATTGCCGAAGCCATTAAATATCTCGTCAACAATGGCAAGCCGAAAGATAAGGTTTGGGGCGATAAACAATCTGCCATGAAATTTATCATGGATAATGTTGGCGACCTGAAAAGCGAAGGAAAAGAGTTAAAGCAAAAGATAGAGCTCACCAATAATGATCCTTGTAAAATTTCATTAACCATTTCCAGCATTGACGATAAAGGCAAAACAACGGATGAAATCTATGAATTTGCCCTTACCGATATGACTAAGCTAATGGTCGATTTTAAAGTGAGCGGTGAAAATGTGAAAGTGACCCTTGCCTGCAAAAATAAAGAAAAACTTGTGAAAGTATATAAAAACGGGGCACAGCAAGCCTGGGGAACTGATGTAGAAATCGCGGCAAACGATGTAGAAACAGCCAAAAATATTGCCGAAGCTTTCAAGAATGCAATCACTCAGTGTGAAAAATAAGAAATTAACTATCTGAAAACTATAAATTCCGGATTCATCTCAAAAGTTCATTAGTTGGCTGGAATATAATGACCATCCCAATCTGGAGTTAAGTTCTTGTTGCTGAGTTAGATATATTAAGTTTAATCTGACAATCCAAGTGTGGTCAGATTGTCCGGTTTTTGTACTTCAACAAAATAAAATGTATTTTTATTGGAAAAGTTCGTAACAATATCCTGTTGAAAAACAATTTCATATTATAGAAAATTGTAACTTTGAAAATATGATTATCATCTGGGTATTATAAACAACTAACCAGTAAGCAAAACTATGAAGGTGAACACAAAAATAACACTAAAGAGAATAAAGATAATACTTATCCATACAGTAAAAAGCAAGACAGAATAAGTTTGAGGAAAAATAATTAATAGTAAGGGTTTCTACAACCTCCTTGGAATGAGTCAGTTAACAATTATCTATAAATGATAAGATTTTGTCTGAAAATCAAAAAATATTATCTCCTACAAGAAGCACACCGGAGGTCATAATTGACCCGAAAGGGATTATCAAAATAACAGGTCGGTTAATTCCTGAAAATCCCATGGACTTCTTTGACCATTTAGATGAATTGATAAATGAATATTTTTATAGCCCATCTGATATTACCTGCCTTGAAATTTGTCTTGAATATATTAATAGTGAAGGTACTAAGTACTTAATAGATACAATTCATAAAATTATACATATTCATCTCAAGGATAATAAGAAAAAGCTCTTAATTAACTGGTACTACAAAGATGATGATGAGGATATACTCGAAAAAGGGACATTTTTTTCTTCGGTCTTAGATGTATTTGTTAACCTTATTAAGATAACCTGATAGTTTTATTTCCCCATTTCCGCACACATGTGAGATTATTTCAATGAATTTATATAAAACTGCTGTAATCCATTTGCAGAATTCCTGAAATCAAATAATTATATCTTTTTTAAAGTCATATATTCAGATGATTTCCTGCTCCAGATCATTCGTTTGTATTTATCAATTATTTCTGGCACACCCTTTGGTTTATCGTTCTGCAAATGAGGTAACCCCTAAAACAATTAAAATATTTTGCTTAACAACCGGCAATGCTATTAGTCATAATAAATTCAATGGGAATATTTAAAGTCGATGAAATATATTCCCCCCGTTCTAGTATATCCTCATCGTCTTCTTCATAATACCATTGAATGACTAGTTTCTCCGATTGGAGAATAATTTGTGAAAGTTTTCTGAGGATAGAAACTATAATTAATGTACTACTGCTATTTAGATATTCAAATGCGAGAATGACATTTGTGATTTCTGCAGGATTTCTAAGGTATTCATCAATCCAATTCAATACTTGCTCAATAACTTCAGTATTATTCCCAAACAATCCCCGTCCCTTTATCTTAATAATTCCCTCAGGACTAAAAAGAAACTCGGGAATGTTGCCAGTAGGTAAAATATGAATTTCACCTGTTTTCATTTCTTCAAATAAGAATATTGATCTCCCCCATTATTAAATGCAATATACTAAATCCTACGAATATCAAATTTCAAAAGCAAAATTCAATTAAGTAAGACTACAAATTAAATTAAAATAGTGGGAATTATAATTACAATTTTTTAATTAAATAATTGTATTCTTGATGAATGTAATGTGCCCATCGCCCGATAAGCGGTACTTTATGGAGTTTAGAGCGCATTACCGGTAATTCAATATAAATGTCCGTATGAATCCAGATTTGAGTACATACCTCACCAGAATAAATGCCATTAACTGATACTATTCAGATGAAAACAAAAAAGTTTGGTAATTTGATTGTTGTGACTAACTGATTGTTCATTTGTGAAGGGCAAATGTTAATAAGTTAATTAATTACCTATTTATTATGGATTTAGTTTAAACTATCTTTCTATGCAATACTTTTTAAAGTCAGACAACATGAACACTAAGGTAATCGGATATTGGGACATTAAGAAAGAAAAACTCAAACAGAAATATAAAAACCTTTCTGATAAAGATTTATGTTTCAGTGAAGGCAAGGAAAAAGAAATGATTGAAATGCTGGGTTATAAACTTGGAAAAACAAAACAGGAGTTGCTTAATATTATTGTAGCACTATGATTTAATATAATTAAAGCAATTAAAAAGATAATCCTGACGTAACTTATAAAAGACATTTTCAGAAGGCGACACTATATATTATTGCCTGCCCAACAGGATTGTATCACTGAAATTGACCTTCATGTTTTACATCAAGTGTCGCCTTTTTTTAAGTTCATTATTGCTCAGGACAATTGACCTTTAGGTGGTAAATTCTTTATGCCGGAGATACATTACCATATTTAAAAAACCATAATTATTTGTCTTACAAATGGCTCCCAAAATACCCTTAATCAAATTCAACCGGACTCTAGCCATCAAGAAGGGCCAAGATTAAATAAACAGCCTTGCTTTCCTAATCTTAATTACTGCTTTTTAAAAAAGGAATCAAATATCAAATGATATTTCGATACACTTCAATAAAAAAAAGTTGCCATGTTCAAGCCAAAGTCAAATATATTTATTTCAAATGAAAAATCCATTCACCCAAGAATTAATTCAGATTAACAGTTATGCTTTAACTAACCCAAGAGACCAAGTCAAATACTGATTTACCTGCTACTAATTAGTAAGTATGAGGTGAAGTTTGTCCTTCATTACTCCCGGTAGTATTCCCTGGGGAAATCGTGCAAATTTTCTGAAATCTTCTATCGTATTTTTCTTTGGATAAATCAATAGATTTGAATTATTACCTTCAGAAAAAGTTATAATCGACCCTCCAACCAACCAAGGAAGTCCAATATCCAAGAATGTAGAAATTCCGGTTGCCGCTGCAGCTATAATATCAGATAAATATAATAATCCGGTGACAGCTGCATATTTACCTCCCTGACTATTATAAATATATAAAATTGCTTCATTAATTTTATTTAATTGAATGCCATTTAGCTGCACTTCTGTAAGAACATAAACAGTATCAGATTGTATGGCAACAAGCTCGCCGGACAATTCCATTTCAGGATTTACATTAGCTTTTGAATGCATATTCACTTCAATCCAGCAGCCAGTGATTTCTTTTTTTAGATCTCTTGGATTAAATCTATAACTCATTGGAATCTTTGCAGTACTGCACCCTAATAAGAATAAAATGGATACAGAAAATACTAATATTGAATTAATTCTTCTTAACATATCTGCTCCTCCAAAAATTATCTTCCATTGTGGGTTCAATTTTTTTGAAATCTACCGCAGCCATCCTCATAAATAATTTAGGAAAACCAAACATCAGGGATGCTCTCTTAAGGTTTTCTTCCGCCAACCATGTTTCTCTCATCCATTCAATGTAATATCCTTTGCTACACAAAAAAACCTCGTAGTTTTTTGATATATCGGGAAAAACATAACGAAGATTATAGACATCCCCAGGTAGGGTAATCAATGGTTTTAGAGTATCGGTTAATTGGGATTCCAGATTATTTTCAATGCTATTTTCTCTAATCACCAATGATGGTTTTATTTTTATTGGTTCAACGCTTTGTTCAAGTTTAGCCAAAGCTAGGTAATCAATTCGCCACAAGCCTTTTGTAAGTCTCAATTTTACTTTAAGCGTAGTTGTCCCGGTTTTTGGCAATTCGATTAGATGAACATCTGTAGCTATTGGCCCCATTTCTTCAATTTGACTGACTTTTGTCCAACCTCCATTTGAGTTTTGAACAAATACTTCAATACCTCCTAAAACTTCCCAAACCCTATTAACACGCTTTTTCAAATTATTGTCGCCACTTTCAATGCGGGCAGCAAAATAACCAGCAGAATTACCCAGGTAAGCCAGGCTTTGATAAAACAGATAAGTTGTTAAAAATGTTTGCCTGCATCCAACTATCAAGCCCAATTTACCTCCGGGAAGTGAATCGAAATTCATTTCAATATACTCTCGCTGAATAAGGTTTGTGGAATCGGCCGCTGAATATCGCTCCCTATGGTCCATTTGCTTAATTGCTTCCCTGCAATCCCCTTCAGGAGCAATACAGGTTGAGGGACTTCGAATATCAGATGTCTTAAAAAACTTTCCATCTTCAGTAGCGAAGACTCTTTCATTGTTGGCCCTGGGGAAAACCAACAAATCGGCATATTTTATAACATGTGTTTCAAGTGCTTCATTTGTTAACCGAAGTCGAAAATCATCGCCTGTTACTTTTGACCAGTAAAGCATGTCGATATCTTTTTTTTCAAAAGACCTCAATATGCTTGACGAAAAACCCTCTGCCATTAAACTCGTATCTACTCCATCCCATGCATAAAATGTTGGACATGAACCAAAACATGCTTTAGGATTAATAATACAATAGGCGGTGATAATGGCTGTTGGTACTCCGATTAAGGCCATAGCGAGGATTTTTCCAGTTGCCCTTATTACATCATTTGTTTCAAATAATGCAACATCAGATAATGGAATTTGAAATACTGGTGCAATCCGGATACCTGATGAATCGACATTAGATTTTATTATTTCTCTATATTGATTATAATAGGATCCATATCCTCTGACAGTCTCAGGACTACTATTTTTTATTAACGAATCAAGCATATACAAACATCCATCTTTCATGTGGACTTTTACATTCTTATTGAAGATTTTGGTGGAATATGGAGCTGGATAAGGATAAGGATAATGTAATTCACGTATTACCCTTGTTGGAGAACAAGCAATGATCATTATCCCAATGAAGATGAATACAATTAGATGTTTTAATTTCAAACCGGTAACCATTTGCATGGGTAACATATTTTAAATTAAATCATATTAATATGTCATCATAAAAATCCGGACCCTACAGAAGTAGTAAAATAGAAGAATAAGGAATCAATAAAAATTTGTCCAATTACTTATTTTTAATAAAGTTACGAAACGATTATGATACAAGTCAAATTTATTTTTATCCATCCAAGAATTAACCCAGATGGATGGTATATATTTTAATTCAAGAGAGCAGCCGAACACCACTGGCTGTGTCATTGAAAGTCAGACAATTCCATGAACCGGATAAAAAGGAGCCTGAAGTAAAAGACCTTGAGATTTAGGTAAGCTGATTGCTATCGCTTTTGATGTTTTTATCATGCCCAAAATGTGATTGCAAGAAATAAAATTGCTTTAGGTTAAACTAAGGTTTAATTTTGATAGCAAACAAAATGAAATATAATGACAAATAAAGAAAAATCAAATCATGAATCATTTAAGGTTTCCGGCGATGAGATTTTAACCAAGGTTAAAGAGATAATTAAAGAAGGAAATGCCAGAAGAATAATAATTAAAAACGACAAAGACGAAACCATTATGGAGTTCCCCCTAACAATTGGTGCGATCGGAGTTGTTTTAGCTCCCATATTTGCAGCCGTCGGTACCCTGACAGCCCTGGCAACAAACTGCACAATTATAGTTGAAAAAAGAAATATCGAAGATGAAAAATGATTGGGTATGCTTATTATAGATGCAATTACTGTTTCTTTATAGGTTTTACCTAATCTTTGCAAATTTTAAAAAGTTATACTATTCGTTGAATAATTGATGTAACATTAACAGTTAAAAGCAATGATTTAATTTGATAAAACCGGGAATGATGAAAACTTCAAAAACAAAAGCAATCAGCAAACCGAAGAAATCTTCTGATGAGGGTAAAGCATTAAAGAGAAAGAAAGTTACTACAAGTAAATCCTCACCGAGTGAAGATGAAATTCGTGAAAAAGCGAGAGAAATCTACTACGAGCGTATTGCCCGTGGGGAACATGGAACTTCAGAAAGCGATTGGCATGAAGCAGAAGAACTTTTAAAGGGTTCATGAGATTTCCCGCCCATGCCGGGTTAATGCCATTTTCGCCCCGATACATCCAGTATTTTTCTTTTATCCTGGCAGTTACTGGTCAGTTATTCGCCATTTTTGTAACTATTGAGCCCGATTTGGACCAGGTAATTAAATATTTACCATCAAATGCTTTCATGAAGGCCGGTTCTTTCTTTATCCAGTTGTAAAGGTCTGTAGATATAGCAATACTAAGTCTTGCCTTTTAAAGGTTCCAGCATGTATAGGTCATAACGTAGTTCCCGTCTTCCGTTTCTAATCTTCGAGGATCTTCTGACGAATTGTTTAGTATGCCTGAGATCTAATTTATTTTAGATTGCATTATACTTTATTTGACCCGTGTTTGTTTTTTAAGATAGCAGAAAAGCCAAAAAATAAACAAAAATTTAAAATAGTTGTTAGGACTATTTTAAACCTTTAAACAATATGAACATCTAAAAGGAGAATTAAATTTATTAACCTCAAACTAAATAAAAGATTATGGAAATAAGAAAATTCATTTTTAGGTTTTCCTTCTTTTTTATAGCAGGAAGTCTTTTATTATCTTCTTGCAAGAAGGAATCTTCAACCTCCAGTACTAATCCACTTACAAGTAAACAGACTATTCAGGTACAAAATTCCGATGCCCAGGATGCTATTGCGGATAAAACGGAGGAAGATATTGACAGCAAACTTGATGAACTGCAAAACAATAATTATGTAGTTGCTAATATGAAATCGTATTTTGCAAGCCCAACTGACACTGTTATAATAACTGTAAATCACC
This sequence comes from Bacteroidales bacterium, assembly GCA_049512815.1. Classification (GTDB taxonomy): domain Bacteria; phylum Bacteroidota; class Bacteroidia; order Bacteroidales; family VadinHA17; genus LD21. Next base: position 150,420 of record JBEKWS010000004.1, on the reverse strand, counting down.
CCGATACCACTTTTTTCCCAAAAGTAGTTACGCTTACCTACTATAACTATAAGGATAGTAGCGCTTTCGAAAACATTACCAAGAACGGTGAAATTATTGTCACCATCAATCGCCCTGATGTCAGTCATCCAAGACTAATTTCAAGGGCATTTATTTTCAACCATTTTTCTGTAACCACAGATAGTACTACGATTATGTTAAATGGTACCCGTACAGTCGCCAGGGAAAAAGCAGCAGTTAAATATAATGGGCTTCAATCGGTCAGAATTTCTGTTACTGACAATATTACAGCTGCCACGAACTGGGCGGTAGCAACAACAGGTAAAACCGATACACTAAAATTTACACGCAATGTTAATAAAATGCGCATTGCTGTTTCCCATTTCAGAAATGTTATATACCTACCTGGTGATCTGATATACATAAACTTCAGACATATCGCTTCGTCTGATTCAATTACTTATACCGGTACAGTTACTGGTATTAACGAAGAATCCAATACCTATACAAAAACTATTACTTCTCCGCTTATTGTTACGGATTATAAAGGCAGTCTGGTAGTTTCGGCCGGAAAAATTACTTATGTGGTTGGCACTGATTCATATGATGTAGCTTTCCAGGTGGACCCAGCACACAAGCATTTCACTCTTATAACAATAACAAACAATCTGACAGGCACAACAAAGAGTTTCGACCGCAGGTTTGGACGCATATTCAGAAGATGGTGGTAAGATCTATCTTCTAATGGAAAAACCGGACATCGTGCCGGTTTTTTTAATTTAAATTAACTACTGAGGTTATAATATTATATGACGATTGGCTTTCTATAATAATACCTGAATAGTTCTTGAAAATCAATTATTTCCCAGGAACAAAATCAGAAGATAAAGTATTTCAAACAGAAATAAGTATTTAGTTATTTGATATGACTTCTTTAGTAAATTTGTAGCACCCATAAAATTAAGCATAATCATGAAAAACATTTCCCGACGTAATATGAAAAAGATATCAGGGCTGTCAGCTGTCGATTCTTTGACTGGGGTACTAGCATTTTTAAAAACTTCAGGAAAAAACAATTCTTCCGGGAATAAACTATGAGGGGAAACCTGACCTAATTATAAAAAAAAGTAGAATTATAAGTGATCCCATTTTCACGCAACCACCAGCGTAACGCTTTTGCGATCTTTCTTCTTTTTAGTAAGACAACCCCAATTTCTTTTGCAGTAATCTGGTAAAATATCTTCATAACTGTCTCTTTTCAATTTTAACCTTGAATTACTCCAGGTCATAATAACTAATCTCTTCAGATAATCATATTTCGATGTGCCAAGAATATCTTTCTTGTTTATTCTTCCTTTCGAATCAGGAAATATATTCCATCAATCCAAGTGCCTAATTATCATAGTAAAAGTAGAGCTTAAAAGTATTGTTGTCAAGCAGCGGAAGCCCAATTACTGACGAAATGAGCCATGGATATTTTTCTTTATCTCAGGAATCCTGACGAATAATTATAGGAATCAACCATTAATAAACAAACATAGTGGGTTCGTCAAAAAGCAGGTAAAATTTATTAATAAACATAAGTAAATGTGAGTAATCAGATCTGTTAAAAAAAATAAAACAAAGAATATCAGTGTGATAGGATTAATAAGTTATTTAATATTTTGACTTATTTTTAAAAATGAGATTTTGACTAACTGTTAATTAATAAGGATAAAAAATCAGGAAAATTTAATAATTGGAAACAATCCATAAGACTCACCCCCTGCTGGAAACCTCGAAAGGCTATATCAAATTAACAAGTTATTCAATTTAGATGCAACTACAGGCTCATATGAATTATCATCCGCCCAAGACTTAACCCAGATGAATTGTATCTGCCTTAACAAGCTTTAGAGAATATCCGACACAGTAAATTTAAATGCACTAAAATATGGTGGTTCTTTTTACAGGAATTGTTTTATCCGGTTCCAATAATCTATAGTCAAGTGCCCCGATCCATTCCATTTTCTTGCTATTTGTTCTATATCATAAGGGCCAATCTGATCAGCGAAGTATAAAAATATCTTTTCAGAGGTTTCATAAATGAACAGATCCTTCATAGTATAGTTACTTCCTGTTCTATTATTATAATCTTCAAGTCTTATCGGACGTATCTGAAAATATCCTGCCGCATTTTCAATGGGATTATAAGCCAGAGTGTCGCCTTTGGTTTCTACTGTTCCTATTGCGAGGATAAGCTGTTTATATGGTTCAATAGGAGCATAATCTAAAATTATTATTGAATCCCAGCAAGGTGCAGAAATCCTGAATTCAATTGATAATAATAGAAGGGCAATAAATACTTTCTTTTTTAAATTACCTGGTACTGCAAAACCCTGAATTATGTTAGTAGGATGCAATTCGGTCCTTTTAAATTGTTTAATTGCGAATTAATGAAAACAATCTTCCTTATGTAAAGCTACAATATAACATATTGTAAATAAATGAAATTCAATTTCTTTTATAAACAAAATTTCAACCATCCGGATTCGGCTTAAGAAGGTAGTAAAAATCTCAACAGTTTTGGATAATCCTTTTAACTTTATAATGATTTCTGATCCTTTAATACCTGAGTGCGATCTTTTGAAATGGAAACTACCTCAGAAAATAGTAATGAAGACCTGATTATTATTCCATGCAGCTCTTAAGAGAGCATCACCGATATCTGATTTCAGTGGATTGTCGTTTTTTAATCGATCCTTTCTAAATAATCGGGATATTGAATATTAAAAAAAGTTGACTAAAAATTATGCAACTGATCTTTAGTTGTTTTGGGTTCTGAAATATGTTAACCCATTTATTTCTGTCATATCAATAACTTTGAAACCATGTGATTCAAAGAGTCTTAAGATATCTTTTTTATCAATTTCAATATCAATCCTTGAATCCAGAAAATTAATGAATCTTTTATATATCCTTGAAGTTACGCTAACTCCCTTTTGAGTTTTCCGATCAGAAAAGCATCCTATAAAATTTGTTTTCGGAGATAAAACATTATTGACAGTGTGTAAAAAATCATCAAGATGTTTTATCAGGTTCAACTTTTTCAGATTAATTAAGGTCGTTACTCCTTTTAATTCTTCATTATCATAATAATAATGAAACCTTGAAGAGAGTACCAGCAAGTTGGGCTCATCTGCTAAACCATGCCAATTAAGATAATTTATAAAGTTTTCATCAACTTCTGCTGTCAGTTCATTGATTACAGGATTATTTTTGGCCGTTTCAGGCATAAGTTTGGGTCTATTAAAATCTCTTTTGACTTTTTTGTCAATAATTCTGTCAGATCTATGTAAAACTGAAATATCTTCCATTATTTTATGAGTTAAATTTCATTGTAAAAGTAAAGCTTAATAACATTCCTGTCAAGCAGCTAAAGCCCAATTAGTGGGGAAATGGGATTAGTTTGACTATACTTTGTCTTTGAAATTCGGACGAATAATTACGGGAATAAACAGTTAACACAAGAAAAGTGGCGCTTCGTCAAAAGTTGTGTGTGTTTTATGAACAAACTGGAAAAATACTGACTAATCAGACATCAATATAAAATGGAATATAATGATAATCAAGATTATATTCATTTAGTTGCATTCTTTTTTTTAGAAAGTTTTAAATAATCAAATTTTGACTAACTGAATATATAAAGTGATAAAAATTTATAAGAGATCTTAATAATTAAAAACCTGCTACTTTTTTTACTGATCAGAAAGTAAATTCTTTAATCTTTTAAAATTAAAATGGCTTCTTAAGTGATATTGATGAAGCAGCATCTGCTTTAAAGTTATTAATGATTTATGCAAGAAACATATACATGAGGAAATAGTAAAAAACAGTGTCTTTAATGTTTAAATTCTTTCATTCTTATTTACACAAAAGTAACCCGAATCAATTTTACTTTATTCTAAAAAAATGAAACCCTTAAATCTGACATAGGTATTAACATTTCTAATTCTATGCTGTTCTGGTCAGAATCTCCCGGTTCCAGCCGATAAAAAAGCAACTAAAGAAACTGTAATATTATTCCAGTCGTTATTTGAACTCAAGAACAAAGGAGTAATGTATGGCCATCAGGATGACCCGATGTATGGCTACACATGGTGGCATGAAAAGGATCATTCGGATACAAAAGAATCCACTGGGGATTACCCCGCTGTTGCAGGTTTTGAGCTCGGTCACATTGAAATTGGTAATTAACGAAGCCTTGATTCTGTAAGTTTTGCCCAGATTGCAGAACAAATTAAAGTGCATTATAACTGTTGAGTTGTAATTACTGTCAGTTGGCATGGCAATAACCCGTTCACTATGCAATCAGGGATATGCTCTCGCTGGATATGTATGATCGCGGTGAACAGTTTAGAGGAGAACTCGACACTGCCCTGGGTTTTGTTACAAAGGAGGCTATATCGAGAAATAAACTGACGGCATTAAGCGAAACTGGAGAAAGAAGAGGAATGAATAATTGGTGGGCCACAGTACTCTTACCTGTTGTAAGCAAATACCCCGTTGGTTATGTATTAACATGGAGAGACACTTTCAATTCAAAGTTTTCAGTAAGTGGGAACCCGATTCAATCATTCCCTGATGATTTTAAATATTTTTATAACTCTCCAAGGACTTTGTTTTTAAAAGAGGTTCGGGAAGCAGATGTTTACAAGAGAAAATAAAAACATATTATTCGCGGATCCAGGGATCATTCTTTTATCACTTTAATTGATTTTCGAAAATCCCTGTTATAAACTTCGACGATGTAACCGCCTTTGGCTATGGTACTTATATTAATTATGGTCTGGTATCGGCAATTTATCTGTTCTCTTATTTTCCGGCCCATAGTGTTAAATATCTGAACATTATAATATGAATCATTACTAAGTGCAACAGTAAATTCATTACTGGTAATTGTAGGCCATAGAAATACTTCAGGTTCAGTTGAGAAATTTGCCTTTTTTACATAAACATATATTGTATCACTTATCTCTGCTCCGCATGTGCCTGTAACGGTAGTCTTGTAAATGCCAATGTTGGTGGCATTTACGTTTTGCATTACTAAAATGGAAGAATTACTATTATCGATCACCTTACCATCTTTTTGCCATTGATAAATCAGATCATGGCCATCTGCATTAACCTCCAGAGAAACATTATTCCCAAACGGGACCTCAACATCCGGTGAGATAAAAGATATTTTTGTTACCGGGTAAACAGTAAGCTTTATAACACCGCTTAATATGGAACCGCAGGAGCCGAATATTTCATATCTGTAATCGCCTGAATCATTGATTGTTGTACTTGGAATACTAAATTTTGCCGAGGATCCTGATTGAACAACCTGGCCATTTTTAGTCCATTTATAAATAAGATTGTATCCTTCCGCACTGATATTAAGAGTAACCGGTTGTCCGGCACATACAATTGTATCGACCGATTGACTGAGTAATTTTGTGTTAGGTGCCACTTCCACATAAAGTCTATACCAGTCTGAGATCCTACTATTAATGGTTGCGCTGAGGACTAAGGTTGACTTACCTGTAAAACCCGGATTCCAGAGCACAGAGGCATTTCTGCCGTTTCCCGTAATGACTCCGGCACTGGCAGGCGATAATATCCATTCATAAGCAGTGGCCCCTGGAATTGCACCAATTGAATATTGACTTGATTGAACCCCGGGGCAAATTATTGAATCCCCAACAGGCGCATAACCGGTATTTTTCAAAATCCATCTCTCAAAATCCGAAACCCTGGTATAGGCTCCGTAGGTATTGCAGTTGGGACTGCCCCAGCTGACAATTCCTGCTAGTTTGTATTCTCCTGAAACCGGAACTACCAATGGTCCACCACTATCTCCATTACATGCATCTTTATTACCGTTAAGATAACCCGCCATGATATCAGTTGAAGGTATGTAATCCCAGGCTGTAGAGGCTTGTGCATTAGAAACAACAGGCAGTTGGACTTTTTGCAAACTGGTCGGAAGAACATCCGGATTAACATGGGTCAGCCCCCATCCTGTTACCCAGGACATAACACCGGGAACGGTAGCACCCGCAGCAACATCAGCTGCAGTTATAAGGTTAATTGGAGTTGCATTTAAATAATTAATAGTGTCTTTTAATTTTAGAAGTGCTATGTCATTTATAAGGGTTTGACTATTATACCCTTCATTAACTATTACTTCACTTACAGAATATGTTTTACCATCAAGAACATTGGCTGGGTTATTTGCACCTACTTTTACAAACATATCAGATGCCAGAATTGAACCTCCGGAGTTGTTCTTAGTACAATGGGCAGCCGTGACAACCCAGTTACCATTGATTATCGAACCTCCGCACTGAAAACTCCCTGAAATATAATAAACCTGCCAAGGAAAATCAGAAATGACTGCATTCGTACCACCAGTTATCTTTGCATTGACGGATCGTATGCCTGTGAAAAAAGGAAATAAATGATCACCAGTTCCTATATCTGATTTAATAAACAAGATGGGTTCACCATTCAGGATAAGTGAATATAAACTTGTATCGGGATTATTAATCTCTGCAACAGAGATCTTAAGAAAATAATACTTATTTGCCTCAAGGCTGAAGGTAACAGAATCATTTTGTAAATAATTATTACCGGGGAAGGCTGTTATATTCTGATTATCAATAATCTGCCAGGATGTTAAGCTCGAGTTTTTTGTCTGTAATACTTGCATTGAAACCTTTTGTGCCGATGCAGAAAATGTAATCAGATATAAAAGGGAAAGAAATAAAAACCTTTTCATTTTCAAAAATAGTCTATACCTGAGAGAAAATATTGAATAAATTCTCAACTCGTCAGCACTTCAAATTTCGTGAATACCTTATAATAATAATCCTGATATATGTAACAGACAAGTGGGGTAGATGTTTTATTCCCTGTTACCTTATACCGGTATCAATATCTATATTAAGTGAGGTTTCCCCCCGTGAACTTATTGAAACAACAGCAGGCAGATTGCTTCCACCAATGTTATTTTTTCCTGTTTCAAGAACAACCAGGTAATTTCCTGGAGGTAGCTCACTGCTGAAGGTGCCATCAAGTGACGGATTCAGTTGTGCTATTTTTATCTTCCCGTCTGAGGTAAATACGCTTACCGGATACGCTTTATAAGTTTCGGCAGTTGGCAAACAAGCGGGATCCGGAGGAATTCTCTCAACCGGGCAAATCGGACCTATAGTTATAACTCCTTCGAGATATCCGTTTTCCTTAGGTATCAGCTTTGTACAACCCGAAATAAATAATATTGCCAGAAGGAATACCGCTCCGGTACTTTTTTTAAAAATGCATCTGTCCATAATCCGGGATATTGATTCTGCTGTTTTACCCACAATTATGATGCCAGAGTATCAATACTTTTTACTTTGCATTTTCCAATGCTTTATTTACCGATGCCCTGAAGATATTAAATGACCATGTTGCTCCCGATATTGCATTAATTTTGTCAATGTCCTGGGTTCTCTTAAGTTCTTTCAGATATGTCTGAACACCTTTCCAATCGTTTCTACTTTGTTGAATATAAACCGGATTCCCTTCAAAGTGCTTCTCATAATTCTCATCGAAAGTTTCATGGAGATTCGAATCTCTGATTACAAAACTGATTTCAGTGAACAAATCGTTTTTAAGTGTTAAATGTACACTGCCCCAGTAAGGCTCGTTGACGTATTTTGCCCGTGATATCCCTTCATATATGCCGTCTTTATAACTGACAGAACTGTCTTGCAGGGATTTACCGGCTATCTTAAGATCCTGAGAATAGACGGAAGTTGATAAATAGACAGTTATCATTACCACAAAAAAGAAGATTGCAGGTTTTTTCATAGTCAAAATTTATTTCAGGAATAAGATTCTGCAAGCAAGACCGCTATAAAGGACTAAGACCCTTTCAACCGGATAACATTATTTTCCTCTCATTAAAGGAGATGAAAATAATGCAACAAGCTCCGCTGGGCTGAGAGTTTGGGACGGATTGAATTTATCCGACGACATATATTTAAGAATAGCGCTGTATAACTGTCTCCCCTCCGGTTTATCCTGGATAACTTTAAGGTCGGACATACATACCAGTAATTTGCCTTTCCCGATTGCAAACTCAAAGATTAATCCCAGCTTATGGTTCCTTTCAATATTATCAACCACCTGAACAATAGGGCGATAGCTTTTAGGTGTATTATCCAGAATAAACGGTCGACTGTTTTTAACAATAGGCCACCACTGCCAGTTTGTATGAAATTCTGTTGGAAAATCACTAAATAAAGGCAGATCAGGATTTGTAAGAATCGACATTGTACCAGGTGAGACCGGTTTGTTATTTGATTCCGAGTTGCTCTTAAACATACGGAAATTCCAGTAATCGGGGGTAAACAATCCTCCTACTGAAAGATCTCTTATTTCATTAAAATCCGGGAATAATAATACCATAGCACCGTCTGTAAGTTTTGAAAGAGTGGTTCTATCCAGCTTTTTTGATACAAGGATGTTACCGGGTACTTTTGTATCTACATTAGATGGGTAAACCCAGAGAGGATACGAGTTTTCATAATGTGTTCCTTCAAGAAAGATTGAAAGAGTCAGTTTTTCTGCCTTGGAAAACCCCAAAAGATCAATATGAAGAGATCCAATATTTGTTAATCCCCCTTGTAAAATATTAACTACTTCTTCACTCTGGAAAATTATTTCATCCCTTGCATTTTTAAGTTCCCATTTTACAGGTTGCGCTTTTAATGAATTTTCGGAATAATTTGCCACCTGGATTTTTCCTCTGAATTGTTCATTGTTCGTCCAGCAATATTTTTCCATAATAACCAAAGGAACTACCCTGTTACAGAAATGACCGAATTCCTCGGGAGTTATAACTCCTTTGCTATCCATGAATGCATCGAGAAGACCCACTAATGCAGTTCCCTGTCCCGGGAAATCCTGAAGATCGAGCAGGTGGAAACCTCCAAACTCGGGTGTTCTCATTGCCATCTCAATATCAGCCTTATAACAAATTGCACTTAATGCACCGGAAGCCCTGAAGAAATCCATAGCCTGATCGCTCAGGTTATTCTCTTTAAGTCGTTCCCTGAAGACTTCAAAATTCCAGGGCTTCATAATACCTGTATATTTCTTTATCTCTTCATAATTGGGATAAATCTGATACTGGCCAATCTCAGTACCGATAGACGGAACAGTGCATTTTGAAATGGCACCTGAATAGTTCAGACTGGTAGATGGATAGCGACCATTAATATAACCTCCTTGGTTTGCATCGGCAAATGAGAATGAGCCACGGATATGGGTCCTGTAAGTTGTATCTTTATCGGCTCCGACACGGCAGGCGGCATAATAATCCTCACCCTCAGCCTGTCCCCTAAAACCCAGATAATTATTTGATCCATAGGCCATTAAATGACGACTGTCCCCCGATTTAAAATGATTTAAAAATTCTTTCATGACATTAAAATCGCCTGAAAGCTCATTTCCCAAAGCAAACATTACAAAGGATGCATGATTCCCATAAGTCTCAAGAATATGGTCACCTTCTTTAAGTAGAAAAGTATTTAAATCGGAATTCCTGTTTTTACTGAATGCCCCCCAGAAAGGCAATTCCGGCTGAAGATACATGCCTTCAATATCTGCAGCTTCAAAAGCGGCAAGCGGTGGTGTCCACGAATGGAAACGGTAGAAATTGATATTGTATGATTTTGCAATCCGGAATACTTTTTGCCAGGCTTCAACATCCATAGGAGGATAACCGGTTAAAGGAAAAACACAAGCATCGTGCTTGCCGCGAAGAAATGTTTTTGTGCCGTTTATTGTAAACTGTGTTCCCTGAGTGGAAAACTTACGCATACCAAAATCAAGAGTTGTATTATCCAATATCTTTTCCTCCTTTAAAGTGACGGCCAGTTTGTATAAGGCAGGATTAAACTCGCTCCAAAACAGTGTCTTACTGCCCAGGCTGTATGTGAGTTCAATCGTATTTTCACCTTTTTTAAGTTCAACAGGAAATGACTCCGGGGGAACGTTATGTTTTACATCAGTATTCCATGCATCAGCCTTTAGTATCAGTTTCGTGTTTTCAGCATTTCCCTCAGGATTAGATATCTTTACCTTAACTGTAATTTTCTTCAGGACAATGTCGGGATAAACCTGAACTGCTTCAATGTGAATTGGATTATATGCCTCAAGAAAAAATTTACCGATAATTCCATTCCAGTTGCTCTGTGTGTGTTCGGTCCATGCATGTGAGCCGGTTACTCCCACCGGAACGGACTTGTTATCATTATTCACAAGAATTGTAAGTACATGTTTCCCGGGAGTAAGGTGATTTGTCAGATCGTAATACTGTGCTGTCAGAATATCGTTGCTGCTGCCGATCAGAACAGCATCAACCCAAACCCGTGTTGGTTTGGTTCTCTCCATTATTAACCTGATTCCCCGCCCTTTCCAGTTTTCCGGGATAACCATTGTCTTTTGGTACCATGCCATTCCTGCATACATCAATTCACGGGAAAGCCTCATGGTCTCCAGCCTGTTGGTATTTGGAATCCCTTTTCTGTTTTCATCAAGTGTGCCCGGCAATTTCACAGAATCGGGAAGAGTCCGGGAATACCACTTCTCTTTAATGCCAACCTTTGCTGTATCTAATGCAAACTGCCACGATCCGTTAAGAGATAATGTATCACGAATTGAGACAAATGATCCTTTGTTACAAAATGTCAGCATAAACATTATTGTTATTAGGATATATTTGAGTTTTTGATACATGGAACTTAATTTTGGTTATTTAAAAAATTAAAAGGCATTCTTTCACTTGTTTAACTAAATGAAACTGTTTCTTTTAAGATTTAATAAAACTGTTTCAAAAATGTTTTGAAAGTAATTACCACATCATTCATACATATTATCACTGGTGGGTAATCAATTATAAATAAAAATAAATACTAATCAGGAATTATTTTTGTCGGAAGACAAAAATAATGAATCCCCACACATTAAGTAAATTATTACTTTTTATAAGGTATACAAACAAAATACAAGCATGCAATTTTATACTATTTCTTTTGCTTATTAAGCTTTTTTATCTCCTTATCCTTTTCGGTTAGCTCTTCCTCAAGCTTGCCAATTTTATCATTCAGCTTATCAACCTTCCTGTTAAGACTACTTACATCTTCTTTTAATCCGGCAACCTGTTTATTTAGTTCGTTTTTGTCTGCCTCAAGGCCCTTAATTACCGGAGTATAAACTGACTTTGCATAGATCCATGCTGTAAAATACCCGATGATTACTGCAACCAGGAGTAATGCTACTATTGTAATAACAGCCCCTGTAACAGTCTGTGTGAGTTGTATTAATAATTGTATCATGTTATTGCATTTTTATTGAAATTTCTGTTCTTCGGTTTTTTGCTCTTCCTTCTGAGGTAAGATAGTCTGCTATTGGCTTACTTTTCCCTCGCGATTCAGTAATAATTCTGCCGGAATTTATCCCCTTTTCCTGAAGGTACTTAGCTACGACCAAAGCTCTTCTCAGTCCAAGAGCCTTATTATATTCATCTGTTCCCACCAGATCAGTATTCCCGATAACTGAGAGCATCGATCCGGAATATTTATCAAGCCATGCTTTAAACTCAGCAATGCTTTTGTCGGTTAGCGGATCAGTTTTGAATTTCGCATCATTAAATTCAAAGTAGATCAGAAGTTCCTTAGGCATCAATGCTTTAAGTTTCATTAAAGAATCTGCCACATTAGTCTGTGATTCAGAAATTGTCTGTACCGTGACCGGTTTTTTCATTGCAGGCAAGAGCTTGTCGTTATAAAGCCATGCGGAAATAAAGCACCAGATCACAAATACAACAAATCCGGTAATAAGAATTCTCATTTTAAGATTTGTTAAGTTACAGATCAGCCAATTATTCATACAAGTTAAGAAATTATAATAAGACGGGGATATGGAAAATGTTTAAATTTCTTATGGCCATCATTTTTATGTGAAAAATAAGGTCTTTTGATACCAAAATTTTATTCTAAGTTTATTCAAGACATAAACCTTATGATTAACTGAAATAAGATTGCGGATATGTTGTCTGCCTTTAGATTTGAAATATTTTTATAAGGAAAATAATTCAACATAATTATTATCCTGTAAAGATCCTTTGGCTCACCGGGAAATCAAAAAGAAGAATTCTCCCGCAGATTACAAAGATTTTCGCTGATCATCTCAAAAAATCTTCGCGAATACCTATTAATATTTTTCATAAATAATATTAAACTTTTATTCTTTAAGAACCGTTATTTTTATCCATATTTGTCAATCTCGGATATTTTCTTGACCTAATAAATATTTATATAAACAGTATAATGTCAATAAATCAGACAATATGAAAACACCGTACGAAACAGCAAGAAATTGCCGTCATTATGCTATGTGTAAAATAGATTTTCTTGGAAGTGGCGTATGCGCTTCAGGGTTGGAAAAACATTTCGTAAGCTTCTACCCACAGGGAAGAATGATACTTTATGAAGCACTTGCAGAAAATAAAATTTCTGTGACAGAAAAATGCGTTGAGATTGCAGAAAGTTGTGATTTGTGCGGCAAATGTGATTACCAGTGTTACTTCCTCAATGAGATGCGTCCTACAAAAGTTATGGAGGCATTAAAAAATCATATAGAAACTTTTGTAAAAAACGATGGGAAAATTAAACCGTCAAAAGATGACAGTATACTTTCGGAAATTAAAAAAATTGTAGGTACTGACTGGGCAACTAACGATGAAGCAATCAGAGTAACATATTCTCACGATCTTAGTCCTATCTCTGAACCCAAAATTCCTGATTATGTTGTAATGCCAGATACAAAGGAAGAAATTGCTTCTCTTGTAAAACTATTTAACAAAAATAAAATCTTTTATACTATTCGTGGCAATGGTCAGAATCTTCTGGGGTTTGCTATAAATGAAGGAGCTATTATCGACCTTAACAGAATGAAAACAATCGAATTTGATGAGAAGAACTGGCTTGTAAAAGTAGGTCCGGGTGTGGCTGCATTTGATCTTCAGAAGCAAGCCCAGAAAAGAGGATTCAGAATAAATGCGGCAGAACCCGCAGCCCTTGTTTGTGCCAATATTATGTGCTCAGGAATAATGTCAACCTTTTCTACAACCTATGGGATAAATGCTGATAATTTTATTGACGCAGAATTTGTTGATAAAGAGGGTTCCTTTTTTAGTTTAAATGATACTTCTTCCCCAAATCTTTACTCATATAAGAATCTGCAACATAAAAATTCACCTGGTATTTGTGTATCGGCTAACATTAAACTTCATCCTGTTACAAATGACGAAAGTGGAATTCTTGTACCTTTTCAGACTCTTGATAGTGCCCTTGATTTTATAAAAGATTGTTCAGTCAGGCATATCGGGCTTGCTTTAGGAATCGTCGGAGCTGAATATATATCTGTATTTCTCTCTCCTACTAAAAAATCAGCCTCTGAAATAAAGGACATATTTATTAATAAATTAGGCATACCTTATCTTGTTGTTGTTGTCGGAGATAAATATTCAATCCGCTCTATATGTGAAATGGGATTCCCTTTCTTTGATCAGCGTCTGTTCAGAGCACTTTACCTTGGATTACCATCGTTAAAATCAGCTCAGTGGCTGGACATGATCAGAGAACTGTCGGATGATGAACCTTATTCTTATTTGCGGATTAAAAGCTTCGCTGATCTTTTAGAGACTGCACTTTCTCCTTCCCCTTCTTTGTATTCACAGGAAATTGATCAGGAATTAAGGCCATTCTTTGAAAAACTTTTCTCACAGGAGGAAATGACCGATCTGGTCTGGCTGAATATGTACAGGATAATGAGCACCAAATTAGGTCGTAAAAAACCTTTTTTACCAGTACTGATTTATTTACCAATAGATAATGTTTTAGTTAATGAGCTCAACGATAAGTTCAGACTTATTGCTGAAAAGCATCATATTGACAATGATTTCGGTTTCATAACTCCTATAGATAATGGGAAAAGATGCATTTTTGAATATGATTATTTCTTTAATTATAATGACGCGGAGGAGATTAATAGAATACGTGTGGCAGCAACAGAAGCTAATACATTAGTTGATGAGTATTCAATAAAACCCGGTACAGTAAAAGGTCACCCGTATGTTTTGTACCAGGGATTCTGCAGAAAAGAGAACTTGCTATATTCATAATTAAAACCTTTTGTTTTGTCATTCGAAAAAAAATCAACAATAGCCTTAACCGGAGCTACCGGGTTTTTAGGCAGCCATCTTATGGCTTCCTTAATTTCAGAAGGTTATAGGATCACAGTACTTGGCCGTTCAAATAAGGAAAATTCTTTAAAGGAAAGAATCTCAAGGCTTTTACGATGGTTTGGAATTGAAGAATCAGGAGGTCAACTGGAGTTAGTGGAAATTGATTTTCTTAAACCGATGCTTGGCATGCCGGAAGCGGAATATAAGAATCTATGCGCTAATACAGAGCAGATCATCCATTGTGCTTCAGATACAAGTTTTACGGAACGAAAGCGGGACATAGTTTTTAAGTCAAATGTGAACAGTCTGCAAGGTATTCTTGAATTTGCAGATAATGCCGGTGTGAAGTTTTTTCATTATATAAGTACGGCATATGTTGCAGGAGCAAATGTTACTGTATGCAAAGAATATCTTTCATCATCTACTGATTTCATAAATGTATATGAAGAAAGCAAAGCATTGGCTGAAAACATTATTGCTGCATTCTGCAAAAAGAATTCCATCCCTTTCACAATAATCCGGCCATCTGTTGTTTACGGTGATTCGCGTACGGGCCGTTCTCTCAGGTTTAATGCTTTATATTTTCCTATTCAATCGGTAAAATATATCAGTGAAATTTATCTGAATGATATAAAGAATAATGATGGGAAGAAATCTAAAAAATATGGAATATTCCTTGATGAAGAAGGTTACCTTTTTTTACCCCTTAGAATATTTTTACCTAAGGAAGGCGCTCTTAACATCATCCCGGTTGATTATTTCGTTAATGCCACTATGAAGATAATTGCCAATGCATCTGCGGGCGGAATTTATCATCTGACAAATAATTCTCATACAAAGCTGGAGATGGTATCCGTCTATAATGAACAATTTATGAAGATTAAAGGTGTGGAGATTATTTATGGCAGATCGGCAGACAATGTTTTACGTAATCCTGCTGAAGAACTGTTTGATCGTTTTATGGAACCGTACCGCCCTTATTTATCCGATAACAGAATTTTCGAAAGGGAAAATACTGACAGTTTAACAGATAATATGCAACCTCCGAAATTTACCTACGAAATATTCAAAAAATGCATGGAATATGCAATTAGTGTTAACTGGGGGGAATCGATTTTTTAATTATGGCTAAGGTATTGCTAATAAACTCCAACAGATTCAAGCACCCATGGCCCGTCATACCTTTTGGACTGTGTTACATAGCGACTGTTCTGGAAACAAATGGAAATCACAAGGTCTGTTTTCTCGATTTATGCTTTTCTTCAAATTGTAAAGAAGATATACAGAATTCTATCAGGAATTTCGTCCCTGATGTAATTGGCATAAGCATAAGAAACATTGATGATACAGGAGGCTACAAGGTTCATTTTTTGTTAGAAGATGTCAAAAATGATGTTATTGATTATTGCAGGAAAGAATTCTCAGGTCCCATAGTTATTGGTGGCCCCTCAGTAGGGATCAGCGGAAAAGAAATGCTGGATTATTTTGACCTTGAATATGCGATACCTGGTGACGGTGAAGCCGTAATGCCCGAATTTGTAAAACGAATTGAAAATAAGCAGCCTCTGAATGGATTAAAAGGGTTGATTATTCGCCGAGAAAAGACAATTATTCAGGATAGTGAACCATTCCGTGTACAGAACTTAGACTCTCTCCCTTTTCCAAAACCACTTCGCTATCTGAATCTTGACCAGTATCGCCGTTTTGGATCTCCTATTCAAATACAAACAAAAAGGGGCTGTGCCTTCAGGTGCGCTTATTGCACTTACAATAAAATTGAAGGCAATCACTATCGCTTAAGGAATCCTAAACTAATAGCCAATGAAATAGAAATTCTTGTCAGGGAAACAGGTATTAATCACCTTGAATTTACTGACAGCATTTTTAATATACCCAGCTCTCACGCAAAGGAAGTATTGAAGGAAGTCATCAATAAGAAGCTTGACCTAAGGTTGCATACTATGGGGCTTTCTCCTGCGTCAGTTGATGAAGAACTTCTGGATCTTATGAAAAATGCCGGTTTTAATGAAGTGGATATAGGCGCTGAATCGGTATGTGATGAAATACTAGTAAATCTGGCTAAAGACTTTAAACATGAGGACGTTATAAACACAGCAAACTTGCTAAAAAAGAAAAAAATTCCTGCAACCTGGTTCATTATACTTGGTGCTACATCAGAAACTCAGGAAACTGTGCTTAAGACATTGAATACTTTAGGCAAGGTTGCATCGAAATGGGATTTGGTTTTTGTCTCTTCAGGTATACGTGTATATAACGGAGCTCCACTTGCAGAAGAGCTAATGAAAAATGGGGTATATCGGACCAACGACAGTTTTTTGCATCCTGTAAAAATTGAACCGGAGAAAATAAGTCTCGAAGAAATTCATTTAATCGCAAAACGCTATTCATTTCGATTCCCCAACTTTTATTTTTATGAAAAAGAATACATAATTCCCGGATGGCTTCTTATCACAGGAAATTTTCTATTAAAGGTGTTTCATTCCCGTCAACCGGTTTGGCGTTTACTCATACTTTTGAAAAGAATAGAGCGGATTATGGGAATAGGTTTGGTAAAAAGAGTTTTCTATGAGTTAAATTTAAATCCATATTATGAAAAAAATGGGGGGATAAATGGATTTTCTCTCATTATAAACAAATAAGTTACATTGCAAAGTTTAGCAAAATGCAGAAAGTTTCTGAAGAAATATACAACCGTATAAATAACGAGATTTATAATCTGGAAGGAGACCGATGGTGGCAAACTGACTTCTCTCTTAATCTCATAAGAACATTATATAATCCTTTCAGGGTCGATTATGCAAAAAATATATTCAAACAATTTAAAATTAATTCGGAAAAAATTAATGTACTTGAAGTGGGATGTGGTGGAGGAATATTATCAGAAGAGATAGCAAGAATGGGGTTTACAACTACCGGAATTGACCCTTCTGAGCAATCATTGAACAATGCTATAAAACATGCAAAAGATAACAACCTGAAAATTAATTATGTGAAGGGAACGGGCGAGAATCTGCCATTTCAGAATAATTCTTTTGATTCGGTTTTTTGCTGTGATGTACTTGAACATGTTCATGATTTGCCAAAAGTAATTTCTGAAATATCACGTGTCTTGACAAACGGAGGAATTTTTATATACGATACTTTCAATCGGACATATTTCAGCAAATTAAGCGTTATAAAAATACTGCAGGACTGGAAACGATGGGCCATAATGCCTCCTAATCTTCATGTTTGGGAAATGTTTATTAAACCTGATGAAATAAGTTCTTTATTAAAAGAAAATCAATTGGTCTGGAAAGAACACAGAGGAATAAAACCAAATATTTCATATCTGAAAATGCTCCGGTATCTAAACAAAAGAGCAATTGGAGAGTTGACTTATGAAGAATTTGGTAAAAAATTTATTATGATCGAAAGCAGGAGCACTCAAATTATGTATATGGGATATGCTGTCAAATCAAAGATTTCTTAACCGACTGGCCCAAAATTCATTAAAACTAATCTTTGGATATTCACATAGATAAACCTCAGCACCATATTCCCTGGCATCAGGATTCGATATTTTACCTATAAGCGTGATTTTATTAAACAGCCTTTGAATGTCTCCACCCAGTTGGTGATTTATATATATTAATGATGTAATATCTGGATTAAACTTTTCAGGTATCCAGTACCGAAAACTCTCATTAAAACTTACTGCTTCCGGTAGACCATATCGTTTACCAATAATAGTAATCGCACCTGCCTGTCCGTAATTTTCGCAATAGATAAAACTTGCTTTTTTATCCCCTATCATCTTGTATGCCTTGTTCGTAATAGATGTCAACTCCTCCCACCCCAGCATGTCAGCATAATCCTGTGGTAATGAATGTATTGATCCATCTTCAAATCTTCTGCCGGCATTGATTCTGTATTTTTCATCAAGCGCTTTAAAGTACTTTATTAATCCAGCTTGATTATATATGGGTATGCCAAATGGAATTACAGGAAGTGTCAGCAGTACCAGAATTATCGGAAATATTACCCTTAACCATGCTTTTTTAATCCAATGTCCATATGCTACAGCTCCTGATATAATCAATAGAGGAAATATCCCTAAAGTATAATAACTTTTCCCCTTTAGAATCATAAGACCTGCAATTATGAAAAGTGATAAAAATCCGAGAAATCTGAATTTTTTAATCTTTTTGTTTGAAAGAAAAAAAATGAGCCCTGCTATAGTAAAAACAGTCCCTGTAATCGGCATTAACAACTGTTCTTTAAGAAATAAGGGGACATTCATATGGACCAGTTGTGTGTTATAAAGTTCTGTAATATGATGGAAAACCGGAAATCCTTTTGATAGCTGCCAGATAAAGTTTGGCAGGAATATTACAAATCCTGCAGCTAAACCTGCCCAGAACATTTTTTTCCTGAAAACTTCCCTGTATTTTGTAAAAGGTATTATAACGATTAGTCCGGCAAAGAGCAGACCTACAAGATATTTATTGAGAAATGCAATACCGGTAATTACACCAAATATTATGAGAAACTTGTCCTTTTTTGAATTTATGTACTTTATAATCAAAAATATGCATAATGTCCAAAGAAAAATTTCCATAAATACAGGCATATAAAGGGAAAATGAACGCAAGAAAAAATTTGATATTAAAAGTCCTAGTGCAGCTAGAAAAGAGGCATATCCTGAACCTCCCAGTTCTTTTGCCATCGATGCCGCCAGGAATATCATCGCTCCGCTTAACAGCGCAGGGAAAAGACGTACCGCAAAAACCGAATAGCCGAACAGGTTTTCCATCAGCCAGGCGATCCAGCCTATCATTGGAGGTACAGTAGCATAACCTGCAGCAGGATGTAAACCAAGAGAAAAATAGAGCAGCTCATCTCTGTGATATTCAAGATTATTTATTACAAGGAGATGAATTGAAACACTGATCAGGGCCAGTAATATTATTTGAAGATCCGGGGGTTTCTTTCCATCAAAGAGTCTCATTTCATTTTTGATTTTCTGATTAAATAATTTTACTAATTAAATTGGTGTTTTACCTTGAGATGCCTGCCAGATCGCGTATCACTACTGATGCACAGGCTATACCAAAAGCTGCAGGCATATATGAAATTGTCCCGACTATTGATGCCTTATTGTGTTCACCATTTGTTGCAACAACCTTACTTTTGTCAATAGCTTCAGGAGAATAAACAGCAGTGAATCCTTCTCTGATCCCCATCCGATGCAGCCTTTTTCTTAAAATCCGGGCCAGCGAACAATCAGTAGTTTCTGAAATATCGGAAACGGTTACCTTTGTCGGATCAAATTTCCCACCTGCTCCCATCGAGCTTACCACAGGAAACTTTCTTTGCATACTGTGATATATGAGAAATATTTTTGGAGACAGAGTGTCAATAGCATCAACAACATAATCAAAACCCTTATCTAAAACCTCTGCCATTCTTTCATCCTTTATAAATTCCTGGATAACAGTGAGTTTGATATCAGGGTTAATGTCCATTATTCTATGCCCCATTACCTCGGCCTTTGCCAGGCCTTCTGTGCTTTTAAGTGCGGGTAACTGTCTGTTCCTGTTTGTAGGATGGATATGGTCCCCATCGACAATAGTCATCGATCCTATTCCCGACCTGCAGATCATCTCTGCTGCATAAGCACCGACTCCACCTAAACCTACAACGAGTACATTAGCATTTTTAAGTTTCTTCAACTTCTCATCATCCAGAAGTAATTGAGTTCGTGTTAGCCAATCAGACATAAAAAAAATCATTAAAATTTGACAGAACAATTGATTTTAACTTATCAACCGACATGTCCAGATCCTTAGCAACTTTCCCATAAATGGTTCTTATATCTATATCAGCACCGTCAGTCTCTAAAAATATCCTGTCGGGAGGAAGACTCTTTAAAAGTTCTGCCGATTCAGATCTCATAACAAAATCAAACCAGAAAGAAAGATGCATCCCCTTTGATAATAACTGTTTTGCCAATTTAACACTACCCCTAAACCCATGAATCATCCAGGGTGTCTGGGGCTTTAAATTTTTTTGTGCTGACAAAAGCTCATCCCAGGCTTTGACACAATGAATAATAACCGGTTTCCGGTGTGCTTCAGCTATAGCAACTTGCTTATCAAAGATACTTCGTTGTAGCTCAGGGGAAGGTCCACGGAGTTTGTCAAATCCGGCTTCACCTATGGCTATTATATTTGGGTGACTGACTATGTTTTCAACAGAGATTATTTGTTGTTTATGATTGTTTTCATTAAGGAACCATGGATGTATACCATAAGTGTATGTTTCTCCTGAAACATCCTCTGGCAATCTTCCTTCATGCGCCATCAGACTTTCAATGATAAAAATACCTGCAGCAGGTTTTCCATTATGTGTGTGCATATTAATATAGTCCCCAGGCTGTGGTAAGTTCATCACTTTCATTTACCGATTACAGAAAGACCTTTATCGATCCGTTTTAGTGTCTCTTCTTTTCCTATCCAGCTGATAATATCAAACATATGTGGGCCCCTTGATGCTCCAACAATTACAAGTCTTAGAGCATTCATTATTGTTCCTGTGTTATAGCCATTATTCTCAATCCAGTCTTTAACAACTGGTTCTGTTTTTCCAACAGATAAGTCTGTCATTTTGTCGAGTAATGATCTTAACTCCTTAAGAAGAGAAGCAGAATTTTCTTTCCATCTTTTTTTAACAACTTCCTGATCATAAGTTTCAGGAGCCTTAAAAAAGAAATCGGTCTGCTCCCAGATGTCTTTTACAAAACTTACTCTTTCTTTCACCAGTTCTACAAGAGCTTCAAGTCTAACAATATCAACATGATAACCATGCGGTCTCAAAAACTCTCTGAATTCAATTGCCAGCTGTGTATTAGTCTTGTTTTTAAGATATTGGTGATTAAACCACTTTGCCTTTTCAGGATCAAACCGTGAACCAGACTTACCTACTCTGTCAATTGAAAAGGCTTTTACAAGCTCTTCCATCGAAAATATTTCCTGTTCCGTTCCCGGGTTCCATCCCAACAATGCAAGCATATTAACAAACGCTTCAGGATAATATCCTTCCTCACGGAAGCCTTTAGCTGTTTCGCCATATGGCCAGAAAAGAGGAAATACAGGGAATCCCATTTTATCACCATCGCGTTTATTTAATTTACCTTTTCCATCAGGCTTCAGCAGCAAGGGCAGGTGGGCAAAAAGAGGGGATTCCCAGCCGAAAGACCTGTATAACAAAATATGAAGCGGCAATGAAGGGAGCCATTCTTCCCCACGGATTACATGGCTTATTTCCATCAGATGATCATCCACAATGTTTGCCAGATGATATGTAGGTAAGCCATCCGATTTGAATAAAACCTTATCATCGAGGGTGCCGGTATTTACAACAATGTGTCCGCGTATAATGTCATCAAAATGGATATCTTCATTATGTGGCATCTTGTAGCGGATAACATAAGGCTCTCCTTTGCCTAGTTTTTCATGCCATTCTGTTTCTTTTAAGGAGACTGAGTTAATCAGTCTTTTTCTTACTTCAGCATTATAAATAAATGTATTCCCTGCTTTTTCAGATTTGGCTCTAAGAGTTTCAAGTTTTTCTGAAGTATCAAAGGCATAATAGGCATCACCTTTATCTACAAGGATATCTGCATATTGCCTGTATATTGTTTTTCGGTCACTCTGGCGATAAGGGCCATAATTTCCTCCCTCTCTGATCCCTTCATCGACAACTATTCCACACCACTTAAGTGATTCCATAATATATTCTTCTGCTCCCTCAACGAATCTACCCTGATCTGTATCTTCGATCCGTAAAATAAAAATCCCACCATTCTTTTTTGCAAAAAGATAGTTGTAAAGAGCGGTTCTTACACCTCCGATATGCAATGGGCCGGTAGGACTTGGGGCAAAACGTACTCGTACTTGTTCCATATAATGGTTAAACCGGTTAACGTAATTGCAAATATAGACAAACGTGATTACATATAATACTATAACGAAAATCAGGTTTTGTGCAGTAGATTTGTATTAATTTAGCAGAATTAAATTTAAAAGAGGATAAGCAACAGATAACATCTCAGCCAAGGTCGCTTGAAAATCAATTTATTTACTCCATCCTCAAGGGAAGTAAATTGATTTTCTTCGCTCCCCCTGGGGCCGGGGTAAACGAAGAAAATCATTAAAAAAATAAGCTTATTAAATTACGTCTTTATGAAGAAGATGAAAGCACTTGTTAAAGCCAGACCCGAAAAAGGATTATGGATGCAGGAAGTCCCTGTTCCTGAACCAGGCCTTAATGATGTTATAATAAAAGTCAAAAAATCTGCAATTTGCGGTACGGATCTTCATATTTATGAGTGGGACGCATGGTCGCAAAAAACAATCCGGACTCCAATGATAATTGGTCATGAGTACATGGGATACATAGAAAAGATGGGTGCGGGAGTAGCCAACCTCAAAATTGGTGAAAGAGTTACAGGAGAAGGACATTTAGCTTGTGGTCATTGTCGCAATTGTCGCCGTGGAAAAGAGCATGTCTGTGAAAACACTGTGGGAATCGGAGTTAATATCGATGGATCATTCGCAGAATATGTAAAGATACCTGCCCAAAATGTGATCCCTCTTGATCACAGGATTCCTGATGACTGGGCAGCAATTATGGATCCCTTCGGAAATGCAACCCATACTGCTTTATCATTTCCATTAATTGGTGAAGATGTTTTGATTACCGGATCGGGTCTAATTGGCAGTATGGCCGTTGCAATAGCTAAATTTGCCGGTGCAAGATTTATTGTTGCCAGC
Organism: Bacteroidales bacterium; assembly: GCA_049512815.1. Lineage (GTDB taxonomy): Bacteria > Bacteroidota > Bacteroidia > Bacteroidales > VadinHA17 > LD21. The sequence continues at coordinate 127,257 of JBEKWS010000004.1, read as the reverse complement.
GACCTTAGTGATTCCCGTCTTGAAATCGCGAAAAAGATGGGAGCTACTCTTACTGTCAATCCATCAAAAGGGGAAAAAATCTCAGATGCTGTTAAGAAGCTGGGGATGAGAGGTTTCGACATAGGTCTTGAGATGTCAGGATCTCCAAAGGCATTCGTGGAAATGCTAAATAATATGTATAATGGCTCCAGTATCTCATTACTTGGAATCCTGCCTTCAAATTTCGAAGTCCCATGGAGTGATATTATTTTCAAAGCAATAACAATAAAAGGTATCTATGGACGGGAGATGTGGGAAACATGGTACAAGATGGAACAAATGATAATAGGCGGAATAGACTTAAATCCGGTTATTACCCACCATTTCTCTATCGATGATTTCCAGAAGGGTTTCGATGTCATGGAGAAAGGCGATTGCGGAAAAGTTATCTTAAATTGGGAAGGAGTGACTTAAATTCCATTGTGTAGGCACAGGTTTTTTTGTTTACTCTCAATAATGCTGTCTATTTTCAAAGTCAACTTTTTAGCTCCAAATTCATTCATATGGTCAGCATCATAGAAATCACTGCGTATAAAGGATTTATCTTCAAGAAAATTAAAGTAGGAACAATTATTACACTTATTTACTTTGTTGATGACTGTCTGAGTAGTTCTATTAATTTGACCTTGATCCAAATTATCTCTGTAAGATTCAAATGCGGGTGGTGTGAATAAAATTAATTCGATTTTATACTTTCTTGAAAAACCAATAATTGAATCAAGCACTAAGGTCATTTCTTCAAAATACTGATCGTCAGTTATTCTATGCCTTTTAGCAGCCTCTTTTCCTGATTCGATTAAATTCTTGGAGTATTTTGAATTATAAGAAGTTCCCCATCCTAATTCTGTACAGGCAATATTGTCAGATTTCTTCCAATAATAAGAGTACAATCTTTTAAAATTTGTTAATAATTGCCCACTTAACATTTCTGTATAATAAGGAAGATATTTTGAAGATTGAATTTTAAAATATATGCAGTAATCCTTTGCTCGCCATGCTTCTTTTGATGATTCCATTTTTTCAAAGAGAGAAAAAAATGAAATTGGTAAAACAATATATTTCAAATCTGACCATTTATTCTCATACTTTTTTAGTATCAAGAGATCATAATCGAGAGTCTGTGAAACGTGGCTCGCATTAAAACTTCTTTTTTTAGTGTAAACAGGATTTAGCCCGAAAAAGGAATGCGAACTTCCTAAAAACAGCACTTCAATATTATTGGAATTTTTATCTAAATAGTTACTCTTATAGCGATAAACGTTTGGCATTTGCCTTAACATAAATTCCATAAGTCCACCAATAATAATTATTGGTAGTAAAAACGCTAATACTTTAAAATTAAACCTCTTCATGGCTCAAAATTGAGAATAAATAAATTCTTGTTTCCCGCCACCATATAACAGAATCAGGAAGACAATCAAATAATATATTCCCCATCTTAAAAACCTATTCTTAATGTTTTCAATCTGCAAAGCATGTTCTTTCTTTCGTTGTATCCACTCAGCAAAAATAAAAAGTGAAATCAATATTGCGATTTTTAATGGATGTATTTGTGGAAATTTTAAAAGTGATGGAGAAACCATCTCTGCTATATAAGCAAATGCATCGTGTATGCTCCTGGCTCTAAAAAAAATCCAGGCAAACATAACAATAATCATGGTAATAATTGTCTCAATAATTATTACTAAAGAATGGTCATTGTTTATCCCTGCTTTCTTAAATAGCCTCTTTCTTGGCTTTCTCTGCCATTGATAAAGAATCAGAAAAAAACCATGAATCATCCCCCATATTATGAAAGTATAGTTGGCGCCATGCCATAGACCAGTTAAAGCCCAGGTTATTACACTAGCTACTAAATAGATAAAAAATTCTGTTTTGATAAAGAATACTCTCTCTCCTTTTATCCTCCATGAAATAGTAAATGATAATGGCAAAAATATATAGTTTCTGAACCATGTTGTCAAAGAAATATGCCATCTTTTCCAGAATTCTGTTATATCTCTTGAAAAATAAGGATAAGCAAAATTACGCATTATGTCAAATCCGAAAAGCTTTGCTGTCCCTATTGCTATATTGGAATATCCTGAGAAATCAGCATAAATCTGAATACTATAAAAAATAGCTCCTGTTAATAATGTACTACCGGAATAATTTGAAAAATTCAAGAAGATATTATCAACATGAGGTGCCAATTCATCTGCAACTACAATCTTTACGAATAAACCCCAAAGGATTTGCCTTAATCCATCAACGGATTGGTCATATTTAAACTCTCGTCTTTTAACAATCTGAGGGAGCAGTAACGAAGGACGTTGAATGGGGCCTGCAAGAATTATCGGGAAGAAACTTAACGAAAGTAATACCTCAATAAGATTTTTATTTGCTGTAAGATTTTTCTTAAATATATCTATAATATAGCTTAAAGACAGAAAAATATAGAAACTTATTCCCAGAGGAAGTATTATCCTCGTAGATGATCTTGGCAAATTATAACCAGCCAGAGATACTAAATCAATAAAACTGTCAATAAAAAAGTTATAATATTTAAAAACACCAAGAATTCCAATATTTATTATCAAACCTGTTATCAGCCAAATTTTATTTTTTTTGTTTAATTCATTTTTGTCAATATTTATCCCAATAAAATAATTAAAGACAGAAATTGAAACTAATAAGAATAGAAATCGCCAATCCCACCAACCATAGAAAAAATAACTGGCGAGTAATAATATAACATTCTGTAACTTCAGATTTTTATTAAAAACAAACCAATAGATTAAAAATACTATTGGTAAAAATATTGCAAATTCAAGTGAATTAAATAACATTAACCTGCCATTTGAGAAAACTGATAAATAATCGTTGAAATATTTTTATTCTTTTTTAAACTGATCTTACTAATGGTAACAAAAATAATATTTTAAAATTAAGTTGATAAAAAAAATTTGGTCAATCAAGGATCTTTATATATTGCTTGTCAAATATTTTTTAGCATTTAAACTTATCAGTAATTAAAGATTTTTCTTTAAAAAGATTACTAAAATACGTTTTCAGGACTTAAACACTAAAAATTTGTTATATCTTGTATAATATCGCAGTTAGGTAATTCAAGTTAATATATGTCAAATATAGGTTCTTACGAAGAAAAAACTAAGAATTTTGACTGGTCTGTTTCTGAAAAGGAACTCGGACACAAGCAAGGGGACATAATAAATATAGGTTGGTACTGCTCTGACCGGATTTGCCTATCGGGGAATTCTGATAAAATAGCGTTAAGATATGAGGGATTTGATGGTGTGGGGAAATCTTATTCTTTTAATGATATCCGGCTTGCAAGTAATACCATTGGCACATTCCTTAGAGGACTTGGTATCAGAAATGAGGACAGAGTATGTCTTTTTATGGATCGGTTACCTGAATTGTATTTTTCATTTCTCGGAGTCCTAAAAATCGGAGCAATCGTTCAACCTCTGTTTTCTGCATTTGGTGACGAATCTCTTTTTGTGAGGCTGGAAAATGCACAGACACGGGCAATCATAACTCAAAAAAAACACCTGCATAAAGTAAGAAAAGTCATTGCGAAACTTCCGTTTCTTGAATTCATTATCATCGTTGATCATAACAAGACAAGAGTTCTCGAAAATAAAGAAGTTGCATTCAGTCTTGAAGAAACTTCCTTTGTAGAGCAAATGGATATCTTTCCAACATTAGCTGAATCGCCTTCAGTTTTGCATTATACCTCAGGAACAACCGGGCAACCCAAAGGAGTAAAACATGTTCACTACTCCCTTATTTCACAATATCTTACAGCAAAATGGGCGCTTGATCTTCACGAAGATGATATCTACTGGTGTACTGCTGATCCTGGATGGGTCACTGGCACCTCTTATGGAATTATAGGTCCATGGAGTCTTGGGATCACTCAGTGTATTCTTGATTCAGGCTTCTCTGCACAGATCTGGTACAAGTTTATCGAAAAAAACAGAATCACAATGTGGTATTCAGCACCAACAGCCATCAGGTCGCTGATGAAGGCAGGGAATGAAATAATTAAGAAATATGACCTTTCGAGTTTACGATACCTTGCCAGTGTTGGAGAACCATTGAACTCGGAAGCTGTAATCTGGTCACAAAAACAATTTGGCAAGCCATTCCATGATACTTTCTGGCAAACAGAAACAGGGTCAATAATGATCACAAATTTGCCCGGTTTGAAAATTAAACCTGGTTCAATGGGTAAACCATTCCCGGGAATTGAGAGTGTAGTTTTAGATCCCGAATCTTTTGAGCCTATCAGAGAAACAGGAAAAATCGGGCTTATAGCATTCAAAACCGGATGGCCTGCTATGATGCGGGCATATTGGAACAATGACAAGAAATACAGGGAAAAGTTTATTAACGGATGGTACCTGTCTGGAGACAGGGCCACCATAGACAATGAAGGATATTTTTGGTTTATCGGAAGAGATGATGATGTTATTAATACAGGGGGACATCTGGTAAGTCCTTTTGAAGTTGAATCTGCGCTTCTACAGCATCCCGCGGTCGGTGAATCAGCAGTTGTGGCTAAACCGGATGATATTAATATGGAAGTGGTCAAGGCATTCATTACTTTAAAACCTGAGTTTACCCAAAGCCCCGATCTTGAACTGGAAATAATGAACTTTATCAGAAAAAAACTTTCCCCGATGGCGATGCCACAGGAGATTGAATATATGGATAAACTTCCAAAAACCAGAAGCGGAAAAATTATGAGAAGATTGCTGCATGCTAAAGAGTGGGGTGAAGAAATTGGTGATATTTCAACACTTGAAAACGATTAAATAACTGATTGAAATAAATACGATAACCTTTAAACTTTTTGAGTTATGGAAGATATAAAAGATCTTATTCTAAATTACATTATAAAGGAATATATGGAGGAGGAGGATGAAGAAATAACCTATGACACTCCCTTAATCTCGAGCGGGTACGTCGATTCCTTTTCAATGGTTTCTCTTTTAGTCTTTATAGAAAATAAATTTAAAATTAAAATTCCGGCATCTAAAGCTACGCCAGAGGCGTTTGACTCTGTTAATAAGATTACAGAGCTTGTCAATCAACATATAAAATAAGTGGATTTGGCCAGATGGCAGATTGATTCTGCCAAAGAAACTTATTGTGGAAGAACACGAATTGAGAGAATTCATATGATGATAATCATCATACTTTAATAGCCCGGAAATTGCAAAATTTGCATTTTATTTATAATGAAATGAATACAAATGTATAAAGCCTATAAGAATCATCTAAATACCCAGTTGAAAGAAATCAGAGAGGCTGGTCTTTATAAAAATGAAAGGGTGATCGTATCTCCTCAGGGTGCTGAAATTGAGCTTAACACAGGACAAAAAGTTTTGAATTTCTGTGCCAATAATTACCTGGGCCTTTCTAATAATCCATCGCTTATTGAAGCAGCGAAGGATTCACTCGATAATCATGGTTATGGAATGTCGTCGGTTAGATTTATCTGTGGCACAACAGATCTGCATAAGGAACTTGAAAAAAAAATTGCAGAATTCTTCAACACTGAAGATACCATCCTCTACGCAGCCTGTTTTGATGCAAACGGTGGGGTATTTGAACCCCTCATGACAGAAGAGGATGCAATTATTTCAGACACTCTGAACCATGCTTCGATCATTGACGGAGTCCGCCTATGCAAAGCCCAGCGCTACAGATATGAAAACGCTGACATGGCAGATCTCGAAAAGCAGCTCCAACTTGCTCAGAGTCAGCGGTTCAGGCTTATTGTGACCGATGGAGTATTTTCAATGGATGGCAATGTAGCACCTCTTGATAAAATTGTGGAGCTTGCAAATAAATACAATGCCATGGTTATGGTCGATGAATCACACTCAGCAGGGGTAGTCGGAAAAACCGGAAGAGGAGTTACTGAACTTTATAATATTACTGGAAAAGTTGAAATTATAACAGGTACTCTTGGGAAAGCATTCGGTGGTGCAATCGGTGGTTTTACAACGGGTAAAAAAGAGATCATCGAGATTCTGAGACAAAGATCCCGCCCATATTTATTTTCAAATTCAATACCTCCAATGGTAGCAGCAGCAGGCATCAGGATGATTGAAATGATGACCGAAACCAACGTGCTCCAGGACAAACTTCATTGGAATGCTGACTATTTTATTACGTGCATAAAAAAACTTGGTTTTGATATAAAACCCTCTAAATCTGCAATATGTGCCGTCATGCTTTATGATGCCAAACTTTCACAGGAGTTTGCTGCAAGACTTCTGAAGGAGGGCATTTATGCTATCGGTTTCTATTATCCTGTTGTGCCCAAAGGTCAGGCAAGAATAAGGGTACAGCTTTCAGCAGGTCATGAAAAGGAACATTTGGATAAAGCAATCAAAGCTTTTGAAAAGATCGGCAAGGAACTGGGAGTAATAAACTAAGGATGATTTTTCGTGCTGAAATATAGAATCCTTACTCCCTTTTGTGTTCCTCCAAGGGTATGGCCGGGAAGGGGGTAATTGCATGGATTGGGGATCATGAGTAGATGATCATATTTACTTCAAAAAAGGGTGCTCCGAAAAGCACCCGCTGATTTATTAAATAATCCCTGAATCCGGGATCCCGTCCTTTCAGGTTAGCCGCATTTGGATGATCCGCAGTCTTTACATATAAGACACCCTTCTTCATAAACAAGGTTATGAGAACCACATTCCCCACATTTGCCTTTTGCTTTTGTTCCGTTTGGTATATACTTTTTCAGTGCTCTTTCAACCCCGTTTTTCCAATTGTTAATTGACTCACTGTCAAGTTTTAATGACTGAACGAGATTAACTACATCCTGTATCGGCATTTCATGTCTCAATACCCCTGAAATCAGTTTTGCATAATTCCAGAACTCCGGCTTGAACATGTGCGAAAGACCTTCAATATTCTTCTTATACCCATATTTATCGGTAAATTGAAAGTCATATCGTGTCTTCCCATCGTCGTCCTTGATTTTTATGATTTTGCCTTTAACAATGCTTTTTGGAATAGGGAATATTTCCTCGTCGGCTATACCTGTGAATATCTCATAAGGTCTGCTTTCTTTCAGTCCGACAAAAGCGACCCACTTTTCTTCATTTATATTAAACCTGATAACATCACAATCAAGCGATTTTGGACGTTTTGGCCTTTCAGGATGTATCTCTGTTTTTCCTGCGATAAGGATCCCGTTTCTGGATCCGTCACGATAGACAGTTGCACCCTTACAGCCTGATTTCCATGCCGTCAGATAAAGTTCACTGACCAGCTCTTCTTTTGCTTCAGCAGGAAGATTTATTGTAACACTTATTGAATGGTCGACCCATTTTTGAATTGCACCCTGCATTCTTACTTTGGCTATCCAGTCAACATCGTTGGCCGTTGCTTTATGATAAGGTGATTTCGCAATTATCGATTCAATTTCCTCATCTCTCATCCTTGTAACCTCATCGGTATCGTATCCGTTCAGTCTCAGCCAGTCGACAAATTTATGGTGAAATACATTGAATTCTTCCCATGAATCGCCAACTTCATCCTTGAATGTCACTTTTACATCCAGATCGTTAGGATTAACCTTTCTTCTTCTTTTATAAAAAGTGGAAAAAATTGGTTCAATTCCGGAGGTTGTCTGGGTCATGAGGCTTGTGGTTCCTGTCGGAGCAATTGTAAGCAGGGCAATGTTTCTGCGTCCAAACTTAACCATATTATTATACATTACGGGGTCGACTTCTTTCATCCTTAGAATAAAAGGATTGTTTTTTTCGCGTTCAGCATCATAAATTGCAAAGGCACCCCTCTCCTTTGCCAGGTAGGTCGATGATTTGTACGCTTCGAGAGCAAGTGTCTTATGTACTTCGACTGAAAAATTTGTTGCTTCATCACTGCCATATCGCATTCCAAGACCTGCAAGCATATCTCCTTCTGCCGTTATGCCAATTCCTGTTCTCCTTCCCTCTTCAGATTTTTTCCTGATGTTTTTCCAGAGGTTTCTTTCGACATGCTTAAGTTCTTCGATTTCAGGATCAGCATTAATTTTTGTAAGAATTACATCGATCTTTTCCAGTTCAAGATCAATAATGTCATCCATCATGCGTTGTGCCAGTCCTACATGTTCTTTATATAATTCAAAGTCAAATTCAGCTTTGTCAGTAAATGGCTGTTTGACGTAACTGAACAGGTTTATTGCCAACAGACGACAGCTATCATAAGGGCACAAAGGAATTTCACCACAAGGATTTGTTGAAACTGTAGCATATCCAAGATCAGCATAACAATCAGGAACACTCTCTCTTATTATTGTATCCCAGAATAATACCCCGGGTTCGGCTGACTTCCATGCATTATGAATAATCTTTCCCCATAGCTGTAAAGCATCGATGTCTTTTTCAAACTTCGGATTGTCAGAATTAACAGGATATTGTTGTCTGAACATCGTTTTTCCTTCAACTGCTTTCATAAAATCGTCGGTCAGCTTCACTGAGACGTTTGCCCCGGTAACTTTGCCACTCTCAAGCTTGGCATCGATGAATTTCCCGGAGTCAGGGTGTTTGATTGAAATTGAAAGCATTAGTGCACCTCTTCTTCCATCCTGTGCCACCTCGCGTGTTGAGTTGGAATACCTTTCCATGAAAGGCACGACACCTGTTGAAGTGAGAGCACTGTTCAGTACGGGAGTTCCTTTTGGCCTTATATGTGAAAGATCGTGACCAACTCCGCCCCGGCGTTTCATAAGCTGTACCTGCTCCTGGTCGATTTTCATTATTCCCCCATACGAATCGGACGATCCATCGTTCCCAATCACAAAGCAATTCGATAATGAAGCAATCTGGTATTCATTTCCGATACCCGTCATTGGTCCTCCCTGGGGAACAATATATTTGAAATCTTTGAGAACACCGTATATCAATTCTTCTGAAAGCGGGTTCTTATATTTCAGTTCTACCTTGTGTATTTCACGTGCCAGCCTATGATGCATGTCATCGGGTGACTTTTCATACAGGTTCCCGAAAGAATCTTTAAGTGCATATTTATTTGCCCATACCCTTGCAGCCAATTCATCGCCTTTGAAATACTGAATACTTTCTTCCACAGCTTCTTCGTGAGAATAAACAACTTTTTCGTGTCCTCGATTCTTAGTTTTTTCAATATTTTTTCCTTCACCTGTTTTCTGCATTTCGGATGCTGAATTTTCGTTCTTTGCTTTTTCAGTTGCAATAGCTGATTCCTGGACAAATAATTCTTCCATATATTTTTGTTATTCTCTGATTTTAATGAGATTAAACGGCCACTGATTTTTAAAGCGGGTAATTGCTAAATTAATCATGCTCGTCTCTCAATGCAAGAGTAAAAATTTAAGTTTATTAACATTTGATACTATAGTTATTAACTATTATATATGTACTTGATTTTAAATTAGTTAACAATTATCTGCCTATCATATAAACAATTATTATCTGTGAAAGTTCAAAGCTGATATCAAGATCTAGGGACCCATTGACTTATATAGACTTTATTATCTATTTTTTTTAAAAAACCCAAAAAAAGGGAGGCGTCAGAATCTGACAGCCTCCCTTTAAAAAATCAAAAATATAATTTTAGAAAATCAGACGAATTCCCAGAAGGCAACCCCAGGTACTGGCAGTACTAATATCTTTACTAAGGGTTGTCTTTGATGTAAAATCATCCAGCGATGTAGCATTAAGTTTATAAACAGGAGCTGTGGTTGAAGTACCTCTTGTCACAACTGTTAATGGACGTACGTTATCATAACTGGTCAATGGGTTGTATGTGAATGTTCCCCATTTATCGTTCAGTAAATTACCAACATTGAGCATATCAATACTAATCTGAAGGGTATATTTGTGGTCAGTTCCAAAGTTTGAAAATATATCCTGAACTATTTTTGCATCGAAGAGATTGATCCATGGTTTTACTTCACCAAAACGTTGAGTATATTTTCCTTCATGCGATTTAAGATATTTATTGTTCTGCACATAAGCCCAGAATGCATCCTGCTGTTCAGCTGCAGTCATACCACTTGCAGCAGCAAAATTGATATCAGTAGCACTGGATGGAACATACATCAGGTCTGATGAGACACCGTCACCATTAAGATCATTGGAGTAAGTATAAGACCAGCGTCCTTGCTGATAGCCCTGGTAAACCAGTGAAAAAGTAGTCGCGAACATTTTTGCATACTCAATACGGTAAGATAAGTCACCAACCAGTTTGCTGGGTGTAGCGAAGTATGAGTAGCTTAGTCCCGGGTCATTCAGACTTCCAACAGCAGTATTGGAAGAGAATGCAGAATAAGCAGATGAACCAGGGTTAGAAGTTACATCTTTAGCCATGGTATAGGTATATGCAAACATTCCTGAAAATCCATTCCTGAAATTCTTTGTCAACTGGGCTGTAAGTGAATATTGATAACCTTCCTTTGTATTACTTAGTTCCATGGCATTACTTACGCTGGGAACTACTTTTGCAACAGTACTGTTGGTCCAATATGGACGAATATCAGATCCGGTCATGGTACCGGTAGGAGCAGCTTCATTAATGTTAACCTGAGTTATTGCATTTATATCTTTTGAGTAGATTGCCTCTCCGGTGAATACCAAATCCCCGGGAAGTTTAACATCGAAAGCTAAATTGGAACGCCATATCTGAGGAAATTTAAAGTCTTTGGCAACCTGGGCAAGTGATGAACCAACTGGTAATGATCCAGGACTCTGTGGAAACAGATTAGGTCTGCTGGCAATAAATGCCTTATAATCAGGGTTGAATGCAAGTCCTACAAGGTTGGGGTTTCCAGGGCCCCATCCAATTTCCGGTACCTGAATCACACCTGAGTTAGTTGGCTGGTTGGTAAACCATACAAATGGAAGCAGTCCGGTGAAAACACCGGAACCTCCACGAATCTGAAGTGAACGATCTCCCTTTACATCCCAATTGAACCCTAAACGAGGAGATACAATTATTTTACTCTCCGGCCATGTCCCTACGTCCATCTTTTTACCGTCAGCAAATGTAAGGTCCGCGATTGCCGGATTGTTCTGCAGTTTATTTAAGTAGAATGGCCTCTCAAGGCGAACACCATAAGTTATTTTCAACCCTGGCATAACCTGCCACTCATCCTGTCCGTAAATAGCGCCAAGTCCAAATGTTGCATCAGCACCAGGAGCATCATTTCCATTATATCCATAGGTAACTCCGAATCCGATAGGATCGACACCATTAATAAAGTCATCAACAGAGTTATACCGATAATATGAAGTTCCCTCACGTATATATGAATTAAGGAAGAAAAGCCTGTCGAATGAAGCTCCTGCAGTAAGAATGTGTTTGTTAAGATTAATTGTTACGTTATCGGTAATACTCAGAGTTTTATTTACTACATTGTTGTTGTAACTGAACAGTTCATAGCCGAACGACATATACTGATCTCCGCCTTCCCAGATATCAACAAACGGGAAAAGGGATGAGGGGCTGGTACGGGTATCCTGGATGTATGTGTAGCTGGCAAGAAGTTTATTCGAGATCTTTGTTCCAAAGGTACTGTTCAACTCACCTGTGATAGAACGTACTGTATTCTTGAATCCATAGAATGCATTTGAAAAGGCCAAACTCTGGCTGCTAATACGGCCTGAGTTACGTAAATTGGCAGGTGGTCCGCTATTCGGGTTAGTTTGCTGGTCAGATGTTCCTACAACATCATTGTATCGCAATGTAAACTTGTGATTATTTGAAATATTCCAGTCAATACGTGCCAATATCTTATGGTTCTTATTGTGGAATGGATCAAAATTACTGTATTTTCCAGGATCATAGTCATATGTTGACATAAGGTAATCCTTAACACGGATCATATCTGCTTCTGTTGTACGGGAGATGTTCTGATCAGGTACGGCAATACCGTCAGTGCTTGGCTGCCAGGTTACACCCGGAATAGATTGTTGCTCAAATTCACCGCTTAAAAAGAAGAATAATTTATTTTTAATGATAGGGCCACCAACACGAAAGCCGTAATTTTGCAGACTGCTGGAATTTGCACCTGCCACATGATTCCCATCTACACTATTCCCTGTAAATGATTTAGGACGCTGGTAGGTGTAAACAGATGCTTTAAATGTGTTATCTCCACTTCGTGTAACTGCATTTATACTTGCACCTGTAAACTGAGATACAGTTACATCGTAAGGAGCAAGCCTTACAGAGACTTCTTCAATTGCATCCATTGAAATTGGCTGAGCATTTCCCCCGGGAAGAGGATTACTGCTTAATCCGAAATTATTATTGAATGCTGCACCATCAACTGTGATAGTATTAAAACGACCGTCACGTCCGCTAAAAGAATTACCCTGCGACTGTGGAGTGTATTTTGAGAAGTCCACAAGACTACGGTTGATGGTAGGAAGTATTGCCAGATCACGGGAGCTAACATTAGTTTGTGTACCTGAATGCTCAGAACTTAAAATTGAGTTTTTTAGAGTAGCTGAAACTATAACTTCTTTCAAAGTAGTAGTCGACTCGTTTAACTGACCATTTTGCACATAGGTTTCACCCAGCTTTAGGATAATCTCTGTGTAACTACTGGATGCATAACCAATAAAAGAGACAGTAACCGTATAAGGTCCGCCTATACGCATGTTTTGAATACGATAGTTACCCGCATTATCGGTCATGGTTGCATACTGTGTTCCTGAAGGAACATGAATGGCAACAATACTGGCACCTGTAAGAGCTTCTCCTTTGCTGTCAGTTATATTTCCATTCAATGATGATGTTGTAGCTCCCTGCCCATATATCATAACTGAAATGAACAAGAAAATCAGCATCGTAAACGTTCTTTTGAATTGCTTTATCATATAATTAGGATTAAGGATTAATTAAATTTCGACAAGGTTATCGTAAATACTTGATTATTTGGTTACATCGGAATTACAAAAATGTTAAATCCGGTTAATCAATTTACAGCTCTTTAGATGAACCTAATCAACTAAGAAAAGATTTGTTTTTAACAAATTATGAATGCTGTTTGTTAATATCTTTTTTGAAGATTTCTCTGATAATAAATTCTGTAGCACCAGTATTTTCTTTAACATATTTTGATGCCACATCAGCACATGAACTATAAAGTTTACCATCTTTCAGCCATTCATCCAAAATCCCTTTAAAATCATCAAAAGTAACGAATGACTTTGCCCCTCCTGCATCCTTTAAATCAACAGCTTCCCGGAATTTTTCATAGTTAGGCCCAAAAACTACAGGAATTCCCCAGCATGCCGGCTCAAGAATATTGTGGATCCCTTTTCCAAATCCGCCACCAATTGCAGCAATATATGCATACCTGTAAGCAGAAGAAAGCATACCGATGTTATCAATAATAAGTACCCGTGCATCAGCAGAAGCTTCACTAAATTCTGAGAATCTTACATGGTCAACATTAAAAAGCTTTTCAAGTCTTTCGATATTTGATTTATCAATTTCATGTGGTGCAAAGACCCATTTCATTTTGTCCGGAAACTTGTTGATATATTGTGCAATTATCTCCTCATCCTGTCTCCAGCTGCTTCCTGCCAAAAACAGTTTTTCACCTCCCCTGAACTGCTCAATTTGATGAATTTTCCTGGCGTTACCTATTATCTGAACTACCCTGTCGAATCTTGTATCGCCTGCAAGAGAAATTTTCTCTATCCCTATACCGGAAAGAAGATCGAAAGACGGCTGATCCTGTACAAAAATTCTTTCAAACTTCATCAGAATACTTCTGAAAAACGACCCGTACCATTTAAAAAAATGTTGCCCGGGACGGAATATTCCTGAAATTAGATATAGTGGAATTTTACTTTCGTAAAGTACAGATATATAATTGTTCCAGAATTCATATTTTACAAATATTACATATTCGGGGTTAATCATTTTTATGAATTTTAAGGCATTGCCATGGGTGTCTGAGGGAAGATAACTAATACAGTCAGCATTGGCATAGTTTTTCCTTATTTCATATCCTGAAGGAGAAAAAAAAGTAAGCACTATCTTAAATTCCGGCATCTTTTTTTTTATCGCTTCAATTACCGGCCTTCCCTGCTCAAATTCACCGAGTGAAGCACAATGAATCCATATAACCCGGTCTCCCGATTTTATCTTATCTGCAATTTTTTCAGTCCACTTTTTTCTTCCCTTAACCCATAACGAAGCTCTCGAATTAAATGGAGATATAAGACCAGCAAGTGCGGTGAAAATCAAGATTCCTATGTTGTATAAAACTTTCATAATTTCTTGCTTCAATCGGCCAAAGTTAATAAAAAAGGTGCAACGGCGTAATGGCGCAACGGCATAACGGTACAACGGTACAACGGTACAACGGTACAACGGTGCAAAGGCAAAGGAGAAAAGTAGGCCTTCATCATCTAGGCAACTGATCATTGAACCGTCGAACCCTCGAACCGTTGAACCATTATTTTATGCCTGTCTGTTGGTGATATAGATAAATTAACTCCTATTTTTGTACAATTATAAAGCCATTGCCATGGTAAGACTTATTGCCCTTATTATCTCAATTGTTTTGCAGATCATTGCAGCATCGATTGCATTGAGATTCATGAAGCTTACCAAATACAGACTTTCATGGATATTGCTTTCCCTCTCCTTTGTATTTATGGCTGTCCGTAAGATCATACAACTTTTTGAATATTTCCGTGGTACTCCCTCATTTACCTGGCAGCTGATAGACGAATGGATCGGAATTCTTATTTCAGTAATGATCATAGGTGGTGTTATTCTCATCCGCGAAATATTTTACTCCCTCAAACGAGCTGAGACAGATCGGTTACTTTCTGAAAAAAGAGTAATAAATGCTATTATAAACACTGAGGAGAATGAAAGGAAAAGGTTTGCAAAAGATCTGCACGACGGGCTCGGACCTATTCTTTCCACTGTAAAAATGTCTCTTTCCGCTCTCACTGATAGGATCAAAGATCCATCAGGATCGGTGATCCTAAATAATACCAACCATCTCGTAAATGAAGCCATAAGCACAATCAAAGACATTTCAAATAATCTTAGCCCGCATGTTTTATCAAATTTTGGACTGACAAGTGCCATCAGTGCATTTACAACTAAAATTAATCAGACCAAAGCTGTTGAAATTGATTTTAAGTCAAATATGGAAAACCAGCGACTTGAAAACGATAAAGAGGTGGTTGTTTATCGTGCTGTCTGTGAACTGATTAATAATTCAATTCTTCATTCGGGAGCTTCCAGAATTGAGATAGAATTAAACAAACATGAAAAATTTGTTACCTTGCAGTTTTATGATAACGGACGTGGTTTTGATACATCTTCATTAAGTAAAGAAGACACAAAAGGCATGGGATTATCAAACATTGAGACTCGTGTAAAAACTGTAGAAGGAGTATTTATATTGGAAAGCACTCCGGGAAAAGGCACAAGTGCTCTTATCAAATTGATTGATTGATTCTTATTAAATCGGAATTATCTATAATGGAAAAAATACGGATAATAATAGCAGACGATCACCAGCTCTTTCGAAACGGATTAAAAATACTTCTCAATGCTTTCCCTGAATTTGAAGTAACAGCAGAAGCATCAAACGGCAAAGAATTTCTGGAGATTCTGAAAAATACACAAGCAGATGTTGCCCTTATGGACATCAATATGCCTGAAATGGACGGGATAGAAGCAACAAGAAAAGGCCTCAAACTTTGTCCGGGAATAGATATTATTGCCCTTTCGATGTATGGCGAGGAAGAGTATTATTATAAAATGGTTGATGCCGGTGCCAAAGGATTCCTGCTTAAAGATTCAGATATTTCCGAAGTAAAAGAAGCAATACTTACCGTCAGAAAAGGGGGCAGTTATTTTTCACAGGAGTTACTTTACCATGTTATCCAGAAGATCAAGTACCGGGAAAATGAAAGCAAATCGGCCCACCTTTCAAAAAGAGAAAAAGAAATACTGTTTAAAATTTGTGAAGGATTCTCTAATCAGGAGATCGCTGAGACTCTTTTTATAAGTAAAAGAACTGTAGATAAACACAGAGCAAACCTTCTGGGAAAAACGAACTCAAAAAATACAGCAAGTCTCATCCTTTTTGCGATTAGAAATAAACTGATCGAGATATAACAAACCGTCCATGGCCGAATCACATAATCTGGGTCAAAAAGGAGAAGATATTGCAACCGAACATCTGAAAAAGGCCGGTTTTAAGATACTGTTCCGAAACTGGAAATGGGGAAAGCATGAAATTGATATAATCGCTGAGAATGAGGATCTGATAGTTTTCGCGGAGGTAAAAACACGGACTGATGATTATCAGATGCATCCTGTTACAGCAGTAACAAAAGAAAAACAAAGATCTATAATTTGGGCTGCCAATGGTTACCTGCAAAAGTTCAATATAGATAAGGAGGGTCGGTTTGATGTTATAACCATCATTAAAACAGGTGAATCATATCAGATCGATCATATTGAGGGTGCATTTTATCCGACATTGAGATAATACATTAAAATGAATATCGAAACATTAAGAGAACATTGCATATCAAAAAACGGAGCCACTGAAAGCTTCCCTTTTGGTGAGGATACACTTGTCTTTAAAGCCGACGGAAAAATATTCGCCCTGGTCAACCTCGATGGTGATTTGAGCATCAACTTAAAATGTGATCCTGCGTTTGCTATCGATCTTCGGGAAAGATACTCCTCAGTCATACCCGGGTACCACATGAATAAAAAACACTGGAACACTGTTATGCTTGATGGATCAGTCCCTGATAAGGAGGTATTTTTGTGGATTGATCATTCTTATGACCTGATTACAAACAAGCATTAAATTCCCTAGATTTCTTACTTCAAAAAAACATCCCTGACTTTCATTATTGAATTGCAGATAAGTTCTTTGTTCATGAAAAATTTCTGATACGGATTGGTCTGTGCAACATTAAATCTTATTTAAAGCAGGTTAAAAGGTCATCCCTATCCGGAATGATAAGAATTTCTGAGTAACCACATTCGATGGTTGATCTCCGTTATCCCTGGTAATGTCAAATAAGTTTTTGTCATATCCAATACCAACAATAAAGCTATTATTTTCTGCGAGAGGATATTCCATACCTGCCATTATATGGAATGAAAGGTTGAATGTGTTCAGTTCCGGCAAAACATTACCTCCTTTTATATTGAGTGATGGTATGTCTGCCCTGCCTCCGATTACGATTTTTGGATCGAATCCAAGATCTGTAAAAAACCTTCCGTAACCGATCTGGTTTGTTTGGAGTTTTAATCCCAGAGGTATGGAGAGATAGGTTATTTTATATGTAATTGCCTCTCCGGGTTGGACGGTAAGAATTGCGCTGCTGTAATTTTTCAGCTCGAAACGGGTGGTCTCTCTGTTGATAAGTCTTCCGCCGGCATTAATAATATTAATCCCTGAAGAAAAGGAATAGTTGGGACTAAAATACCTGTTATATGAAATGCCGAAATTAAATCCGGGAACCACCCCGTCATTGCGCGTATCATAACTATCAGTTGAAAACCAGCTTATTAGAGGATCGAAATGAATGCTGAAGCTTATGAAAGGCTGAACGCCGTCCGTTTGGATATATGGGTTATAACCTTGCCGGTTACTTTGTGTGGGCGGATACGGAACAATGACTGAACGGTAAGGTGGCATACGCGACCAGGGAGGATAGCCTGGCTGGGCATTTGTATTCCGGCACATTAATATCAAAAAAACAGTGATTATTGCTATAATCGTTCTGGTTGCGTGTATATAATTGTGTTTCATTGCTTAAAAGAATAAGTCAAATTATTAATTAAAACCTGGGAGCACTATTAACATTACCCTGAAGTTATAATTGCAAATACTATACCAAGTTTTAATGTTGATGATAGTAGTTGTCATTTCGGTGAAAAGTAACTATTTTCGAATGGTCAGATATAGTCACTATGAGAAATGCCTCTCCCATATTTATAACTCTCTACAAGTCTTTAATCAAATCAAGGTTAGATATTTCAATACTCTTGTCTACAAAGTAGGACTTCTCTTCGTCCTGACTTTTATTTGGACAACTGGATTTACAGGCTCTGTCATAATATTCATTCATTCTATCATCTATTTAATTTTTAATTATCTGTTTGTATTTCAACTATTTATATAGTATAGTTAAAATCCAATTGAATAATTAACACTGGAGCACCGTTTTACTGGATGGATCTGAACCTGACAAAGAGGTATTTTCCTGGATCGATCATTCATATAACCTGATTACCGGGAAAAAATAAAGATTTGGATTCAGGCGGATAGAATAATTCGAAAAATTGTTTTTACCCCTTCTCAGCCTTCCCCCGCCTTTGCTTCGCTGAAGCTACGCGCAGCGCCGTCGACAGGCCTTTGGCGGCCGATTGAAAGTGAAGGTGGGGGAAACAGGAAAAGGGGTTAATTATATTATAGGAAATAAAATAAATTTGATCTGGTATATCAGATTTAGATTAACGTTAATATTGTCATTAATCAATTTTGTTTCTCCATTATTTTTCTAGCTTAGCATTTTAATTATCGAACGTTTTGAAATTTCAGACTTAATTACTTGTTAAATCCAAATATTATGAAAACCCGTATTCTGTTAGCATTTATTCTGTCACTCTTTATTGCGCCGTCCTTTGCACAAAAGAAAAATACTTCTCCTCAGAAAACTGAAGAAGGTTACAAGTTTACTCCAGTTGTCGAATTAAAAGCCACTCCTGTTAAAAACCAGGCTGGAACTGGAACATGCTGGTGTTTCGCCACAACTTCATTCATTGAATCAGAGCTTCTTCGCATGGGAAAGGGAGAATATGACTTGTCAGAAATGTATATTGTAAGATATAACTATGTCGACAGGCTGAAAGACAACTTCATCCAACAGGGTAAAGGGAACTTGGGTCAGGGCAGTGTTGGGCATGACTGGATGGCAGAATTTATTAAAAACGGAATTATCCCGGATGAGGTTTATACGGGTCTTAATTACAGCATGACAAACCATAATCATGGCGAGCTTAATGCTTTTGTAAATGCTCTCGCTACCGTACCTCTTAAGAGAAACAGGGAAAGCGATCAGTATTTCACTATAGTTGATGCAGTTCTTGATACATATCTTGGTAAAGTCCCTCAAAACTTTACATATAAAGGAGTCGGGTATACTCCAAAATCATTCACGATAAGTCTTGGAATTAAACCTGAGGATTATGTTGAAATCACTTCATTCACCTTTTTCCCGTTCTATACACAGGGACTCGTTCCTATTCCGGATAACTGGAGGAAAATGAATTACCACAATGTGCCTCTCAATGAACTTATCGTGATTATGGATTCTGCGCTTATAAAAGGTTATACTATTGCCTGGGACGGTGATGTAAGCGAAAAGGGTTTCTCCCATTCCAAAGGTGTAGCAATAATACCGGAAGTTGAAAATACTGACCAGTACTCAAGTGCCGACAAAGCCAGGTTTGGTAAAATGACAAAGGATGAACGTGCTGCAGAAGCTTATAAATTCAGCAAGCCTTTTCCTGAAGTAAAGGTAACACAGGAATCGCGCGAAGAAGGTTACGATAATAAATCCACTACCGACGATCATCTAATGCATATGACTGGTATTGTTAAAGATCAGAATGGCACCAAATATTATGTTACTAAGAACTCATGGGGAACTGAAAGAAGTCCTTTCGGAGGATATCTTAATATATCTGAAAATTATGTCCGTGCCAAGACAATAGCAATTATGGTGAATAAAAATGCTATTCCTGCTGAAATAAAAACAAAACTTGGATTATAAAACCTATTTAGAATATTTTGTTTCGGGAGAAGAAACCCCTCTGTCCCGCCGAAGCTGGACATCTCCCCTAAAGTGGAGCTAATTCTGTGATATTTAGTTGAATTACCCTTAAATGCAGAACATTAGGGGGGTAAAAAATGGGGTTGAAGGGCAAGCTAATCAACCAGAAGATTACATCCTCTAACATCTGAATTATCGAACCTTCCCAGAACTTCAAACCCACCATCATCATGAAGCTTACCAAGATCACTGGTTGCAATGAAGGAACATGAGTTTATATTTGCCAGATCGATTATATTAATTCCTCCGGTTTTTCCTGGTTCAAAATAAATGGTAAGGGGATCCTGCGGATCCCTGATCACTACCTTCATCCATGGCGGAGAATAAAATATCCCATCCCCTTTTGAGTAGGCCTGACTCAATAACTCTGTCATCCCATACTCCGAATGAATTGAAAGTACATTTAGTTTTTCTTTAAGTATGGTATGAAGCTCCGAACGTATGAGCTCTTTTCTTCTGCCTTTCATACCTCCAGTCTCCATAACAATTACACCGGAAAGATCAGGTGACTGATTTTCAGCCAGATCAAGTAAGGCATAGCTGACGCCGAGTAATAGACCTTTTCTGTTTCCCTTTTTTGCTTTTTTTATTGCAGGAATCAGTTCTTTAATATCCCCTTTGTAAAATCCACTTTTAGGATTATTGCTTCTCTTAATCAGCTTATCAACCATATAGACAAGTGAAGAAGCTTCTCTTTCTGTATATGATGGGAGCAACGCAGCAATTAGAAATTCTTCTGGTTCTCCGTAAAAGAGCTTGAAAGTTTTCAGAAGGCTTTCTTCATATAAACTTAAATCATTAACGAAATGTTTTCCAATAATAACCCCGGTTGTTCCACTGCTCTCAAAGATCATTTCGACCGGAAGATCACCGGTAAGAATTTTATTATTTCTGAAGAATTCAACGGGAAGGAAAGGTATTTCGTAAGGAGTTTTAATCTTAGAACCATCCTTACCAAGACTTGTTATAAAGCTCTGATATACAGTATTTTTATTGTATTGATAATTAAAGACTCCCAGGGCGATTTCCCAAAAGTCACTTTGATTTTTGATATTGAAAATCCTATCCCGCCAACCTGTTCTCATTTGCCAGGGAAAGTTGACGACCCATCAGGCTGATATACCCATTGGAAAGTGCATTCTCCGTAGGCTACTCCCTGCCTGGTTTCATTAACTGTACTGACAATCCTGATTTTTGTATAAGTATCATTTCCGGACTTGTAAATCCATACCTGGTTGGCATTTAAGGGATCGGCCATATCCTGCCATTGTGCCACAGAAACGGTTTTCAGATTGTCAAAGGCCGATTTTGCTGTTGTTTCATCAGCAAAATCACCTACTATAAAAAATGACGGTTTCAGATTATTCGACTGAAGCGTTAATCTTGGGGTTATGTTGTCAATATTAACATATATAGTGATATCCGGCCCGGGGTTGGTACTAGTGGCGATCAGTTTTGCACCAGAAAATGAAAAACCATAATTGTAATAAGTTGTAGAAAAGTAGGTGATATTGTCAATAGTATCAATGCCTGATGTACGGGTCGGCTCTTTTTTCGTGCAATTTGTAAAAATTAAAAGACTTGCGAGAACTATTAATACCATCTTTTTCATACTACAAAGATAATAGTTTTAGATCATCTCATAGAAATGAGTCAAAAGAAAGGCCGCATCTGAATGCAGCCTTTTTGTTTCGGATTGTGGATTGTGGATCGCAGATTGAAAAATCCGAAATCGAAAATCCAAATTCCGAAATCTTCGCCCATTTATCTCTCAATCTCTACGTCCTTCGTCTTCTATTCTCCCCGAATCGCAGTAATACCAGGAAGCTTTTTCCCTTCCATATACTCAAGCATTGCACCACCACCGGTTGAAACGTAGCTCACTTTATCAGCGAGTCCGTTTTTGTTGATTGCTGCAACAGAGTCGCCGCCTCCGATGAGACTGTATGCCCCTTTCGATGTTGAAGCTGCTATCGCTTTGGCAATAGCAGTTGTCCCCTTTGAAAATTTTTCCATTTCAAAGACTCCCATTGGCCCGTTCCACAGAATTGTTTTTGAATTTTCAATAACCGAAGAAAATTCCTTAATAGTTTTCTCTGCAATATCCAGACCCATCCATCCATCCTCAACAGCATCAACAGCGGTAACTATTGTGTTGGCATCATTATCAAACTTATCAGCATTCAGACTGTCAACCGGAAGATAAAGTTTAACCTTTTTTTCTTTAGCTTTTTCAATGAGTTTCAAGGCAAGATCCAGCTTGTCCTCTTCACAGAGAGATTTCCCGATTTTACCTCCTATTGCTTTAATAAAGGTATAGGTCATTCCTCCTCCGATAATAAGATTATCAACCCTGTTAAGCAGGTTTTCAATAAGCATAATCTTATCTGAGACCTTTGCTCCACCCATTATTGCTGTAAATGGCCGCTGAGGCTCCTTAAGAACCTTATCCATTGCTGCAAGCTCACTGTTTATGAGAAAACCGAACATCCTTTTATCATATTCGAAATAATCAGCCATTACAGCAGTAGTTGCATGAGCACGATGTGCAGTCCCGAATGCATCATTAACATATACTTCTGCATAACCTGCCAGTTTTTTTGCCATTTCTTTCTGTTTGATCTTCATTTCAGCTTTCGCAGCTTTCTTCTCCTCATCAGTAACTGTCTCAGGCAGAATTGGTTTCCCTTCCTCTTCCGGATAAAACCGGACATTTTCAAGAAGCAGGACCTCACCTGGTTTCAGCGCAGCCGACATTTTCACAGCAGATTCTCCAAGACAATCATCAGCAAACAGTACCTTCTTACCAAGAAGTTTTTCCAGAACCGGAAGAACAGGCTTAAGTGAATATTTCTCCATACGTCCCTCAGGCCTTCCCAGATGAGACATAAGAATCAAACATCCACCATCGTTAAGAATCTTATTAATTGTAAGCAATGCTCCCCTGATGCGAGTATCATCGGTCACTGTAAAAGTTTTTTTGTCAAGGGGTACATTGAAATCGACCCTGACTATTGCTTTTTTTCCTTTGAAATTAAAGTCCTGAATCATTTTCATAGATCAAATATTTTTATTTAACACAAGAAATTCTCATTTACAAACCTACATTTTTTTTGGAAATATTCATTTGTAAAAATGTCTCAAAATATTAACCTCTGTGTAACTCTGCGAATTCATAAAAGATTAACTAAATTTGAAAAAAAAGTTATGGCAAAAATTACATTTAAAGGGAATCCCGTAAATACCTCCGGAGACCTTCCTTCAAAAGGCACTAAAGCACCTGATTTTTCACTCGTAAAATCAGATCTCGGATCATTGTCGTTATCAGAACTTAAAGGGAAAAAAGTCATTCTCAATATATTTCCCAGTCTCGACACATCGGTCTGTGCAACAACAGTCAGAAAATTCAATCAGATGGCCTCCGGAATGAAGAATGTGAAAATGCTCGGAATATCAAAGGACCTTCCTTTTGCACATGGACGTTTCTGCTCCACTGAAGGCATTACAAATGTTATCACACTATCAGGTTTCCGCGACAGAGAATTTGGCAAAGCATATGGCATTGATTACGTTGACGGTCCTATGGTCGGACTCTATACAAGAGCGATAGTTGTAATTGATGAAACCGGGACTGTAGTTTATACCGAACTGGTTCCGGAACACATACATGAGCCTGATTATGAAGCTGCTCTTAAAGCGGTTCAATAGGGTAACCAGGACAGAAACTCTTCATTCTTTATTTTCTTGTTTTAGACAGATATATGAATTTTGCCCAGATTCCAGGTCAAAAAGAGATTAAAGGAAAACTGATCAGGTCCGTCAAGGAAGAAAGAGTCAGCCATGCCCAGTTTTTTACAGGTCCTGAAGGTTGCGGCAGCATGAGTCTTGCATTGGCATATGCCAGGTATATCAGTTGTGAGAACCGGACGGACCACGATTCATGCGGCGTCTGTAAGTCATGTGTAAAATATGAGAAGCTAATCCATCCAGATCTGCATTTCGTCTTTCCTGTTATAAAAGGGAAAAAAACTACAGATCCGGTCAGTGACAATTATTTAGAGGAATGGAGAGAATTTGTAAAAAAGTCTCCCTATTTTACTCTTAATAACTGGATGGATTGTATAGATGTCGGGAATGCTCAGGGGATGATTTTTGCTTCGGAAGCTTCTGAAATAATAAAAAAGCTGAGCCTCAAAACTTTCGAATCGGACTTTAAGATAATGATCATCTGGCTTCCCGAAAAAATGCATCAGACGACAGCAAATAAACTTCTGAAGATGATTGAGGAACCACCTGAAAAAACTCTTTTCCTGCTTGTTTCTGAAGAACCCGATAAGGTAATTCCTACAATTCTCTCAAGATGTCAACTTGTAAAAATACCTTCTTTCAAAAGTTATGATATTGAAAAATATCTTACTCAGCGGTTTAATATATCTGTTGATAAAGCTGCAGATATATCACGTGTTTCCAATGGAAATATCACTAGAGCGATTGAGCTTTGCGAGAACGAAGACTCGTCCCTGGCGAATCTTGACCGTTTCAAAAGTCTGATGAGATTTGCCTGGAAACGCGACATCATTTCAATAATTAACTGGTCGGAGGAGATTTCAACAACAGGCAGGGAAGCGCAGAAAAACTTTATCTCATTTTCCATGAGAATACTCCGGGAAAACCTGATGCTGTCAATTGATCAGCTGAAAAATAGTCTGGTATTCCTTACGGGTGAAGAGGCAAATTTCTCGGGAAAATTTCATCCCTTCATACATCAGGATAATATCTATCCCCTTACGGAAGAGTTTAACCTCGTCTATTCCCACATCGAAGCAAACGGAAATCCAAAAATTATTTTTCTTGATCTTGCTTTAAAAGTTATAAGGCTCATTCGCTCATCCTGAAGCCGATGGTTGAAATTAATCTTTTATTCACTACTTTTGCATAGTAATTTTAGTAGCATAAGAGTTTTATGACAGAGAATGAAGATATTCAGGGGCAAACCGGGGAAGAGATCCGGATGCCTGATATAACATATAAGCCCGGATATAATAAACTGGATTCTTTCAACTGGTTGAAAGATCTGCCCGACAATCCGGATTTGAATGATATTGTAGAAATCCGATTCAAGAATACTCGAAAAGGGTTTTTCAGGAATGTTAATGGCCTCAGGCTCGAGATTGGTGATGTCGTCGCAGTAGAAGCATCTCCCGGCCATGATATCGGTAGGGTTTCGATGGTTGGACATCTGATTACTGAGCAACTTAAAAAACTGAAGGTTCATCCTTCCCCCGATGATCTGAAAAAAGTCTACCGTAAAGCAAAAGCTGTAGATATTCAGAAATGGGAGGAGGCAAAAAAACTGGAAACCCCTACAATGTTGCGCTCCAGAAAGATTTCTGAAGAACTCAAACTTAATATGAAGATCGGGGATGTTGAATATCAGGGTGATAAGACAAAAGCAATCTTCTATTATATTGCAGATGAAAGAGTGGATTTCCGACAACTTATTAAAGTTCTTGCCGATGAATTCAGGGTACGGATAGAGATGCGCCAGATCGGTGCGCGCCAGGAAGCTGGAAGAATAGGAGGAATTGGGTCATGCGGAAGAGAATTATGTTGTGCAACACATATCACTAATTTTATTTCAGTTACAACAACTCATGCAAAATACCAGGAGTTATCTCTGAACCCTCAGAAACTTGCAGGACAATGCAGTAAACTGAAATGCTGCCTCACCTTTGAACTCGATTGCTATGTTGATGCACAAAGGTCATTCCCACCAAAAGATGTTCCTCTTGAAGCTCTTGATTGTACTGCCTATTTCCAGAAGATGGAAGTTCATAAAGGTCTTTATTGGTACACAATCGATCCCCATTCAACGGCTAACCTTATTGCTCTTCCGGTTCAAAGGGTATGGGAGATACAGGCTATCAACAGAAAAGGGGAAAAAGTAGATAAACTTAAGCTGGTAGACCAATCGTGGGAGGTGACACCTGTTTCTCAGGACCTGTTGAAGAACAATAGCCTTACAAGGTTCGACCCGCCGGAAAGCAAAAATCAGCGTAACAATAATCCACATAAAAGAAAAAACAGAAGATTCAATGCTAAAAGGAATAAATAGATTTTCATTTATTTTAATATTGACATTCTTAGTATTATTCCCATCATGCAACAGTAATGTTGTTTACACTAATTTTCAGGCAATGGAAGATAAAACCTGGAAGCTGAAGGACATTACTTCTTTTAAAGTTCCTATAACTGATACACTTAACAGCAATAACATCATTTTTACTATCAGAAGTGGCTCTTCTTTTCCCTTTCGTAATATTTATCTTTTTGTAACTACCACATCCCCTGATGGAAGAAACATTACTGATACTCTTCAGTACAATCTTGCTGATGAAAAGGGAAAGCGGCACGGTAAAGGATTTGGAGATATACGTGAGCTAAATCTCCCATATAAATCAAATGTCTATTTCCCCTTAAAAGGCACGTACGTATTTAAAATTCAACATGGTATGCGCGTTGAAGATCTCAAAGGTGTTTATGATTTCGGGTTAAAAATAGAAAAGATCAGCAAATAAGTCTCAGAAAGTGGGAAAGAATAAACTGGCCAGATGGACTGAGTTTGGTTCATACGATAATGTTATCCAGCCTGAAATCGGGGATGTCTCCGGCAAAGATCACCTAATAAAGGGCAAATGGAATAAAGAGCTCTTTAAAAATAAAAATCCTATTGTTCTTGAACTTGGATGCGGCAAGGGAGAATATACTACCGGCTTGGCAAGCCGGTTCCCGGAAAATAATTATATCGGAATTGATATAAAAGGAGCCCGCATGTGGCGCGGAGCCAAAACAGCCAATGAACAGAAGTTGCCCAATGTTGCCTTTCTCCGAACGAGAATTGAATTTATTAATTCGTTCTTCTCAACAGATGAAGTTGATGAGATATGGATTACCTTCCCCGATCCTCATCCCGGAGGAAGAAACTCGAACAAGAGACTTACTTCGCCATGGTACCTGAATTCCTATCGTTTGTTTCTGAAAGACAAGGGATTAATTCATTTGAAAACAGATAATACAGAGCTTTACAATTTTACAAAAACAGTTGTAAATAATAACAACCTTGAAACCATTTTTTCCACAAATGATCTGTATTCGAAAAAAATTGATAATATTCTTTCAATAAGAACTCATTATGAAAAGATTTTTCTGAATACGGGTCTAAAAATAAACTACCTCGCCTTCAGACTCGATAACGAAAAAATTATCCAAAATGCCGCATTTAAAGCAAAAAGTGAATGACGACTTTTTCTCAAAGGTATAT
Organism: Bacteroidales bacterium; assembly: GCA_049512815.1. Taxonomy (GTDB): domain Bacteria; phylum Bacteroidota; class Bacteroidia; order Bacteroidales; family VadinHA17; genus LD21. The sequence goes on along the minus strand of JBEKWS010000004.1, from coordinate 99,969 downwards.
GAGGTGACAAAGTCCATACCCTACGGAAGGATAACTTCATATGGCGCCATCGCCCGCTTTCTTGGCTCGGGCAGGTCAGCCCGAATGGTTGGATGGGCACTCAACGTATGCCACAGCAATTCTGAATTTATTCCCGCCCACAGGGTAGTAAACCGTAACGGTCTGCTGACTGGGAAATTTCACTTCGGGAACTCCACTACTATGGAACAACTTCTCCAAAATGAAGGTATTATCATTGAAAATGACCGGATTATCAATTTCGAAGAAAAGTTCTGGGATCCAGGAACAGAACTTAAATAAGTTCGGAGTGTTTAAAGAGAAACCCCCTTTCATTCCCCCCACGGGGGGAAAAATCCTCACTGTTTTATTGTAATTATTGTAAATACCAGAGCATTATCGCCCCCTTGGGGGAGATGTCAGCGCAGCTGACAGAGGGGTCTTACTTCCGAAACAATTCCCCTGTATGGCATCCTAACTCTAGCTCACTCCAAACTTTTAGTCTGTACATTTTGCATTTCGAAAAAAAACCTGTAAACTTGCACCTTGTTTATATTTAAATTAAATAAAAATAACGATTAAATACGGAAAATTGTTAGTAATTCCTATTAACTGCAAAGTACGCTAAGTCCACCTGCGCTAAAGCTTCGGCGGATAAGAATGAAAAGCAAGCTAAGTTAAAACCATGCTTTTCAGCTCTTTGCGGTCTTTGCGGTTAATTGGAGTTCCCTTTACTAACAGTCTGTGGCAATTATCCAGGATAAAAAAGGTTGTAAAATGTTTTCAAAAGATCAAATATTAAAAGCCCTTTCCAAAATTGTACATCCTGAAAAAGGAAAAGATATAGTCACGCTGGGGATGGTAACAGAAGTTGAATCCGGCGATAACGGGATATCCCTCACCCTTACTCCGGAAAAGTCAAACGACCCTTTTATCTCATCGATCAAGAGCACAATAGCCAGGACAATAAAAGAAGTCCTCGGACCCGATTCGATAATAAACGAAATAAAAGTTCAGCCAAGGGTCATGGTCGGTAAGCAAAAGGAAATAACACCGGATGTTTTACCCGGAGTATCAAACATAATTGCTGTCGCCTCAGGAAAGGGGGGTGTAGGAAAGACAACAATCGCTGTAAATCTGGCTATCTCACTTGCACGCCTGGGATATAAGGTTGGACTTCTGGATGCTGATATCTTTGGGCCATCTGTTCCAAAAATGTTTAATGAAGAAAACTACAGACCGGAAGTAAAAAGAAATGAACATGCTGATCATATTGTCCCTTTAACAAAATTCGGAGTTAAGGTTCTCTCAACCGGTTTTTTTGTCGATCCTGCAGATGCAGTTATATGGAGAGGACCAATGGCTTCCAACTTTCTCAAACAACTAATAATCCAGGGCGAATGGGGGCAACTTGATTATCTTCTTGTAGATTTGCCTCCCGGAACAAGTGATATTCATCTGACGCTAGTTCAGGAGGTTCCCGTTACCGGAGTCATCATTATAAGCACTCCACAGGAGGTAGCGCTTGCAGATGCAGTAAAAGGAATTTCAATGTTCCGGAGCAAAAAAATTGATGTCCCGGTACTTGGGCTGGTAGAAAACATGTCGTGGTTTACACCTGCGGAACTTCCAGGGAACAGATACTACATTTTCGGAAAAGAGGGTTGCAAGAAACTTGCTGAAAAAATGAATGTCCCGTTGCTTGGACAAATTCCTCTGGTTCAGAGTATTTGTGAAGGGAGTGATAGTGGTCAACCGGTGGCTCTGGGAGATTCAATTACAGGAAATGCATTCATGGACCTAGCCAGGGAGATGATAAAAAGAGTCGTGAAAAGGAACAAAGAACAGGACCCAACTGTTAAGCTTGAGATAACTAAATGATCCACCTTATCCCTCAACCCCTTCTCCCAGGGGAGAAGGGGAGTAAGAAAATATTAATCCTTTTTAAAGTCCCTCTTCCAGGAGAGAGGGATTTAGGGAGAGGCAGACTTTAAAAAAAAAGGCAAAGGGAGTGTGAAATAAAAAAGAAACAAATAACAAGAATTGATTAATCTTTAAAGATATGACAGAAACTAAAAGTATTAAAGACCGCGTTTTGAAAGCGCTTGAAAGAGTAAGACCTTATCTTCAGTCTGATGGAGGAGATATTGAATTTATAGATGTAACTGATGACATGACTGTTAAGGTTAAGCTTACAGGGGCGTGTCATGGCTGTCCATACAGTATGCAGACGTTGAAAGCAGGAGTTGAACAGGCAATTATGAAGGAAGTACCGGAAATAAAGCGAGTTATTTCAAGCTGAAAACCCACATCAGCTCAATTTTATTTACCTTTGAAATACTATACACAAAATTAGTTAGTTATAGTATTAAAAATCAATTATTGGCTTCAAACAAAACAACATATAAATATCTGTTGTTACTGGGATTATCCCTGATACTGACATACTGTTCGGTCGAAAAAAACACCGGCACTAGCAGGTTTTACCAAAGCATGACCGCAAAATATAACATCTATTTTAATGGTAACGAGAGCTTTAAATCGGGTTTGGTTAAAATATCCAAGGGCTATCAGGATGACTATGCTGAATTACTGAAAGTGTTTGAATACAGTGATCCTTCCACAGTTTCTCTTTGTTCCTCGGACATGGAAAGGGCAATACAGAAAGCCTCAAAACTAATTTCCCTGAAGTCAATAACTGCAAAACCTGAATTTAACGAAAAACGTCAGATTTCCGGTAAAGATAAAGAGCTACTTGAAAGGAAAGAATATAATGAGTGGGTTGATGACAGTTATCTGCTTATTGGTAAAGCCCGATTTTATAAACATGAGTTTAATGAAGCCGCATCAATATTTAATTACTGTATCACTGATGCAAACGATAGTGCTATTAAAACTGAAGCTGTCATTTGGCTGGCAAGAATATATAACGAGACAGGCAAGTACAATGAGTCATTGAGATTAATTAACGGGCTCGAAATTACCGCCGACTCTCCAAAAGCTTTAAAATCAATGTACTTTACAACCCTTGCAGATATCTTCATTAAACAAAAAAAGTATCCTGAAGCAATAGATCCACTGGAGAAATCAATTAAACTTGTTTCAAGTAAAAGGGCCAGATACAGGATGACTTATCTTCTGGCTCAGTTGTTTGAGAAGACAGGAGACGGTGCCAGGGCAACATCTCTTTATCGTGATGTAGTTAATATGAACCCCCCTTATGAGGTTGAATTTAATGCAAAAATAAACATTGCCGGAGTTTTTGATATTAACTCCGGTAATCCTCAGGAAGTAAGCAAAGAGCTTGGCAGAATGCTTAAAGATTCTAAGAACAAAGATTACCTGGACCAGATTTATTTTGCCCTTGGTAATATATCGATGAAAGAGGGAAGGGAGGCAGAAGCCCTTGTATACTTCAGAAAATCAGCAATCGCCAAATCGCAGAATCAGAATCAGAAAGGCAGATCTTATCTTGCTCTTGCCAATTACTATTATAAAAAACCCGATTATATGAATGCAGGGAAATACTATGATAGTGCTGTTTATTTTCTTGACCAGAAATATCCCGATTACCTGGCACTAAAGACTAAATCACAAAGTCTGAATGCTCTTGTCTCACAATTGATTATAATACAGCGTGAGGATAGCCTCCAACGCGTAGCCCTGATGCCTGAAGCTGAAAGAAATGCGCTGATTTCATCAATAATAGCCAAGATAGTTAAAGACGAAAGTGAAGGCAAAACGTCAGCTAACTCTGACAGATATAATCTTGGACAGTATTACGAAAATGAAAGACGTTATCAGGGGAATATTGATCAGGAAGGCAAATGGTATTTTTATAATCAGGCTGCTTTAACTTTTGGCCGGACTGAATTCCGGAGACGTTGGGGTGACAGAAAGTTTGAAGACAATTGGAGAAGGTCAAACAAAACAAGAGTAAATGTTTCGCAGGTTTCAGCTAATCCCAATGAGGTTTCCCAGAAAAGCTCTGATACATCAGCAGCAGTACACAATTATAAAAAACCCGAATATTATCTTAAGAATCTACCGTTAAATGACTCCTTAATTATTCTTTCTAACGATAAGATATCCATTGCATTGCTAAATGCAGGTAAAGCATATTCCGAAAGAATTCTTGACCAGTCAAAAGCTACTGAAACATTTGAGTCACTTATTAATCGTTTCCCTGCAAATGAGCTTGTTCCTGAAGCATTATATAATTTGTATAAGGTCAATAAAGAAGTGAATAATGCAAAATCTGAGACTTACAGACAGCGATTACTTCAAAACTACCCAGGCAGCGAGTTTGCCAAAATCCTGTCAGATCCTGCATATTACGAGAAAAAGATGGCAGATCTGAAAATGGCTGAAAAAATTTATAATGACGCATACAGCGCATATAATAGTGAACGATTCAATGATGCGATATCTATCAGCAATGATGCATTAAAAGAATATCCTCAGGATCAGCTGGCTCCTAAATTTTTGTTGCTTCATGCATATTCTGTTGCCAGAATTGCCGACGAAAGAGCTTTCAAGGAAGAACTGAATAAACTAATAAAAGCTTGGCCGGAAACAGTTGAAAGTAAGAAGGCAGCAGAGATAATTGCATACCTTAACCAGAAAATTCCTGAACTTAAGGTTGAAGAAGATAAAAAAATTGCTGCTGAAATATACATTGCAGATACAACTCTAATTCATGTTTTTGCATTGATCATTACAGACCCGGGATTCAATTTGAACCAGGCAACTTTTGATGTTATCAGCTATAACATTGATAATTATACAAATAAAAATTACAGAACAGAAGGAATACTTGTTAGTGGTAAATATATACTTATTACTGTTTCAGGGTTTTCAAATCATGTCCAGGCCATGGATTATTACAATGCTTTCAAAACAGAAAAGTTAATAAGAAACCCGACTGGCTCAAAGATGATGACATTTATTATAAGCAATGATAATCTTAAAGTCCTTAAAAACGATAAGGATCCTGGTCGTTATCAACTTTTTTTCAGGGAAAAATATTTAAAATAAAGGATAAATCCGCCTCTTCTCATGTTGGTATGATCTCATCCCCCGACCTCTTCTCCCAGTGGAGAAGGTGAGTAAGAAAAGAAAAATAATTTTTAAGTCTCTCTCCCCTGGGAGAGGGATTTAGGGTGAGGCTAATAGAGGAGAAAGGAGCCGGTAAATGAACTGTAAAAGATAAGAAATCTAAAATGAGAAAAATAAAAATATTGTGGACTGATGACGAGGTAGAGGCACTTAAACCTCATATTTTTTTCCTTGAAGAAAAAGGTTATGAGATTGATACCTGCTCAAATGGTAATGATACCATTGATCTAGTCAGACAGAACCGATATGATCTTATTTTTTTAGATGAAAATATGCCTGGTTTAAGTGGAATTGAGACTCTAAAGCTAATAAAGGAGGTAAGAACCGACATCCCTGTTGTGATGATTACCAAAAGTGATGAAGAAGAAATAATGGAAGCTGCAATAGGATCAGAAATCGCCGATTATCTGATTAAACCAGTCAAACCTAAACAGGTACTGCTAGTTATAAAAAAGATTCTCGATCAACGACGCCTGGTAACGGAAAAAACAACAACCGATTACAGGCTGGAATTTAACAGGATCAGCAGTATGATATCATCAGCCTCAACCTATACCGATTGGACTGAGTTGTATAAGAAGATAGTATTCTGGGAATCAGAACTTGAAAAATCGACCGACCCGGGTATGAATGAGATCCTTAAATTACAACAGAATGAGGCAAATAATTCATTTTCAAAATTTATAATTAGTAATTATCTTGAATGGCTAAATCCAGAGAATACTAACAAACCATTGCTCTCACCTGCTTTATTTTCGAAAAAAATTTTTCCGCTGGTAAGCCAACATAGGCCGTTGTTTTTCATACTTATCGATAATATGAGGTATGACCAGTGGAAAACCATTTCCGCAGAGCTTTCGGGTTTGTACAGGATTATTGAAGAGGATCTCTATTTCAGCATTTTACCAACTGCAACACAATTCGGCAGGAACTCTATATTCGCAGGATTGATGCCATCTGTTATTTCAGAAACTATGCCGGAATTCTGGATAAATGATGATGAGGAAGAAGGTAAAAACAATTTTGAAGAAAAGCTATTTAAGAGCCAGTTAACACGTAAAGGGCTGAAATATAAATGGTCGTATAATAAAATCAGCAGTAGCCTTGAAGGCAAAAAAATAAATGAAAAAGTCAGATCGATGCTTGAGAATGACATCAATATCCTTGTTTTCAATTTTGTTGATATGCTATCGCATGCAAGAACCGAGATAGGAGTGATCCGCGACCTTGCTAACGATGAGCCAGCCTACAGAAGCCTGACCCGTTCCTGGTTTATACATTCATCGTTGTTTGATTTGCTTAAAACACTTGCATCACATTCTGTAAAGGTCATCTTCAGCACCGATCATGGCACAATACGGGTTCAGAATCCAATCAAAATTATAGGCGACAGGAAAACATCTTCTAATCTCCGGTATAAGATGGGCAGAAACCTTGATTACGATCCAAAGAAAGTTTTTGAGTTGACAAATCCGCAAAAAGCTATGCTGCCTAAATCCAATTTAAGTTCAAGATATATCTTTGCTCTCAACCAGGACTTTCTTGTATATCAGAATAATTATAACTACTATGCCGGATATTATAAGGATACCTTTCAGCATGGAGGGATTTCAATGCAGGAGATAATGATACCTGTTGCCTGTCTTGAACCTGTTTAATGAATAGCATACGTAAGCAAATCGTTCTCTTATTAACCACCCCCTTCCCCGCTTTACCCCACCTTTGCTTCGCTGAAGCTACTCGAAAGCGAAGGGTGGGAAGGAATAGAATCAATCATCCCGCCTTGCGGGACAGGAAAGGGGGTAAAATGAAAAACAGTTATGGATATGATCTTTAAGCTAATATGAAAATCTTAATAAAGGATAAAAGGCATTTGTCTTCAGCTTCGAAAAAGCTTCTGAAACATTCCGGAGAAAAAAAATTATTTGCCTTTTACGGATCTATGGGTGCGGGCAAAACCACCATTATCAAAGCAATCTGTAAAGTCCTGGGTGCCGTGGACATTATCAGCAGCCCAACCTTTACTCTGGTAAATGAATACAGGACTTCAGGAGGAGAAATTTTATATCATATCGATTTCTATAGAATCAGGAAACAGGAAGAGGTGTATGACTTTGGCATAGAGGAGTACCTTACTGGCGATTCGTACTGTTTTATGGAGTGGCCCGAACTTGTCGAAAATATTCTACCCGCTGAAACAATAAGGATAAGAGTTACAGTTGATGACAACGAACAACGGTGCCTATCAATTTCTTAATTAAATCTGATTTTGCTCTGTATTCCAAATTATTTACCTTTGAAGAAATAACTCCCTCCTAATAATGAACGATAAAGGTAAGAGCGGAAAAGTCAATTTTGACAATACAGTATTCATGCCAAAAGAGGAACACCTCGAGACTGCTGTCAGGAACCGCAGAATTACAATAGGTATTCCCTGCGATAAAAAAGATGACGAGAAAAGAGTGGCCCTGACACCTGAGGCAGTTAATTTGCTTGTTGAAAGTGACAATGAGGTTATTGTTCAGAAAGATGCCGGGCTTGGAGCAAATTACACTGACAAGGATTACAGTGAGAACGGAGCCTTAATTAGTGACTCCCCTGCAAGAGTTTACAGTGCCGACGTAGTAATTAAAGTTGCCCCGTTTTCAGAAAAAGAAACCGAATATCTGAAAGGTAACCAGGTAGTTTTATCATACCTTAATGTCCTTAAGCTTGATGAAGAAACCCTTGGAAAACTCATTAGAAAAAAAGTCACGGCTATCGCATTTGAAAAGATCCGCGATAGTAACGGGGAAATGCCTGTTGTGGAATCGATGAGTGAAATTGCAGGAATAACATCTTTATTGGTAGCATCGGAATATCTGAGTAATATGCATGGTGGCAAGGGAGTGATGCTGGGAGGAATTACCGGTGTTACCCCAACGGAGGTCGTCATTTTAGGTGCAAATACTGCCGGTGAATATGCCGCAAGAGCAGCAATTGGACTTGGATCTACTGTTAAAATATTCGACGACTCTCTTCCACGCTTAAGAAGGTTTCAGAATCTTTTAGGACAGCGCCTTCAGACTTCTGTATTTCATCCCCAGGTTTTAAAGAAAGCTCTTAAATCGGCCGATGTACTTATCGGAGCTATTGAACTTGAAGATCTCCGGCCCTGGTATTACATTACAGAAGATATGGTACGGAATATGAAAAAAGGAGCAGTAATTATCGACCTGAGTATTGACCGTGGTGGCTGCATTGAAACAACCGAATGCCGTGCCCTGAAAGATCCTGTTTATGAGAAACATGGCGTTGTACATTTTTCAGCATGGAATCTCCCGTCGCGTGTAGCTCGGACCGCTTCCATTGCTCTCAGCAACATTTTCACTCCTATGCTTAAGAGAATGGCTGATGCCGGTGGAATAACTCAGTTATTGAAATATGATCAGGGTGTCCGAAACGGTGCCTATTTATATAATGGTATGCTAACAAATGAAACACTCGGCCAAAAGTTCGGAATTATATCAAAAGACCTCGATCTTCTCATATCAGCATTCTGATCATCAGACAAATGAAAGAGTAGCCTTATCTCTGCTGACTTCAATTTTCGACTGCTTTCCTATATAGAATGCCCTGTTATAGGCTATATGGCCGGCGGGAAAATTAAAAAAGACAGGATAATCATATTCGCTTGCGATACCTAAGATAGTGTCTTCAATGCTCTTTCCCCACGGTACTTTCGCTTCTCCAATATCATTCATTCCACCAACTAACAATGCAGATATATCTTCAAGCTTACCTGCCAGCTTCAGAGAGGTCATCATCCTGTCAATATGATAGTAATACTCTCCCACTTCTTCAATAAACAAAATCTTTTCCTTTGTTGTAGGTTCTGCGCGAGTTCCTGAAAGACTATAAATCAGTGAAAGGTTTCCTCCGGTCAGTTCCCCGGCCGCATCCCTTGGTTTATAAAAATCACCTACCCATTCACATGACTGAAGATCACCGAATAATGCCTGTTTCAAAGAGCTGAATGTATCACTGGTCTTTTCAGTATTATTAAAGTTAAGAGGCATTTCTCCATGAATCGACATAACTCCGCATACCTCATTTAACCACATATGTAATACAGTAATATCACTGAATCCCGTGTACCATTTTGGGCATTTCTTCAAAGCAGAGAAATCAATCCTGTTTATTATTCTTGACATGCCATAGCCACCTTTGGAACAGATAACCGCCTTAATTTCAGGATCATTTGTCATCTCCTGGAGATCAAATAACCTTTCTTCGTCATTTCCTGCAAAAGGTCCATTCTTTTTAAATGCGTTTTTCCCGACACGAACCTTCAAACCCCACTTCTCAACAAATGCCGCAGCTTCAATTAATATTTTTTCATCTATATAAAATGATGGAGAAACTATCGCCACTTCATCTCCCGGCTTCAGAAAAGCGGGTTGTATCTTCTTTGAAGTCATATAAATATAATTATATGTAAAAATAATTGTTATTGTTTCCTTTTACAACTCCATAAGAATGTCTTTCTTGGTTTTCTTTGTGCCACTTTGCGACTTTATGCCTTCGCGGCAATAAAAAGAATTTGCCACAAAGACGCGAAGATGCTAAGGATAAATACATCTTTAAATTTATTATCTTTGTTCGGTTTTAAAAATTGCTATTACCTCACTGTCAATATCATGAAGAATTTCAAAAGATATCTAGTCACCTCAGCACTTCCCTATGCTAATGGCCCTATACATATTGGCCATCTTGCAGGGGTTTATATCCCATCTGATATTTATACAAGGTACCTGAGAATGAAAGGAGCAGATGTTATATCTATATGCGGATCTGATGAACATGGTGTTCCGATTACTCTCAAGGCCCGAAGAGAAGGAGTAACACCACAGGAGATTGTTGACAGATATCATACAATGAATAAAAAGGCATTCGAGGATTTTGGAATAGCTTTCGATATATATTCTCGCACATCAAATAAAGTACATTACGAAACTGCTTCGGAGTTTTTCAGAACCCTCTATGATAAAGGTGAATTCACTGAAAAGACATCTGAACAGTATTATGATGAAGAGGCAGGATGTTTCCTGGCCGACAGGTATATAATGGGAACATGTCCACATTGTGGAAATGAGAATGCCTACGGTGATCAGTGCGAAAAATGCGGAACTTCGCTCAGCCCTAATGAACTTATTAACCCTCATTCTACAATCAGTGGTAGTAAACCAGTACTACGCGATACTCTGCATTGGTATCTGCCCCTTGACATGTACGAACCCTGGCTTAAAAAATGGATCCTCGAAGATCATAAAGACTGGAAAGTAAACGTCTATGGTCAGTGTAAATCGTGGCTCGATCAGGGTTTACAGCCCAGAGCAGTCAGCCGCGATCTCGACTGGGGTGTGCCGGTACCCGTTGAGGGTGCCAAAGGGAAAGTTCTTTATGTATGGTTCGATGCCCCTATAGGTTATATCTCTGCTACTAAAGAGCTTACTCCCGGATGGGAAAAATACTGGAAGGATAAGGAGACAAAAATGGTCCACTTCATCGGAAAAGACAATATTGTATTCCATTGTATTATCTTTCCTGCAATGCTTAAGGCTGAAGGAAGTTTTATTCTCCCCGAAAATGTTCCTGCCAATGAATTTCTGAATCTGGAAAACGATAAAATATCAACTTCAAGAAACTGGGCTGTATGGCTTCATGAATACCTTGAAGATTTTCCGGGGAAGCAGGACGTTTTGAGATATTCGCTCTGTGCAAATGCACCAGAGACAAAAGACAATGATTTTACATGGAAAGATTTTCAGGCCCGGAACAACAACGAACTTGTAGCTATTCTTGGAAACTTCGTCAACCGGACCCTGGTACTTACCAATAATTATTATGGAGGGAAAGTCCCTGAAAGAGGTAAAACTGATTCAAATGATGATTTTGTTTTAAGTGAGGTTGTACGCATCAAGGAATATGTAGAAACCAGTCTTGAAACATTCCGGTTCCGTGAAGCTCTAAAGGAGGCAATGAACCTTGCACGACTTGGCAATAAATACCTTGCTGACGCCGAACCATGGAAGGTCATTAAAACCGACCCGGAACGTGTAAAAACAATTATGAATATAGCCTTGCAGATAACTGCAAATCTCACAATTGTATGCGAACCTTTTCTGCCATTCTCGATGAGAAAATTACGTGGCTGGATAAATTCCAATGATTTGAAATGGAGCGATGCCGGCAAGTCAAATCTGCTCGCTCCTGGTCATGTAATAAATAAACCTGATTTGCTCTTTGAGAAGATTGAAGATGCAGAAATCACACTTCAGATAAATAAGCTTCTTGCGACAAAAAAAGCCAATGATGCCGGTGGTGCAATAACTACACCTGGCAAAGAGCCCATAACTTTTGATGATTTTACCAAAATAGATATCCGAACAGCAACTATTCTTGAAGCTGAAAAGGTCCCCAAAACCACTAAACTGCTTAAACTAAAGATTGATACGGGGATTGATATCCGTACCATAGTATCAGGTATTGCAGAGTATTATGTACCGGAAGCTATCATAGGGAAACAGATATCAATTGTTGCTAATCTTGAGGCACGGAAAATTAAAGGAATTGAATCGAAAGGTATGATCCTTATGGCTGAAGATAAAAATGGAAAATTAGTTATGGTTGCTCCTGCAGAAAAAGTGAGTAACGGGAGTATAATAAAATAGCTATCTCTTTCTCGAAACCCATGTTCCGGGGAATTTTTTAGCGATACTGTCTTTTTTGGTAACAGCCGTATTCAGATTATAACACCTCATTGCACAAACTCTGTAAAAACCGTTAGCCGCATTTACAATCTCGGGAGTAAAACCTTCTTCTTTCAACATATTTACCTGTGAAATTGCATTTTCTTCAGATTTGAAACTACCTGTAATTACAAAATAAGCATCTGTCTCTGCAACAACAGGTACGATAGCTTTCGGAGCTGAAATCTCTTTGGATACCGGTTCTGGTTTCTCTTCAATCTTTGCGGATTCACTCTTACTGCCATCATCCACAGCCTTCTTATTATTTTCAAATTCAGCTGTCACGAGAGGATTCATAGTTGTTGTTTCTACCTTTGCTTTGAAGAGATCAGTTTTCAAAGGAACCAGAACCATAAGGGAAAGAAGAGGAATTATTACAGCTGCCCTCCAAAGTACCTTTCTTATTGATGCCTGCTTTACAGGATCCTTTTCTGCACGTCTGATGATCCGTTTTCTTACATCATATCCTTCAAGTGGTAAACATTGAAAAGATTCAAGTCCGTAAGAATCAAGATGATAGTTCACATTCCTGTCAGGCTCAAACTGAACATTACCCTCGTGGTTATTTACAAAGCTGCCGATATTATCAAAAACAACCTTTTCTCCCTTTTCAAGCTTTCTTCTAAGTTCAGAAACAAATCCTTCGACCAAATTTCTTGCATCACCATAATTGATATTAGCAGAGCTGGAAATCTTCCCGACCAGAAGGCCATCATTATGATTTAAGTTCCTGTTGAAAGATATCTGCTTTACAGGAGGATAAAATGTACCGGTGCTTCTGTCAATTTGAGCAGGAGTATAGTTTCCTATGAAGCCGCCAAATCCCGGGACAATAACACAATCGTGTCCGAATAATAATTCCCGTATGAAAGCTGTTATATCCACTTTTCGATTTCTCTTTAAATCAATACAAATTTAATAAAAAAAAGCTAATTGCAATAAATATTCAGGATCGGTTGTAAAACCCCTCTTCCCCGCTTAAACGTGACATCTCCTCCAAGGGGGAGATAATACTCTGACATTTAGGCAAAGTTTACTAAAACAGTGAGTATTTCCCACATTTCGGAGGAAATACAAAGGGGGTATCTATCGCTGAAATTATGCCAGCTTGAGGGGTTGCGGGCTTTTAAAAAAGAAGGGAGGAAAAATTCTTTAAAAAATATTATCTTCGTATTTCCAAATTTTCGCATGAAATGAGAGAGATACAAATGGTCGACCTGAGGTCTCAGTATGAGAAGATTGGGGCTGAAATAGATAATGCAATAAAATCTGTCATTTTATCATCAGCTTTTATTAAAGGTCCGGATGTGAAATTATTTGAGGAAGAGCTTCGGGAATATATGGGTGTAAAACATGTTGTTTCATGCGCAAACGGAACTGACGCTCTTCATCTTGCTATGATGGTTCTCGGGCTAAAACCCGGAGATGAGGTCATTACAACAAATTTCACTTTTATTTCTACTGTCGAAGTTGTTGCTCTGTCAGGCCTCAAAGTGGTTATTGTCGATCCTGAGCCAGGAAGTTTTAACATCTCTGTTGAAGCTGTACGAAAAGCTATCACACCAAGGACAAAAGCCATTGTTCCGGTCCATTTGTTTGGCCAATGTGCCGATATGGAAAGCCTGATGAAGCTTGCAAAAAAGTTTAATCTTTTTATTATAGAAGATGCAGCACAGGCAACTGGCACAGATTATCTCTTCAAAAATGGAACCACAAAAAAAGCAGGGACAATCGGGCATATTGGGACAACATCGTTTTTCCCGTCCAAGAACCTCGGATGCTACGGTGACGGAGGTGCTCTCTATACAAATGATGATACTTTTGCCAAAAAATTAAGGAGCATCGCCAGCCATGGGATGAAAGTCAGGTATCATTATGATGATATTGGGGTTAATTCAAGGTTAGATACAATTCAGGCAGCAATTCTAAGAGTAAAACTTAGGCATCTTTTGAAATTCAATGATGCACGAAAAGCGGTTGCTGACCTGTACGATGAAGCATTTGCAGGATGTAATTTAATAACTGTACCTGAAAGGGTAAGTTATTCTTCCCATATATTTCATCAATATACTATCAAGGTTAAAAACGGGAAAAGAGATGAGTTAAAAAAATTCCTTGAGTCTAAGAAAATCCCTTCGATGGTTTATTACCCTGGCCCTATTCATATGCAGGTAGCTTATGGTTACCTCGGATATAAAGAGAATGACTTCCCGGTTACAACGGCATTGTGTAAAGAGGTTTTATCTTTACCAATGCATCCTGAAATGGAACAAGAACAGCTTGATTATATTATACTTAATGTATTAGAATTCTTCGATAAATAATTATAATGGAGAAGGGATATTTTGCCCATGAAACAGCTGTCATAGATGATGGCTGCAAAATAGGAAAAGGAACAAAAATATGGCACTTCAGTCATGTTATGACAGGTTCGGAAATTGGTGAAAACTGTAATATCGGCCAGAATGTTGTCATCTCGCCCGGTGTTAAATTAGGGAGAAATGTCAAAGTTCAGAATAATGTCTCGCTTTATACCGGAGTCATTTGTGAAGATGACGTATTCCTGGGACCATCAATGGTATTTACCAATGTCATTAACCCTCGCAGCGCAATAATCCGAAAAGACAGCTACTTCACCACTATCGTGGAAAAAGGTGCCTCAATAGGAGCCAACTCTACTATTATCTGTGGAAACAAAATCGGAACCTATTCATTTATTGGTGCAGGGGCAGTTGTTACAAGAGATGTTAAACCTTATTCGCTTGTTGTTGGTAATCCTGCCAGACAAACCGGATGGATGAGTGAATACGGGTATAAACTTATTTTTGACAATGCCGGATTTGCTACCTGCCCTGAAAGTGGAGAGAGATACAAGATGGAGAATGGCAAGGTTTCTAAAATAATTTAGTATTTTTATGCGCCTTTTTAGTGAATTAGTATGATTGAGACTCCAAAAAATTTCGGAATAATTGGTGTAGCCGGGTATATTGCTGTAAGGCATCTACATGCAATTAAAGAAACCGGGAATAACCTTTTAGCAAGTCTTGACAAGTTTGACAGTGTCGGGCGGATAGATGGTTATTTCCCTGAAAGCGATTTTTTTGTAGAGTTTGAAAGGTTCGACAGACATTTTGATAAACTAAAAAGGACCGGGACTAAAATCGACTATGTAAGTATCTGCTCCCCGAATTACCTTCATGACTCCCATATCAGATTTGCACTAAGACATCAGGCAGAAGCAATTTGCGAAAAACCGATTGTCCTTAATCCCTGGAACATTGACGCTTTACAGGAGATAGAAACAGAGACCGGTCGGAATATCTATACTGTCCTTCAGCTTCGTCTTCATCCCAAATTACTGGAGCTGAAAGAGAAGGTCAATAATGGACCAAAAGGGAAGATGCATGATGTTGATTTATCATATATAACCAGCCGTGGAAACTGGTATTCAATTTCATGGAAAGGAGATATTCAGAAATCAGGCGGTGTTGCTACAAACATCGGTATCCATTTCTTCGATATGCTTGGCTGGATATTCGGAAAATCAAAGAAAAATATTGTTCACCTGTCAGAACCACATAAAGCTGCCGGATATCTCGAGCTTGAAAATGCACGGGTAAGATGGTTCCTTAGTCTGGATTATAATGATATTCCTGGTATAGTTAAGGCAACCGGCAAGAGGACATTCAGATCTATCACTGTCGATGGTGAGGAAATAGAATTTAGTGAAGGGTTTGCTGACCTTCATACTCTGACATACAAGGAGATACTTGCAGGACGTGGGTTCGGCCTTCAAGAGGCTCGCCAGTCAGTCGAGACTGCTTATACAATCAGAAATTCACAACCTGTCGGACTTAAAGGAGACTATCATCCAATTTTAAAAACAATATAGTAATGTACAAGAAACTTATTAATAAGGAAACAAAACTTTCTGTCATTGGTCTGGGTTATGTAGGCCTGCCAATTGCCCTTGAATTTGCAAAACAGATCAGAGTCGTAGGCTTTGATATCAAACCTGAAAGAGTTGACCTGATGAAAAAGGGAATCGATCCCAGTAAGGAACTTACTTCCGATGCATTTAAGAATACTGATATTGTTCTTACAAACGATCCTTCAGAGTTAAAAGCTGCTTCATTTCATATTATAGCCGTGCCTACTCCTACAACAAAGAATAATCTTCCTGATCTGACACCTGTTCTTAAAGCATCTGAGACAGTTGGCAGAGTCCTAAAAAAGGGTGATTATGTAGTGTATGAATCAACTGTTTACCCGGGATGTACCGAAGACGATTGTGTTCCTGTACTTGAAAAGTATTCTGAATTAAAATGTGGTGCTGACTTTAAAGTTGGTTTTTCACCCGAAAGAATAAATCCGGGCGACAGCAATCATACTCTTACTAAAATCGTAAAAGTGACAAGTGGTTGCGATGCTGAATCGGCTGAAAATATAGCAAAGATTTATGAACTTATCATCAAAGCAGGTGTTCACAGAACAAGCTCAATAAAGGTTGCAGAGTCGGCAAAAATCATTGAAAACACCCAGCGCGATATTAATATCGCATTTATGAACGAACTGTCAATAATTTTTAACAGACTGGGAGTCAATACATTTGAAGTACTCGAAGCTGCCGGAACTAAATGGAACTTCCTTAAATTCTTTCCGGGTCTGGTCGGTGGACATTGTATTGGAGTCGATCCTTATTATCTCTCATTTAAGGCAAAAGCCCTGGGTTATCACCCTCAGATGATTGATTCAGGCAGGTTCATCAATGACAGTATGGGTAGATATATAGGAAAACAAACTGTTAAAAAAATAATAGCAGCCGATAAAAATCTTAAGGGCGCCCGTGTACTGATAATGGGCATTACCTTTAAAGAAGATGTTACCGACATTCGCAATTCAAAGGTCATGGATATTATCAGTGAGCTTGATGATTTTGGAATATCCGTCGATGTTATCGATCCGGGAGCCGGAAAACATGAGGTTAAAGAAGAATACCAGATTGATCTGATAGACCAACCATTAGGAAAATACGATGCTGTGATCCTGGCTGTAAGTCATAAAGAATATTTAAAATTGGATGAATCATTTTTTACTCCTTTACTTAACAAGGATGGTATCGTTGTTGATGTAAAAGGGATTCTTCGCGGAAAAATTAAAAAACATACTTACTGGAGCCTATAAATGAAAAAAAAAATCCTGGTAACCGGGGGAACCGGATATATAGGTTCTCATACATCCGTTGAACTAATTGAAAAGGGATTCGATGTAATAATTATCGACAACCTGTATAACTCTGAAGCAGATGTAGTCGACAGAATATATAAGATAACTGGAGTTAAGCCTTTTCTGGAAGTACTCGATCTTTGCGACAAGGAAAAACTTAACAAATTCATTCTGTTACATAAAGATATCTCAGCTGTCATTCACTTTGCTGCCTATAAGGCTGTGGGCGAGTCAGTTAATAAACCTCTGGAGTATTACCGGAATAATCTTTTATCGTTGGTTAATCTCCTGGATGCAATGAAAGATTATAATATCCCCGATCTTGTATTTTCATCCTCCTGCACTGTTTACGGACAACCGGCAAAATTACCAGTGACTGAAGATGCTCCTCTGCAACCCGCCACATCTCCATACGGAAATACCAAACAAATTGGGGAAGCAATTATCAGGGATACAACCGCTTCTGATAAAAACACAAAAGCCATTTCGTTAAGGTACTTTAATCCGATCGGGGCGCATCCATCAGCGCTCATTGGAGAACTGCCAAGAGGTGTTCCCGAAAACCTTGTACCATATATTACACAGACCGGATACGGCTTAAGAGATGAACTCAAAGTTTTTGGAGATGATTATAACACTCCCGACGGATCATGCATAAGGGATTACCTGCATGTTGTTGATCTTGCAAAAGCTCATGTCGTAGCTATAAAAAGGCTTCTTGAAGGAAGAAACAAAACAAATTATGAGGTCTTTAACCTTGGTACCGGTAAAGGGGTTTCAGTTCTCGAAGCGATAAAATCATTCGAACGTATTTCGGGAATTAAATTGAAGTATAAGATTGTTGGAAGAAGAGCCGGAGATATTGAAAAGATATGGGCCGATCCTTCCTTTGCGAACAAAGAATTGGGATGGAAAACCTTAAGTTCCCTCGATGAAGCAATGAAAACAGCCTGGGATTGGGAAAAAAACACCAGGAATAATAAATTATGATCATGAAACGAACAATTCTCATAACCGGTGGCGCGGGATTTATTGGTTCTCATGTAGTAAGAAGATTTGTTAACAAATATCCTGATTATCTTACTGTTAATGCTGATAAGCTTACCTATGCCGGTAACCTGGAAAACCTTTCTGATATCGAAAAAGAAAAGAACTATCGGTTTGAAAGAGTTGATATCGTTGAAAAGCAATCTGTTCTGGATCTTTTCAAAAAGTACAACTTTGACGGGGTAATTCATCTTGCCGCTGAATCACATGTCGACCGCTCAATAACCGGCCCGGATGAATTTGTTTTTACTAATATCGTCGGAACAGTAAATCTGCTTAATGCAGCTCTTAACAGCTGGAAAAACACATTCGAAGGAAAATTGTTCTATCATATTTCAACTGATGAGGTTTATGGATCTCTTGGGAAAGAAGGCTTTTTCACCGAAGAAACTGCATACGACCCGAAGAGTCCTTATTCAGCATCCAAGGCAAGCTCCGACCATATGGTGAGATCATATAACCACACATTTGGTGTGCCTGCAGTGATCTCCAATTGTTCAAATAACTACGGGCCAAATCAGTTTCCCGAAAAGCTCATACCGCTTGCGATAAATAATATTAAAAACAACAAACCAATCCCGGTCTACGGGAAAGGCGAAAACATCCGCGACTGGTTGTATGTTGAAGACCATGCTTGTGCTATAGACCTTATCTTTCATCGCGGGAGGGTGGGAGAAACCTATAATATCGGGGGCAATAACGAATGGAAAAACCTTGATCTCATATTGCTTTTATGCAGGATCATGGATAAAAAACTTAACCGTTCAGCAGGAACTTCCGAAAAGCTTATTACTTATGTGAAAGACAGGCCCGGGCATGATCTGAGGTATGCAATAGATTCCTCAAAATTACAGGAAGAACTTGGATGGTCTCCGATGCTTGAATTTGCTGGTGGTCTGGAAAAAACAGTTGAATGGTATCTCTCAAATACCACATGGCTTGAAAGGGTGTTATCAGGAGATTATGGTAAGTATTACGACCTTATGTATTCCGGTAGATAACAACTAAAACTAAAGGATTCTTTTCATTCGCTTTATCAACTCATCTCCAAGAGATGTTTTATTCCTGATGTGCTCCTGGATTGCTGCTACTACACTATTTGATTCAAATTCTCCTCTTACCTGCTCAAAATCAAGCTTTTTAACTTCATCTCCACCGTCAATACCAAAGCCGGTCATCGCTGATAGAGTGAATTCTTTCCTTGCATCCTCATATAGAAGGTTATCCAGATCGACAACACTTTTTTTCCAACTTTCAACAATCCTGATAACATCATCTGCTGTTAATTTATTAACAGTGATCCCTACCTCTTCCTCAATCCTTTCACAAACCCAGGTCCATTCCCAGTCGTAATATGAATTGTGTATTTCAGCGAACGATTTTGCAAGGTCCTCAACAGAAGCGACCTTTCCCGATTCAACATCATTTAAAAGCTTGTCAACTACTTTCTTTGGCGCTAACAATCCTGCCAGATCAATCCATTCTCCTCTTCCGCGTGGCTGGGTGGGAGTAAGTCTATGCTGAAGCTCTTCATTGGTTTTGAATTCAGAATGTTCAAGACGCTTTACTAAGGAGTTCCCAAGGAACTTATTGATGCCGGTTTGATAAAGTTCTATTCCTCGCTCCAGTGATTTTCCTGTTATCTTCATGTTGTTGTAAGTAAATGAAGATGTTCCGGGTGGGGACTCTTTTTTAAGCTTTTGCAAAATTTCCCTTCCTTCAAACATTTTACGGATTGTATAAGGGCTGAGGAGATTAAAGTTTACCTGGTCTATCTTAAAAAGATCTTTCCTCCTGTCACGTGCCGGCCACTTCTGGGCATCTCTTATCGTACCGACGCTTCTCAGGTTAATTCCGGGAACAAGTATGCTCTCATCATTACTTTCAATGAGATATGAGAAAGGGAGAGAGGAAGTATCCATATTCTTATAATGACGGCCCATTATCAGTGTATAAGGACCAATGCGTGCCGGCCATAAAAGATACGAGTCACTTGTTGTTTTGGAACCCCGCTCCATGATTCCCTGGTGAATGGGTCCCAGTTTGTACATATGATTACTCTGGTTTGAACCGCTGCCCGCATTCATAAATGAAAAAATTCCGGCGATAAGCAGTGTTGATTTGTGGTGAGTAACGGTATAGGGTCCGGCAAATATTGAACATGCTTCTCCATGATATCCACCACAGTTAGCAAAAAAAAGGGAGTTTTCTGCCGAATAATGTTTTGCAAGTATGCAGCCCTGCCCGATGAAACACTTATCAATCAATGTTGATTCTGTAACTGTTGATCCAGAACAGACTATAAAATGTTCCATAATCACACCAGGTCCGATAAAAACAGGATCTGCCACGGAACTGTTTACTGATCCCTCATTAAGCGTCATGGTTCCCTCAATATGGCTGAAAGGTCCTAATCTTACATTGCGAATGTTAATGCAATTGAAAATTCTGGAGTTTTCTCCGATGGTTCCTGTTTCGGATGAGAGTGACAAAGAATAATCATCAACCATCTTTTCAATTATTCTGACGGCATTGCTCCGATGCCGGTACAGGGCAATAATATATGCCTCATGCGCTGAAAGCCTATCCCACATTTTAACTGCCCTTCCGCCGGTTTCATTCAGAACATTAACCGAGGTCCCGTTTCCAAAAGTGGAGATGCCTTCTGTACGTATTTTCCCACAATTCTTTATAACAACCTTATCTTCAATCTTATAATTCGCAATATAATCGCCAATGTTATTAATTATAACATTTGACCCGATAGAGCAGTTATGCAACCTGGCGTTAAGAATACCACTTGGGATGCTGACACCTGATTCGTCTATATAAGGTTCATTAAAAACGCCAAGGGTAATATCACCTGAAAAAATAACATTCTTGCAACATGTTGGATCAAAACCCTCTCTGACCCGTACCTTGCTCCAGTCATTACAACTGCAACCTTTCAGCTTTAGGGTTTCAACTTCCAGCGTGGCCAGATTCCGATATACATCTCTCAGGTTCACGTTTCTTTCAGGGATTTTTACCCACTTTCCTGTCCCGCAGGGCGGGATGATTGCTGTACCCCTTCCCCCTTTCGTTTTCGCGTAGCTTCAGCGAAGCAAAGGTGGGGGAAGGCTGGGAAGAGGGTAATTATAATTAATTAATAATCAAAACTTGAATTATCTAAGAACACCGAAAGTTATTTTTTTATTCTACAGTTACTGATTTTGCGAGGTTTCTGGGCTGATCAACATTACACCCTCTTAATACAGCAATATGGTACGAAAGCAACTGAAGCGGAATTACTGCGAGCATGCCGGAAAAGACAGGAAGTGTTTCAGGTACCTCAAGAACATAGTCAGCCATTTTACTGATTATTTCATCACCCTCCGTGACGATCGCAATTACATTTCCTTTTCTCGCCTTAATCTCCTGTATATTGCTGATAATCTTTTCATAAGTATCATCCTTTGTTGCAACAACTACGACAGGCATATTCTTATCAATAAGGGCAATCGGACCGTGCTTCATTTCTGCAGCAGGATAACCTTCGGCATGGATATATGAGATCTCCTTTAGTTTTAGGGCTCCTTCCAGTGCGACAGGAAAGAGATAACCTCTTCCAAGATAAAGTGCATTATGTGTATTCTGAAAAACTTTGGCAAGTTCAAGAGCCTGGTCGTTTACCTTAAGCGCCCTCTCAATTTTTCCCGGGATTGATGCCAGCTCTGTAATTAATTCTTTGTACGTGGAATCGGAAAGAATTCCCTTCTTATGCCCGATTCTAAATGCCATCATGGCCAGTACCATAACCTGTGTAGTAAAAGCTTTAGTTGATGCAACACCAATCTCCGGACCAGCGTGAGTATAAACACCTGCATCTGTTTCACGCGGAATACTGCTACCGACAACATTACATATCCCTATGACTTTTGCCCCTTTCTCTCTTGCAAGTTTAACAGCAGCGAGGGTATCGGCTGTTTCACCGCTTTGGCTTATTGCGATTACTATATCTCCTTTCTTTATAATCGGATTTCTATAACGGAATTCGGAAGCATATTCCACTTCTACAGGAATCCTGGTGTATTCTTCAAAAATGTATTCCCCAACCAATCCCGCATGCCATGAAGTACCGCAAGCGATTATTATAATTCTTTCCGACTGGGCCATTGTTTCAAGAACGCTATGCAGCCCTCCAAGCATCACCCCTGAATAATCAGGTAATACCCTGCCCCTGAAAGTATCATGAATTGCCCGTGGCTGTTCAAAAATTTCCTTCAGCATAAAATGGGCAAAACCCTCTTTGTCTATTTCACCGATCTTAAGATCAAGCTCTTTAACTTCAGGTTGGATCTTTTCATTTCTGATTGTTTTAAGCATTAGTTCATCTTTTTTAATGATAGCGATATCGTCGTCATTCAGATAAATAACCCTTTGGGTATACTCAACAATAGGTGTTGCATCTGAAGCGATAAAGTTTTCTCCCTCACCCACTCCAATAACAAGGGGGCTTCCCTTCTTGGCAGCAAACAACTTATCAAGCTCCTTTGTGCAGATTATTACCAGTCCATACGTCCCTTCAACCCTGTTAAGGGCCAGTGTAATTGCCTGTTCAGCTGTGAGATCACCTTCAAGATACATATGTTCAATGAGATTGGCAAGAACTTCTGTGTCTGTCTGGCTTGCAAATTTTATACCCCTGCCCTCAAGGTGCTTCTTAATACGGGCATAATTTTCAATTATTCCGTTATGAACAACGATGAAGTTTCCTTTAAAGGAAACCTGAGGATGGGCATTCAATTCATTAGGTTCACCATGTGTGGCCCACCTTGTATGTCCCATTCCCATTGTTCCGTTAAAGCTGGATTTGTTAACCATCTCCTCAAGATCTTTAACTCTGCCTACACATTTAAAGATTCTGGCTTCTCCGTTTACAAGAGCAATACCAGCAGAATCATATCCGCGATACTCTAGTCGTTTAAGACCATTAATAATTATTTCCCGGGCAGGTTTTGATCCGATATAACCAATAATTCCGCACATAATGAAAAAGTTTTAGAACATCAACGAAAGTAATAGTTTTGGTTTACAAAAACTAGAACTTGGTGTAGCTAAATTCAAATTTAACCGGAGTTTTGCTTTTGTTTGCCTTCAGGATAACGTTTTTTATTCCTGTCCCCTGAAAAATTTCCAACTCCGGTTCTATAGTGTCAGCGGCATCTTTGAAGTATGCCCGGACAAAAGCAGGTATGTTGAAACTATATACGTTGGCTACAGAATCTATCTTCCCGTTAAAAAAAGTATGATAGGTCGGTTCAATATTCCAGTCGGGAACAATATACTTGGTTCCGCTTTTAGTTCTATATCTGAGAATCAACTGAGGCGGTACAGTAGATGGTTTAAATTGATTACCATCGAAATATACCGGAATAATCAGTCTGGCTTTATTAACTGAAATTTTATCAAATGAAGAATCATTTTTTATTTTTTCGAGTCCCGGTAATATTACTCTGGTATATACCCCGGTGAGGGACTGAAGGTAGGACAGTGTGTCCTTGTAACCATCATTTATATGTTTAATTTTTTTATCCGGACTGGCAGTATTATAATCGTGTATGTATCTGTTATAAGCAGCATTTTTGTTCTGTGCATCCAGTATAAAAAAGAATGAAGTCGCAGTGCCGGTATCATCATGCATGTATAATACCACATAGTTATAATAGGTGCCAAGTGTTGAGGACGGTAAAAGACTTATAGAGACAAGTTGCGCGTCAGAGCTTGGTAAAATCTGAAAGTAAAGCCCTTTAAAAAAAGATCTGAAATCAGGTTTGGTATTACTGTAGAATAATTGCGCAGTGTCGCGGGTCAGATAATTACCGAATTCTATCGGTAATTTTAGAACCACATCATTTAATGTATCTGTTCTCAGGTTAGATGGCAGCTGAATATCGGGAAGCGCATATCCTGTAAGAGATACATGCTTATTCGGATAATATGCTGAATCGGGATATATCTGATCGGCTATCTCTGAGATTCGTAAAGTATGTGCCGCGTCCGATCCCCCGGTAACGGTCAATAGTCGGAGATTTAACCTCACAGAATCTATGGTAAATGTTTGACCGGGCCACTTTCCAATCAATCTTATCTGAGATACAAATTCTGCAGTTGAAGTGCCAAAGTATGGATCATAGATTTGCCCCAGGTAAGAAACTGAAGGGTTGTCTGTCCGGGTTGATTCATCATAAAATGTATAAGAGAAAGCACTTAATGTATCAATTGATTTTATGTTTACAAAATCACTCTCAGGAAGTAATTTGTTTCCGATTTTTGTTTCGATCTCCGCACATGAGCTTACGAAGAAAACCATCATTGCAAAGAGAATCAGATGAGATATTTTAAAGGGGTTATTAGAGACAGAAATTAATCTGCGGGTATTTTGGGAACTATTATAATATCTTGTCATAAAAATCATTGTAGGCATCAATATATTCGGTCTCATCTTTAAATTCAAGGACCGGTTTGTTAATTGTACTCAGGTATTTTTTCAATTCCTCGTTAATATCTTCGCTTCCGAGAATGATTCCGTCAGAATATTTAATAGCCAGTTTAGATACATTAACAAAATCTGGTTCCTTAACCAATTTAAGGTTTTCGCCATCTATACCATCGAAACGCAGTTTATCGGCGAATGTTGATCTAAACGGGGTTTTAAAATCATTATTGTAAATCGAATAGATTATTTTGTAATTATGGAAGAGTGGATCATCATTGTAGATGCTCCGAAGATAAACCGGTACCAGCGCTGACATCCATCCATGACAATGCACAATATCCGGTGCCCACCGCAATTTCTTAACCGTTTCGATTACACCCCTGGCAAAGAATAATGCCCTTTCATCATTATCTTCAAATTCCCTGCCTGTAGCGTCGCTGATAATATGTTTTCTCTGGAAATAATCGTCATTATCAATAAAATAGACCTGCATGCGGGCCGATTGTATAGAAGCAACTTTAATTATGAGAGGATGGTCCGTATCATCGATAATAAGATTCATCCCCGAAAGCCGGATGACTTCATGAAGCTGATTCCTTCTTTCATTAATACAACCATACCTTGGCATGAAAGTCCGGATCTCTTTGCCCCTTTCCTGAATGCCTTGAGGGAGAAATCTTCCGATTTTCGATAACTTTGTCTCACCTAAGTATGGAGTGATCTCTTGTGAAATGAATAATACCTTCCTGCTTTCCATTTCCTGCCTGGATATACCATTTCGATTTAAGGTGCAAAGATAGTAAAAATTAATAACATAATAAAAATGCGGATATTCATAGAGATAAGAGTCATCCAGACCTGTCAATGCAACTTTTTTATTTCCAGATTAAAGTACATTATTTCTTTGTTACTTTGTGATCACTTTAGTACTTCTTTGCGTGAGAAAAAAATTTAACCACAAGGGCTCACCAAGGATTTCACTAAGGTTCACTTAGTTTATGAATTGAACAGATTGAGTTGGATAAATTTTATAAAATTATGAAGGTAATAAGTACCATAATTGAACTGCAAAACGAGATTCGAAGATTGCATCTTTCTCCGGTGGGTCTTGTACCAACCATGGGGGCTCTGCATGAAGGACATACATCACTGGCAGAAAATGCCGTAAAGCAATGTCATGTTGTAGTTGTGAGTATTTTTGTGAATCCGACACAATTCAATGATAAAAATGATCTGAAGAATTATCCGAGAACGCTTGATAGTGATCTTGAACTCCTTCAAAAAGTCCTCAGGGAAACTGATCTTGTATTTACTCCATGCATCAAAGAAATCTACCCGAAAGAAGATAAGCGGGAATTTCATTTTGGGAACCTCGATAATGTAATGGAAGCTCTTAACCGGCCGGGTCATTTTAATGGTGTTGCACAGGTTGTAAGCAGATTGTTCGAAATTGTAAAACCCGATATTGCCATTTTTGGCATGAAGGACTTTCAGCAACTTGCCGTTATCAAAGCTCTGGTAAAACAGACAGGCAGCAAGGTAAGAATAATTGAGAATCACATCATCCGTGAAAATAACGGATTGGCAATGAGCAGCAGAAACAAGCTTCTTGATCCTGAAATCAGGAAACAAGCAGCAATAATCTATAAAACTATCTCCGCAGCCAGTCAAATGATTAAAAATTACGATATTCCTGAAGTTAAATCATTCGTTAGAGATAGTATCAACAATGTTCCCGGTTTCAAAGTCGAATATTTTGATATTGTTGATGATACGGAACTGATTCCTATAAGCAAAAAAGATGAAATGAAAATAAATAACCGGTATTTTGGATGCATTGCAGTGAGAGCAGGGAAAATACGTCTGATAGATAATATTGAAATTGGATTGGTCTGAACGAAAAGGTTAATTACCTTTGCACGGAAATTAAGGGTCAAATAGATATCAGATTATGTTTATAGAAGTACTTAAATCAAAAATCCACAAGGTTACAATTACCGGGGCAAACCTGTATTACATTGGAAGTATTACAATTGATGAGGATCTTATGGATGCGGCAAACCTGATAGAAAACGAGAAAGTCCATGTATTAAATCTAAATAATGGCGAGCGGCTTGTGACATATGTAATAAAAGGTGTTCGTGGGTCGGGAGAGATCTGCCTCAATGGTGCTGCTGCCAGAAAGGTTATCATCGGCGATATAATCATTATTATGTCATTTGCTTTACTGGATTTTCAGGAAGCAAAATCATTCAAGCCGGTAATAATTTTCCCCGATACAAAAACCAATAAACTGATCTGAAGTTGAGAAAAGGTTTTCTACAGACTCTGAAATTTCTGGCTTTCTTTTCTGTCGGAATCGTTCTGTTGTGGTTTGCATTCCGCAATATTGACTTTGCAAAACTTGGTGCAGAATTAAAGGAGGCAGACTACTCATGGCTCCTGCTATCGGTTCTCTTCGGACTGTTTGCTTTTATAAGCCGGGCACGAAGATGGGTACTACTTGTAAACCCTCTGGGCTTCAAGCCTTCAACCAGAAATGCTTTTTACGCTTTGATGACCGGTTACCTGGCAAATCTTGCATTGCCAAGAATCGGCGAAATAACACGCTGTGTAGCCTTGGGTAAAAAAGAAAAAATTCCGGTCGATCAACTAATCGGAACAGTAGTTATTGAGCGTACCATAGACTTTCTCTCCCTTCTTCTAATAATGATAATCCTGATATTCACAAGCGGAGACCAGATAGGTCTGTTTCTCAAAGAAAGTATTCTTGTACCGATCCAGCAGAAATTGTTTTCAGTCTTTGGAAACACCTGGGTTCTATGGGTGATTCTTTTTTCACTTGGAGTAATCACGCTGTTTCTGATGATCAGGTACAAAAAAAGTCTGCGTAAGATCCGTTTTTTTTCAAAGATGTTCAACCTTGCCAGGGGAATAATTAACGGATTGAAAACTATTACCAACCTCAAAAGAAAATGGGAATTTATTTTCCATACAATATTCATCTGGATCAACTATGCCCTTATGACATGGGTTGTGGTATTCTCACTTGAAAGCACCTCACATCTGACTTTCGCAAACAGTATATTCATTCTCGTAATAGGAGGACTGGCAATGTCGGCACCTGTTCAGAGCGGCCTTGGTGCATTTCATTATATTGTTTCACGCGGTCTTCTTATTGTTTACGGGATACCTGTTGAAGATGGACTTGCATATGCATTACTAACTCATGAATCGCAATTGATTTTTGTTGCGATTATCGGAGCAATATCGTTCTTCATCATCTTCAGAAAAGACCGGAAAGAAGAATCCTCCTGACCTTTTTATATTTTTAATTATTAATTTCTTGGTGTACCTTAGTGCCTTTGTGCCTTCGTAGCAAGAAAAAAAGTCATTGCCGCCAAGACGCTAAGACACAAAGAATCATTAAGAATATCTTTGAATATTAATTTCTCATCCAGGACTATGACAAAAAGCAAAACAGTATTCGTCTGTCAGAATTGCGGTGTCGAATCGGCTAAATGGATCGGCAGATGCCCTTCTTGTAAAGAGTGGAATACCTATCATGAAGAAATAATTGCTCCTGCTTCTTCGCGCGAAGCATCTTTCGTATTTAATCAGGAGAAAAGAAAACCCGAACTTCTGGAAAGCATAAAAGCTGATGAACATGATCGTCAAAAAACAGGTATAACAGAACTCGACAGGATACTCGGCGGCGGTATTGTCGCTGGATCACTGATACTGCTCGGTGGAGAACCGGGTGTTGGAAAATCAACCCTTGCACTTCAGCTTGCACTTGCACTTAAAGGGAAAAATATCCTCTATGTTTCCGGGGAGGAGAGCGAGGAACAGATAAGTCTCCGGGCGCACAGGATGAAGAACTCAAACCCTCAGTGTTATATTCTTTGTGAGACGGACCTTGAAAGTATACTGAACCACGCTGAGAATATTAAACCCGGATTAATAATAATTGACTCAATCCAGACAATAAATAATGCGATGCTTGAGTCTTCTGCAGGTTCTGTTACACAAGTCAGGGAATGCGCAGCTCAACTCCTTAAGTATTCAAAGATAACCGGAATACCAATTTTCCTGATCGGTCATATTACCAAAGATGGAACACTTGCCGGCCCGAAAGTGCTTGAACATATCGTAGATGTGGTTCTCTATTTTGAAGGTGACAGTAATTATGTTTACAGGATTCTCAGGTCGGTTAAAAACAGATTTGGTTCAACAGCTGAATTAGGCATCTTTGAGATGGTTGAAACGGGTCTAAGGGAAGTTGACAACCCTTCTGAAATGTTTATCAATCAGCACGATGAAGCCCTTAGCGGGGTCTCCATTGCAGCCACAGTTGACGGGCTGAGGCCATTTCTAATTGAAACACAGGCACTTGTCAGCAGTGCTGTTTATGGAACTCCGCAGAGAAGTTCAACCGGCTTCGATATCAGGAGGCTTAACATGCTGCTGGCTGTTCTTGAGAAAAGAGCCGGCTTTAAATTGGGTATAAAAGATGTTTTCCTGAATATTGCGGGAGGCATTAAAGTTAACGACCCTGCAATAGATCTGGCAATCATAAGTTCTGTCCTCTCTTCCAATCTCGATATTCCGATTGGCAGAGAGATATGCTTTTCCGGGGAAACAGGCTTGTCCGGAGAAATAAGACCCGTTTCGCGTATTGAACAGCGAATCCGTGAAGCGTCAAAAATGGGCTTCAATAAAATATATATTTCAAAGTATCACAGAAATGTTTCCTTGAAAAGTTTGAATATAGAAGTGATACATGTCGGGAAGATTGAGAATCTGGTAAGATCCCTGTTCGGCTAAGAAGGACACATGACGCAGGACGCACGACTCAGGGAAAAAATTATCACAAACTCTTTACCCCTGTGCCGTGAACCGTGCGTCGTATGCCATACTAGTATCTTACCCTTCGTGAATTATCTCCACGTGAATTGGTTTTCTTAACTCTATTGCAGTCAAGATCCATATTGAAATTCGACGGAACCTCAAATTCATCAGCCTCCATAATTCCGAACTGAGGATCAGCATATACCTTTTTCAGGAAGATTGCCATGATTGGAAGAGCCATATTGGCCCCTGATCCTTCTCCCAATGTTTCAAAATGGATTGCCTGATCTTCCCAACCGCTCCAAACGCCTCCGACTAAATTAGGAGTGATCCCCATAAACCAACCATTTGAATGGTTCTGGGTTGTTCCTGTTTTCCCTCCGATCTGATTCATGAGATTATAAGGTTCCTTTCTTATCTTGTTCCCTGTTCCTGACCTGACAACTCCCTGCAGAAGATTAAGCATCAGATAGGCCTGGTTTTCGCTTAAAACCTCTTCTATTTTAGGTGTAAATTTCGAAATCGTATTTCCGTTTTTATCTTCGATACGCGTAACATACATTGGCCTGGTATAGACTCCTTTGTTGGCAAAAGTACCATAAGCTCCGACCATCTCCTCTAGTTTAATATCGGATGTACCTAAAAATATTGATGGTACCGGATCAATAAAACTTCTTACCCCCATCTTGTGCATAAGGTCGGCAACAGCTGTCGGTTTGAACTGTTTCATTAACCAGGCAGATATATAGTTTTCTGATTCAGCAAGTCCCCAGGCAAGAGTGACCATTTTGCCATGATATTCCTTTGGTCCTGAGCTTCTTGGAGTCCATGGAACTGAATCGCCGGGTAGATCAAAGGACCAAGGAATGTTCATAACCTCATAACAGGGAGAATATCCGTTTTGCATTGCAATAGTATAAAGAAAAGGTTTAATTGTACTTCCAACCTGTTTTTTCTGCTGAGTTACAGCATCATATTTAAAATATCTGAAATCAGGGCCACCCACATAAGCTTTGACATAGCCGTGTTGGGGATCTTCTACCATGAATGCCGAACGTATAAAATACTTATAGTACCTTATAGAATCAAGAGGTGTCATTATGGTATCCCTGTCTCCTTTCCATGAAAAAACTTTCATCTTAACAGGCGTGTTGAAGGCCAGCATTATAGAATCTTCCGGAATACCTCTTGCCTTCATTATATAATACCTGTCACTCTGTTCAAGAGATCTCATTATTAAATCCTCAACCTCCTCTTTCTTGAGATCGTCAGAATACGGAGGATTTTTAAATCTTCTTGCCCGTTTATAAAAGTCAGGCTGAACCTCCTTTGAAAGATGTTCAGTTAACGCCTCCTCAGCATACTTCTGCATCCGGGAATTGATTGTTGTATAAATTTTTAACCCGTCTTTATATATATTATAATCCGATCCGTCCGGTTTTTTATTCTTAATGCACCAGCCGTAAAGCCCATTGTTCTGCCATTCCCACAATGCATCATCGTATGATGATTGTTGTTCATATTTTTTTCTGTCGGGTTCAGGCTTTCCCATTATTTTTCTGATGTACTCCCTGAGATAAGTGGCAAGACCGGTATTATGGTCCTCAACTTTGAAATCGACCTCAATCGGCAATTTCATAACTGAATCTGCAAGGGAAGGTTTTATATAATCATATTTTGCCATTTGGAGGATTACGACATTTCGCCGCTGAAGCATAAGATCATAATTCCTTATCGGGTTATACCTTGTTGAAGCTTTAAGCATCCCGACCAGAACTGCTGCCTGCTGAAGATTAAGTGAGTCGGGAGCCGTATTGAAGTATACTTTTGCTGCTGACCTTATTCCTATAGCATTATAACTGAAGTCAAACTTGTTGAGATACATGGTTATTATCTCTTCTTTGGTATAGCTCCTCTCAAGCTTAACTGCTGTCTGCCATTCTTTGAACTTTGAAACACCAAGTTTGATCTTCCTCATAAGAGCAGAATTTCTGACAGTATCTCTCGGATAAAGTTGCTTTGCCAACTGCTGTGTGATTGTACTTCCGCCACCAGTGCTCTGACCAAGGAGGACGGTACGGATTGCTGCCCTGCATAGACCTCGGATATCAATACCGGAGTGTCTAATATAACGAGTATCTTCCGTAGCTACAAGTGCATCTGTAAGATAGTGCGAGATATCTTTATACTCTGTCCATGTCCGGTTTTCAATGCTTATTTTCCCAAGAAGGACTCCATCTTCGGAAAAAACCTGTGCCGCTAAATAATATTCCGGATTTTCAAGTTCTCCAAAAGAAGGCATGGGACCAAGCTTTTCTTTAGATATAAGTATGAATAATGTTATTACAAAAACGAATGGAAAAATGAATAGCGCCCAGAACCAGATCAGGTATTTTTTGTTGTTTGTATTGCCTTTCATTTACTTAGAATGTTTGGTCCAAAAATAGTAAATAATAAAGAATCTTAACGGTTTATTTTGAAGTTTGGTACCTAAATGATTTACTTTGTCGTCTGAAAAAAAGAATAAATATCTGCTGTAATGATAGAAAATCTTGTAATTGTTGAGTCGCCTGCAAAAGCAAAAACTATAGAGAAGTTCCTGGGAAAAGATTTCCGTGTTGTGTCGAGTTTTGGACATATCAGAGACCTTTCGAAAAAGAACCTGGGTATAGATGTTGAGAATAATTTTGCCCCCGATTATGAGGTTCCGAAGGAAAAGGCAAAAGTTGTAAGTGAGTTACGCAAAGCTGCTGCAGATTCAAAGAATATCTGGATCGCATCTGACGAGGACCGCGAAGGAGAGGCAATTGCATGGCATCTGGCTAGTGTTTTGAAACTCGATCTGCTGACAACAAAGAGAATTGTATTTCATGAAATAACGAAAGAGGCTATCTCAAATGCCATTGAAAATCCAAGACAGGTTGATATGAACCTGGTCAATTCCCAGCAGGCACGCCGGATACTTGACAGACTTGTTGGCTTTGAAATATCCCCTGTTCTCTGGAAAAAGGTACAACCATCACTTTCTGCCGGCAGGGTTCAGTCGGTAGCTGTCCGTCTGATTGTTGACAGAGAAAGGGAGATTATCTCTTTTGAAACAGAATCCGCATTCAGGATTACAGCAATTTTCCGGATCGATTCAGTAAACGGAGAGAATGCTACTTTAAGGGCAGAAGCTTCTAAGCGATTCACGGATGAAAGAGAGGCACTGAAGTTTCTGGAATTATGCGTTGATGCAAAATATAAAATAGCCAGTATAAGCATTAAACCGGGAACACGTTCACCGGCTCCGCCATTTACCACCTCAACACTGCAACAGGAAGCTTACCGGAAGTTAGGGTTTTCCGTAGTTCAGACAATGGCTGTGGCACAGAAGCTTTATGAAGCAGGGAAGATAACATATATGAGAACCGATTCAACAAATCTTTCGAAACTGGCACTTGTCAAGTCGCGCGAGATGATCATTTCTGAGTTTGGTGAAAAATATTCAAAGACCCGTCAGTTTAAAACCAAATCAAAGGGCGCCCAGGAAGCACATGAGGCTATTCGTCCCGCATACCTTGACAATCCGACAACAGCAGGCAACCAGAATGAGAAAAAACTTTATGAACTGATCTGGAAAAGAACAGTCGCTTCTCAGATGGCAGATGCGCAGGTGGAGAAGACATCTATTTCAATTGATATGAATAACTCTCCGGTTACATTCCAGGCTAACGGAGAAGTTATTAAGTTTGATGGGTTTCTCAGAGTTTATACAGAATCGACTGATCAGGAAAACAATGACGAAGACAGATATGCGATCCCACCTGTTACTAAAGGAATGACACTATCTTATGACAATATTGCTGCAGCACAAAAATATACCTCACCCCCACCCAGATATACCGAAGCGAGCCTTGTCAAAAAGCTTGAGGAACTGGGTATCGGACGGCCGTCAACCTATGCTCCGACCATCTCAACAATTCAGAATCGTGGTTATGTTTCGCGTGAGGACCGACCGGGAGAAAAACGTCAGATTAAAATTATTACACTTCTGGCTGGTAAGTTTACAAATTCGACTAAAACAGAGATTACAGGAAAAGAAAAATCAAAACTTTTCCCTCAGGATATCGGAATGATTGTAAATGATTTTCTTATTGAAAACTTCTCGGAAATCGTTGATTATAATTTCACTGCAGAAGTAGAGGAGCAATTCGACGAGATAGCCATGGGTAATCTTAAATGGACCGGGATGATCAAAGAATTCTATTCACCTTTTCATAAAACGGTTACAAACACACTTGAGAAAAAAGAGAGAAAAACCGGTGTAAGGGTCCTAGGGAATCATCCTGAAACAGGCGAACCTGTTACTGTCAGAATGGGAAGGTTTGGCCCGGTTGCACAGATAGGTGATTCAAAAAACGAAGAAAAGCCCAGGTTTGCTAGTCTTTCGAAAAATCAACTGCTCGAAACAATAACTCTCAATGAGGCACTGAATCTTTTCCGCCTTCCCCGCTCACTGGGTGAATATGATGGTGGTGAAATGGTAGTTGGTGTAGGCAAATTTGGTCCTTATATCAGGTTTAAAAGTAAATTCTTTTCTTTAAAAAAGGGGGTGGATGACCCTTATACTGTGACATTTAAAAGAGGTGTTGAGATCATCCTCGAAAAGAATGAGAGTGATAAAAAGAAGTTCCTTAAAGACTTTGGTGACATTGCGCTCCTGAATGGAAGATATGGACCATATCTTGTTAAAGATAAACTAAACTACAGAATTCCTAAAGGTACAGATGCAGAAAAACTTACTAAAGAAGATTGTATTAAGATTATTGAAAACAGTGATAAAACCAAAAAGAGATCTTAAAATATGCTATGGTAGACCTGAATGATTATTTTAATCCAGTAAGTATCGAGGGCCCTGATATTGAGCACCTGGCGGGACAGGCCGGATTTCCGCATAATATCAATATTCATACTGATAACACACCAGTTAAAGATATCAGTAAGTACAAGATTGCATTATTTGGAGTGCCGGAGGGACGAAACTCATTAAATCCGGGTTCATTACAAGGACCCGATGTGATCAGGGGTCAATTATACAGACTTGCAAAAATCCCCGGAAGAACTAAAATAATTGATCTTGGTAACATGAAACAAGGTGTTTCATTCAACGATACAATTGCCGGGCTTACAGATGTTCTATCATTATTAATTCAGGAGAACTTGTTCCCGGTAATAATAGGAGGCAGTAGTGCACTTATTCCCGCTATCGATAGCGCCATTTCCCAATTTAAAACCAGTTACACACTAACAGCTGTCGACCCAAGGATTGATTACAGCAATGAAAGGAAAGAACCCGATTCTTTTAATTATTTAAATACTATCATTAATAATCACAAAAGTACCTTCTCACACTATATCAATATTGGTTACCAGACCTATCTTAATGATCAGCAGATAATAAACCGATTTCTAAAACGAAGGTCAGAACTTCTAAGGATCGGAGATGTAAGGCAGGCTATCCACCTGACAGAACCGCTTTTCAGGGATTCCGACGTGGCAATAATTGATATTTCTGTTGTCAGACAATCGGATGCACCAGGGACAGTCGGTCCCTCTCCAAACGGCTTCTATGGAGAAGAAATTTGCCTGCTTTCAAGATATGCCGGAATATCTGATAAACTGAAAGTATTCGGTTTATTTGACGTCAATCCCGAATTTGATATCCGCAACCAGACAGCGGGTCTTGCAGCCCAGATTCTCTGGTTTTTCCTTGAAGGCTTTTCGCAAAAGCAATATGAAACTCCTGTCTTAAATATCAGCCATTCGGGGCGATTTATTAAGTATCATGTCCGGATCACGGATCTCGATGATGATCTGATATTTGTAAAAAGCAATCTGACTGACAGGTGGTGGATTGAACTTCCGGCTGAAAAAGACCAAAGCTTTTATGTTGCCTGTTCACATGAAGATTATCTAAAGGCCAACCGGAATGAAGTTCCCGAAAGATGGGTTCAGGCCGTGGAAAGATTAAGGTCCTGAGTCCACAAATTTTTTATTCGTCTAAAATCTTGGTACACTCGTCAAAATAGATATTTAGAAATCTTAAATAAATACCGGTAAATTTGTATTCGACTTAGATTTTTATTTATTTTACTCGTTCAATCAATGTGCATCGAACCTGCAAATAATATAGATGAAAAAACTAAATATTGCATTTCTTTTATTATTACTGTCACTTCAACCGGTTTTATCTCAACAAGATCCGCTGTCGAGTCAGTACATGTTCAACACACTGACATATAATCCGGGTATTGCGGGCACTTCCGGGATGATCTGTGCCACTGCTCTGAACCGGCAACAATGGATCGGATTTAAAGGTGCTCCGGTAACAACAGTTTTTAATATCAGTGCTCCGGTTTCACTCTTCAGCATCAAAAGCGGGGTAGGATTGTTAGTTGAAAGCGATAATATAGGTTTTGATAAAGACATAAACCTTTCCGGATCTTACTCATATCTTATGGAGCTTGGAACCGGTAAACTTGGAATTGGATTAAGTCTGGGTATGCTGAATACCACGCTTACACCCACATGGCAAATACCAACCGGAGATGAACATACACCGGCTTCCGGCGATCCGTTGATTCCTGAAAACAAAGAGAGTTATGTTGCTTTTGATGCTGGTCTTGGTCTCTTTTATCAAGCCGAGAAATATTATGCGTCTCTTTCTGTTACACATATCAATCAACCTAAAATAAAATTTACTAAAGGAACTCCTTATATCAGCAGGCATTACTATCTGACGGCCGGTTATACTTTACAATTGCCAAATCCGTCACTTGAATTAATCCCTTCCTTTTTTGCATTTAGCGATGGGAAGGTGGTTCAGTTTACAGTAACTTCTTTAGTCAGATACAATAAAAAAGTATGGGGTGGCGTTTCTTATAGAGCCGGAGATGCATTGATCGGAATGGTGGGAATTGAACTTTTTAATGGAATCAGGCTGGGTTATGCTTATGATTTCACAATTTCGGACATAAGCAAAAGCACCAGCGGGTCACAGGAATTTATGGTTAATTATTGCTTCGACCTGAACCTGGGCAGAAGCCCGATGAAATATAAAAGTATCAGATTTTTATGATTATTAAAAAAAATTAACTTACTTGCATTATAAAATTCTATAGTATTATGAAAAAGGTAACCCTATCTGCTCTAATATTGACGGTCCTGTTAACTGGTTGTGGCTCTTCAAATAACGGTGAGCTGACTGGTGTTCCGGGGCGCAAAAAATTCTTTGAACCGGAACCTTTTGAAATGGCATTCATTCCTGGCGGGAATTTTATGATGGGACCGAGCGATCAGGATGCTGTTTGGGCAATGAACAGTATATCAAAATCAGTTACAGTTGATGCTTTCTGGATGGACCAGACCGAAATCACCAATAACAAATATCGTCAGTTTGTATATTATGTCCGTGATTCCATTCTCAGAACAAAACTTGGAAACGCCAGTGTTCCGGACAGACAGTATTTTATGACTGATAAAGACGGTAATGTTATCGAACCTAATGTCATTAATTGGGATGAAAAAATAGACCCGAGAGAAGAGACTACTCAGTCTACAATTGAAGAGATGTACTATCCACCCGAAGAAAGATTCAACGGTAAAAAGCAGGTCGATGTCAGAAAGCTAAACTACTCCTATTTCTGGGTTGATTATCAACAAGCTGCAAAATCAACGTACAAATATGATTATGCAAATAATACGGGTAAATATGAGGGGAAGGTTACAAATCTTGACGGTACAAGTACAGATGTAAAGGACCGCTCATCTTTTATCAAACACAATATCATTAATGTTTATCCGGATACGTTATGCTGGATAAGGGATTTTACCTATTCATTCAACGATCCGCAGGCTTCTCTCTATTTCTGGCATCCATCCTTTGATGATTATCCGGTTGTGGGTGTTACCTGGGTACAGGCAACCGCATTTAGTATCTGGAGAACAAACTACATGAATACCGCACTTAGAAAGAACGGAGTTGCAGATGTACACGAGTACAGGCTCCCACTTGAGACTGAATGGGAATATGCAGCAAGAGGTGGTCTCGATCTTTCAATGTATCCATGGGGTGGTCCATATACCCGTAACTACAAAGGTTGTTTCCTTGCTAACTTTAAACCATTGCGTGGTAATTATATTGACGACGGCAACGTATATGCAGGAAAAGTTGGATCATACGAACCAAACGAATATGGATTGTATGATATGTCAGGAAACGTTTCTGAATGGACATGCTGCGCATACCATCCTTCAGCTTATATTTTCCAGCACGATCTTCAGCCAAACTATGAATACAATGCAAAACCGCAGGACCCTCCTGTTATGAAAAGGAAAGTGATCCGTGGCGGCTCATGGAAAGATATAGCATATTTTCTTCAAACCAGTGCAAGAGATTATGAATATCAGGATTCAGCAAAATCATTTGTCGGATTCCGCAATGTGAGATCTTATATTGGTGTAAATTAAATAATTAGAAATAATCTTAAATTAATCAGGTAATATGAGCCTAGCAGAATTAGTACAAAGCAGCGGGTGGAAAAATTTCATCGCTAAACTTTATGGTTTAGGTGCTTCCGTAGTTATCATTGGTGCATTGTTTAAAATACAGCACTGGCCCCTGGCAGGAACAATGCTTACTATTGGTCTACTTACTGAAGCAGTAATCTTCTTCTTTTCAGCATTTGAGCCGTTACATGAAGAGGTTGACTGGTCTCTGGTATATCCTGAACTTGCCGGAATTCCAGAAGACGAGACCCCGGAGCTTGTTGCATCACAAGCAGGAAAATATCATGGCGGTATTTCTGGCGGAGGAGGTGGTTATGGTGGTGGTTCCGGAGCTGTTGCCCTGGCAAAATTTGATGAGATGCTTGAGAATGCAGAAATATCTCCTGATTTATTCCAGAAACTG
The DNA here is from genome assembly GCA_049512815.1 of Bacteroidales bacterium. GTDB lineage: Bacteria > Bacteroidota > Bacteroidia > Bacteroidales > VadinHA17 > LD21. Next base: position 61,508 of record JBEKWS010000004.1, on the reverse strand, counting down.
GGAGTAGGAATGAAAAAGCTTAGCGAAACAACTGCAAACATGAATGTCATGGGAGATGTCACAGCAGCTTCTTCAAAGTATATGAGTACAATTAACAATGCGAATGATTCACTTGGGAAACTATCAGATTCATACCAGTCAACAGCCAAATTAATCAATGAAACCAGTTCTACATATCGTAACATGGCTGATTCATTTTCAGTGATTGAAGTAGGAGGAAAATCATATCAGCAACAATTGGAATCACTTAACAAAAACCTTTCTGCCCTTAATGCAGTTTATGAACTTCAACGTAAAGGAGCAAACGATCATTTGAAAGAATCCGATTCCCTCTACAAAGGAATTCAGGGATTAATGAAAGATCTTACAGAATCAGCAGGAGATACTAAAAAGTACCGTGAACAGATAACAACACTCAACAACAACCTGTCGGCATTGAACAATGTATATGGAAATATGCTCGCAACTATGAATGTTAAATAACGTGGCTTTTTTTATCTAACTAAACTACTTACAAAATGGCTCACGAAAAGCTATCTCCTCGGCAAAAGATGATCGGTATGATGTACCTGGTGCTTACCGCCATGCTTGCACTTAATGTATCGAAGGAGGCTGTTGAAGCATTTAGGAAAGTCGATAATGGTCTTACCCAGACAATTAAAAACTATACTCTTAAAAATGACGTAATATATCGCGATTTCGACAGAGCTGCTGCTGAAAACCCCGCAAAAGCCGGGAAGTACAAAACACTTGCATACCAGGTTAAAGAGCGGGCAGATGAGGCTTACAATTTTATTCAGGGTCTTAAAATCGAAATAATCAAAAAAACTGAAAAAGATCCCGAAACTCCTGCTGTTAATGGGAGCGAAGTTATTATTGATAAAGTTGAAAGGCATATTGATGATACCAACGTACCATCTGAAATTCTGATCGGAGCTAACGAAAACGGAAAAGCCAACGACCTGAAGGCTCTTCTTTCTGAGTACCGCCAATTTCTTATCAATACACTTGATGGTAAAAATCCTACCGCAGAAGAGGCTTTGAAAAAAAGTCTTAACACCAGTGATGGTATAAATAGAGATGGTGCAAAGGAACGCTGGGAGAACCTTAACTTCCAGACATTACCACTTGTTGCAGTTATTTGTATTCTGTCAGAATATCAGGTCAACGTAAGAAATGGGGAGACTGAAGTTCTTAACTACCTCTATTCTCAGATTGATGCCTCTTCATTTAAGTTTACTAAACTGGATGCAATTGTTATCCCTACCAGTTCAAATTACGTAACTCTGGGAAGCGATTACGAAGCACAAGTATTTATTTCCGCTACAGATTCGACTCAGTACCCCGAATATACAGTGGGTGATACTAAACTTCCTCGTAATGAATCAGGAAAAGGAATCTATAAAGTGCGTGCTACTTCTGTGGGCCCAAAAAAATGGGGTGGGATAATCGCTCTTAAAGCTCCGGACGGTTCATTTAAAAACTACCCCTTCGAATCTTCATATGTTGTTGGAGAACCGAATGTTATTGTATCTCCTACTGCAATGAACGTTATGTATATGGGTATTCCAAACCCTATTGACGTTTCTGTACCGGGTATAAGTCCGGATAAGATAAAAATCAAAGTTGTAAATGGTTCAGTCTCAACTGAAAAAGTTAAAAACTCCAAAAAAGAGAATTTCAAGGGTGCCTGGGCTGTTAAACCAAATGCTGTAGGACAAGATGTCCAGGTTATTGTTACGGCTGAAATCAATGGGAAGCCCATCCAGTATGCTCCTTACCCATTCCGAGTAAAATCTATACCAGTTCCTGTTGCTGTATTTGGCGGGAAAAGTACCGGTATTATTCCAAGAGCTTCTGCCGCTGCTCAGCAGGGTGTATTTGCTATTATGCCTGATTTCGACTTTGACCTGCAATATAATATCACTGGTTTTACTATTCTTTATTCTGACAGCCGAGGTGACTTTGAAGAAAAGAGTCCAAACAGCAACCTTACTTCAAAACAGAAAGATTTGATAGCCAGGCTCACTAGAGGTAAATATTTAACTATTAAAGATATAACAGCGCTTGGACCTGATGGCAAGACAAAAGAACTGCTGCCAGTAATTTTAAAGATAGATTAGTATAAAAATAAATGTACCATCATGAATAAGAAAATTCTTTTGGGAATTATCGCCCTTTCAGTTTCAGGTATTGTTAATGCCCAGAGTTTCGGTGATATTTACCAGAAATCGATTCCGGATGCAAAAAAAATTGATTACCCCTACCTGAGGGAAGCTGATGTTATCTGGTCAAGAAAAATATATCGCCTGATCGATCTGCGGGAAAAGATCAATCAACCCTTATATTATCCGACATCCCCAACTCTGGACGGGAGAAAAAACTTTGTAAATATCTTACTTGACGAGATCAAAGCCGGCAGACTGAAAGCGTATGACCCGCTTAATACAGAGGTAAGTACAACTTATGCAGATATCGAAGGAAAAATGGGAGCTACATCCAAAACTGAATCAATTACAATAAATGCTGCCGGAGCAACCAGGGATACCGTAATTAAGCAAGATGCCAAACCTGAAGAGATAAAACAACTCTTGCTTTACGAAGAGTGGTACTTTGATAAAAAACTTTCAAAACTCGATGTTAGGATTATCGCTATTGAACCCTATTATCTGGGCTTTGATAATCAGGTTGGAAAAGTTCTCAGAAAACCTTTATTCTGGATTAAATATGACGAAGTGAGAGATGCCCTGGCAAAACAGGAGGTATACAACTCTAATAATGATGCTCAGAGAATTTCGTATGATGATCTCTTCATGCAACGCAAATTCGGAAGTGTGATTTATGGAGAATCAAATGTTTACAACGACAGGTCGATTAAAGATTATCAGGTTGGGAAGGCCAGTCTTTTTGAAGCTGAACGTATTAAAAATGAGCTTTTCAACTTTGAACATGATCTTTGGGAATATTAATATTGATTAAAAAAAGAGGCTGTGAGAAACAGCCTCTTTTTTTTGTCTTATAATGTTTTAACCACCCCGTCATGACCCTGCGGGCATGACACTCCTCCTTTTGAAGGAGGAGTACCTCGAAGGGGGGAGGTGGTTGATTCTATAAGAACTTCTCTTTTGTTGATTTCTTTACATCCTCAAGATATTTTTTAATATTCTGCTCTTCCTCTTTTTTAACAATCATAAGCACATCTTCTGAATCAACAACAATATAGTCTTTGAGACCCTGTATAACAGCTATTTTCCCGGGAGAAATATTAAAAATATCCCCTTCATTGTCATACGAAAATACATCACCCCTGACCAAAACGTTTCTCCTTTTATCAACTGACGAATGCTCATAAAGCGAACTCCAGGTTCCAAGATCGGACCAGCCAATGTCAGTACACATAACATATACATTATCAGCCTTCTCCATAATTCCGTAATCAATTGAGATGCTTCTGCATTCAGCATAAGTCTTTCCGATAAAGCTCTTTTCCTGCTTTGTCCCAAACAGATCTCTTCCTTCATCAAATACAGTGAACATATCCGGCATATGCTTCTCAAAGGCAGAAAGGATCGTTTTAATATTCCAGATGAAGATTCCTGAATTCCAATAAAAATCACCGCTTTCCATAAAGACTTTTGCAAGGTCAATATCCGGCTTCTCGGTAAAAGTCTTAACCTTTAAGAGGTTTTCAAACCCTTTAACAGGCTTTTTCTGATCAGCCTGTATATACCCATATCCTGTTTCGGGTCTGTCGGGTTTTATTCCGAGAGTAATCAACGCATCATTCCCTTCTGCAAAATCAAAGCAGCTCTGTAATACCTCATTAAATTTATCTTCTTTAACAATAAGATGATCTGCGGGGGTAACTGCAATTATCGCCTCAGGATTTTCCTTTAAAATCCTGAATGTTCCATAGGCCAAACAGGGTGCTGTATTGCGACGAAACGGCTCTCCAAGCACGCGCGACGGGTCTATCCCTAATTGTTCAATTACGATCTCTTTATGATCGGAATTTGTAACCACAAAAATATTTCCCTCGGGACAAGCATCTTTAAAACGCCTGTATGTCTGCTGGATCAGGGTTTCTCCTGTCCCGATAATATCAAGAAATTGTTTTGGCTTTTCATCACGGCTCAGAGGCCAGAAACGGCTACCTATACCTCCTGCCATTATTATAACATACCTGTTATCCATAAAAAATATTTTTTCAATAATTTATGCAAATATATAATTAATTATGCATACGGGTTTCAAAAACTATGGTAAAGGAATTACGACAAATATTTGTAATTTTGACATGCTTTATGATATTAATATGATTAAATTCCTAACGTATATCGGAAATTACTTCCTTCTTCTTAAGAAAGTATTCTCCAAACCTGAGAAGCCTAAAATTTATTACAAGCAAACCATGAGGGAGTTTGTATATCTGGGATTGAATTCCATTGGCATTATTGTTATAATCTCCTTTTTCATGGGAGCCGTTATTACACTGCAAACAGCCTATAACACTGAAAATCCCATTTATCCCAAATATCTTATCGGTCTTGGCTGCCGCGATTCAATCATTCTTGAGTTTTCTTCAACAGTTGCTGCCCTTATCCTTGCCGGAAAAATTGGTTCTAATATCGCTTCTGAAATTGGGACAATGAGGGTTACAGAACAAATTGATGCTCTTGAGATCATGGGAGTTAATTCAGCTTCTTACCTTATACTCCCTAAAATAATTGCGACCCTTATTTTTAATCCGATACTTACACTGATCGGAATAATTGTCGGTATCTTCGGAGGTTGGATTGCAGGTACTCTTTCCGGAGTAATAACATCAGAAAACTTTATATATGGAATTCAATATGCATTCATACCTTATTATATTACATATTCATTAATAAAAACTGTATTCTTTGCATTCATAATAACCAGTGTTTCAGCATTTCAGGGATATTTTGTCGATGGCGGATCGCTTGAAGTAGGTCGGGCCAGCACAAAAGCAGTTGTTTACAGCAGTGTATTGATATTGCTTTTCAATGTAATCCTGACTCAAATTCTGCTGTCATGATAAGAATTAAAAATCTGTATAAATCATTCAATGATAAGATCATCCTGGATAATATCTCGGTAACTTTCGAATCAGGCAAAACTAACCTAATTATTGGCAGAAGCGGATCGGGTAAAACAGTGCTGCTTAAATCAATTGTCGGACTCCATGAAATTGATAGCGGAGAGATCTGGTATGAGGATACCTTGTTTAATAAACTCGATTTTGCAGGCAAAAAAGTGATCCGTAGTGAGATGGGAATGCTATTCCAGGGAAGTGCACTTTTCGATTCATTGACTGTTGAACAAAATGTTCGTTTCCCTCTTGATATGTTTACCGAGAATATTCCTGAGGAAAAAAATGAAAGAGTAAATTTTTGTCTTAAAAGGGTCGACATTATAAATGTTAACAAATTATTCCCTTCAGAATTATCGGGAGGTATGAAGAAAAGGGTGGCAATCGCAAGAGCTATAGCATTAAATCCAAAGTACCTCTTTTGTGATGAACCCAATTCAGGTCTCGATCCGATTACAGCTATCCTGATCGACGCACTCATCAAAGAACTAACTGAAGAATATTCTATGACTACAATTGTGAATACTCATGATATGAACTCTGTTATGGAGATCGGGGAAAAAATCATTTTTATAAGCGACGGGGTTAAATGCTGGGAAGGTAGTAAAAATGACATACTTCATTCAGATTGTGTGCTCCTGAATGATTTTGTGTTTGCAAATTCTCTTGCTAAAAAGCTAAGAACCACAAACAAATAGCTTTTAGAATCTAATTTTTAATATCCTCGAAGTCTATATATTCGCCTATTTCCTTAGAAACCTTTTTAGTGGGATTTTTATTCTTTTTCTCCGTTTTAGGCCTGTCTGTTAAATGCTTCTCCCCTTCACCGTACCTTATGAAAGATCTGATAATCAGATAACCTATTATACTGAGTAATATATATCGAATCAAAACCATGTTCCTTAAAATAGTTATTCAACCAGTACCATCGGTTTATCATTTTTTTTCTTGACCCTGTTCCCAAAAACCAGGTTCATCCCCAATCTTAAATTAACTGTATTCCAGTTTGCCGGAATAACAATTGTGCTGTTATCATTCTTAATTTTATTCCACATTATAGGAATTCTGTCGGAAGCCAGATAAAACTGAACTATTCCGGCTCTGAAGGCCAGTCCGGCGCCAATATTGTCATAATGATGATTTTCAGCTGTATAACTGAGACTCGTAGAAAATGCATTGCCAAGATTTAAATTAGCCGACAATGTCAGAGCCTCACGTACCTGTTTACCTATTATCCTGGTGTACGACAACAGACCTACGGAGAATTGTTCGGTTACACTATAACTCCCTCCTAAAGTTACCCCAAAGGGAAGCCATGTTGTAAAAGGTTTTTTTGAGTTGGAAACAACAAATGCGTTTTTCAATGAATCAAGCATATCCTGTCCAACCTCCCCGATAGTCTTTGTGCCATTAATAACGTCAAGCATATTTAAACCACTGAATTCAAACTGGTTCTTGGCCGTTAAATTGGTAATATCCTTATTCCATCTGATAAATCCCAGATCAGTAACCGAAGCTGAAACAACAATCCTGTCAATAAGATCATACGTAGCGCCGATATCCAGACCAAGACCCAGATTCTTCTTCCCTGAAAAAAAGTCAGATATACCACTGGCCGTTTTAAACCTGCTGTCATCAAACACAATATCAGTGATATTATGCTTTGAATCCATACTAACATTTACCGGACCGCTTAAATTAACAGCCATGTTCGCATCGAAGGTATGACTGTAATCATCATTCACAGTTATCCCTAATGATTTGTTGTCAATTGAGGCGTCTGCTATTCCGAATAACAGTTTCCCTTTAATACCTATCCTTAATTTATCTGTAAAATTTCTTGAAAAGCCTACTCCAACTTCACGGTAATATTTTATATCTCCTCTTAATGAGGAAAGATCTATTTTACTTCCGACAAATCCTTCATTTCCTTTTAAAACAAGTTTAAAAAGGTCCCCCGGGAGAACAATATTCCCATCAATATGTTCATTAATGTCAAGAAAAATATAACTGTCTTTCCCGACAGCAAATCCCAGTCCGAAAAGCTGAACTATAGATTCTGGTTCTATAAAATTCCTGTCCTTAATTTTAGCAAGGAACTTATCAACATTATAATCGGGATGAAGAAACGAAATTATTGAATCTTTAGGCTGATCTTTCATAAACACATCCGAGAAATTTACAAAATTGTTGTTTATATTCAGGTTAATACCAGATAACGCCGGCAATCCTATATATAAAGAGTTGGATGGCCTTAAGGCAGGATTTAGCAGATGGTTCTGGGGCAGGTTCATAAAGTACAATATCTGGCTGTCCTGAGCTGATACATCGGCAATGATAATTGCAAATAGTAATATCAGAATATATTTTGTTTTCCCGATCATATTACTTGAGTATAAATGTTTACTTTAGGTTAATATCCGGTTTAACAACCAGGGCCGCATTGAAATTAATCCTGTAATCAGAATAGATCTTTACTTCCTGTGATCCGTCTCCTGTAGTATTTAGGGTAAACTGGAAGATGATCTTATCTGCTTTATTTACCACGCTGAAAAAATCTCTCGTGAATTCGATAGTTGAGGATGATTCAGTAACACCTGAAGCTTTGCCGTTACTGTCAACAGGTGCCGGCTTAAGAATGTCTTTTGCATTGACTGTGCTCAAAGTATCATTTGTCGCTGAATCATAGAGGCTCATTTTCACTGAAACTCCGAGAGGAAATCCGTTTTTTGCCGATATCTTAATCCGTAAAAACTGAAAGTCTTCAGGACTTGCCGGATTGTCATTGCCATTTCCTTTATCTTTCATAAAATTATCGACAGTATCGGTAAACTGCAGGTTGTTTATAGTCATATCCAATGGCACCTCAACATCGAGTGATCCCAAAAGGCGATTTGGGCCTAAGAGATTATCGCCACCAGAATTGCTTTTTACTGAAGTGGTCAAAATAGCATTGCCGGAAAAATTTATTGTTTCAGGACGAAGTGATACCAGGTTCTTTAAATTTGAGTTATTCTTATCTATTAAATAAATGGCGGTAATTTCCTGCTGAACCGGAATATTAGGTTTGACCAGGAAGAACGGGAGAAGATTAAGAGGTATACTTTTATCCTTATTCTGTCCCGATGCATTTAAATTTATTTTAACAGAATCCTGAAATGAATTGGTATAATTGAACTTTATTGTCGGGTTAAGGAACTGAGAAACTCCGGTGATATGTCTCAGAACATCATGAAGATTCAGATCGATTGTGGTTGGATCAATAGTTGCAGTCTTCTGAACGAGAGTTCCCTTTGAAAAATCTGATAACTTCAAATTGACAACAGAGTCTCTCCTGAAAACAAGAGTGACAAATTTGTTCTGATCGATGACTACTGTGTCATTACTTTTTACAGCATCAGCGAATGATATATCACCTTTTACCCCCGATATTGCTAGTGTGGGTGAAAGATGCGCCTTCTTTGAGAGCATATTCATGTTGTAGGTCTCTTTTATGCAACTATAGGTTGAGAGAACCACGATCATTGAAATTAATAGAAATGATCTTTTTAACATATTCTTTCTCATTTAATATCCGTGTCTATTTTATAATTATAAAGGAACCTGTCTGTACCACCAACAATTAGATGCCAGCCACTTTTATCAGACAATTTCCCGATTGAGAACATTGATGCCCCTCTGAGTGGGAACCCATTCATCGTTCCCCCGTTCTTACCTATCAGATATATCAGATTTTTATTAACATCAAACACTCCGATTTTTCTGTCAGTTGCTGAAAAAATAAAATTAATGGGTCCACCCAGTTCATCTGAGCCAAATTCCCTTTTAAAAATCTCCAGTCGGTTATGGTTATAAAGATACAATATACCTTTATCAATAAAAATATATTCGCCAAAACCATCGCCATCCACGTCAAAAATATCGAATGAATGATCGCCTGAAAATTTTTTCAGATTGAATTTTTTAATACTTCCATCGAAATATATATTTTGTATTGTCCCGTCGGGTGATGAACAGACTACTGAAGGATCAGACCCCGGGTTCAATCTCATAGCTGATCCGACAGCTTTCGTAACGGGTTCTTTCAGGTTTATCCTTTTATTACCGCTTCTGTCAAGAAAATAGATAGAGTTTTCATCAGCAGCTACAATATAATCTTTCCCCGAAATTTTAAAGTAATTTATCTCCGCCTTCACATAACCGGTTGTCCTGTAAGGTTTCCATCCCTTTATAACATTACCTGTTTTATCATACGAATATATCATTTTGTCTTCGCCTGCTATAAATAGCCTGTAATTCAGGTTATTGTCGTAGTCAAACATTGCCAGGGAATTCGCTGCAGGGGATCTGAGTTTGATAGGATATCTCTCAACATTGTTGCCATTTCTATCAAGGAGATGAATATAATTCCTGCCCGAAAACAGCAACTGGTACTTGCCATTGCGGAAATAGTCAATCATATAAATGTTGCCAATAATTCTCTCGTTCAGCGGGACCTTCCAAAGGACACGGCCGGCTGCATTTATAAGGTATGTATTGTTCTTTATATCCTGAATGAAAATCTCTTTTGCTCCTGTGATATGATTTGTAAAGAAGAAAGGTTTTATACTTGCTACTGTGTCAAGCAATGTCTCCCATTCTGTTGTTGATTCTTCCCTGGCCTCTTCCTTAAATCTTATTGATAAACTATTGTATAACATTCCATTACTCGATGCAAACTGGTATCCAGCAGCCTGAATTTTATTAAGTGAATTTTTGTTCGATTTTAGAGCATTAATAATATTTTCATTAAGAAACCCTGCAAGATAATCTGTAATGCGCGACGGAATACAAAAGAAAAAATAACTGGCACGACTTGGCAATGAACTTGCGAAATCACGATAAGCCAGGTCATTTGCAAGAGTCTTGTTGAGGAGATTGTTATACAGTAACCTTGAAACTGTAACATAAGAATTTCCTGCAATCATGAAATTATCATAAAATGCAAAATAGGTTTCATTAAAATTCGGGGCGAATCCTGGCAGCAGAACTCTTATCAGACCTTTGAAAGAGGTCTTGTAAACAGGGATTTTGACCTGTTCATCAGGCTCAAAATATAGGATTTCATTTTGCGCCCCAGGTTCTTTAAGAAAAAGCTGTTCAACCTGAACGGGGTTAGTTAATTCATAAATAATCAAAGTATTTTCATTTACAGGTCTTCCTTTTATATCAATTATTGCCCGGGTAATTTCCTCCCCTGTGTATGGCTTAATCTTACCGGCAAGATCAATTGCTTCCTGTGAAACAGAGCTATCGGATTTATTGTTAAGCTTTAAAGAAGGAAGAACCAGTGTTTCAAAAAGTACTGTCGATGAAGGAAGAATTTTATAAGTGTGAAATTCCCTGGGGGTAAGCAATTTATAGCTGTAAAGAATCTCAGATGAATCGAGACTTTCAGTATAACCGCTCAGAACAAGGCCATCTTCATTAATATAGATATCCCCTCCGGCGGTACCGGCAAGGTTAGCAACCTTTTTTGAAAACTCTTGTCTGCCTTTTGTTAAAAGAGGTTTAAGAAGATCAGGAAGATTAGGAAAAACTATAAAGATCTTATCCACATTTTTCCCGGCTGCCAATAGTACTCTTGAAAAACCCGGAACATGTCTGACATCATTCCCCTTGCCTACCTGAAAACCAGCTTTTTCAACCAACTCTTTCGAATTACTGCATACCATTAACCCTGAAATCAGTGATAAATAAACAGTGTCTTTCCGGCTGTTTGTGATATAAGGGATCTTTATAATTGAATTGCCATTTAATCTGGTTTCAGTCATCTCTTTAATTCCTGAAGAACTCAACATCTCTTTAATATGCCGTGACCGTATTTCACCTGGTACCGACATTGAAAGAAGAGGCATAATTCCCCCTTTCTTATCCGGGTGAAATGATATGATTGCAGCACCTTCATTAAATAACTTCTTAAAGTCCTCCTTATTCAGCTGATCAGCAAGATATTTCAGCTCCTGGTTAAACCTGTCAAATTCCCTGACCTTCCCTGCCTCACCAAACATCCCTCTTCCTGTTGTCAGGGAATTCATGAAACTTTTAAGATCAACCGTTTCAATAACTATACAAGCATCCGGAGAAATTGCCTTGTAAGGATCTGTAAATAAATTCTTTCTGCCCTGCTGTAGAAAATATCCCAATATGGCAAGACCTGTAAGCAGGATTATAACTGATATAATTGCGATCCTTTTTCCCACTGTCAGATTTTTAATAGTTACATCCAAAATTAACAAATAAAAGATTATGCATATAACAGACAGGGATTTAACAATAACCTTACACAATTCCAGTCGAATCTGATCCTTTTGGCACGCAATTTGTGTAATTGTTATTACACAGGCAATCTCAATCATATCCCTGATCAATCAGGGCAGCCAGGTCAAAACCCTGGCTTTCTTTTTTATTTTAAAATGGCCGGTACCCTATTATTTCTCTCACTTCCTTCAAAGTTTTTGAAGCGTTTGCTCTGGCCTTTTCCGCACCTTCAGCAACAACTTTTGAAAGATATTTATTATCTGAGAGTATATCATTGATCCTGAAACGTATTGGTTCTGTAAATTTTATGATATCCTCGGCAAGTTGCTTTTTCATATCTCCATAACGGATTTCACATGAAGTATATTTATCTGTGAAAAATTTAACAGTATCCTGATCCGAAACTACGTTCATTATGGTAAAAAGGTTTTTAACCGGCTCTGATGGTTCCTGACCAGGTGCTGTTGGACCTGTATCCGTCACAGCTCTCATCACTTTTTTCTTTATATCCTGCGGCGTATCAGCAAGGAAAATTCCGTTTCCTTCGCTTTTACCCATTTTACCGGTACCATCAAGACCTGGTATTTTAACAAGCTGTTGTCCAAAGTTATAAGCATCAGGTTCCGGGAAATAGTTAACCTCATACATGATATTAAACCTCCTCGCAAATCTTCTAGTCATTTCAAGGTGCTGCTCCTGATCTTTCCCGACGGGTACCTTATTAGCTTTGTGAATTATTATATCAGCAGCCATCAACACCGGATAGGTTAATAATGCAGCATTAATATTATCGGGTTGTTTTCTTATTTTCTCCTTGAATGATGTGGTCCTTTCAAGTTCGCCCACATATGCATTCATATTGAGTAAAAGATATAGCTCAGAGACTTCCGGAACATCACTCTGAATGAAAACAGTTGCAATTTCCGGGTCGATACCGCAAGCCAGATATTCTGCCAAGACCTGCTTGATATTTCCGTGAAGGTCCTCAGGTTTAGGATGAGTTGTAAGAGCATGATAATCAGCAATAAAAAAATAACAGTTATTCTCCTTCTGCATTTTGAGGAAGTTTTTTATAGCACCGAAGTAATTCCCTAAATGCAAATTCCCTGTCGATCTGATTCCGCTAACAACTGTGTCCATTTTCTCCTTTAATAAAGTTCTGCGCAAAGCTAGCTAATTTTTCGAAACCCTGAATTTAGCAACGTGCCCTTTCTCCTGATTTTTTTGCCTCTTCCCCTTGCTCTCTTCTCCCAAGGAGAGAAGGGGATAACACCCAGTTTATTAACTATTTAGCCCCTCCCACTTGGGGGAAAGGCTGGGGAGAGGTAAAAGCACTGAAAAGGGAGTTGGGATCTGGGGGGAGCAAAAAATGGGGATAAATTAAAAGGGGGGGGTTTCTGCCCTAACAATATTCTCCGGAAAATCGTACCTTTGCCCGATTAAAATGAAATTGGCCATGGAATCTACAAGACAGAAAAAAGTATCGCGTTTAATTCAAAAAGAACTGGCCGACATATTTCTGAAAAGGGGGAATGAATTCGCTCGTGGGAAACTGGTATCAATCACAAGGGTAAGGGTAAGCCCCGATCTCTCTTTTGCTAAAGTCTATATAAGTATTTTTCCGGCCACAAACCAGGAGGATATACTCCATTCAATAGAGGAACACACCTCAAAAATCAGATTTGACCTGGGACAAAAAGTCAGATCTCAACTTCGGATCGTACCTGATATTGCCTTTCATATTGATGATAGCCTTGACTATATTGATAAAATAGACAAGTTGCTGAAATCCTAGTATATATGCAGTACGAACCTATAAAAAGATCACTTGGCAGATTCTTCACCGGGTCTCTCTTTATGAGAAAAACCCTCTACTTTCTTCTTGACCTCCTTCTTCTCCGTACCTGGCATATTAAAAAGGCTTTACGAAAGATTGCCAGGCAATTTCCCGGTGAGACATCAATCCTGGATGCCGGTTCAGGATTTGGACAGTACACCTGGCGAATGTGCAGAATGAATAGTCAGTGGAAGATTAAAGCGATTGATATCAACAGTGAACAGATAGATGATTGCAACAGTTTTTTCGGAAAAACAGGTCTGTCTCACCGGGTTTCTTTCCAAAAATGTGATCTTACAACTATGGCTGACCTAAATAGTTTTGACATCATTTTGTCAGTTGATGTAATGGAGCATATTAAAGAAGATTTCGTGGTTTTTCAGAATTTCTACAAATCACTGAAGAACAATGGCATTTTACTTATTTCTACTCCATCAGATAAGGGAGGATCCGATGTACACAGCGACAAAGAAGAATCTTTTATTGATGAACATGTAAGAGATGGATACAGTATTAAAGATATAACCGAAAAACTTTCTCTGGCCGGTTTCAGAGCTATTGAGGCAGGTTATACATACGGAAAACCAGGAAATATATCATGGCGATTGTCGATGAAATATCCCATTAAAATGATCAATATCTCCTATCTCTTTTTCATTATTCTCCCTTTTTATTATTTGATTTTTTCCCCGGTATCAATTATTCTTAACATTTTTGATCTCTGTTTAACTAATAAAACCGGAACCGGGTTGCTGGTTACCGCCAGAAAACAAGAATAGTGAAACTCTCATTATACATAGCAAAGAGGTATCTGTTCGCAAAAAAATCGCGGAATGCAATAAACATTATTTCGGCAGTATCAGTTGCAGGAGTTACGGTTGGTACAATGGCCCTGATAATTATCCTTTCTGTCTTTAACGGACTTGAAACAATGGTCAGTGCTATCTTCAATACTTTTGATCCCGATATTAAAATTACAGCTGCAGAGGGTAAAACATTTCTTGCCGACACTACGCGACTTAAACTTCTGGCAAAAGTCAATGGACTCTCCTGTTATTCTCTTACTATTGAAGAAAATGCACTTCTTAAATATGGTACCCGGCAATATATTGCAACTATTAAAGGTATTGATGACAATTATGCTATGGTTTCAAATATTGACAGCTCTATGTGGGAAGGAGAATTCAAACTGAGAAACGAAAAAGGTCGTCCGTATGCTATCCCCGGAATCGGAGTTGCCCAATACCTTGGTATCAGGGTTAACTTTATTACTCCATTGGAAATAATCTTCCCAAAAAAGACAGGAAGTACCAACTTTAATGCCGAAAACTCATTAAATCATAAGTTTATATTCCCATCCGGGATTTTTGAGGTTGAAAAAGAATACGATTCCAAATATGTTTATATCCCCATTGATTTCGCGCGCGAACTTACTGAAACTTATGAAGGGGTGAGTACAGTTGAGATCAGATTCACTGAACATGCCGATCCACCATCTGTACAAAAGGACATTGTAAAAATATTTGGCAAGGGCTTTATAGTTCAGAACCGCTATGAGCAACAGGCCATTTTTTATAAAGTAATGCGATCCGAAAGGCTTGCTATCTTCTTCATCCTGACACTTATACTTATTATTGCTTCATTCAATATAATAGGCTCTCTTACAATGCTGATAATCGAGAAAGAACGTGATATTGAGATACTGAAGAGTTTAGGAGCCGATAACAACCTTATCCGGAAAATCTTCATATTTGAAGGATGGCTGATCTCAATAATCGGGGCATTTTCAGGTATAATTCTGGGTTTCGTTGTTTGTTGGTTGCAGCATAAATACGGACTTATAAAACTTCAGAGTCAATCTCTTATAATGGACTCATATCCGGTAGTAATGAAGATTAAAGATTTTATAATTGTTCCCGGAACAGTCCTTTTAATCGGATACTGGGCAGCATGGTATCCTGTTCGGTTTCTCACAAAGAAATACCTGAATAAAAATGTTTGATATACATCATATTTAACTTTTTTACCCCCTTTCCTGTTTCCCCCAAGGGAGGGCGGAGCGTTAAGAAATTGCCTGGTAGGCAATTTTAGCGAAGGAGCCAGTTTGTCGCGTTGGACCTTCCCTCGGGGGAAGGTTGGGAAGAGGTTTATGACGAAAATAAATAAAAATTACTAAAATCAACGTTTTGTGATAAATTAACTGTGATAATAAATATATTTATATGCACTTAGCTAAATGAGAAAGATACTTTATAAAAAAACACTATGATCAGGTTTGCTTTTCTCATATTGATATTGTTTTCATTATTAGCCGGTTCTTGTTCCGACAGGAAGAATAAACCGGACAAAAGAAATCTGATCCCTGAAAAAGAGTTGGTTTCTATTTTAGTTGATATCCATATTGCGAATGGACTTTTTACCCTTCAGAAAATTAATTTCTGGTATTCTTCACTTGACTCTATTACATCATATTATCAGATTATTGAAAAACATGGTTATACTAAAGAAATCATGGACAAAACAATGAAGTATTATTTTCTTAATAATCCCAGGAGACTAAATAAGATATATGATCAGGCTCTTGTAATATTAAGTGAAATGGAATCCCGGGTTGAAAAAGAATCTATCATAGAACAAGGACGTATTTCGAAACTCTGGCCGGGGAGAGATTTTTATTCATTCCCAAATACTACCGGCAACGACTCGACGCTGTTTGATATAACACTTATTAGAACCGGCATTTATACACTTTCATTTTCTGCTACTCTTTATCCTGATGACCAGTCGGTTAATCCAAGAGTTATTGCCTATTTAAGCCATCCTGACAGCATAGAAACGGGAAGAAGGCGATATATTAAAACAATTGTCTATATAAAAGATGGTCAGCCACATACCTACATTCTGACCGTGCCTGTTCCGGAGAAAACAATTCTTCACTTAAGAGGCTGGCTCTATAATTTTGATAATCTTCCCTATGGCCTGGAGAAACATGCTAAAATAGAGAATATCTCATTTACCTATAGATCAGTGGCAGTATGAAACGCTTAACGGCTCAACACATTATTACCAACTCCGGCCCTCCGCTAAAAAGACCAGTGATAACCATTGAGGATGACGGGACAATCATCAATATTGAAGATACAGCCGGAGATCTGAAAGAAAAACATTCCACTGAATTTTATAATGGTATCATAATTCCCGGTTTTGTCAATTGTCATTGTCATCTTGAGCTATCGCACATGAAAGGCTCTATCTCTGAGGGAAAGGGTCTGGGAGGTTTTATTGAACAGATCAGAAGCTCAAGGGATAACAATAAAGAGAGTATTGTTTCGTCCGCCTGCTTAACTGATAATTATATGCATAAGGAAGGCGTGGTTTTATGTGCGGATGTCTGTAATACTTCAAATTCCTTCAATATCAAAAAAGAGAGCAAGATCAGGTATATTAGTTTTCTTGAAGTTTTTGGCCTAGACCCGGAAAAAGCAGGCAGGCGAATGGAAGAGATAATCAAAGTCGCAGATATAGCCGAGGAAATAGGCATAATGTACTCACTGGTTCCCCACTCGGTATATTCATTGTCGCTGACTCTTTTCAGGCTCCTCAGAAATAAAAGTTTAAAAAACAGCGTAACTTCCATTCATTTTATGGAGACTGCCGGAGAAAAAAAATTTCTTGAAAATCATTCCGGTCCTTTGATGTCCTCTTACAAAAGATCAGGATTGATCCCTGTGAGGTTGGAAACAGTTAAAAGTCATGCTGATGCAGTTTTAAATGAGATAACATTGTCCGGGAATCTGATCCTTACCCATAATACTTTTGCAGACAGAAACACGATCAGAATGATTAAGGAAAGAGGAAATTTGTTCTGGTGCCTCTGCCCCAATTCAAATATTTATATTGAAAATGTAATCCCCCCGCTAAATCTGCTTATTGAGGAGGGATGTGATATTGTAATCGGAACCGACAGCCTTGCTTCGAATAATAAGCTCAATATTCTTGAAGAGCTTAAAACACTTCAATTTAACTTTCCTGATGTCTCAATTGAAGATCTTGTATATTGGGCCACACTGAGTGGCGCTATTGCTCTGGGAGAAGAAGATCGGTTTGGAAAGATTGAAACCGGTAAAAAACCCGGACTTCTGCTTCTTCAGAATGTTGACCTGAATAATATGAAACTACTTCCTGAAAGTTTTGTATCAAGGCTGATTTAATATACCTCCCGACACCTTTTAAACTTTATTCTGACTGGGATTATGAGATTGCCGCTCCCGCTTTGTGAGATCGCAATTGCGAGAAACGAAGCGACGAAGCAATCTTCTGGAATATTCCCTGAATTATGCTAATTTTGAACCCGGTAAAAGGAAGCGAAAATGGCTACATTTCTTTTTGATGAAATAGTATTCGGACCTGTTAAAAGCAGGCGACTGGGTGTTTCACTTGGAATAAATTTATTGCCCACAAAAAGAAAAATCTGCAATTTCAATTGCATCTATTGCGAATGCGGATGGACAAAGGATCTTGAAAAAGCTTTCAGCAATTTTCCCCGTCGAGAAGATGTTTATAATGCTCTTGAATGCAAACTATCAGAGATGAAAGAAAAGAGCGAGGCCCCCGATGTAATTACTTTTGCCGGTAATGGAGAGCCCACTCTTCATCCCGATTTTCCAGGAATAATTGATGACAGTATTATGCTGAGGGACAAATTCTCCCCTAAAGCTAAAATCGCAGTTCTGTCAAACGCCACAGCAATAGCAAATTCACTGATAAACGCAGCTTTGTTAAAAGTCGATATGAACATCCTTAAACTTGACTCTGCATTTGATTCCACTATTAAAATACATAACCAGCCAAGGGTCAATATCTATATGGATGAGCTCATTAATAATCTCATTCAGTTCAATGGAAAGGTTATCATCCAGACACTCTTTCTGCGGGGAATTTACAACGGAAAAGTTATCGACAATACAACTCCTATGGAAATTAATGAATGGCTAAAAGCAATAGATAGAATACGGCCTTCGGAAGTGATGATCTATACTATATCGAGGGATACTCCCGAAGGAGGGCAACTTAATAAAGTACCTCTCAGAGAACTCCGGGAAATAGCCTCTATGGTTAAAAAGCTGGGAATTAAAACACAGGTGTCTGGTTAAGATTGAATAAAACCTATAATATACTTATTTGTCCTCTAGAATGGGGATTAGGTCATGCCACCCGCATGATCCCTCTGGCATATAAGCTTCGGGAGATGAATAACAATATTATTATTGGTTCCGGAAAAGAACATTTATCGCTGTTTCAAAATGAATTGACCGGATTATCTTATATTGACTTCCCGGGCTTCAGACCCGGGTATTCCCGATTCCTCCCTCAATATCTTTCCCTCCTGTTTAAAACACCAGGGCTTCTCTATCACATAATACTGGAACACTTCAGATTAAAAAGTATTATCCGGGAACATGCTATTGATATAGTTGTAAGCGATAACAGGTTTGGTTTATGGAACAACAAAGTAACATCAGTATATGTAACTCATATGCCTTTGATTCCATTACCAAAGCTCCTGAGATTCCTGGAACCTTTTGGTGTCTTTTTGCACAGGTTAATCATAAAAAAATATACTCACTGTTTTATTCCCGATCTGCCCGGGGATCTGAACCTTTCAGGCAGGTTATCACATGGTATCAAACTCCCTGATAATGTAAGGTATATCGGTATTTTATCGAAATTTAACTTCCCTGAACAATCCTTAAATGAGAACCCGTCAAAATTTCATCATAACACCGTTATTCTTTCCGGCCCGGAACCTCAAAGGGAAATCCTTAAACAGAAGCTTGTAACTCTCTTTAAAGACAAAGAACCCATTACTGTCATACTTGAAGGAAAGCCGGGGAAGAAAGTAGAGATTGTCAGGACGGGTAATATTGTCCTCTATAGCCACCTTTCAACTTTCCGGATGAAAGAGATGATCAAAGGCAGTGTTAACATCATTACCCGATCGGGCTACACAACAATTATGGAGCTTGTAAGTCTGAATTGCACCGCATTACTTATTCCTACACCAGGTCAGACTGAACAGGAATACCTTGCAGAATACCTTTCAGACAAGAGGTTGTTTTATAGCATTTCGCAGAATGAAATAAAAACCGGAATTTCTCTCGGTTCAGATAAAGCTGTATGGTCGGATGAAATAATCCGACAAAGCAGTATCCTTTTAACTGAAGCGTTAAAAGAGTTGTTAGAAAAACATCATAAAAAGGATTAATCCAAGAAATCCTGTAAAAATCCCGATCCACACTTGCTGCGGGTTATGGAAATTAAGCTTCAATCTTGAAGAAAGGACCAATCCTCCTGCAAGTATCGCCATAATCAAATACCACATTAATGGCGTGAACATTTTTAAAGAAAGGATAAGCACCAAGGCTATAAGAGCACCTGCACCAACGGAATGAAGCGATATCTTCCACCAGAAATTGATCACTGTAACTATCAGTGAGAGAAAAGCCGTAGCAAAAATAAATGATTTCAAAAACACAGGGATGGGGAACCTGAAAATTATGTATGAAGTAGCACAATAGAGGATAGTTGTAATTATCAATGGGATATTTCGTTCTTTTCTTTCGCTGATGCTCCATGAACTAATAATGTTCCTGTGAAAGAAAAAAGGCAATAATGAAAGAGGTAACAATACATTATTTACAAGCATAATAAGAAATAATAATTTCTTCACTGTAAAAGGAAGATAACCGAACAGAGTTGGCGCTGAAAAAATAATTGCCATACCATAGACTGGCATCAGCAATGGATGAAAAATTACAGAGATTATTTTTGCCAGTGTATCGAGAAACTCTTTTGGTTGGTCAGTTGTCATTCAGGGTGTGTAATAATTTCAATTTAATAAAATCAATCACTATTTAACGTATCCTATTACACACCCTAAATCTCCCTCCTCAATCTTGCAACCGGAATATTAAGTTGTTCACGGTATTTTGCAACAGTCCGGCGTGCGATCTGATACCCCTTTTCCTGGAGGATGTCAGTTAGACTCTCATCCGTCAATGGCCTGCGTTTTTGTTCATTTTCAATACAATCCTGCAAAATTCTTTTTATTTCTCTTGTTGATACTTCTTCTCCGCTATCTGTCTGAAGTCCTTCTGAAAAGAAAAACTTTAAAGGGAATATACCAAAGTGAGTCTGTACAAATTTACTGTTAGCTACCCTTGAGATAGTTGAAATGTCGAGGCCTGTCATTTCAGCAACATCTTTAAGGATCATCGGTTTTAATTTTGTTTCATCTCCGTCAATGAAATACTCCTGCTGGTATTCAAGAATAGCATTCATTGTCAGAAGCAGGGTGTTCTGGCGTTGTTTGATTGCATCTATAAACCATTTGGCAGAATCAATTTTCTGCTTTACGAACATAACCGCATCTTTCATCTCTTTTTTCTGACTTTTATCCTGGCTGTAGGAATGAAGCATTTCGCTGTATGCAGAACTTAATCTGAGTTCGGGAAGATTTTTTGAATTAAGATGAAGGTCGAAACCGTCTTCAGAAAGCTCCAGAATGAAATCAGGGATTATTGGTTGTGATGTTTTGTTGAATGGATCGCTGTAAACGCCTCCCGGTTTGGGGTTAAGCCTCAGTATCTCCTCAATGGCAGATTTAAGTTCATTTTCAGTGATGCCAAGTCTTGCTATGATTTTATCATAATGTCTTTTTGTGAACTCATCAAAATGTAAATCGAGAATTGTATATGCGAGCTTCATAGAAGTTTGCGATTTGTCCGGTTTTTCTAGCTGAAGCAAAAGGCATTCTCTGAGGGTTCTCGCTCCCACTCCTGCCGGTTCAAGATCCTGGATTATTTTAAGGACCTCTTCGAGTTCATCTTCAGTAGTTTCAACATTCTGAAGGAAAGCAAGATCATCAACAATGTTAATCAGTTCTCTTCTCAGATATCCATCATCATCGATATTCCCAAGGATGTATTCTCCAAGGATCTTCTGTTTATCAGTAAGATTCCTGAGACCCAGTTGTGATTCGAGATGCTCATGAAATGAAAATCCAACTGAAAAAGGTATTTCGGTTCTTTTTTCTTCGTCTTTACTATAGTTTTTTGCCTGAAAGCGATAATCAGGAATATCATCCTCTTCAATATAATCATCGATAGTAAATTCCTCCTGATCTTTATCTTTCTCCTCGAACTGATCTTCCTCGGTTTCTGAAGGTATCTCTTCTTCTTCAGCACCTTCCTCCAGTGCAGGGTTTTCCTCGAGTTCTTTTTTAATACGCTGCTCAATCTGCAAAGTTGGAACCTCCAGCAGTTTGATCATCTGGATCTGCTGCGGGGAAAGCTTCTGAAGTAACTTCTGTTGTAATCTTTGCTTTAACATCCTCTTCTCCTCAAAAAAGTATCGTGGAATCAGATTTTTTAAAACTCAGCATTCTTCGGTGTTCTTGGAAAAGGTATCACATCCCGTATATTTGACATCCCTGTAACAAACAAAATTAACCTCTCAAACCCAAGACCAAATCCGCTGTGCGGTGCGGATCCGAATTTTCTTGTATCAAGGTACCACCAGAAATCCTTTTCCTGCAATTTCAACTCTTTAATGCGTGCACGCAACTTGTCATATTGCTCTTCTCTTTGGGATCCGCCGATTATTTCACCGATTCCAGGGAACAGTACATCCATGGCTCTTACAGTTTTACCATCGTCATTCAGTTTCATATAAAAGGCTTTAATTTCTTTCGGATAATCGGTAATAATCACAGGCCTTTTAAAATGCTCTTCAACCAGGTACCTCTCATGTTCGGCCTGAAGGTCGCGACCCCAGCCAACCTGGTATTCCCATTTTTTCCCTGAAGATGTGAGAATTGAAACTGCCTCTGTATATGTTATTCTTACAAATTCATTATCAAGGACAAATCTTAGTCTTTCAAGAAGTGCCTTATCAATCATATTATTAAGGAACTCAAGATCTTCCCGGCAGTTATCAAGTACATATCTGATCAGGTATTTAACAAACTCTTCGGCAAGATCCATATTATCAGTCAGATCGTAGAATGCCATCTCCGGTTCAATCATCCAGAATTCGGCAAGGTGCCGGGGCGTATTTGAGTTTTCTGCCCTGAAAGTCGGTCCGAAAGTGTAGATATCACCTAAAGAAAGAGCACCAAGTTCTCCTTCGAGCTGGCCGGAAACTGTCAGGTTTGCCTCTTTCCCGAAGAAATCGTTACTATAATCTATAGAACCATCCTCATTATGAGGCACGTTCTTTAGATCCAGAGTTGTAACGTGGAACATCTCCCCTGCTCCTTCACAGTCGCTTCCTGTAATAATAGGAGTATGAAGATAGAGGAATCCTTTATCATTAAAGTACTTGTGAATTGCAAAAGCCATTGCATGTCTTATTCTGAAGACAGCGCCAAATGTATTTGTTCTGAAGCGCAAGTGAGCATTCTCCCTGAGAAATTCCATTGAATGTCCTTTTTTTTGTAGAGGGTAACTCTCAGCATCACTTTTCCCATAAAGTTCAATGGTGGCAGCAATAATTTCAGTATTCTGACCCTGGCCCTGCGATTCAGTCAGCTTTCCTGTTACAGCTATACATGCACCGGTTGAAATATCTTTAAGAAGATTCTCATCAAATGATGCAACGTCGACAACAACCTGGATATTATTGATTGTAGATCCGTCATTGAGAGCAATAAAGACAATATTTTTATTTCCCCTTTTAGTTCGTACCCATCCCTTCACAAGTATATCTGATCCCAATTGAGGGGCTGATAATAATTCTTTTACCTTAGTTCTTTTTATCATGATCATTTAATATCAAAAAAATAGATGTGCAAAAATAATAAAATGTTAGGCGCTAAGGTAGATTGGGTCGCATTTATTTCTTTGTGGCACTATTTTTGTGCCTTAGAGTATTCTTATTCAGTTTAATTGGCCGATAGCTATAATATTTACCCTATTTAATTGTTATTATTAATAAGATAAACATACCAATTACACATTGGTTTGAATATTAGTAAAATCTGAATAACTTTGGATATAAAATTGAAATAAGTTAATAGCTATGGAAGAACCTAAAAAAATTATAGTTGTGCCATGGGATTTTTCTCAGGTTGCTGAATATGCGTTGGCGCATGCAGTTAAGATAAGCCGTATGGTAGGAAATGATATATGTCTTTTACATATTGTTGACACTGGTATCAATCCAAAAGCATATGCAGAAAAAACCAAACAGTTAAAACGTTTGGTTGAAGAAAACGGTAATAAATACAATGTCCCTATTGCTTATCATATTTCTAAAGGAAGCATATTTTCTGCAATTGCCGAATATGTAAATGAGAAGGAAGCCGGTCTTGTGGTAATGGGTACACATGGAATGAAAGGGATGCAAAAGCTTACCGGCAGCTGGGCATTAAAGGTTATTGTTAAGTCAAAGATTCCGTTTATTGTTGTTCAGGATCCTCCGGCCGATCAGGAAAGATATCATAATATCGTCTTCCCTGTTGATTTCAGAGGTGAGAATAAGGAGAAGATGAAAATGGCTATTTTTATGGGGAAATATTTTGAATCTAAAATTCATATGCTCGTTTCTGTTAGCACCGATAAATACATTTTTAAAAAGACAAAAACAAATTTAAATTTTGCCATTAAATACCTGATACAAAATAATATAGATTACGAGATCCATGATATGCCAAAAGGTAATATTGCTGAACAGACTATTGATTTTGCACAGAAAATAAATGCCGACCTGATCCTTATTGTGACAACCAAGAATATAACTTTTGCTGATTATGTTGTAGGAGCATCAGAACAACATATTATTGCAAACAGTTCCAGGATACCTGTCTGCTGTGTAAATCCCAAGGCATCTTTTGCAAGCGTTGGACAGTTTATGGGTGGTTGGGGATCATGAAAAAAATCCCTGTACATTATCTAACACCAGGTAATGAAAAAATAATAACCAGCTTATGTCCATTGTAGTTCAGGGTGTTACAAAACTTTATGGTGAGCAGAAAGCGCTCGATAATGTCTCCTTCGAAGTTAAGAAAGGTGAAATTGTAGGATTTCTTGGTCCAAATGGCGCCGGCAAATCGACTATGATGAAGATTATTACCGGGTTCATCCCTGCATCATCGGGAAGAGTTAATGTAAATGGTCTTCCAGTTGAAGCTGACAGTCTTGAAGTCAAAAAACAAATAGGCTATCTTCCTGAGAATAATCCTCTATATCCGGAAATGTATGTAAGGGAATATCTGGGTTTCGTGGCTTCAATTTATAATACAGGTATATCAAAACTAAAACAGATCAATAATATAATTGACTTAACCGGACTTGCACCTGAACAGAACAAAAAGATTGGTTCGCTCTCGAAAGGATACAGACAAAGGGTCGGGTTGGCCCAGGCACTTATCCACAACCCTGGGGTTCTGATACTCGATGAGGCTACCTCCGGCCTGGATCCGAATCAGATTGTTGAGATTCGCAATCTCATTAAAGAGATCGGAAAGGAAAAGACAGTGATGCTATCAACACATATTATGCAGGAGGTTGAGGCAATATGCGACAGGGTAATAATCATTGATAAAGGGGTCATTGTCGCTGATGAGGAGAAGAGCAAAATTTATTCTAAAATTAAACGCCCTAACCAAATCATACAGGTTGAGTTCGACAAGGACACACTGGATTCGTCGCTGGCAGAGATTGCTAATGTCAGTAATATAAAAAAAATCCAAAACAATATATGGCTGATTGAAGCAGAAGGTGATGAGGATATCAGGCCTTCAATATTCAACTTTGCAGTAAAAAATAACCTTACCGTTCTTTCACTCCTGAAACAGGAGAGTAATCTTGAAGATGTCTTCAGAGATCTTACCAATGGATAAACTTTTTGGTTTTACGATTTTTTTTACTTGCTTTGTACCATAATAAATTAGTGGAAAGATTTGTGCTGATTGCAACCACAGGAAAAAA
Source organism: Bacteroidales bacterium (assembly GCA_049512815.1). Taxonomy (GTDB): domain Bacteria; phylum Bacteroidota; class Bacteroidia; order Bacteroidales; family VadinHA17; genus LD21. The sequence continues at coordinate 36,268 of JBEKWS010000004.1, read as the reverse complement.
ATGCTAAACCGCGGATAGTTCCCTTTTTACAATCAACCAGCTTTCCCATTTGTCATTTAATAATGAATTAATAATATTAGTATGGGATATTTATTTACTTCCGAATCAGTTTCAGAAGGCCACCCCGATAAGGTAGCCGATCAGATATCAGATGCCTTGCTTGATGAATTTCTTCGTTGGGATCCAGAATCAAAGGTTGCCTGCGAGACTTTTGTAACAACAGGTCTCGTAGTTTGCGGCGGAGAAGTTCGAACCACAGGATGGGTTGATGTTCAGGAGACTGCCCGGCGCGTGATCCGCAATATCGGATATACAAAAGCCGAATACCGTTTTGATTGCGACTCTTGCGGCGTTATCTCAACTATTCATGAACAGTCAAGCGATATAAACCAGGGTGTGGTTCGGGATAAACCGGAAGAACAGGGAGCAGGTGACCAGGGAATGATGTTCGGATATGCCTGCCTCGAAATGGATAATTATATGCCTCTGACCATTGAGCTGGCACATCGTCTGCTTCAGGAACTGGCAGCAATCAGACATGAAGGTAATCATATGAATTATCTCAGACCCGACAGCAAATCACAAGTCACAGTTGAATATAATGACGATAATAAACCTCTCCGAATCGACACAATAGTTATCAGTACCCAACACGACGAATTTGTCCTGCCAAAAGACAAATCACACAAAGCTGAACTGGCAGCTGAAAAAGCAATGCAACAGAAGATAGGGGAAGATCTTAAGAAAATCCTGATGCCAAGAGTTAAGAAAACACTTCCTTCAAAAATTCAGAAACTGTTTAACAGCGATTATAAACTTCTTGTCAATCCCACTGGAAAATTTGTCATCGGAGGTCCTCATGGCGATACAGGTCTTACAGGTCGTAAAATCATAGTTGATACTTATGGAGGACACGGCGCCCATGGAGGCGGTGCATTTTCAGGTAAGGATTCTTCAAAAGTTGACAGGTCAGCTGCTTATGCTGCTCGTCACATTGCCAAGAACCTGGTGGCTGCCGGCGTTTGCGACCAGGCATTGATCCAGGTAGCTTATGCTATTGGGGTTGCTCAACCTGTTGGATTATACGTTAATACCTACGGATCAGCTAAAGTAACTAATAAGAAAGGCAAGGTTCTCTCCGACGGAGAAATTGCACTAAAAATCGATAAAATCTTCGATATGCGGCCATATTCAATCGTTGAGCGATTCGGATTGAAAAACCCGTTGTTTCTGCCATCTGCCACATATGGACATTTTGGTCGGGAATCTTATGTTAAAAATGTTGAAGTATATTATGAAGTTCCAGGCAGCAAACCAAAAGCTGTAAATGGTAATAACAAGAAAGTTTATCTCAAAAAAGTTGAATTCTTTGCTTGGGAAAAACTGGATCATGTGGATAAGATAAAGAAGGCGTTTAAGTTGTTATAGTCTGATTTTTAACCTCCCCGTCCTTACCCTTCGGGTATGAGCCTGCGCGCAACCTGGCTCCTTCACTAAAATAGCCCACCGGGCTATTTTTAAACGTTCGGCCCCCTTTCAAAAGGAGGGGAAACTATTAAAATACAATATATTAACTTTCACCTCCTTTTTAAAGGCTATGCCCCGAAGGGGGGAGGTGGTTGGTTAATTATTTCTAGAACGAAGCCTTAACTATCCTCGCGATATTATCGGACCTCCCTAGTGTGTAATAATGGATTCCCGGAACACCCATCTTAATTAATTCCCTGGATTGTGCTACGGCCCACTCTATCCCGGCCTCTCTTGCTTCACAGTCGTTTTTGCACTTCTGTACAGCAGAAAACAGATCATTAGGCAGATCTATATGAAATGTCTGAGGGAGTAACCTAATATCGTTCAGGGCAGAAATGGGTTTAATCCCAGGAATTATTGGAACGGTTATCCCCATTTTTTGACACTCCTCCCTGAATCTGCAGAACTTGTTATTGTCAAAAAACATCTGGGTAACAATATAACTGGCTCCTGCATCAACCTTACGCTTCAGGTTCTCCATATCTACCTGTCTGTTAGCCGCTTCAAAATGTTTTTCGGGATAACCTGCTACTCCTACACAAAAATTGGTGGGATCGGCATTTTCAAGATTATCCTCAAGATATTTACCCTTGTTCATGTCAATAATCTGCTGTACAAGTTCAAATGTATTGGCATGACCATTCTTCTCCGGAATAAATGTACGGCTTCCTTTCTGTGGATCACCCCTTAATGCAAGTACATCATCTATACCCAGGAACCTCATCTCAATAAGTACGTTCTCCGTTTCCTCCTTGGTGAAGCCCCCACAAAGTACGTGCGGAACAACGGGTATGTTGTACTTATATTTTACAGCCGCAGCCAGTGCGATTGTCCCGGGTCGCAGACGGACCACCCTTTTCTCAAGAAGACCATCAGGCCTTTCTCTTAAAAGAGTTTCATTCCGGTGAGAAGTGAAGTTTATATAAGCTGGTTCATATTCAATAAGTCTGTCAATGGCTGCATACGTGCGTTCGATGCTGTGACCTTTCAGCGGAGGAAGGAGTTCAAATGTGAATAATGGTCCTTTTGCGTTATTAATCTTTTCTATTACAGTCATTTCAGAGTGATATCATAAATTTGGAGAGAGCCATTTTGCAGCCTCTTCGTTTGTAAAATTCTTTCTTTTTGCATAATCTTTCAACTGGTCCGAACCAATCTTCCCGATATTAAAATAGGTTGATCCGGGATGTGAAAAAATATACCCGCTTACTGATGCCGGCGGTATCATTGCGAAGTTTTCGGTGAGTCCGGCTCCTATCGCTTTTTCTGCTCCCAGAAGATCAAAGATAACCTGTTTTTCAGTATGATCCGGACAGGCAGGGTAACCGGGAGCCGGTCGAATCCCCGTGTACCTCACCTTCAGCAACTCTTCAACCGAAAGATTCTCCTGCTTTGCATAACCCCAGTATTCTTTCCTTATCTTTTCATGAAGCCATTCGGCTAATGCTTCAGCAAGACGGTCGCTTAGTATCCTGATCATTATTGTTGCATAATCATCATCCTTATATTTGCCAAAAGCCTCATTATCAAGAGCGGCTGTCACAACAAAGGCAGCTATATTATCATCTAATCCTGTTGATTTAGGGGCAATATAATCGGAAAGCGAAAGATTGGGAACTCCTTTCTCTTTTATCTCCTGGTTCCTTAAGAATCTGAAAACCGATTTTATCTTCTTTTTGCTTTTATCTGAAAAGACTTTTACATCATCACCATCCGAAACCGCGGGGAATAACCCAAAAACAGCCTTCGCTGTAAGAAGCTTCTGATCAATTACTTTCTTCAGATAGATTTGTGCATCATCAAACAACTTCTTCGCCTCAACACCTTTCACAGGATCACTGAAAATCGCAGGGTATTTACCCGACAATTTCCATGCGAAGAAAAAGAATGTCCAATCGATATAGCCTGAAAGTTCATTAAGATCTATATCAGGGAAAACATGAATCCCGGGCTTTTCAGGTTCAAAAAGTTTAATAGTCTTCCAGTCGGTGACATATTTATTTTTTCTTGCGTCGCTTAATGTAAGAAGATTCTTTTCAGCCTGGCGGGAACTATGCTCTCCCCTCAACTTTTTATACCTGGCTCTTATTGCAGATACATAAGCCCTGTTATCTTTCTGACTCAGAGATGAGAGTACTCCTGCTGCCTTTGATGCATCTTTAACATGAATAACAGTATTTGAATATGCAGGCGCAACTTTAACTGCTGCATGGATCTCAGAGGTCGTCGCCCCTCCGATAAGCAAGGGAAGAGTGATTTTTCTCCGTTCCATTTCTGAAGCAACATGAACCATCTCTTCGAGAGAAGGGGTTATTAATCCACTGAGACCTATAAAATCAACATTTTCTTTTACAGCTGTATCAATGATCTTTTCAGCCGGAACCATTACTCCGAGATCAATTATTTCATAATTATTACACGACAGTACTACACCAACTATATTCTTCCCGATATCATGAACATCTCCTTTGACAGTTGCAAGAAGAACTTTCCCGGCAATTTTTTTCTCCTGTCCTTCACTTTCTTTTTCAATATATGGTGCAAGCTTTGAAACTGCTTTTTTCATCACCCTGGCACTCTTGACAACCTGCGGAAGGAACATCTTTCCGGACCCGAAAAGATCTCCTACCTCGTTCATTCCTCCCATTAATGGCCCTTCTATCAATTCAATTGACCGACTGAAAAGCGGACGGGCCTCATCAACATCCTGTTCAATAAATTCATCGAGGCCCCTGATAAGAGAATGTTTAATACGATCTATCACCGGTAAAAGACGCCATGCATCTTCCTTTTCCTCTTTCTTTCCTTCGTTCTTTATCCCTTCGGCAAATTTCACAAGTCTTTCAGTTGAATCTTTTCTCCTGTTCAATACAACATCTTCCATAAGATGAAGAAGGTCAGGTTGTATTTCGGTGTAAACCTGCAACATACCAGGATTAACAATTCCCATATCAAGTCCGGCTTTAATAGCATGGAACAGGAAAACAGAGTGCATTGCTTCGCGAACCTTGTCTGTTCCACGGAACGAAAATGAAAGATTGCTAATCCCCCCGCTCACTCTGGCATATGGAAGGTTCTGTTTGATCCATGCTGTTGTTCTAATGAAATCAACAGCATAGTTGTTGTGTTCTTCAATCCCGGTTGCAATTGCGAGTACATTGGGATCAAATATTATATCTTCAGGCGGGAATGCCAGTTTATCAACCAGAAGGCGATAGCATCTTTCAGCAACACTGATTCTTCTTGTTAAGGTGTCTGCCTGACCAGTTTCGTCAAATAACATAACGACGGCAGCCGCACCATATTTCCTTACTTTACGGGCATGTGCAAGAAATACCTTTTCTCCCTCCTTCAGGCTTATGGAATTCACGACCGATTTTCCCTGTATGCATTTGAGAGCAGATTCGATAGTGTTCCATCGGGAAGAATCGATCATAAGCGGAAGTTTTGAGATGTCCGGCTCGGCCATGATAAGATTTACGAACTTTACCATTGCTTTTTCCGAATCAAGCATAGCCTCATCCATGCAGATATCAATCACCTGTGCTCCTCCATCAACCTGGTTTCTTGCTATTGCCAGTGCTTCACTATATTTTTCCTCCCTTATCAGCCGTGCAAATTTTATTGATCCTGATACATTTGTACGTTCGCCAATGTTAACGAAGTTGGTCTCAGGTGTAATTGTCAGAACCTCAAGGCCGCTGAGTCTTGTATATCTCTTAATATCAGGCTTAACCCTTGGCCTGTATTGTTTAGATGCCTCTGCTATTTTCTGAATGTGAAGAGGGGTTGTTCCGCAGCATCCTCCAATAATGTTTACCCATCCTTCTTTCATAAAATCCTCAGCAATTGAGGCCATATAAGAGGCTGACTGATCATATTCACCGAACTGGTTTGGAAGACCCGCATTAGGGTGAACCGAAACATAAAATCCTGCTTTAGATGATAATTCCTCAACGAATGGTCGGAGTTGTTCTGCTCCAAGGGCACAGTTCAACCCGATACTCAGAAGCGAAAAATGTGAAACTGATACCATGAATGCTTCAAGAGTCTGCCCCGTTAAGGTCCTCCCGCTGGCATCGGTAATTGTACTGGATACCATCACAGGCAAACGTCTTCCCTTTTCCTCAAATACAGAATCAATTGCAAATAATGCAGCCTTGCAATTAAGAACATCAAATATCGTTTCAACCAGAAGAATATGTACACCTCCGTCAATGAGTCCGCGCGCTTGTTCAGAATACGCCTCAACAAGCTGATCAAAAGTTATTGCCCGTGCTCCGGGATCATTAACATCAGAAGACATTGATGCAGTACGATTTGTTGGTCCCAGTGTTCCGGCTATAAAATGTTCTTCAGGCTCCCGGGAGTTTTCAAATTCAGTAATTGATTGAGCAGCCAGATGTGCTGACTGAAGATTCAAATTATAAACCTGGCTTTCCATTCCATAATCAGACATGGATATCCTGTTGGAATTAAAAGTGTTTGTTGTAATTATATCTGCCCCGGCTTCAAGATATTGCCTGTGAATACCTTTAATTATCTCAGGTTTTGTAATTGACAGAAGATCATTATTCCCCTTCTGGAGCATCGGATGATCTTTGAATTTATCGCCACGGAAATCATTCTCATGAAGCCTGTGTTTCTGGATCATTGTCCCCATTGCGCCATCGAGAATGAGGATCTTTTGTTGAATTAGCTGTTCTGGAGAATATTTCATTATATGATTCCTTTTCTTCCGGTATTCACAATAAAAACATCAAGGCTACGAAGTTGTTCTCTCAAGGTGTAAAGTCTTTCCAGATTAACTACTCCGATAACATATTTATAAAATCTTCCACTAAAGTATTCCGACACTTCTTCAAATCCAAATAATTCCACATCCTTTTCATCTTTATACCTTAAGTATACCTCCAGTTTGTAATCGCGTGTATATTTTGACACAGTTCCCTGCCGGAACTTTTTATATTCATACCTGTAACCGTATGAGTTTGCGGAGATATCTGAAAGTACTGCGCTTCCGGTTGCATGACCACCGGCACCCTTTCCGCTGAAAAATTGTTTATCGGCAAAGGCAGCTTCCGTAATTACTCCATTATATTCATTATCTACATTAAAAAGGTATTTGTCAGAAGAGATAAACCGTGGAAGAACAAAGCTTGTTATGGTATTTTCATTTGTCTTGCCGACATACGGTACTAGCTTGATCTTAAATCCCTTTTCTTTCGCATACTGAATATCAAATTTTGATATGGTATTGATACCATAATGAAAGACCTGGTCAGGCTCAAGAAAAAGGCCGTAAGCATGACCGGTAATTATACAAAGTTTGTACTTTGCATCCACGCCTTCAACATCAAGAGTCGGATCCGATTCTGCAAAACCCTTTTCCTGTGCCTCTTTCAAAGCTTCAGCATATGGTAACCCCTCGTTATGCATTTTTGTCAGGATATAATTTGTGGTTCCGTTAAGTATGCCTCGTAAAGAGTAAAGCAGCTCATTATCATAGTATTCTTCAAGATTCCTTATAATGGGAATGCTTGCTCCGGCTGAAGCTTCATAAAGAAGGGATACCTGATATTTTGACTGCATATCGACAAGCTCCTTAAAATGCTTTGCCACCATCATCTTATTGGCAGTCACAACATTTTTCCCGCTTCTCATAGCCGTTGTAACTATATTGAAGGCTTCATCTGCGTCATCAATTAACTCAACCACAAGGTTGATTGATGAATCATTCAGGATATCATTCTTATCGAAGGTGAAATTTGTCATGGGGATCCTTCTTTTTTTTGTGCGGTCCTTAACACAAATCTTCACAATATCGGCTTTGAACCCTTTGCTGCTGTTCAGCACATCATGTAGTCCCTGACCGACACAGCCGTAACCGAATAATCCTATTCTTAATTTTTCCTGTGTCATTTCTATAGTACCTGTTTGAATGCCTGTTCAAAATCGCTTATAATATCATCAATGTGTTCAATCCCAACAGAGACCCTGAAAAGACCAGGATCAATTCCCACAGCAAGTTGTTCTTTTGCAGAAAGCTGTGAGTGAGTAGTTGCCGAGGGTTGAATAATAAGTGTTTTGGCATCTCCTACATTTGCAAGATGACTCACTAATTCAAAGTGCTCAACCAGTTTTACAGCTCTTGATTTCTTTGCCTTCAGGACAAAACTCAGAACACCACCAGCTCCTTTAGGGAGATATTTTTCTGCAAGTTCATGATAAGGATTTCCCGGCAGACCCGGATAGTTTACTTTCTCAACTCCCGGATGTGCCTCAAGCCATTTTGCCAGGGCAAGAGTGTTCTGCACATGACGCTCCATCCTGAGAGAAAGGGTCTCAAGTCCCTGAAGAAGAAGGAAAGAGTTGAACGGACTTATTGCAGGACCAATGTCTCTCAATCCTTCAACCCTTGCCTTCACAATAAAAGCAATATTTCCTGCAGGTGAAGTCTGTGAGAATATCTTGCCGAAAATTTTGCCATGATAACCCGCTGCCGGTTCAGTGAATACCGGGAAATTTCCGTTATTCCAGTTAAAATTGCCGGCGTCGGTTATGATCCCTCCGATACTTGTTCCATGTCCGCCGATCCATTTTGTTGCCGATTCCACTATAATATTGGCGCCATATTCAATTGGACGACACAGAAAGCCGCAAGCACCAAAGGTATTATCGACAACAAGAGGCAGTCCATGTTTTACAGCAAGCCTTGAAAGTACATTAAAATCAGGTATCTCGAAACCGGGATTACCTATTGTCTCAACATAAATGGCTTTTGATTTGGCATCGATTAGTTTTTCGAATGAACCCGGATTAAGGTCTTTTGCAAACCTGGCCTCAATGCCAAAATTATCAAATGTAACCTTAAACTGGTTATGTGAACCACCATAAAGAAATGGAGAAGTGATAAAGTTTTCTCCCTTCTGTATTATTGTTGTAAGAGCAATAAACTGCGCTGCATGTCCGGATGATACCGCCAGAGAAGCAACTCCACTTTCGAGTGCTGCAACTCTTTTTTCGAAAACATCTGTGGTAGGGTTATTAATACGAGTATAAATATTACCCCATTCTGCCAGATCGAAAAGATCGGCGGCATGTTTTGCATTTTTAAAGACATATGATGATGTCTGGTAAATAGGCACGGCTCTGGATAATGTTTCTTTATCGGGTTGATGACCTGCATGTACCTGCAATGTTTCAAATTTTATTTTTCTGTTTCCCATTTTATTTAATTTTAAATTTTTACAATACCGGATAGACAGATATAGCTATCTCTTTAATGCTTCTCCGGTTGTTAACTAAGAAAATAACTGATTACAAATCAAAGCTCTTACCGGTACATGCACATAGGCATGAGCGGCATGATAAAGTTGTTGTGTGTCAAATGAATCGAATTCATGGTTTCCGTGTTAAAATTTTTATCATCTCCCGGCTTTCCGGGATTAGGTTTTGGCACCGTTCTCCTAAACTTCAGGATTGGTTGCCAGGGTTTCACTGAGCCTAATCTCTTCACCCTTCTTAATAAAAACCAAACACCCTTTAAAGGAAGGAATATTTGATTTGTGGGGTCAAAGATAGAAAGGATTATTGAAAATACAAAATTTAATTTGTTCATTTCTTTTGCTTGCCCAAATCCATGTTACTTTCTTTGTCTTGAAACAAAGAAAGTAACCAAAGAAAATTCAAGGCTGCAGATAATTTTGGGGCTCCTGTTTTTCAGCTTGCCCACGCAATACAACTCGCTCTCCACTAAATGGCGGATCGCTCAAACAGTATTGCTTACTAATGGCCTTCGCAGCAAGCTTCAAAACAGTCGCTTTTTCCCAAAATTCTCTGAGGCCTTTTGAAATCCAATAATTCTTCATAATGATACTAAATATTCTAAGTTACGGTGCGAGGGCAAACCGGAAATGGCGCGAACTTTAGCCAAAACGGTTGCACCATCAAAGCAAGTGTAGCAGGCGCCCGTTTTGGCTGAAGTTGGCATTTCCGGACTCCTTTTCTTTGGTTTATTTCTTTTGGAGGAGCAAAAGAAATGAACAAAGCAATATTAAATGAACCAATGAATAGAGTTCGGGGCAGCGCCCCGATTAAAGAAAATTTACCTTACTTTTGTCATATTAAACTAATGCCTAATGCAAAACAAACTAAAATTATACAACAGCCTGACTCGAAAGAAAAGTATATTTAAACCTCTTAGTCAAGCTTATGTTGGAATGTATGTCTGTGGTCCTACAGTTTATAGTGATACACATCTTGGTCACGCCAGACCAGCTATAACATTCGATCTCCTTTACAGATATCTTTTACATTTGGAATATAAAGTCAGATATGTAAGGAATATTACAGATGTAGGCCATCTTGAAGATGAAACTAATGAGGAAGGTGAAGATAAGATAGCAAAAAAAGCAAAGCAAGAAAAAATTGAACCTATGGAGGTAGTTCAGAAATACATGAATACCTTTCACCGAAACATGCGTCAGCTAAATACAAAGGAACCCTCAATAGAACCGAGAGCTACTGGCCACATTCTAGAACAACAAGAATTTATAGAAAAACTTATTAAGAAAGGTTACGCTTACGAAAAAAACGGCTCAGTTTATTTTGATGTTCTTAAATACAGCAAAAAATATGATTATGGTAAACTATCGGGCCGTAGTCTCGAAAAGCTTCAGAGCAATACTCGTAGTCTTAAGAGTCAGAAAGAGAAAAAGAGTCCTTTTGATTTTGCACTTTGGAAAAAAGCATCTCCAAAACATTTAATGCGTTGGCAATCTCCTTGGGGAAAGGGAAAGGGATTTCCTGGTTGGCATCTAGAGTGTTCCGCTATGAGTGTTAAATATCTTGGAGAGGTTTTTGATATCCATGGTGGAGGTATGGACCTTAAATTTCCACATCATGAATGTGAAATAGCACAGTCAACTGCTGCTCTCGGGAAAGAATCGGTCCATTACTGGATGCATAATAATATGATTACCATTAACGGGCAGAAGATGTCCCGTTCACTTGGTAATTTTATTACTCTCGATCAACTTTTTACCGGTAATCATCCTCTATTGCAACAGGCATATTCTCCCATGACCATTAGGTTTTTCCTCCTTCAGGCTCACTACCGTAGCACAATTGATTTCTCCAATGAAGCTCTCCTGGCTGCTGAAAAAGGACTTTCCAGGTTAATGAAAGGAATTGAAACTCTCAATGAACTAAAGCCATTGGAAGTCTCAACAATTGACATTAAAAAATTGGAAGAGAAATGCTACGAAGCCATAAATGATGATCTTAATAGTCCCATATTGTTTTCTCATTTGTTTGAGGCGGTGAAATATATTAATTCCATAAATGAAGGATTAGACAAACTTAATACTGCTGATATTGAGTCTCTTAAAAATCTTATGAATACTTTTGTTTTTGAAATCCTTGGCCTGGAAAACGAAAAAGATAGCGGGAAAGACGAACCTTTCATCGAAGAACTTATTGACGCAAGTTTAAACATTAGACAAATCATAAAACTTAATAAAGATTGGAAAACTTCAGATAAAATTCGCGAAGAGCTCAATAAAATTGGCATTATAATCAAAGATAGAAAGAACGACGTGGATTGGGAGAGGGAGTGATATAAGATTCTTTGTAGATGGGGATTTAAACCCCCTATGATCCCCCCAAGGGGGGATGTATTATTATTAGTTGTGGATGGGAGATGAACCCCCTATGATCCCCCCAAGGGGGGATGAAAACACAGATATTAAGGAAATTACAGAAAATGGGTTATTACGGAAACAGGGAGTTGGTTAGAAGAGCCAGGGTATTAAGGAGTAATATGACCAAGGCAGAAATAATTCTTTGGTCCAGATTGAGATCAAAAAAAATTGATGGATACAAGTTTCGAAGGCAACAACCAATTTTTGATTATGTCGTTGATTTTTATTGCGATGAACTTAAGCTAATTATTGAAGTTGATGGAGAGATCCATTCTCTTTCCGAAAAAGCAGTTTACGATTCAAAACGTGACAAACTGCTTAAAATCAATGGATTTCACATTATCCGGCTATCCAATTTTGAAATTGAAACTGAAATTGATTCAACTATTAATAAGATAATCTCATATATTTCCGAGATTTTGTCCCCCTCCCAGGGGGACCACAGGGGGTCAACAAAATGAAAGATAAACTAGTAAAGACGGATTCGTCCCCCTCCCAGGAGGACCACAGGGGGTCAATAAAATGAAAGATAAACTAGAAAAGACGGATTTGTCCCCCTCCCAGGGGGACCACAGGGGGTCATCTTATAAGTCCTCAGTGGTTCATATTGGCTCAATCCCCCTCGGTGGCAGCTATCCTATTCGTATCCAGACGATGACAAATACAGATACGCTCAATACAAAAGCCTCTGTCGCACAATGTATCAGGATCATTGAGGCGGGAGCCGATTACGTGCGACTAACAGCGCAGGGTGTCAGAGAGGCTGAGAACCTGGCTGTCATAAGAAAAGAGTTGCGGAAAGCCGGCTTCAGCACACCTCTGATAGCAGATATTCATTTTAATCCAGTTGCAGCCGAGACAGCCGCCAGGATCGTTGAAAAGGTACGGATCAATCCGGGGAATTATGTCGACAAAAGAGCATCATTCGAAAAGCAAGAACTTACTGAAAAGGAATACGATGAGGAACTTGAACGGATCCACATGAAAATGCTTCCTCTGATAAATATCTGCCGCGACAATAAAACAGTCATACGTGTCGGCATTAATCATGGCTCTCTCTCAGACCGCATTATGACCCGCTTCGGAAATACTCCGAAAGGAATGGTTTTTTCTGCTTTGGAGTTTATCAGGATCTTCAGGGCTGAGAACTTCAGTGACCTTGTTCTTTCAATGAAATCTTCAGACACTGCGATAATGATCGACGCTACACGAATGCTGGTAAATATAATGCAGAGCGAAAATTTATCATATCCTCTTCACCTTGGCGTGACTGAAGCCGGTGAGGGTGAAGACGGAAGGATAAGATCTTCTGCAGGAATCGGAGCTCTCCTGGCAGAAGGGATTGGCGATACAATAAGGGTCTCTTTATCCGAAGATCCTAAAAAAGAGATACCAGTTGCAAAAAAACTCGCCGGTTATTATCCCAGAGGAGTATCCCATGCAGCCCCGGATAAACCGCTGACTTTTAAGATTCCATCACCCAAACCGGAAATACTTAGAAGAATAAATGGTCCGCTGGTAGTTTCAAATATGACATCTTATCCTGAATTAGATGCTGCAGGTTACAGGGATGCAGGATATAGTGTGGATAAAATAACCGGTGAGATAAAAAGAACAGACGGTTCAGCAGATCTGATAATAGCTAAAGGTTATTCTGAAAATATCCCGGAGGATGTTTCCCTTGTCCTCCCTTACAAGATTTGGTTTGATAAGAGGGAAAATGACAGATTATTCCCTTTATTCTCTCCGGAGACATTTAATGAAAGTGGTTACAGATCTGAGAAATTAAATGTCTTGCTAACCGGTTCTCATTTCAATATTGAATATCTTAGAAGTCCTGATCCGGATACTACTTTGGTTATTTTCACTTTTAGCCCTGAAAAAGAGCTGTATGCTGCCGATTATTTTTTGAATACTCTTGAAGATAACAACTTGAATCATAATATAATCCTTAATCCTGTCTTCCATGAAAACAATTGTGAAGATCTTCAAATTAAAGCTTCTTCACTTCTTGGCCGTTATGTTATTGACAGAAGAATTAGCGGGATTTCTATCACCAATATTGGGGAAGTGGAATTCAAAGACGTTACCGCTCTTGCCTTTTCAATACTTCAATGTACTGAAACCCGCATCACACGGACTATCTATCTGTCGTGCCCTACATGTGGACGGACTAAATTCAATCTTCAGGAATCAGTTAAAAAGGTAAAAGAGGCCACAGGCCATCTGAAAGGACTAAAAATAGCTGTTATGGGATGCATAGTAAATGGACCGGGCGAAATGGCAGGAGCTGACTATGGATATGTCGGAGCAGCCAATGGCAAGGTTCACATCTACATGGGAACTGTAGTAGTTCGGAAAAACATTCCTGAAAAAGATGCGGTGGACGAGTTGTTGAGGGTTATTGAGGGAGATCAGGCCAGCCTGTAATCCAGTTGTTTTTTCTGAAGATCGGCCTTTACAACCTCTATATTAATTGGGTCACCAAGAGTGTAGATTTTACCTGTTGAACGTCCTTTTATGCAATAGTTCTCCTCATCATATTCATAAAAATCATCGGCCAGTTCCCTTATATGTATCATCCCCTCACACTGATTCTCAACTATTTCCACATAAATTCCCCATTCTGTGACTCCCGAAATAACTCCTTCAAACACCATCCCGGTTTTATCGCTCATGTATTCAACCTGTTTGTACTTAACAGATGCTCTTTCAGCCTCTGCAGCAAGCCTTTCCATTTTTGATGAGTGGTCGCATAGTTTTTCGTACTTATCCCGGTTGCCCGGATTTTCTTGAGCCAGGTAAGCAGACAAAAGCCTGTGCACCATCATGTCGGGATAACGACGTATAGGTGAAGTAAAGTGGGTATAATATTTAAATGATAGTCCGTAATGACCAATATTGTCTGTTGAATAGATCGCTTTGGCCATCGATCGCAGAGCAAGTGTCTCAATAATATTCTGTTCCTTTTTCCCGGCAACAGAGTTCAATAACTTATTCATTGCTTTTGGCAGGGATGTCTTATCATCTTCGTTAAGCTTATATCCGAAACGGGTAATAAAATGGCTGAAGTTGCTGATCTTCTCAGGATCAGGTTTATCGTGAATACGGTAAACGAAAGTTTTTCCCCTGAGCTTTTTCCCGACATATTCTGCAACACGTTTATTTGCCAGAAGCATAAATTCTTCAATAAGCTGGTTAGCCGTACCCATTTCGCGGAATTTTATCCCGAGTGGCTTGCCTTCCTCATCAAGTTCAAACCTCACTTCAATCTTTTCAAAAGCAAAAGCGCCTGATGTAAATCTTTTTGTCCGGAGTTGCTGGGCCAGTCTATGAAGTAAAAGGACCTGTTCCTTCATATCGCCATCACCTGTATCAATTACCTTCTGAGTTTCGTTGTAGGAGAATCTTTTATTGGAATTGATAATTGTCCTTCCAAACCATTCGCTGAGAACTTCCGATTTATCGTTCAGTTCAAAGACTGCGGAATAGGTAAGCTTATCTTCAGCAGGTCTGAGTGAGCAAATATTATTTGAAAGTCTTTCAGGAAGCATTGCGACCACCCTGTCAACAAGATAAATGGATGTCGCTCTCTGTTTTGCCTCCTCTTCCACCAACGATCCGATTTTAACATAATGTGTCACATCAGCAATGTGAACTCCTATTTCCCAGTTGCCGTTTTCGAGCTGTTTCAGCGACAGAGCATCATCATAGTCTTTAGCATCGACCGGATCGATTGTAAATGTTGGTACCTGCCTGAAATCGCGACGAGCCTTTATATCGTTTTCTGTTATCTCCCCGGGAATTTTTTCAGCATCGGCCTCGACCTCTTCTGTAAAACTGTATGGAAGTTCAAACTCAGCAAGGATTGCATGCATTTCTGTTTCATGGAGACCAGGATAACCCAGAACATTAATGATTTCTGCTACAGGATTTTTTGATTTCGGATCCCAGTCAATCACTTTAGCGACTGCCTTCTGACCCTGCAATGCACCTTTAAGTTTTGAGGATGGAATGTACAGATCGAAAGGCATGTTTTTGTTGTCGGGAATAAGAAATGCAAAATTGGGCATGATTTCAACGGTGCCGACAAATGAGGTCCGCCATCTTTCGATGATCTCCACAACCTCTCCCTCGGGTCTGGCTCCTTTTCTCCTGGCATAAAGCCATACTTTAACTTTGTCTCCATGAAGAGCAGTTTTCAGGTTCTTAGCAGTGACAAAGACATCGTCTTCAAGATCGTCGGTTGAGATGAATCCATAACCCATCCGGGTCATGTCAACAGTACCGGTGATATAACCGCGGGTTACCTTTGCTCTGTATTTACCATGAAATATCTCCTGTACACTACCTTGTTTGGTGAGGTCCCTTAATATATCTGATATCATCTGTTTTCCAGGTGATTCAGTTATATTAAGACGTTTAGCGATCTGCTTATAGTTGAACCCCTTTTCGGGGGTTTTTGTCAATGCTGCAAGTATCTGTTCGGTAAGCGTTTCCCTTGAATTATTGGAACTTTGGTTACCCTTTCCCTTCTTACTCATGTTTCAGTTTTTGCGAAGGTACGAATAGGAACCATAAAATTTAATACATTTGGTATATAATTGCAATATCATGGCAGGTCTGAATTCGATCCTTTCCCATTCCCCCTCTGTAGTTACCAGAAAAACCGGAAATGAATATGTTCTTGTTCCGATCACCAACAACATAGCAGATATGAACAGCGTTTATACTCTTAATGAGACCGGGGCGTTCATATGGGAACAAATTGATGGGGAAAAAAGTGTTGAAGAGATAATCATTGCATTAACAACTGAGTATGATATTGACAACAAAAATGCACAAACAGATGTTTATTCTTTTATTGAAAATATGAATAAATATCTTATTATCCATTAATTAAATATTTTTGTATTTAAAAACCCCATTGATTTAAAAACATGAGGAATTATAATTTAAATATTGCAGGGTATAATATAGGGTTTGAAACTTCAGTTAACGGGCCAGAGCTTAAGCCTTCGGCAAGATTCCTCAGAAATATAAATCAGGATAGAGGATCGGATATCCTGATTCGTGTTTATTCAGAACCTTTCAATCTTCCAAAAGGAGCCGAAAGAGTCTTTCGCGCTCCGTACGTTGAAGAGATAAATGGCATCCAATTCAATAACGAAACAAACTTTTGGAGTGTCTGGAAATATCATTCCGAGCTCTTCATCTGGACGATCTTCCCACTTTCT
Organism: Bacteroidales bacterium; assembly: GCA_049512815.1. Taxonomy (GTDB): domain Bacteria; phylum Bacteroidota; class Bacteroidia; order Bacteroidales; family VadinHA17; genus LD21. The sequence goes on along the minus strand of JBEKWS010000004.1, from coordinate 19,797 downwards.
TCTACTGAGAAAAATGCAGTATTAAAGTTTTCGCTTACTTCAAGGGAATGGGACCTTTGGATTTATGGCACCGATATTGAGACGGATCCTTTTGAGTATCCCCTTGATGGACTGATACTTTATTATCTCACAGTTATTAATGGAGATATTATGATACATGCATCGGGGGTTAACAACGCAGGACATGGTTATATCTTCAGTGGAGTATCAGGAAAAGGTAAAACCACAATGGCCAGGCTCTGGGATATCTCAGGAGCCAAGGTAATTCATGATGACAGGCTTATTTTAAGAAACACAGGAAGAGGTTACAGGATGTTTAATACTCCGGTTTATAATAATGATGAACCTCACGAATCACCCCTGAACAAGATTTTCATCATTGAACATGGTTACGAAAATATGATTGTTCCCTTAAAAGGCGCCAATGCAGTGACTAAGGTAATGGCTAACTGTATCCAGCATAACTGGGGGCCAGACATTATTGCCCGTCTCCTGGGATCCATATCTATAATGTGCGGAACAATCCCAACCGTAAAACTTTTCTTTAAACCCGACAGAAGTGTAATTGATCTTATTCTTGAAAATGAATAATTGGCGGAACAATCATACGATTGTGAAAGATATCGGCCTGACACTTCTCTCAGAAGGAAAAACCATCAGGATCAAAGCTCATGGGTACAGTATGTATCCTTGTATTAAGCCAGGCTCAATGCTATTGATTGAACCATTGAATATAAAGGGGATGCCAGTCAATGGTGAGATAATTGCAATACGGAGAGAAACAGGACTTATCGTCCATAGGCTTTCTAAAATATTAAGTAAAAACAACGTTACCAGCTACATCGCCCGGGGTGATAGTAACGCATATGCCGATAATCCTGTAAAAATAGATATGATAGCAGGAAGGATAGTGCGTGCTGAAACTACAGGGGAAAATCCGGTTCCTGCTGATATCAGGATTAACACCAAACCAAATTATTTTTATAACAGGATAAGAGTGATCTTTATACTAATAAAAAAGAAAATCCAACTAACAGCAGAGAAAGCAAAGAAGGCGCAAAGTATGCAAAGAAAGTAATATTCGGATTTCCTTTGCGACCTTTGCCAAACTTCGCGACCTTTGCGGTTAAATGAATTAAGTTTTTTGATGAGGGAGAAATTAAACCTATTCAGAGAATCATTAAAACTTGTCTGGAACAGCTCACCGGGGTGGACATTTACAAATATTGTAATGTCTGTTCTGCGGAGTATCTTTCCCCTTATACTTATCTGGCTTCTGAAAGATGTTGTTGATGATATAACCAGGGCCGCAACAGCAAGTCCGGGGACTCCTGTAGTAAATGTACTATGGCCGGTAATAGCAGTGGTAATAATCTGGTTTCTCGATGAAGCCTCATCTGATTTCAGCAATTATGTCCGTAAAAAACAATCTCTGAAGCTTGAGGTTTATATGTACGGATTGTTGCATTCCAAGGCTATAAATCTTGATCTTATAAATTTTGAACGACCCGAATATTTCGATTGTCTGTCACGGGCTTCAAGAGAAGCTCCCTGGCGTCCAAACAGTATTCTGAATAACCTGGTTTCCTTACTGAGAGGGCTTCTCTCGTTGTTACTTATGGCCGGGCTTATCTTAACACTTCACTGGACTCTTGCCTTGCTTTTGCTTGTTGCTAATGTCCCGGGAATATGGTTACGTCTCCATTATGCCGGTATCCTCTATAATTTTCAGAGGCAACAGACACCTGAAGCAAGAAAATCTGCATATTTTAACTGGCTGCTTACAGGAGACAGACCTTCAAGGGAACTTAGGCTTTTCGGACTGGGAAATTATTTCATCGGACTTTTTAAAAAGTCATTCCTGAAACAAAAAGAAGAAGAGATCAGTATTATCAGAAGAAGAACGCTGATCGAACTTATTTCTAACCTTTTCAAAGCATCAGCTCTTTTGATCACCTTGTTGTTTATCGCACATCAAACAATCGACGGAAAACTGTCACTCGGACAGATGGCAATGTTCCTGCTTGCTTTCAGGCAGGGAATGGTATATATTAAAGATCTGTTTAGCGCACTGGCAGGTCTTTACGAAGATAATCTCTTCATCGGGGACACTTTTGAGTTCCTGAATCTGAAAGAAAATGTCATAGCTGTTGATCCGATTATCGCTTCCTCAACATTAAAGAAAAAAATAATTTTAGAAAATCTTTGCTTCACTTATCCCGGGAATAACTTCAGGACTATTAGTAATGTATCATTTGAGATAAAAAAAGGTGAAATAATAGCTCTTGTCGGACCCAACGGTGCAGGAAAAAGCACTCTTGTCAGGCTGTTATGCAGGCTTTACGACCCCGATTCCGGAAATGTAAAATATGATGGCAGTGATATCAGGAATATCGATCCGGAAGAGTACAGAAAACTTTTTTCAGTTGTTTTTCAGGACTTCATGTTGTACAATCTTACAGCTGGAGAGAATATCCGATTGGGAAATATTGATGAAAAAAGTCCTGACGGGAGAATAAGGTCATCGGCCACAACTACCGGTGTTCATGAATTAATTAATACTCTCCCAAATGGTTATGAAACAGTTATCGGTAACCTGTTTGACGACAATCGCGAACTCAGCTGGGGTGAGTGGCAGAAAATTGCGTTGGCAAGAGCCCTGTTCAGGGATGCTCCGGTTCTGATTCTCGATGAGCCATCCAGCGCCCTGGATGCTGATACGGAATATGATATCTTCAGACGGTTCAGGGAGATAGTTAAAGGTCGTACATCGATTCTCATCAGCCATCGGTTTACAAATGTCAGTCTGGCCGACAGAATAATTGTTCTCGATAAAGGGACAATTGCTGAAACCGGTACTCACGATGAATTGATTAAGAGAGGCGGAATATATTTCACAATGTTTACAAAACAGAGCAGGAGGTTTAACAAATGAACAGTGAAGTAAATATAAGGGATGAAGAAAGTCTTCTTCTGGAATTATGCCGTCTGGAATTCAGTGATGAACATATAAAAAAAATCAGGTCTCTTACTGCAGTTGTCGCTGACTGGGACTATTTCAGGAACATTGCCAATGCTCATGGGGTGGCTGCTCTGGTCTATCATAATCTCGAAAAACAAAATATTCTACAGGGAATACCGGAGGAGGTTGTAGCTTTTCTCAGGGGTGCATTGATGCGGAGCCTTAGCCGGAATACATTTAACACCGAAGCGATGGGTGAGGTACTCCGGTTGTTGAACAAGGAGAGTATAAAAACGGTTCTGTTGAAAGGACTTGCCCTTGAGAATTCTGTTTACGGCAATGCAGGGCTCCGGCAGATGTCGGATGTTGATATCCTGATAGACAGGAAAGAGTGCCTTAAAGCACGAAAGATCCTGATCAGCAACGGCTTTAATTCGCTTCCTGTAAAATCGTTATTTCATGAACTTATTATTGCCGATTATGGCAAGCATCTTCCGTCACTCATTAAAAACGGGACCTCTGTTGAGATACACCATGAGCTTTTCGGAGGAGAGAAAAATGTACTGACCAAAATGCTGTATGATAAAAGTTCGGAAGTTAAGATCAAAGGGGAGAAGGCATTTATTCCTGAGCCACAGTTATTTTTCCTCTATCTTGTCAAGCATCTTTATCTGCATGAGATGAACAATGAATCTCAACTCAGGTTATACACCGATCTTGTTGTTCTGATCGAAAAGTACAGTGAAGAGATAATAAATTATGATCTCCTTTCATATGCCTCGCAGGCAGGTTTGATTGAGATTCTTGCCTGTCGGCTGGGACCCTTAAGAGATCTGTGGGGCATTTCTTTCCCGGGGTGGATTGACGATTTAATTGACAAATGGTATAATCGCGATTCAATCAATAAGTTTATTTTCTTCCTGAAAAGTCCGAAGGACAACCCACCACTCGATAAAGCTAATTTCTATCGTCATGTTATAAGTGATATTCCGGGATTACATCGTAAGTTTCTGTTTATTATAGGAGATATTTTTCCTACTATCAGTTTTATGAAGAACCGTTACAAATGTAACAGCGCCTGGAGGGTGTTGCTTTATTATCCTCACAGGGTGGGGAAGATATTGTGGTTGTTTCGCCCCCCAACCCCCCTCAAGGGGAGCTAAAATCTCCCTTCTTTATAGGGATTATTAACGAAGTCTCTTTCTTAGTGGGGTGTTACCCCACACCCCAGTTACTTTTTTGTCTTGATACAAAAAAGTAACCAAAAAAGATCAAGGCTGCAGATAATTTTGGGGCTTCTGTTTTTCAGCTTGCCCACGCAATACAACTCGTCGTCACTTCGTTCCTCCTCAAACAGTATTGCTTACTTAAGTCCATCGCAACAAGCTTCAAAACAGTCGCTTTTTCCCAAAATTCTCTGAGGCCTTTCAAAATCCAAAAGCAAAAACTATTTTGTGAATTTCTATAATTGAGGGTGCGAGGACAAACCGGAAATGGTGCGAACTTGTAATCCGTGCTTCGTTCTCTGCTCGGTTCTTTTGGAGGAGCAAAAGAAATGAACAAATTAAACGAGATAGAGTGGCAACACCCAATAAATACTTCTTTATCAAGGAAAATTAAGAAAAACTGAACTATTTTCAAATGAAACATAAAAATATTTTAAAAATATTTGGTCATATAAGTCTTTTTTGTTTAATTTTATAGTGACAGTCAAGTCGAATGCAATACTAATTCTGGAAATAATGAACAAGTTTCAAAAAGAGACTCTAAAATTGAGGTTACTAAAACTTGCAATGTTAAAAAGTACCGGGGCACCTGCTGAGCTGGCTTTAAGATTTGAGATAAGCGAACGAAGTGTGAAGAGGATTGTTAAGGAGATTCGTGAAGAAGGAACAGACATAAGGTACAGCCAACTAAGAAGATCATATGTAACAGACGAAAATTATCAGTAATATGTTGTATAACATATTGATTTTCTATTTTTCTGTCCCTGTAGTTTTTTAAACTTGTACTATAAAGTCGTAGTCAACTGGGTTAGCATGGGTTTTAATTTAGCAAATATCAGCATCGGGATGTGGTCTGGCCGCAGAAGTTTCAGGAATTCAGGCTATACAGAACTATCCTTTTTATTGTCTTTCCTCGCTGCATTTTTCGTGCTGTTAGTCTCGTTCTTTTGAACAGTAGGTCGTCCTGACCGAGACCCCGTCCCCGGGAGATGGCTGATTTTCTTCCGGGGATTTTTTTTGTGGAAAATGACTCCAAATACAAGACTGTATCCTGCGATTTTAAAACCAATCTCACATTTGGGGATTAATTCTGTCAATTTAATTCAGAATAGGAGCTTAAGATTGCCACGTTCTGCTTCGCTGGACTCGCAATGACCCTGGAAGTAAGATAATTTGTGGTGGGATCTAAACTGAAGTAACGTAATTCCACCGTCATTGCTGAGGATCCCGATGAAATCAGGAGACGAAGCAATCTTATGGAAAATCAAAAAAATTGATTTAATAAGACCACATTGCATATTGAAATTCCGGTGCGCTGCACCTTTTAGGCCTAATACAAAGCGGCAGAGCCACATGATATTTGTAGAAACGTATTCGAAAAATAAAACCACAGGTGCAGAGCACCGTAATAAATAATCCTTTATTAACTTGATAATATTAGACAATAAATACTATTTACAACTATATGAGAAGCAATACAAAGGTAAATGCCGTAGGTAAATCTAACCCTAAGATAGCCCCAAAAAAATCCTGAAATTATATAATTAATTGCGAAAAAAGTAAATAAATAAAAATACCTGAAATCTATTCTGTAGTTAGTTAGGTGCAGAAATCCAAAAACAATAGCCTGAAAATAAAAAAACATCCAAAAATGATTAGTGAAAAAAATAGTTAATCTATTAAGAAAACTGAATCCTCCTCTAATACCTATATACAGTATTAAAAATAAAACCAATGAAAAACTCAGTGCTAGATAGATATTGGAAAAACACCATTTATTTAAAACCAAAAATATTATTAGACTAAAAGAGGTTGCAAGATTAATTTTAGAAATCCGCAAGGGAAGTCTGAAAATTAATTCCTCAATTATGGGTAATATTAGTGTAATCTTTAAAATATTATATGGCGTGAATTTAAATTCCTTAAGAGAAGGAAATAAATTAAAATATCTTAACGGAATTACTATTAGGATTCCGGCAATAATGTCAATAACCATAAGGACAAGAAACGATTTCCATACTAGTCTTAGAAAGATAGAAATGGAATTTATCTCATAATGTTCCTCAGGATTTGGATTTTTTAAAAACGTAATAAAATCTCGTAAATCAATCTTTTTCAAAATGAAAATCGATTAATTATTACTCTGTATTGCTAATATAGAGAAATGCAATTGAATAATTGCATTTCTCTAACATCAAATTACTATAAAGCTTCAAGAACTGTTTTTATAAAAAACAGTTTCTTAAGACCACTTCCTATTGCATATCCAATTTCATAAGCAACATTTACACCTCCTGAAATTTGTACCATTTCAGATAATTCTAATTCTTTTAAATTTTCCATAATAAATATATTTAAATTTTTTATTGCGCATGATGGCCATCAACGCCATCTTGAAAACCTTTAATCAAAGCAACTGCAGTTCCTACAGTAGCACCAATAACCAGTCCAAGATAATAACTGAAAGATTTCCCTCCATCAATAGAAATCATTTCTTTTGATGTAAGCTCTATGACCCCAAATTTTTCCATAATTAAGGTTTTTTATTAAATTTTTGTTGCTCGTTCATAACCTTCTTTTACTCCTTCTGCAAAGTCAAGAATTCTTTTTACACAATTTGAAGCCAAAAAGAATGATATTATAGACATTCCACCATTACATTCCTTTAGCTCATGATCACTTAAATCAATTAAACCAAATTTATTCTCCATAATTTTAAATTTTTAATTGACATTTTATTCTTTCCTCCTTTCTTTCTCATGCCGGGGGCTTTAGCATGGTAACGTTACCATACTAAGATCGGAGAGCAGCGTCCGGAAAAAAAGGATTTTGGAGAAAATTTTTATCCCTCCCGAACTTTCTTTCTCTTCATTATAAGTCAATGGCCGGAGTGAACAGGTCACAGCTATATCATAGGGCTGCCGGTAGAAAAATGTCTTTGCCGATTTTGAATACGCAATTGGCGCCCCACGCGACCTCAATTCATCAATTAATTCATAGAGACTGGTACGACTTACTCCCAGTTGCCTCGCGAACTCTTCAGGGGTTCCTGTCCTCTGCCTCGAGACAAGCTTATGCATCATACTAATGCGATCGAGATATTCAAAGACTTTCATGTTATATTGTATTTTATGTTGTTATTGTTTCCTTAATATCAATTGTCTGGTGCATCCACATCCTGCGAAAGGGTCCATCAATAACCGACAATTCAGCAAACGTTCCGTCCTGAACGACCGCTCCCTTATCAAGCACAATGATTCTCTGAGCCAAATTGATTGTTGACAGCCGGTGTGCAATAACAATTACTGTTTTAGATTCTTCTCTTAGTAACCTCAGAGTGTTTTGCACAAATGTCTCCGCCAGTGAGTCGAGCGAGGAGGTTGCCTCATCAAGGATCAGAATCTGAGGATTACGATAAAGTGCCCTGGCAATTGCTATACGCTGCTGTTGCCCTCCTGAAAGAGTTGCTCCATTTTCTCCGAGGTATGTATTAAATCCATGCGGCAGTTGCTCGATAAACTTCGTCATCCCAAGCTTATCACACACTTCAATCACTCTGTTCATGTCGGGATTAAAATCGCCGACAGCAATGTTATCCACCACATTCCCTGAAAACAGATCAATCTTTTGCGGCACAACAGAAACAATCTTCCGCAACGACTGATTGGTCAGGTGCCGGAGATCATAACGCCCTATACGGATATGCCCTGACTGAAGCGGATACAGGTTTTGAAGCAATGAAATAAGGGTCGTTTTCCCGGAACCGCTCTCCCCGGTAACAGCTGTAATCTCTCCCCTTTTTATAGTCAGATTGAGTGATTCGAAAACATCCACCCTGGTGCCATAACGGAACTTTACATTCTCGAAATGTATATCATCAATTATATCGGGTTTAAGTTCAATTTTATTTGCCTCATCTTCTATCTCCAGGTCAAATATTTCAAATAGCCTGTCTGCAGCAATCCTGGCATCCTGAAGTGTTCGGTTAAACCCGATTATAGAGGTAACAGGGCCCGTAAAATATCCTACAACCGAATAAAATGAAAGCAGTTCCCCGGGTGTAATCTGTGAGCCGATTGCGTATCCGGCGCCTACCCACAAAACAAGTATTGTAATCAACTGTGAAATAAGACTTGTAGAACTTGATGAAAAAATGCCATTTAATCCCGACCTGTAAATTATCTCCAGAAGATTAACAAATCTTGTCTCGGTTTTCAGGTTTGAAAAATCCTCGAGCCCGAATCGTTTTATTGTCCCTGCTGAGTTGAGAGATTCCACCAGTTGGGCCTCAAGGTCAGCCGCACTTTCCATGACCTTTCGCTGAACCTTCCTGTTAAGCCTGTTTGAAATATAATATATTAAGGCATAGAGAGGGACAACAATAAGCATTATCAGTGCCAGTTTCCAGAAGAAGGTAAACATCAGTATAAAAGAGACAATCAAAATGAAGATATTGAGGATAAAGCTTATGGAGACTTCATTTACAAATACCCGTATTTTGACCGCATCACCAATTCTTGATATTATTTCACCTGTCCTCATATTATCAAAAAAGGTCTGCGGCAGTTTTAATAAATGCTGATAATATCCGAGAATAAGTGTTGCATCAATTTTTTGTCCGGTTTTAAGAACAAAAACTGTCTGGAAAAAACTCAGTAATAACCGTAAAACAATTATGATAACCATTGCAACGCCAAGCAGGTTCAGAAGACTCAAATTTCCCCCCGGTAATACGTTATCAACCAGCTTACCCACATAGATTGACATTGCAAGACCCAGAACCGAGAATACAAGGGCACCTGTCAGCGATTGTAACAGAATGCTTCTGTGGGGCTTTATTAAACTCCAGAAACGAACCGGAGTTGAAACCTTCTCATTCTTAACGGTAAACTTCTCCCCCGGGGCAATAAGAACCAGTACCCCTGTCCATTGTTTTTTAAATTCTTCATGTTCAACCTTATGAATGGCTCCATCGCCAGGGTCCATAATTTCAATATACTTATGTGTTGTTTTAATTATTACAACATAGTGATGAAGCACCTCTTTCACAATAACATGTGCAATTGCCGGTTTTGGAATTTTGAACAGGCTGTCCCAATCACCTCTCACTCCTTTTGCCAGAAATCCCATCTTCCCGGCTGCCTCCACAAGACCTAAAACATTTGTCCCTTTCTTATCAGTGCCGGCAAATTGTCTTATCCGGGCAACCGGTAATGTCAGATTGTAATGTGCTGCAACTGATGCAAGACACGCAGCCCCGCAATCTGTTATATCCCTCTGTTTTACTTTTATCGACATAATCTTACTATTCCTTTACATATGTGTAAGGATTGAACCATTTATCTGCTTTATCGAATAATAGATGATACAGGCTTCGTCGTATTACCATGATCCTTGTATTAAGGCTCATCCCCTTTTTAATATCAGCTTTATGGCCATTTTTTAATGAAAGGAATGTCTTTTCAGGTTTGCATTTTACCCTGAAGTAGGCCACTGAACCATTTTCTACTATCATATCATCTGATATATCGATGATATCCCCCTGCAACATACCCCATTCATTATAGTTAAAAGCATCTACCTGAATTTTGACTTTCTGTTTTTCGTGGATCAGTCCGATATCAGAAGGTTTAACAAAGCAGGTTGCTACCAGCTCACCTTCCGGAGATATCTCCGCAATTTTCTGTCCCGGAGTTACAATGCTTCCGGTCTGAATATCTGAACTTTGAATTATATCCCCGCTTGTTGGCGCCAGTATTATCCGGTCAGTCAATTCCTCTGAGCATTGCTTCAAATCAGCAAGTAGTTTAACTGATTCATCTCTTCGGTTGGTTAAGTCGCTCTGCCATAAAGATTCCTGATACAATAATATCTGGTTCAGATTATCTTTCTCGGAAGTAAGCACGAAGAGGCTGTTTTCATAATCAATTTCCGGTATGATCTGCTGATTATAAAGAAGTTTATTTCGCTCATGTTCTGTTTTTTTCTTCTGGTATTTTTGAAACTGGATAGTCTGCTGATTTCTGAGATTTGCTAACTCGGCCCGATATCTTTGGGTCACCAGTCCAATATGAGTAAGTTGATTTTCTAAAGACCCTGATTTTGTCAGTTTTTCCAAATCGTTTATGGACACATCATTTTCCGCTATCCTTTGTATAAGGGCAGCATGCTGAGCCCTGATGGTCTCCGAATCTATTATCAGAAGAGTATCGCCTTGTGTTACCGCTTCTCCGTTCCGGATTGATGTATAGATAATCTTCCCCTGGAAAGGGGTGTAAACAATCTGTTTTTCAATATCTGATTGAAAATATCCTCTGGCCTGGACCGAGACATCCACATACACAAAAGGAAGAATGGCGATTCCAATAAGTATCATCAGGATAATTATCCAATAGATGATCCTGCTACTGGTTGTTATACTTATCAGATAGGTTTCAAGACTGTATTTTGATATTGAGAAAGGGATCAATTCCATAGATAAGTACTTAAAGTTTGGAGTGCCTAAAGTTTTTGGAGTTACCAGAGTCAGATAGCAATACAGATAACAACGCACAATTACGTCGCAATCTTTCGATGTACTTTATAAGAGACATGACTACACGTTTTAGAAACACAGCTAATCAAATATATGAAGTATTTCAATCAAATGATGTAAAAAAGTGAATTATTTAAAGCGGAAACAGAAAAAAAATGAAACGGGCATACCTTATATTATATAGCAACTTTACGTGACATATTTTACGGTATATGGAGTCTTCCTCATGGGAGTCCTGTTTAGGGAGAAGAGCCCCCTGTCCCGCTGAGGCGGGACTTCCCCCTATAGGGGGACTAATTCTGTGATATTTACCTGAATTACACTTGAATCCAGAGTATTAGTCCCGCGTTGCGGGGTTGGGGGCAGACTGCGGCACAAACAAAAAGCCCGCTTATTGAACGGGCTTTTATACTCTATTGAAATTAGTCTTAGTGAAGTAGTGTCACATCTCCTACCTTCTTGAACGGCTGACCATTAGCATACTTCCCTTCTACATACCATACATAGACTCCCTGCATACAAAGCTTGTTCTTGTAATAGCCATTCCACGGTTTGTTGATATCGCGACTTTCAAAGATCAGCACTCCGAGCCTGTTGAAGATCTGAAGTTTGTATTCGATCACTTTTTGTCTTATCGGAGGGAAGAAGAACTGGTCAATCTCAACTCCACCGGTCGGCAGATGATCCATCTCAACAGGTCCATCCTTACTCGGAGTGAACACTGTTGAAAACCTGAGCTGCCCTGACGGCTCTACAGTTACTGCGGGTGACAGAACATATTTGTTACTGCAACCATTATTTGAGTATGCCCATAGTGTAATGTCATATACTCCTTCTTCCATATACTTATGATACGGCTCTTTAACCTTGGACGTATCTCCGTCGCCAAACTCCCAGAGATAAGAATCTGCATTCTGACTCAGGTTGAAACATCTTACCTTTGCATCATTGACAAAGACAACTGTCGGTGACACATCAAAGTTTGCTTTCGGCGACGGATAGGCATTAACAATCTGAGACTTGCTGGATGTTCCTCCCGGACCAGTAACTATCAACTCAACATGGTAAGTACCCGGATCAAAGTAGGTGTATGTCGGATTCTTGGCTGTAGATGTACTTCCGTCGCCAAAGTCCCACCTGTATGTAGTCCCAGGAGTATTTGTATTCAGTGATGTGTTATTAATATCAATATTCAACGGTTCACACCCTGATGGTATCGAATCAAAATTCGCAACCGGCGGAATGGGTGTTACAATGACTGTATGTTTAACACTGTCGGAACAATTTGTATTGCCGGCAACCAATGTTACATCGTAAATGCCAAGACCGGTATAGGTGTGGGTCGGATCCTGATCTGTTGATGTAGTTGCGTCCCCGAACTTCCATAACCATGTCCAGGTACCCGGATTAGTGGTATTTGTAAAGGTAACCGGATTACCTGCTGCATTGTAGATCTGTGTAACAGGTATAGCGGTAAACTGCGGAATCGGTACCGGCATCACTGTGATCGTCAACGTCTTCACATCGGTACAGTTGTAGAACGATGTCGTAGTAAGTGTGACAGTGTTAACAACAGGGGCCGTTGTGAAGTTGGTATACAGATGACTGGTCGTATTTGCAAAATAGCCGCTCACTCCGTCACCAAAGTCCCAGAAGTATCTGCTTGCTCCCGGCAATGAGGTGAAGACGATCGCATTACCGCTGCAGACAATTGCCGGAGTAGTCGTGAAGGTAGCATCAATGACAGGATAAACAGTTACTGTTGAAGTGAATGAATCAAGACATCCTCCCGGTGACCTTACTGTAAGTTTCACGTTATGGTATTCAATCGACGATGGATTGATGTTAGTGAATATATGTACCGGATTGGCATTAACCGAATCTTTTGGTGAACCATCACCAAAGTCCCACCAGAATTTCGCAACACCGGTCATGTCTTTTGTGAAGGTTACCGTTGCAGGTGTACAATCGTTAAATTTATCCTGATTAAAGGTTGCATCGGGAGCATCAACTATAACTGTAACATCTCCGTTCCCATAACATCCTTTGTTGTCCTTAACCTTGTAGTTCAGGGCATAAGTACCGGCAATCTGTGTAGTGAAAGTCGGCGACTGGACAAAATAATTGTTCAGTGGCCCAATATCTCCTGTCCACAGATGTGATAACCAGGTACCCGATCCGCCGGTCGGATTGCCATTGATGACAAGCGGAACGTTTCCGCAGGCATGTATCGGATCGACAGCGCTGAAGTTGACTACAGGATTAGGATTGACTGTGAGCGTTGCACTGCCCGTGTTAACCGTAACACATTTCGCTTTCAATGCAAGCCTGTACTGGTTCCCGTTAAGAGCTATCGGAACATTGGAAAGAGTCAGCTGCTGTGATGACGACCCACTGTAAATTGTGTTGTCATGAACATCTGACCATACTCCTCCGCTGAATACCTGCCATCTCAGAGAATCTATAACTCCGGACCCGTTAGCGCTAAACACCACCGGTCCAGTTCCATCGCATGTTGCTTTATTCGCAGGGTTGAGAGATACCGTTGGAGGTAAATTCACCCTCAGAACCGCAAAGTCAGAGTAAACCGGAATACCGCATGTTCCGCTTAAAACTACCCTGAAGATGAAGTTGTTGAAAGCAGCCTGTGCATTTGTAACCGTAAGAGAGTTCAGGTTCGAACCGCTGAAATTGGCATCATCGATGACATTAATAAAGCCTGCGCCTTTATTGACCTGCCACTGGTATGTAACATTTGTTCCTGTTGCAGTGACACTGAAGGCAGCACCTGCATTCAAACATGTAGTCGAGTCTTTCGGTTGTATAACAATTTCAGGAACAGTGTTCACGGTAAGTGTTGCATCAGCCGATGTGACAACAGAAGAGCATCCTGAAACCACAACATGGTAAATGTATCCGTTCATCAGTCGCGTTGCACCGAACAGACTGAGAGTTGAGTTGGTGGCTCCGAAATAGACGCCGCCATCGGCAACCGGATTAAATCCGCTGCCAGTATTTACGTACCACTGATATGTAAGATCCGTTCCTGTTGCTGCTACATTGAATGTAACCATGCCAAATTCACATGTTGTTTTGTTTACCGGCGATGTTGTTATTGCCGGCAAAGCTCTGACAGTCACAGTTGCTGAACCTATAAGATTTGCAGAAGGACTCAATACTTCACATGCATTGGCGTCTCTGACTCTCAATAGTTGATATGTTGTTGTTGCTGCAGGAGAAACCACTATATCCGCTCCGCTGACGTATCCCGTAATGGTCCCGAGGTTATCAATATCGAGTTCGAACGGACCGGTCCCTACCATCATATTGACTTTCAGAACGGAGGTCTGGGCAGGACAGATGGTTTCGCCGCCTGATAGCACTGCCACAGGTTTCGGATTAACAAGAACCTCAATGACATTACTGAAGACCGGCGTGCAGATACCTGAAGTAATCATCCTCCTGTAGTACAGTGTGTTGTTTGCACCGGCAGGCGGTGTGTACAGAGTTACTGTTGCCCCTGCAATATTGATGAACGGTCCTGCAGCTGTTGTGCCATATTGCCACTGGTAGTTATATGCACCCGGACCACCGGCTGCAGGGACAGTTTCGGTAAGCTGGGCAGGATTATCTCCTGCACAAAGTACCTGGTTGGCTGCGATAGTTCCGGGGGTCAGTAATGCCGGCTGGGTGACGTTAATCGTAGCCTGTGCAAAACAACCATGCATGTCAGTGACAGAAACAGTTATTGCTCCGATGCCTGCATTGAAGAAGCTTTGGGAATTGAATCCCTGTATGGGTAACATTGCCCCCGTATTGTTGGATATCAAATGGAAGGTATAAGGCATTGTTCCGCCTGAAGAATAGAAGGTACCCACACCATCCAGATCACCAAAGCAGTCGAGCAGTATGTCGCCTGTTGAAGTCAATGCAAGTAAAACCGGTTCTGTTATCACCATGTTCGGATAAAGTATTACAGAACATGCAGTGTTGGCTCCATCGCGCATCCGTACATCATACGTTGCAGGAACAAGATTAACGAAATTGCCTGATGCGACCCATGAAGTACCACCGTCGACAGAGTATTGATAAGTTCCGTACCCGCCCGACGGTGCACTTATTGTAATCGCACCATCGTTTGCACCTTTACATGTTACATCTGTTTTTGTAACAGTTGCAGCAAGAAGTGGGGGCTGGGTAATTGCATAAGAATTGTTCAGAATTATTATACAACCGGTATGTGCAGCATCCCTGATAAGGACAAAGTACAAACCCGGTGTGAGAGCTGTAAAGTTCCCGGAAGCCTGCCATGAACCGCCTCCGTTGACACTGTATTCATAAGTGCCGTAACCACCTACAGGTGAGGAGATGGTTATTGTCCCGTCATTACCGCCAAAGCATGTCACATTGGTATGTGCTAAAGTTGCGATAAGAACCGGGGGCTGGGTAATTGAAAGAGCAGGATTGAGAATGACCACACAAGCGGTATTAGCTGCATCCCTGATCTGTACATTGTAGGCAGTGGGCGCAAGATTGGTAAATGTACCGGATACCTGCCATGTTGTTCCGCCGTTGATACTGTACTGGTAGGTACCATAACCGCCGGTGGCTCCTGTTATCGAAATGATTCCATCACTGGCGCCATTGCACGTAACATTGGTCGTGGCAACACTCGCTGCAAGAGCAGCAGGTTGGGTGATGATTCTTGCATTATCAAGGACTATCACGCATGCAGGATGTGCCTTGTCACGTATTGACACAACATAAGTTGCCGGGGACAAGCCTGTAAAGTTCCCTGTAGCCTGCCATAATCCACCGATATTGTATTCATATGTACCGTAACCACCTGTTGGTGACGAGACTGTGATGGTTCCGTCGTTTGCCCCAACATTACAGGTGACATTTGTGCTTGTTACAACTGCGCCAAGAGCGTTGGGCTCTGTTATGGTCAGCGATGAATTAAGAGTTATTACACAAGTCGGGTTGAGGGCATCACGGATCTGAACGTTATATATTGCCGGCAGGAGACCGTTAAATGATCCTGAAGCGTGAAATGTTGTTCCTCCGTCAATTGAGTACCCGTAGGTACCGGCGCCTCCTGTTGGGGCCGTGATACTGATGATACCGTCATTTGCACCGTTACAGGTGACATTTGTCGATGCAACATTTGCCTGGAGAACAGCAGGCTGGGAAATAACCACCGCTGCATTTAGTACCTTTAAGCATCCTGTAAATGCTGCGTCGCGTATCTGAACGTTGTATGTTCCGGGAGCAAGGGCCGTATAGCTGCCCGAAGGCTGCCACGATCCTCCTCCGTTGATACTGTATTCATAAGTGCCATTTCCGCCTGCAGGAGCAGTAATAGTTATTGTTCCGTCGGTGGAACCAAAACAGGCTATATTTTTACTGTTCACCGTTGCCGAAAGAACTACAGGTTCTGCTATAACAACTGCAGGATTAAGAATTTTAAAGCAAGCTGGTTGTGCTTTATCCCTTATCCTGACATCATAACTTCCGGGGGTCAGGCCACTGAATGACCCTGCACCCTGCCACCCTGCTCCTCCATTAATGGAGTATTCATAGGTACCATAGCCGCCTGTTGGTAATGATATCACTATCGATCCGTTAGTGGTTCCGAAACAATTTACATCTGTTTTTACTACAGTTGCATTCAAAACTGCCGGCGCTGTCAATAAGAGTGCATTATTAAGAACAAGAATACATGTTGGATTTGCTGCATCTCTCATCATTACATTGTATGTTCCGGGGGTGAGTCCTGCAAATGACCCTGCAACCTGCCACCCTGCACCACCATTTATAGAGTACTCATAAGTTCCTGCTCCGCCTGTGGCGCCTGAAATTGTAATTGTTCCATCACTGGCGCCAAAGCATGTGATATTTGTTCCGGCGGCAGAACCGTTAAGAACAGGAGGCTGTGTAAGTGTAATATTGGCAGCTCCTGTACATCCTTTGGTATCATTCACAACAACTGCATAATATCCGGCCTCAAGTGATGAAATATTTTGTGTGGTTGCAGTAAAACTATCAGGACCTGTCCAGGAGATACCAAATGGTGCAGTTCCGTTCGTAATAGTCATGTTGACCGCACCTGTATTGACATTGTAACAGATAAGGTTTGTCCCGTTAAGGGTAAGAGCAGGCGGAAGGTTAACGCTTATGACGGCCGATCCTGACAATACGCCTGCACAGGTATTGCCGTCGGTGAGTGAAGTAAGTGTATAAGTTGTGTTAACCAGCGGTGATACTGAAACTGTATATACATTTGTAAGATAACCCACTACTGTAACCGGGGTCGTGCCATCGGTATATGTGAATGTGTATGGGGCAACTCCTGCAAATGACATAGTAAGAGTAGCCGAACCGCCTTTACACATCTCCGCTGTTCCGCTTATTGTTCCGGTTGGTTGCGGGAAGTATGTAACTATGGCCATTCCTGTACCGTTATTAGTACAATTAAGATCCGATACATTTACAATTGTGTATGTACCTGCAAGCGTTACATTTAATGTATATGGGCTGGCAGCAGTAGCGACAGGAGGTTGAGGCGTTCCATTATATGCATAAGTGAAGGTATATGGACCGCTGCCCGTCAAATTAACGGTAAGGTTTATTGAGCCTCCCAGGCACATCATTCCACCGCCGCTAATTGCTGCTGTCGGCAGAGGATTTACTGTCACCGCTTTGGGAATATGGTTGGTTATGCAACCGGCAGCATTGGTTTCGCGTACCGCAATTGTTCCTCCAACATTGGCAAATATCACAGTTATTGAGCTGGCAGAAGGATCGCCTATAATTGCTGCGCCTCCTGGTACGGTCCAGCTGTATGTTGAACCAACACGGTTCGTAACGTTATAAACCTGGGTACTGTTCGCACATACAATTGCATTACCGATAATATTTTCTGCAACAGGCTGTGCATAAACCTGTACCGGCAGAGTTGAAACAACGCCATTACATGTAAACGAATTAGTCTCATAGACTGATATATTACCCGAACCTGCAACTGCTGCAGCGTCGATAAGTATAGCGTTTGTATTGAAGTCGAATGTCTTCGTTCCCACTGCCGGGTCAACGGTCCAATGGAAAGTTGAACCGCCCACAGCAGTAACATTATAGACGATATTTTTATCTGTTACACAGATCTTATCGCGACCCGTGATCGGCTGAGGCGTCGGTTCGGGATTAACAGTGATAACAACTGTCGAAGGAGTTCCTGAACAACCAAAAAAGCTTATTGGAGTAACAGTATATGTTGCTGTTATCGGCGCTGCTGAATAGTTATGAATCTGGTCATTAATATGAAGTGTTCCGGCAGGATCTGCAGCAACATTAACACCTGAAGTACCCTGTACTGAAGCGTCTGAAATAACAGGAATGGGCCAGTTAAAAATCGAACCTGCAGGGGTGTTGGGAGGTGAAAGAAGTATCTCTTTCCCTATTGCCGCCTGGCTGCACACTGACTTTGTCTGTGCCGGGAATATGACAGGCTGAGGACGGATTGTTATTACAACATCCACAGCAGCACCGATACAGGTTGGAGCCAGTATTGGCTGTACACGGTATGTTACAGTCTTGTCGACGCCGGTGGTGTTCGTAAATTTATCACCTGAAAGATAATTTGCCGGCGCTGTTCCGTTTGGCACCAGAGCATTACCAACATCAGTCAGACCCGGGGCCACTGTTTTACTTATAATATTATAATAAGTTGGAATAACACTTCCTCCTGCAACATTAAGTATAAGCCCGATCGGAGTATTGCTGCATGCAAATGCATTTAATCCGGGATCAAGAACGGGCTCGGAACCAACTGTGATCACAACTGTAGCCGGTGTTCCTGTACAACCATTCTTGAAAGGAGTAACGGTATATGTAGCCGTGCCAAGGACACCCATTGTATTTGTAAAGGTATCGGTTATATTGGCTGCAGAAGGACCAGGTCTTGCTGTTCCTCCCGTGAATGACGGATTGACAGGATTCAGAACCGGGGCTCCCCATGTAAAGGTTACATTGTCGGCAGGTAAGAAGTTATTAAGAAGTATCTGATAATTCAACATGTTGCCTGAACATGCCGAAGGGTTCTGACCGGCTGTGATTACAGGTTCAGGTTTAATATTGACAACGACATTCTGAATGTTGCTGCAACCGTTTGCAGCAAGTGTATATTGATATGTCACTGCTATAGGTACACTGGTAATATTTATTAATGTCTCGTTCGGATTATTTATTCCCGCTGTAGGACCGGCAGGTGTTATTTCTGCGACGCTGGCCCTGCTCCAGTTAAATGTTGTTCCCACCGTAGCGCTTGCAGGGGGGTAACTGAAGAGAGTATTACTGCAGACATCTGCAGGTGCAAGGGTTGTTGATAATGTTGGCGTCGGATTAACCGTGATTGTGAATGTCTTAGTAGTACCAACACAAATTGCCGGTCCGTTAGTCAGTGTAGGCATAACAACTATTGTTGCAACAACAGGTGCTGTACTGGCATTTATTGCGGTAAATGAGACTATGTTACCGGATCCACTCGCTGCAAGACCAATACCTGGAACACTGTTAGTCCAGGAATAAGTTGTTGTGCCAATTACATTGGTAGTTGTAAAGTTAATTGCTGTTGTACCATCACCGTTACATAGAATCTGGTTAGTTGGCTGATCAACTTCACCGGCAGGGTTATAGTTAATTGTGACATTTTGATTTGTACTGCAAACCCCACCATTATCGATAGTCCATTTAAATATATAAGTACCATATAGAGAAACTGTGGCTGTAGCTGCAGGAGTGTTGACAGTTGGGGTAAATGCAACTGTTCCCGGCCCACTGACAAGTGTCCATGTTCCTGTTCCTGCTGCGGGGGTATTTCCACCAAGAGTTGCTGCCAACGTGCTGCAAAGGTCCTGTGCAGGACCGGCATTTGCCGCTTTCTCATAGTATATAGTAACATTATCTGTTGTATTACAGCCTCCATTGGTGATTGTCCAGCTCAATACATATGTCCCATATGCTGATACTGTTGCTGTTGCTCCGGCTGTATTGGCTGTCGGTGCAAACGTAACTGT
>JBEKWS010000003.1:0-194193 GCA_049512815.1 Bacteroidales bacterium | reverse complement strand
TGGGACACTTACAGTCACAACTGCCAGTGCCAATACTTCGACCAGTCCGAGAAGTGCAAATGTAACCTTTTCGGCATCCGGAGTCAGTTCTGTGGTTGTTACGGTTACCCAATCCGGTGCAGGCTACGAACACCTTATCGCTCATTATCCATTAATTTCCAACGCTAGTGATATTACAGGAAATTATCCAGACATGATATTAATTAATACGCCTTTTAGCAACGGAGGTATTTATTGTAATGGCATTTATGAAAACCAGGGATTTTGTGATGCACATACTCTTGAAATAAATCAAATCTCTTATGACAGGCTAACATTTTATGCTGAGTTTATGGTTGAACAATACTCATCATATTATAACCCAGTTATTGTTGCGGGAGCTGGTTATTATGATAGATGGCTCGGTTTTGCGATCCTCTCCAACGGCCACTATTCTTTAAATGCAGATAATTTTGCTGAAGTTGCTGTAAGTTCAACTAATTGTACACTGAATGTATGGCACTCTGCCGCAATAACATATGATAGCTCAACAAATAGCGGGAAATTATATATTGATGGGACACTGGTTTGTGAAGGGATTTTTACATTCGACAGACAATTTGCCCACAAATCTATTGGGATGAAAAACTATGGTAACGCCACGACTTTCAAGGGTTATCTTAAAAATATTAAGATCTACAATGATATCATCAGTAATCCAACAGTATATAATAATGAGATCAAAAATCTAGGAATTAATATTTTCCCGAATCCTGTTTCTGAAATTCTTACTATTGAATATAAAGATGAAAATTATATGACAATTAATATCTTAAATTCACAGGGCGTGCTTTTGGAAAAAGAAAAGGTTATTTCACCAAGACAGCAACTCGATTTTTCAAAATTTGAATATGGTCTTTATATCCTCGAATTTGTAAAACCTGGTGGTGAAATGAAGAGAGTTAAAGTTGTTAAAGTTGTAAATCATTAATAAAATTACATGTAAAAACACAAAACAATTAATAATTACAGAACATTAAAAAGCCCCATATAATGAGGTTTAGCGTACAGTTGTTAGTTGTTTGTTATTTGTTTGCTTTGTGCTGGTTATTTTCCGATACAGAAGTTTTTAAAAATATTCCCAAGTATTTCATCTGTTGTAATCTCTCCGGTTATTTCACCAAGATAATGAATTGCCTGCCGTATATCAATTGCAATGAGGTCTTCAGGTATCTGATCTTCAAGTCCTGATATTACTCTGCCAAGACTTTCAGAAACTCGCAGCAATGCTTCATAATGTCTTATATTCGTGATTATTACATCCTCTGAACTTAACTTTTCCTTCACAACGACATCGCTCAGCTTTATCTTAAGGTCTTCAAGGCCTGATTTTACTTTTGCAGAAATAAAAAGCAAAGTGTCTTTCTCTCCGAGCATAATCTTTCCGGCAAGTTCATGCTGCTTTTCCGGAGAACACGTGTCTATCTTATTGATCAGTACGATTAACTGCTTTTCAGTTTCAGCGATCATCTTTCTGATCACATATGCCCGCTCATTAATTGATCCAGCATCGTCAGTGATCTCATCTATCAACAGTATCACCGAAGCCTGACTTATCTTTTCATGGGTTTTTTTAATGCCTAACGCCTCGACAGCATCAACTGTTTCCCTTAGTCCAGCTGTATCTATAAACCTGTACTCTATGCCATCAATAACAATGGTGTCCTCAATCGTATCACGAGTTGTTCCCGGAATCTCGGATACAATTGCTTTTTCCTCCATCAGGAGGGCATTTAACAGTGTTGATTTACCTGAATTCGGTTTTCCTACAATAACAACAGGGATGCCATTCTTTATAGCATTACCCAACATAAAAGAATTTGCTAATTTATCAGCAAGATCTTTAACCCTTGTAATAATAGTTTTAAGCTCTTTCCTGTCTGCAAATTCAACATCTTCTTCACCAAAATCAAGCTCAAGTTCAATTAATGAAGCAAAGTTCAGAAGTTCAGATCTGAGCCTGCCAATCTCTGAAGAGAACCCGCCCCTCATCTGGTTAATTGCTACCCTGTGAGCCGTCTTTGTTGTAGAAGAAATAATGTCTGCAACTGCTTCCGCCTGCGAAAGATCTATTCTTCTGTTCAGAAATGCCCGTTGTGTGAACTCACCTGGTTTTGCAGAAATGGCTCCGTTTATTATCAATAATTCAAGAATCTTTTTTATTATGTAAGGTGAAGCGTGACAGGATATTTCAATAGAGTTTTCACCGGTGTAGGAGCGAGGCGCCCTGAAAACACTTAACAGAACCTCATCAATAATTTCATCACCTGAGCGTATCTCTCCAGATACAATCTTAAATCCCTGCTGATCAGCCAGTTTAATATTCTTATCTAAAGGATAAAATATCTTCGAACAGATATTTAAACTCTGTTGACCACTAATTCTGATTACTGCAATTGCTCTCCCGATGGCTGTTGCATGTGCACATATGGTTTCTTCTGATCTGACCATTTATTGGAATCCGATTTGTAACAAATGTATGAAACTTAATTGATGTGGTAAAATCAGGAGTGAGGAGTGAGGAGTGAGGAAGACATGATCCTAATCACAAATCCGAAATCAAAAGAATAATAAACATACAAATTTGATGAAAAGCCAAAGATTAATTGATATTTTTGAAAATTTGATTGAGGTATCATTAAATACCTGATATTTATGAGTGTTCTGTTAAATAAAAACTCAAAAGTAATTGTTCAGGGGTTTACCGGAAGTGAAGGAACTTTTCATGCCAAACAAATGATTGAATATGGTACAAAAGTGGTTGGGGGAGTTACACCTGGCAAAGGAGGTCAGATGCACCTGAACTTGCCTGTTTTTAATACAGTCAGGGAAGCTGTTGCTGAAACTTCGGCTGATGTCTCTGTTATCTTTGTACCTCCCGGGGTTGGTGCGGATGCTATTATGGAAGCAGCAAACGCAGGAATAAAACTGATTGTTGCCATAACGGAAGGAATACCGGTATCTGATATGGTTATTGTAAAAAACTATCTTAAATCATTTACATGCAGGCTTATAGGACCTAATTGTCCGGGTATCATTACCCCGGGTGAGTCGAAAGTCGGTATTATGCCCGGTTTCATTCATAAGAAAGGGAGTATTGGAATAATATCGCGTTCAGGTACGTTAGCATATGAAGCAGTTGACCAGGTAACCAAACTGGGATTTGGACAATCGACCGGTATAGGTATCGGGGGAGACCCTGTCATTGGAACTACCACTCTGGATGCTGTTAAGCTAATGATGGATGACCCTCAGACTGAAGCAATAGTAATAATCGGGGAGATTGGTGGTAATATGGAAAACGAGGCTGCTGAATGGATTAAAGATAACGGGACGAAACCTGTTATAGGCTTTATTGCCGGGCAAACTGCTCCGAAAGGTCGGAGAATGGGTCATGCCGGTGCTATAATAGGTGGAAAAAATGATACAGCTGCAGCGAAAATGGAAATCATGAAAAGGTGTGGAATACATGTTGTTCAGTCACCTGCCGATATAGGTATTACAGTAGCAAAGGCATTAGGCCTAACATCTACCCATAATCAGACTTGAGTGGTGAGATCGCTTCGTCGCTGCGCTACTTGCAATGACCGTGGAATTACCTTACTTCCATGTAGCTACCATTCAGAATTAACCTTACTTATACAGTCAATTGCGAGCGTAGCGAAGCAATCTCAAAATCCCATTCTGCATTAAACTGACAGTTTTAGCCCTCCTTAAGTAGGGATGGGGACTCAAACAATGGGAGGTAAAATTAAATAGTATATATTTGCAAAAATTAATAATTCTTATAAATATGGGATTACTGCAAGGAAAAACAGCTCTTATCACCGGAGCTTCCAGAGGAATTGGCAAAGCTATCGCACTTAGGTTTGCCCTGGAGGGTTCAGATATTGCAATTACAAATATTGTGGATGACGACGAGTTTAAAACAGCTATCAAAGAGATTGAAGCGACGGGTGTAAAAGCAAAAGGATACATTTCAAATGCTTCCAGTTTTGAGGACTCCCAACGTGTAATAAATGAAGTGGTTAATGACTTTAACAGGATTGATATTCTCATTAATAATGCAGGAATCACAAGAGATACATTGCTTATGCGGATGACTGAAGATCAATGGGATTCTGTTATAGCTGTTAACCTTAAGTCTGTATTCAACCTCACCAGAGCCGTTCTTATGACCATGGTAAAACAAAAAAGTGGATCCATCATAAACATGAGTTCTGTTGTTGGAATTTCCGGCAATGCAGGACAAAGCAATTACTCTGCTTCAAAGGCGGGTATCATTGGATTTACAAAAAGTGTTGCAAAGGAGGTTGGTTCAAGAAACATAAGATGTAATGCTATTGCTCCCGGGTTTATTCTGACTGAGATGACAGAAAAATTGCCTGAAAATGTAAAAAATGAATGGACAAGTAAAATACCTCTCAAACGTGGCGGAACCCCTGAGGATGTGGCAAATACAGCTTTGTTTCTTGCTTCTGATCTGTCTTCTTATGTAACCGGACAAACAATTCATGTCTGTGGAGGGATGTTAACTTAAAAATATTTATTATCTTTACAGAACCGCAGGGCGCCTATCCTTTTTAGCACGAGGAAATGCAGCGAGACATATTTATTCCACACTTATTTTAAAAGGGCGCCCTGCTTCTTTTTTTATAGACTGCTGATAAATGCACAACACTATTTTCTTCTTGATTATTATTATTCCCATAATCGGGTTTGCAATAGAAAAATATCTGGATCATCTGAATTCATCAATGTGGTCAGACACTCTGCCTGATAAATTAAAAGGAATATGTGACGAGGAGGAATATAAAAAAACCCAGATGTATGAGAAAGATAATAAGAGGTTGTCACTCTGGTCATCCTCTTTTAATCTGGCAGTTGTTCTGATTATGATTGCTGCCGGAGGTTTTGCTTTGGCTGATAATCTTGCCAGGACATTCAGCATGAATACTGTCATTATATCACTTATTTTTTTCGGAATAATCGGCTTTGCCTCCGATCTTATGAATATTCCGTTCAGCTGTTATGATACTTTTGTAATTGAGAAGAAGTATGGTTTTAATACCATGACTATCAGGACATTCATTACTGATCATATTAAATCCTGGTTTATTGCACTTCTTGTTGGGATTCCTGTTCTTGGCCTGATTACATGGTTCTATTACAAAACAGGAAGAAATTTTTGGCTCTATGCATGGGGATTAATTACAATCTTCTCAGTTTTCATTAACTTGTTCTATTCTGAATTAATAGTTCCTCTCTTCAACAAACAAACACCTCTCCCGGAAGGATCATTAAGAACCAAAATCGAGGCATTTTCTCAAAAAACAGGCTTCAGACTCAGAAATATCTATATTATTGATGGTTCGAAAAGAAGCACTAAAGCAAATGCATATTTTTCCGGATTTGGTCCTAAGAAAAGAATTGTATTGTATGACACATTACAGAAGGAACTTTCAGAAGAGGAGATAGTTGCAGTTCTTGCGCACGAAATTGGCCATTATAAAAAGAAGCACGTCTTTCTGACACTCTTTTTTTCTGTTATTCTTACCGGATTCATGCTTTTCCTTCTATCTCTTGTTATCAATAGCCCGACGTTTTCACAGGCATTGGGTTCACAGAACACCAGCTTCCAACTTGGGTTGATTGTATTTGGAATTCTCTATAGCCCTTTGTCGTTAATAATTGGCCTGTTAACAAATTATATTTCCCGAAAAAATGAATTTGCAGCTGACAGATTCGTAAAAGAAAACTTCAAATCGGAAATATTGGCAGAAGCATTAAAAAAGCTTTCGGTTAAAAACCTTTCAAATATGATGCCCCATCCGGTTTATGTGTTTTTTCATTATTCCCATCCTCCTTTACTCAGCAGGCTTGAAAAATTGGAATGAATTTCCTTATATTTACGAAAATTTTTGCCTCCTTAGCTCAGTTGGTAGAGCAGCTCATTCGTAATGAGCAGGTCGTGGGTTCGAGTCCCATTGGAGGCTCAACTGGTAAGACTGCATCGAAAAGTAGTATCTAAACAAAAGATTATATTTACCTTAATAATTGATGAAAGAATTAAAAGAGAAAAGAGAACTTTTGATTGACAATAAGATATTAACTAAAAATGATGTAATATCTCTAACTAAGCTTTTTATTAAACTCTCCAAGGAGATTCTTGATAAGTCAAAAGAAATCAGACGGGAAGAATTAATTCATAAAGGATGCAAAGAATCAAGTATTGAAGAAAGGGATATTAATAACAGTAACTCAAGCCTGGAGTTTACTTCTTCTGATAATTCAACTTATTATGGATCATTAGATCAAATTTTAGATGAAGATGCGATTTTCAGTAATAAAAAAATTACTGAAATTAATTTATATTTTACAGAGTATGTGTTAGATAGTCAATTTAAAATAAGAATCAAACATTCAGACTCATCTTCAAGTTATGTATCAGTTGAGGGGCAAGACAGAGCCTGGGTAAATGAGACAATCATATTGGTAGAGGACTATCTTTCAAATTGCAGAAATCAGGCTACGTTCGTTAAAAAGTTTCAGATCTTAATAATTGCATTTACCATTTTGATACTAGTGGTATTTCTGCTAAATCTAATTGAACTTTTTATCAAAACACAGCTCATATTTCCCAAAATTGTGGCTAACTTGTTCTCCAAAGACTTGATTTTCTATATCATAGTTTTATCTCTGATTACGGCAACTCCTTCAATTTTTATTTATGAATGGTTAGAAAAACTTTTTCCTAGAATAGAAATTCAAACTGGAAAAGACTTTCAGCAGGCTGAAAAAGAAAAGCGAGCTAAATTATGGATAATAGCTTCATTAGTAATAATTCCGACTATTATTTCTTTTTTGCTTCGTTTATTATAAATACATTACAATGGTCAGCCGTTTCTGAGTGATTAAATGCACTTTCTTATAACTTGCAGAATCTGATAACTACGAGTAATATATCATAAGCGCAGGCTCACTACCAAGTCCACCACCAAATCCACCACAAGAACCATTTTTACCCTAATTGATATACGGATCACCATTGTGAGCCAAGTCGTATGATTCCGGCACTCAGGGACTTACTGCTTTTTCACTATATAATTCTTAGGAATTTAGAAAATAAATTTGTTTCTAGCCCCGAGGGTTTTTAAATTTGGAATAAAATATTTCGGCGACCATCAAGCCCGGAATATTGCAGCGAACATTAGCCCTCGGAAATCAGCTCCGGAGCTTTTTCTATTAAGATAAAATTGACTTTGGCTAAGGTAGGGTGTAACTTTGATAACAAGAGAAGAAAGGACAATTAGTATTTTTTATTTATAAAAAAACAAGTTAGCTTTAATAAGAAGGCATGTGCTTGAAAATCTTTAGCTAATACTTCAATGGCCTAATAATCTTAATATTATGAAGGAAAAAGCAAGAATATCATATCAGAAAGTAGCCTTTTTCGTTACCGGCATCGGCTCGCTCCTGTGGTTTTTGATTCGCGTTATTCCGAAACCCAGCCGTGCCGCCTATCCCTGCATGCGGGCTGCGGCCCCGGTTGCATCAAGTTTTGTCCTGTATTTGTTAGGTCTGGCTGCAACCGCTGCACTTTTTAAAAAATCAAAACGGCACTATTTACAGTCTAGGAATTTTCTGGCCTCCCTTTTTCTTTTTGCAGGAATGTTCGTGGGATTGGTAACCACATTGACCGCTGATAAACCGGCATATGCAAATTATCAGGCTTTTTCTCAGCCGGCTAACGCGCCCATGGGCACGGCGAAGGGAATATTTCCCGGGCGTGTAGTATGGATATACAATCCGGATGCGACCAACGAAAACTGCACCAACGCCTATGGCGATGGCTGGTTCCTGACCCAAAACAACAACCAGGATGTTATAAATCAAATGGTTTCATCAGCCATTCACCTACTCACTGGTGCAGCCACTGACCTCAGCGCGTGGAATGCCATTTTTCAGTACTATAATCAAAATCACGGGAAAGGCTCAATGATCTATTCTGCCGGAGAAAAAATACTGATAAAGATCAACGCAACCAGTGCATGGTCGGGGAATTTCAGCACCAGCGATTTATCGAAGGTGAATAATGGCTACTATGGCGTTGCCGAGACTTCGCCTCAGGTTGTGCTCGCTGTATTGGGACAGTTGGTGAATGTTGTCGGCGTTGCTCAAAGTGACATTTACGTCGGCGATCCCATGAAGCATATCTATAAGCATTGTTATGAACTTTGGCATCCGGAGTTTCCTAATGTCAATTATCTGGACCATGATAATTATAGCAGTTTAGGAAGAATTCAAGCTGTCAAAAGCACCAGTGATAAGATATTTTATTCCGACCGGGGTGCTATCTTACCAGTAACGGAAGATTATCTGTACAAGGTTTTTAAAGATGTCGAATACATAATCAACATCCCCGCGTTAAAAGCTCATGCGAGAGCGGGGATTACACTGTTTGCAAAAAATCATTTTGGCTCTCAGACGCGGGATGATGCCAATCATCTTCATCTGGGTCTGGTGGATCCGAATCAAAACGGTAACTACTGGTCTGGCATGAAATTGTACCGCGTGCAGGTAGATCTAATGGGACATAAATTGCTCGGCGGTAAAGAGTTATTTTATTTGCTCGACGGACTCTGGGCCGGATCTGAGGCTGTGGATCCTCCCACCAAATGGACAAGCCTGCCGTTCAACAACGACTGGACATCTTCCATTTTTGCATCCCAGGATCCCGTCGCCATAGAATCTGTGGCTTTTGATTTCCTCAGAACAGAATATAATGGGAAGTACGGTTCATATCCGCAAATGGACGGAGTAGATGATTATCTACACCAGGCAGCAGATGTTGCCAATTGGCCTACAGGGATAACTTACGATCCTGAAAATGACGGCACTCCCTTGGAAAGCCTGGGAGTCCATGAACATTGGAATAATGCTACCAATAAGCAATATTCCAGGAATCTCGGAACAGGGAATGGAATTGAACTCTATGCCTCGGTTACCTTACCAACAGGAATCAAGCCACTGCCAGATAATAACAACATGCTTGATCTACGGGTATGGACATCCGGCCACCAGGTTAATATCGAAGGAGCTGTCAGCAGTAACGCTATTGGTGAAGTGTATAATTTACTGGGTCTTAAAGTCTTTAAAACAAACCTTGGCGAAGAAACTTTTAACACCTTTACTGTTTCATCGGCTTTGAAGGGGGTTTATATTGTAAAAATTTCAGATGGAGACAAAGCTGCCACTCAAAAGGTAATTTTCTAATTGGAACTTATTAGACTACAAATAGCAAAGGAGCAGGCCAAGCAAGTCTTCTCTTTTTCTTAATGTTAATGTTGTTTTAAATTGGCTTACGTGATGGAGAGACTGAGAGCATAAAAAGGGAACAATGAATGTTTCGACAGGTTCAGCACAAATAAAAGATAAATTTTCCTATGAGTATTTAGTGAATAGATACTTTTCGTGGCGTCCGATGCTTAAGAAATAAATGACTCGTCTATATGATAGAACGGTATGCAAATAGTGTGCATATGGGTCAAGAAAAAAGGAGTTAGATTGTTCTAACTCCTTGATTATCTGTGAGCGGGAAACGGGTCTCGAACCCGCGACCCTCAGCTTGGGAAGCTGATGCTCTACCCCTGAGCTACTCCCGCAATTTTTTAAAAGACTGTCAAAAATAATGAATAGATTCATTTCAGCAAATTAATTATTTAAAGCTTTTATCGGTTTTAATAGTACTTCCCTGTGGGGACTTTGCGCCGCTGGCGCAACAATCCTGTGCCAAAATCCCATTCTTTATAAAACTGCTTCAGAAATGCCTCCAAAAAATCATGCCGCTTTTCAGCCAATCTTTTTGCGGTCAGAGTATTCATCCGGTATTTGAGAAGCAGAAGCTTTTCATAGAAATGACTTATTGTAGATGAAGTTCCTGATTGATGGTATCCATTTAATTTTGCATCTGAACTTATTATATCAGGATTATAAATTATGTTATTTCTGAAACCTCCGTAGTTGAATGCCCTCGCAATACCTATTGCTCCGATAGCATCCAGCCTGTCCGCATCCTGTATAACCCAAAGTAATGGATCATCCTGATCACCAATTTTATTTTTATGCTGAATGAAACATTCTTTATTACGTTTAAAACCTGATCTCTGATTTCTGTCATCCCGCATTTGTCCATGAAATCACTGATCAATAAATAAGTTCGTTCACTATTGTCACCTGCAAATTTCGAATCAGCCGAATCGTGAAGCAGCGCTGTAATTTCTGCAATGAAAGGATCTGCAAATGTTTCTTCCTCATTGATGAATAAAGCTAGTTTCCTTGCTCTGTCAATATGCCACCAATCATGACCACTATCATAACCTTTCAAATTTTGCCTTACAAACTCTTCTGTCAGTAATATTATGTCATTCCTGTTCATTTCTTTGATTTAAATTGCCAGATGAACATACAAAATATATCGTTTAGGTTTTTCAAAGTTCGCGCCATTTCCGGTTTGCCCTCGCGCCGTGACTGAGTATTTCGCAAAAAATGGGTGAACTAAGAAAATCAATAGATTTGTATTTAAATTATTTATGAATGAAAGCTGCAATAATAACAATAGGAGATGAGCTTCTGATAGGTCAGACAATAGATACTAATTCTGCGTGGATGGGTGCGGAATTGAGCAAATCTGGCTTTGATGTCTATCGGATAACATCTGTACACGACAAGAGGGAAGATATCATTGATGCATTAAGTGAAGCGGCCGGAAAAACTGATGTTGTTTTAATTACCGGGGGTCTTGGTCCTACAAGTGACGACATAACAAAACAGACTCTCTGTGAATTCTTTAATACTCATCTTGTTACTAATATTGAAGTACTCTCGATGATTGAAAAGATGATGAGTCATCGCAATTTTCCGATGAATGAAAAAAACAGGCGTCAGGCTGAAGTTCCCGAATCATGCAGGGTTTTAAAAAATGCAGCCGGAACGGCTCCCGGCATGTGGTTTGAAAAAGAGGGAACAATTTATATCTCAATGCCAGGTGTTCCACATGAGATGAAGAATATAATGACTGAAATTGTGCTTCCTGAATTAAATAAACGCTTCACATCACAAATCATAATTCATAGAAATATAATGACTTATGGAACATTCGAAGCTAAACTTGCTGAGATACTTACCAGCTTTGAATCCGGACTTCCGGAGAATATTAAACTTGCCTATCTTCCGGCTTCAGGAGTAATTAAATTAAGACTTACAGCTACAGGTAACAAACAAAAGTCATTGGAAGAGTTAGTAAATGAACAGGTTAACAAGCTGTACCAGATCATTCCCGAGTTTATCTATGGTGAAAATGAAGAGTCACTGGAAATGGTAATGGGAAATCTTTTAAAATCGAATAAGAAATCGGTTTGTACCGCTGAGAGTTGCACTGGCGGAGAAATTGCTCACTTGTTAACAAGTGTTCCCGGAAGTTCAACTTATTACAAAGGATCAGTAGTTGCTTATGCTAATTCTGTTAAGACACAATTACTTGGTGTACAGGAGTATATAATAGACAAGTATGGAGCGGTAAGTGAACAAACTGTAAAAGAAATGGCGATTGGTGCCAGGAATTTATTTAAAACAGACTATGCGGTTGCAACAACAGGTATAGCAGGTCCTGATGGAGGAACAGAAACAAAGCCAGTTGGAACTGTTTGGATAGCAGTTTCTTCGGGAAAGAAGGTTGTTTGCGAAAACCATGTTTTCGGTATTGACAGAATCACTAATATCAGAAGATTTTCCCTGGCATCGCTGAACCTTCTTAGAAAACAGATAATCAACTATTAACCTGCACTTCCGGATGCTGTTTAAAAAAAGTAGATTAAATATTTGTTTAATAAGATAAAAATCACGTATTTTGCGCTTCGTTTTAAAAGGACAAACGTTAGTTAAATAGTAAAACAAACATCAATGTCAAGAATTTGTCAGGTTACGGGGAAGAAGGCGATGGTCGGAAACAATGTTTCGCACTCTAAAAGAAGGACTAAGAGAAAATTCTATCCTAATCTTTTTGTAAAAAAATATTACCTGCCAGAAGAAGAAAGGTGGATTTCACTTAAGATATCAGCTTCGGGTATCCGTCTCATCAGTAAAAAAGGACTCACAACTGTACTGAAAGAAGCAAAAGAAAAAGGTTATATTTTGAATTATTAATATAGGATGGAAAATGGCAAAGAAGGCTAAAGGTAACAGACAACAGGTAATCCTTGAATGCACCGAACATAAAGAAAGCGGTCAACCGGGAACATCAAGATATATTACTACAAAAAACAGGAAAAACACTCCCGACCGTCTTGAAAGGATGAAATACAATCCTATCCTTAAAAAACATACACTTCACAGAGAAATCAAATAAATAAGATCAAACTATGGCAAAGAAAGTTGTTGCAACACTTAAAACAGGAGCTGGCAAATCATTCACCAAATGCATTAAAATGACCAAATCGGATAAATCCGGTGCTTATCTGTTTAAAGAAGAGATTGTTCATAATGATCACATTAAAGACTTCTTCAACAAGAAGTAACAGTATTAATTGCTTATAAGATATTCATGGCTTTCTTCTTAGCGGAAGGAAGCTTTTTTTATATTTACGTTTCAAACCAATCATTTTCAAATGGCTTTGATGGGATTTCTTGGAAAAGATAAAAAAGAGAGCCTTAATAAAGGTCTCGAAAAAACAAAGGAGAGCGTTTTTCATAAGCTATCCAGAGCCGTTGCAGGGAAATCAAAAGTTGATGATGAAGTTCTTGATAACCTTGAGGAAGTACTCGTATCTTCCGATGTCGGGGTAGCAACCACACTTAGTATAATCAAACGTATTGAAGCCAGGGTAGCTAGGGATAAGTATTTAAATACCAGTGAATTAAATGCAATCCTAAAAGAAGAGATTGTTGCCCTCCTCGAAAAGAACCAAAGTGAATCAGAATCAGACTTCTTTCTGACCTTAAAATGTGTTCCGTATGTTATTATGGTTGTCGGTGTGAATGGTTCAGGTAAAACAACCACTATTGCCAAACTTGCGTATCAGTTCAAATCAGCCGGTAAAAAAGTCCTTATAGGGGCAGCAGATACATTCAGGGCAGCAGCAATTGATCAACTTCAGATCTGGGCCGACCGGGTAGGAGTTCCTGTTGTTAAGCAACAAATGGGATCTGACCCGGCATCAGTAGCATTTGATACTCTCAGATCCGCGGTATCATCGGAAACAGATGTTGTTATTATTGATACGGCAGGACGACTTCACAATAAAATCAATCTGATGACTGAATTATCAAAAATAAAGAGGGTGATGGAGAAAGTCATCCCGGAAGCTCCGCATGAAGTTCTTCTGGTACTTGATGGATCTACCGGTCAAAATGCATTTGAGCAGGCAAGACAGTTCACAGCATCAACAAATGTAACTGCCATGGCAATCACAAAACTTGATGGTACTGCAAAAGGGGGAGTAGTAATAGGCATTTCCGATCAGTTTAAAATACCGGTAAAATATATCGGCATAGGTGAGAAGCTTGAAGACCTCCTGGTATTCAACCGGTTTGACTTTGTGGATTCTCTGTTCAGTTCCAAATAAATATTATTACTTACTCATATTTTAAATACGAACTCATTGATTTTCTTCGTTTACCCCAATCCCAAGGGGAGCGAAGAAAATCAATTTACTCCCCCTGGGGAAGGGGTAAATAAATTGATTTCCAAGCGGCTTTATGAAGAACAAAAAAATAAATATTGTCACTTTAGGTTGCTCAAAGAATGTTGTTGATTCTGAAAAACTTCTGAAACAAATCAGTTCAGGGGGATATGATGTAATTTATAACTCAAATGAGCTGTCAGCCGGAACTGCAATAATAAACACCTGTGGCTTCATAAATGATGCTAAAGAAGAGAGTATTGATACAATACTGCGATTTGTAAAAGCAGAGAAAGCCGGACATATTGATAATCTATATGTTATGGGCTGCCTTTCAGAGCGTTACATGGATGAGCTTAAATTTGAAATTCCCGAAGTCACAAAATATTTCGGAGTGAACAATATGAGTGACATATTGAATGAACTGGGCATAAATTTAAGGGATGATCTCTTGACTGACAGAGTAATTACGGGACCAGGCCATTATGCATACCTTAAAGTATCTGAAGGTTGTGATCGTACATGTGCCTTTTGTGCAATTCCTGCCATACGGGGGAAATATACCTCAAGTACAATTGAGGATCTGGTTAATGAAGCATCACAACTGGCCCGGATTGGAGTTAAAGAATTAATTCTTATTGCACAGGATCTTAGTTATTATGGCCTGGATCTTTATAAAAAACAAGCACTTCCTGAGCTTACCTCTGAATTGTTGAAAATTGAATCATTGGAATGGATACGGCTGCACTATCTGTATCCTGCTAATTTCCCAATGGAACTCATTACACTGATAAATGATAACCCAAGGATTTGCAGGTATATTGATATTCCGATCCAGCATATTAATGATAAAATGTTAGGATTAATGAAACGATCACACGATAAAAATGAGACAATAAAGATTCTTAATAAACTTCGTAATGAAATTCCGGGTGCTGTTATCAGAACTACACTCATAGCGGGACATCCCGGAGAAACTGAGCAGGATTTTCTTGAGCTTAAAGATTTTATCTCGGACTTCAGATTTAACAGGTTGGGAGTTTTTGCTTATTCACATGAAGAGGACACCTATTCATATAATACATATGAAGATGAAGTTCCCGAAGATGTTAAGGAATCAAGAGTTGCCGATCTCATGAAAATTCAACAAAATATTTCAGCTGAATTGAATGAATCTTATGTTGATAAAGTACTCAAAGTCATTATCGACAGGAGAGAGGGGAAGTTTTTTGTAGGCCGGACGGAGTTTGATAGTCCCGAGATTGATCAGGAGGTTCTTATTCCTGCTGAACATGATCTCAAACCGGGTAGTTTTTACAATATATTGATTACACAATCAACTGATTTTGATTTGTATGGGGAACCTGTTTAGCAGACCAATCTGGTTAAGTTAACTTTTAGGTGACAGGGCAAAAAAAGAGAGGCCGTTATAAATTGACAGCCTCTCTTCTTTTATTCAGTTGGAGAATCCGTTTTTTCCGGCAGCTCAATCTTCTTTTTCTGAATTTTAATCTTTATTTCCGATTTGGCACTATTAAATCCTACATAAATGCAATCACCTTCTTTAAGGTTGGCTTTAATAAGAACCTCCGCCATCGGATCCTCAAGATATTTCTGAATTGCACGTTTGAGTGGTCTGGCTCCAAAATTTGCATCAAAACCTCTCTCGGCAATAAAATCTCTTGCAGCAGTGGCTATTTTCAGCTGATAACCAAGCGATTTGACTCTATCATAAAGACCTTTCAGTTCAAGATCAATAATTTTATTGATCTCTTCTTTTCCTAAAGAATTGAACATTATTACATCATCAATTCTATTCAGAAATTCAGGAGCAAATGTTTTCTGGAGAGCCTTTTGCAGGATACTTTTGGTTTGTTCATCCCTGGAAGCTTTTTTGGCAGATGTGTCAAAACCCATACCATGCCCGAACTCATTTATTTGCCTGGTCCCGATATTTGAAGTCAGAATCACGATTGTATTTCTGAAATCGACTCGCCTTCCAAGGCTGTCGGTTAATTGTCCTTCATCCAGCACCTGAAGCATAATATGAAATACATCAGGGTGAGCCTTCTCAATCTCATCAAGAAGTACTACCGAATATGGTTTCCTTCTGACTTTCTCGGTAAGCTGACCACCTTCTTCATAACCAACGTATCCGGGAGGAGCTCCAACAAGCCGCGAAACAGAGAATTTTTCCATATATTCACTCATATCGATCCTGACCAGGTTATCTGTAGTATCGAAAAGGAATTTAGCGAGAACTTTTGCAAGTTGAGTTTTTCCTACACCTGTCGGACCCAGGAATATGAATGTTCCAATAGGTTTATTAGGATCTTTCAGGCCTGCCCTGTTTCTCTGGATCGATTTCACAACTTTAAATATGGCTTCATCCTGACCGATAACACTTCCACTCAGTTCATCGGCCATGTTTAGTAATCTGGTTCCTTCTGTCTGGGCTATCCTTTGAACCGGAACACCGGTCATCATCGCAACAACTTCAGCAACCTTTTCTGCATCAACTGTTTCACGGTTTACTGCAAGTTCCTTTTCCCATTTTTTCTTCTCCTGATCAATCATATCAAGAAGATCCTTTTCGCGATCGCGAAAACTGGCAGCTTTCTCGAAGTTCTGGTTTTTAACTGCCAACATTTTTTCCTTTTTTGTATCCTCAAGTTGTTTTTCCAGTAAAAGGATTTTCTCGGGAACGACAATATTTGAAATGTGAACTCTTGAGCCTGATTCATCAAGGGCATCAATTGCTTTGTCAGGGAGGTGCCGGTCCGAGATATAACGGTTTGTAAGCTTCACGCAGGCTTCGATTGCCTCATCGGTATAGATTACATTATGATGCTCTTCATATCTCTCCTTAATATTATGGAGAATATGAATAGTCTCTTCAATTGAAGTCGGTTCAACAATCACTTTCTGAAACCTTCTCTCCAAAGCGCCGTCTTTTTCAATATGTTGACGGTATTCATCCAGCGTAGTTGCCCCTATACATTGAATTTCACCACGGGCAAGTGCAGGCTTAAGCATATTAGCTGCATCGAGTGACCCAGTTGCTCCACCTGCACCAACGATTGTGTGAATCTCATCAATAAAAAGAATTATATTGTCGTTTTTTGAAAGCTCATTAAGTATTGCTTTCATCCTTTCTTCAAATTGTCCACGGTATTTTGTTCCGGCTACTATTGAAGCAAGATCAAGTGCAACCACTCTTTTATTAAAAAGAACTCTTGAGACATTCTTCTTAATTATCCTGAGAGCGAGACCCTCGGCAATCGCTGATTTTCCAACTCCGGGTTCACCAATTAAAACAGGATTATTTTTTTTCCTTCTTGATAATATCTGAGCCAGTCGCTCAATTTCTCTCTCTCTGCCAACAACCGGGTCCAACCGGCCTTCTTCCGCGGCTTTTGTAAGATCAATACCGAAATTATCCAATACAGGGGTATCAGAGGAAGATTTAGAAGAGGAAGGAGGGGATTGCCCTTTTCCGGGGCTGTTAAAACTCTGGCCTTCTTCGTCTTCGTCTCTTGGATAATCAGCTTTTGAAGTTGGTGATTCAGACTCGACCATTTTGCGAACTGATTGGTAATCAACATCCAATTCTGAAAGAAACCTCGTTACCAGAGCATTTTCATCTTTAAGTATTGCAAGTAGCAGATGCTCTGTATTTATAGTATTGCTTTTGAGAGCCTTTGCTTCAAGATAAACGAGCTTTAGTATCCTTTCTGTGCTCCTAAGAAGGGGAATGACCTCATGGTCAGCCACTGGAACCGGGCTTTCAACCTTTATGCTCTTTTCAAGAGATCCTTTTAGAACCAAAAGATCAATTCCCTGATTCATCAGGATTTCTATCGCCACACTCTCACCATCTCTGAGTATTCCAAGAAATAGATGTTCCGGACTTATATGACTGTTTCCCAGCCTTATAGCCTCTTCTTTGGAATAACCGAGAATATCTTTAACCCTTTGTGAAAATTGTGAATCCATCTTTTATTTTATCAATTACAAATTTAAGAAAAGTTAACCGACATTCTGTCAGATATTATTTGACAAAAGTACACATAACTATTATTTCAAAGTTAAATTATGCACAATATCTAAGTGACAATTTTCGTGCCCATTTATGAACAATGAATGTTAAAAATTCACAACCTCAGAAGCTCGAAAGTAACCAAATTTTAATTACTTTCGTAAATCTAAACCCCGGCTTAGAGGTTTATTTGTAAATACTTAATTAATAATCTGTTATGTCAGAGAGAGAGAGAATCGTCAAGGTTAATATTGAGGAGGAGATGAAGTCTGCATACATCGACTATTCGATGTCGGTTATTGTGTCGAGGGCATTACCTGATGTGAGAGATGGTCTCAAACCGGTCCATCGCAGGGTACTGTTTGGAATGTCTGAACTGGGAGTACTTTCTAACAAACCTTATAAAAAATCGGCAAGAATAGTGGGAGAGGTGCTGGGAAAATTTCACCCTCATGGTGACTCTTCAGTATATGAGGCCATGGTAAGGATGGCTCAGGAATGGTCGTTAAGATATCCACTTGTAGACGGACAAGGCAACTTTGGGTCAGTTGATGGTGATAGTCCTGCTGCCATGCGATACACTGAGGCAAGGCTTAAAAGAATTGCTGAGGAAATTCTGGCAGATATTGATAAGGATACTGTTGATTTTCAACCCAACTTTGATGATTCGCTTACTGAACCTTCTGTTATGCCTACAAGGATTCCCCAACTTCTGGTGAATGGCGCTTCAGGTATAGCAGTAGGAATGGCGACCAATATGCCACCTCATAACCTTTCTGAAGTAATTGACGCCACCATAGCTTACATAGATAATAAAGATATCACTTCTGAAGAAATTTTACATTTTATAAAGGGTCCGGATTTCCCGACAGGCGGGATCATTTATGGTGAACAAGGGATACGGGATGCCTTAGAAACCGGCAGAGGCAGGATTGTTGTGCGGGCAAAAACCGAAATTGAGTTAACACATTCAGGAAGGGAATGCATAATTGTAAATGAGATTCCTTATATGGTCAATAAGGCCGAAATGATCCGAAAAATTGCGGATCTTATAAATGAGAAAAAACTTGAGGGAATATCTTATATAAATGATGAATCGGATCGCAACGGAATGCGAATTGTCATTATTCTTAAGAAAGATGCAAGTGCAAATGTTGTTCTGAATAACCTTTATAAATTTTCATCACTTCAGACATCATTTAGCGTTAATAATATTGCGCTTGTTAAAGGACGTCCTAAAACACTAAATACCAGGGATTTAATACATTATTTCGTAAAACATCGCCACGAAATAATAATTAGAAGAACAAAATTTGAACTTGATCAGGCTGAAAAACGGGCACACATTCTTGAAGGGTTGATCGTTGCAAGCGATAACATCGATGAGGTCATTGCAATAATCAAAGCATCCCAGACTCCGGAAATTGCCAGGGAAAGGCTTATGGAAAGATTTGGACTCTCAGATATACAGTCCAGGGCGATAGTGGAAATGCGTCTACGCCAGCTTACCGGTCTGGAACAGGAGAAATTAAGAACAGAATTTAAGGAAATAATGACATTGATTGAATACTTAAAGAGTGTTCTGGCAAATGTTGATCTTCAGATGAAAATTATTAAAGATGAACTTCTTGAGATAAAAGAAAAATATGGTGATAAAAGACGTACTTTAATAATCCCTAACGCTGAAGAGTTTAATCCTGAAGACTTTTATGCCGATGATGAAATGGTAATTACTATTTCTCATATGGGTTATATTAAAAGAACTCCTCTGACAGAATTCAGGCGGCAAAACCGGGGTGGAACAGGCGCGAAGGGAGGTGCTACAAGGGATGAGGATTTTATCGAACATCTGTACATAGCCACAATGCATAATACCATGCTATTTTTTACGAGAAATGGAAAGTGTTACTGGCTGAAGGTTTACGCCATTCCTGAGGGTTCAAGAACTTCAAAAGGAAGGGCTATGCAGAATCTTATTAATATTGAACCTGATGATAATGTCAGAGCATTCATTAATGTTAAGAATTTGAACGATTCAGAATACATTAATAATAACTTTATTGTTCTCTGCACAACAAAAGGAATTATCAAAAAAACATCGCTCGAGGCATATTCCCGACCACGGGTCAACGGGGTTAATGCCATCACTGTCAGGGAGGGGGATGAACTTCTTGAAGCCAGAATGACTAATGGGCAGCACCATATTATGCTGGCTGTAAAATCAGGTCGTGCAATTCGCTTCCCCGAAGCATCAGTAAGACCCATGGGCAGAACTGCTTCTGGTGTAAGAGGTATCAAACTTGCCAGTGAAAAAAATGATTTTGTAATTGGTATGATAACCGTTGAGAATAAAGAAAAAGATATTCTCGTAGTTTCTGAGAAAGGATATGGTAAAAGATCTGATATAGATGGATACAGAATTACCAACAGAGGTGGAAAAGGAGTAAAAACAATTAATGTTACTGAAAAAACCGGCACCCTAATTGCTTTGAAAGATGTAACTGATAATCATGATCTTATGATAATTACTCAATTCGGAAATATTCTCAGAAGTCCTGTTTCAGCTTTAAGAGTAATGGGCAGAGCAACTCAGGGTGTCAGGTTGATTAACCTTAAGGAAAATGATATTATTGCATCGGTGGCTTGTGTATTGGTAAATGAAGATGATGAAGCCGATGTGAATAACTTTTCCGAGGAAAATAATATTATTATAAAGGAAAATGGTAAAGAATTTGATGTTTAGTAAGTAATATCATAAATTTGGAAAAGTTTTTACGGATAAATAAATTAAAATTATAATTATGAAAAAGTTTTTTTTGCTGATAGCAGCCATTGGTATTTCATATGTCGCAATGCCTCAGAAGGGAAAAGTTACAAGTGCTCTGAGCTA
The DNA here is from genome assembly GCA_049512815.1 of Bacteroidales bacterium. Classification (GTDB taxonomy): domain Bacteria; phylum Bacteroidota; class Bacteroidia; order Bacteroidales; family VadinHA17; genus LD21. The sequence goes on along the minus strand of JBEKWS010000003.1, from coordinate 173,546 downwards.
TATCGATCAGGGCATCCTTGATAAAGCAAAAGAGAACATCGATCAGGCTCTGGTTGATGAAAAATCGAAGGATTGGTTTAATACATATTTTGCCAAAGGACAACTTTGTCAGGCAACATTTAAATCTGACAATCCTAAGTTCAAAGCTTTTTATACCGATCCTCTTGCAGAAGCATATACTTCATATGAGAAAGCGTTGGAACTGGACCCAAAAGGTACTGTGAAAAAGAAAATTATTACTAGCTTGGTATATAACACCCTGGCTGTTAACCTATATAATCAGGGAAGTGCAAAATTTGAAGCTAAAGATTATGCAGGAGCCCTTAAATCATTCGAAACACAGATTAAAATTACTGAAAGTGATTTATATGTAGGAGCAGTTGATACAGGAATGTATTATAATGCGGGTCTCGCAGCTGCTAATTCAGCAAAATATAATGAAGCAGTTAAATACTATGAGAAATGTGCCGAAATGAAATATATGGGAGTTACACCATATTTTCAAATGTCTGAGGCATATCTTATTTTAGGTGATACAGTTAAGGCTGAATCAATTTTAACCGGACTTACCAGTAAATTTCCTGATAACAAAAACATAACTCTGCAGTTAATAGATCTCTATATTAAAAGCAGTAAAAACGAAGAGGCTTTGAAATATATCAAAATTGCAAAGGAGACTGATCCGAAAAATTCTAGTTTGTACCTTGCAGCAGGTATTATATACTTAAATGAAAACAAATTTGATGACGCAATAACTGAATTTACCAAGTCAATTGAAATCAAAGGAGACTCATATGATTCCCAGTATGGTCTTGGTGCTGCCTATATTAACAAAGCTGCTGATATGTCTAAGAAGGCCAACGATATCATGGATGTAAAGAAATACGCAGATGCAGTTGACGAACTAAATGCTGTTTATGCTAAAGCCCTTCCGTATATGGAAAAAGCGAATGAACTTAAACCCAACGATATTTATGCCATGTCAAGCCTGCAGGAGTTGTACTACAGACTCAAATCAAAAGATCCGTCATATGGTCCAAAATACGATGCAATGAAAGCGAAGGTTGATGCCGCTAAGAATAAGTAAATGGAGTTAAGCACATTTAAAATAGAGAGGGATGTAATTTGCATCCCTTTTTTAGTTCTGGTACCTGGTAAATAGGTTAGAAGTTCAATTTCCAGTTAGCTTAAAGATATTTGAAATATTATTTCTATTTTACATAATATTAATTATAGGCTTTTTTAGAGAATTTCCGCTCAGCTTGCTGTCAGCTTGCTAATTGACATCAACCTTCGCTTAAGCTGCGGCTGACACTATAAAATCAGATATAGGCGACGAGGTGAAACCGAATTCTATAAGGTATTTAAAATATCTTTTAACAGTCTGTCGAAATCCATTCCTCCCTTGGATGTTGAAGAATATCCTAGAACTACCACAATTAATTCCTGGGTTGGCATGATGAATATTCTTTGCCCGTCATGTCCTTCACACATAAACATATCTTCAGGTGCTGATGGCAATTTCTTCCCTTTGTTAAGACAGAAAAAAGCTCCATATTCACTCTTACTGTCTGAAGCAGCCGAAGTAGTATATTTTACCCATCCTTCGGGAAATATCCGTTCTCCGTTAAAAATACCGTCATTCTGATATAACAATGCAAATCGTGCATAATCACGGGCTGTGGCATACAGATAAGAGGATCCAACTCTTGTGCCACCCGGATCAACCTCAAAAACAGCATCAGGAATACCGATCTTATTAAAGAATTGCGAGTTTACAAACGAATAATATAATGAATCATTAGTGAATTGCCTGCGGATCAGATAACTAATAATATTTGGAGACCCGGATGAATAGCTCCAGAAAGTCCCCGGAGCATGTTCAAGTGGTTGCTTATAGGCATAACGGCTTATATCACTTTCACAATAAAGCATAACTGTAATGTCAGACCTGTTGCCATAATCCTCATTCCATTTTAATCCGCTCTGCATCTGCAGTAGATCATTCAGCGTTATTTTGTTCCTGTTATCTGCTTTCCATTCATCAACACCTGCCGGTTTATTAATATCCATTTCCCCTTGCCCCACAAGAACGCCAACAAGCGCATTTGTGAAGCTCTTAGCCATTGACCAGCTCAGGAACCTTGTATTTTTATTGAATTGCGGCTTGTAAGCCTCAGCTACCGGTATTCCTTTATGAAGAACAATAAAAGCAAATGCATCTCCATTATATGCATTGTCAGTTATTAGTTTTTTCGAAATATCTCCTAGTTTGGCAAGATCAATCCCGGTATTTTTCGCAGGCAAAACATCCCCAAGCGGCCATTTTATGGTATCCCGTGAATATCCTGGATTTACACCTGCCGGATATCTGGTTTTGCGAAGCGATGCCTCCGAAATACCTCTTAAAAGTGTTGCTCCAAATCCTTCTCTGTAAATTGCCCTGGATTTACCCCAGAGAAAATGGCTGGTAACACACTTATTATCAAAGTCTACACTATTCTTTGTATATTTTATAAACGAAAAGTTAAGGTCTGTTGTCTCCACATCTTTAGGTTCCCGTAATGATACAAATACAGCGGAACAAAGGTTCTTTGCAGCATAGCCAGTAATAATTGGCAGCAAACTGTTTATATAAATAGCAACACCTATTACTGAAGCCCCAAAGATTGTCAGTACTCCGTAAAATACTCTTTTTCTGGTCATTATGTATTGTTTTTTCTGATTCATATTGCATTTTGATCTTTTCATTTGTATAAGAAATTCTTGAACATATGCCTCAAATTTACAATTAATTGCCTGCGCCCTTCGCCTATCTGTATCCTAATGCTGCATACCCAACCCAATGACAATTTGTTGCAATGGCTGTCCGACCCATCCTGATATCGTCAACCGGAATATGTGTCGAGGTGATGCTCGTGGAATACCCGATCAACTCGCCTGATAACGGGTTGCCATTATTAAGGTAATATGAAGCATATAATGCTACAGGCACACAATACCTTCCGCACCAGGTCCATTTATATTCCCTGAAGTTTTCCGGATTCAAAGTATAATTGCTGAATAACCGGATTTTTTCCGGTACCACATCACCTTTAAAACAGCTGTCAATAATCACGGATTCATGTTCACGGGCTTTAATATTTCCCTGTTCATCACAACCAAAATATGCCCTGTCGATCCCACCCCAATCCTCATTACCATAATGTACGGCATCGGTTGTGACAACAATTGCAAAATCAGTTCCCCACTCCCACTGGTGATTCTTTGCAACTGTCCTGATTGCATCTGCAAGAGCTCTTCCACACACCTCCATCCTGTCAGGGTTCATAGCAGGTACAAGTATCGGGACAATGGTAATATTTCTGTTAAAATACTGCAGAAAAGGAATTAAAGCTTCCACCGAATGTTCAACTTTTTGCAGTGTATCATTTACGCAAGCAATTTTTTTCGCAATTAGATTATAAATCTCTTCTCTTACAGGTGAAACCGGAACATTTTTCCATGGACCCTTCCAGGCTGAGTAGCTATCGAATACAAGGGAATCTTCGATCCCAAGCCGGGCTGCCCTATGAGCTACACCAATTAGAATCAGATTAGGTGCTTTTACGTTTTGAAGCAACTCAGGGTATAGTGTGCCAACATAAGTATAATCATCATGAGGGCTTATAACCAGCTTCCATGGCAATCCTGCAGTTCTTTTCCATCCTTTCCGGTCCATCCTTGCCATCAGGCTGTCCATCTGCCAGGAATGCTGGGCAAATCCGATAGTGTCTTTCAGTGGTCTGATTTTACCTGATTCTTTTCTATCCAATTCAGGGTTCATGCATGATAATAATATGATTAACAGTACAAATAATTTAATAAAAAAATTCTCCGATATCTTCATAACTTTAAGATAAGTCATAAAGATACAGTTTCAGTTTATTTATAACACAGATATTAAAATGTTATTATGATTAGTTTTTCCACCTTTCAAGTTGAGGAATATGGGAACTAAAGAACCATCTTTTAATTGGTCCATATCCCAATTCCTTTAATTTGCCTCTGACAAGTTTCACCATCTCTTCTGATCTGGTAAATTTGTCATTAAATGAACCCAGTGTATAACAATGACTGCAGAACTTAAAAGTCTTTGAACCATCAGCATTGGTCCCTCCATTTTCAGTGTCTTTTTCCATTGGCATTCCGCAACTCTGGCAGAATCTGTCGAATTTTCCCATAACTGTAAAGTTTGATTAATTCTTGATCATTTTTATGTCAATAATTTAACTTATAATTTTGAAATAGTCAAGTTTTTTCATATTCTTTTTGATCCTATTTTTTTAATAGTCTGAGGTTGTCTAAAAAGTCTAAATCCATACAATTCGCTTTGCGCGCTTTTCGCCTTCTTTGCGTGCTTTGCGGTCAAATAGGACTTGTTATACAGCCGAAAACTAATTTTAAATGACATTTTTCCCCCTTCCGGCAAATTAATTGGTAGATGAAATTATCTTTGGTGTTTATAATTTGAACTAGTCAAAATATTATGAAAAATGTTTCAATACTTTTTATCCTGATCCTCCTTCTGACATCCTCTTCAGCTACAACAGGAATCTATGAATGGCGAGGCACAAACCGCGAGGGTATTTACCATGAATCAAACCTTCTTAAAACGTGGCCCGCCGATGGACCAAAAGAGCTTTGGTCCATTAATAATATTGGAAACGGGTTTGTTTCGCCGGTATTTACTGATGAAAATTTTTATATTACAGGTGAGGTTGACTCGATGGAAATACTTTTCAGTTATAATCTTAAAGGTGAGAAACAATGGCAAATCACTCTTGGAAAAGAATGGATGAAATCATTTCCCGGTTCAAGATCGGCCCCAACTGTTGTAGACGATCTGCTTTATGTTGGCACCGGAATAGGAAACCTTTTCTGTGTAAACAGGGCCAACGGGAAAATTATCTGGTCAAAAGATCTTGTGGCTGACTTTAATGGAGGCCTCCCACTTCACGGACATTCGGAATCGGCACTGATTCAGGGATAAAAGATATTCTGGACCACAGGCGGAAAGGATAATAATTTTGGAGATATACACAGTAACACAGTACTGTATGATAAAGGCTCAATTTATTATGCTGCCGGCGATGGTAACTGTGGTGTAAGACTTAAACTTTCGAAAGACGGGACGAAGATTACAGAGATCTGGCGTAACAGGGGTTTTGACAGTTTTATGGGTGGTTTGTAAAAATTGGCGATTATCTGTATGGTTGCGGAACAGTCAAGCCTGATTTGCGTGCGAGAATGCATCCACAGGTAAGTTGACCGATTCACTGAAAGTCGGAAGCGGGGCTATTATTGCTGCTGATAATATGTTGTATTATTATACCCAAAAAGGAGATCTGATGCTTCTGAGTTATAACCAGGGCAAAATTGAAAAAGTCAGTTCCTTCCGGATTAAGCAGGGAACTCTGCAGCATTTCTCACATCCGGCAATACGTGAAGGTGTTTTGTATCAGCGACATGGAAATACTTTGATGGCATTTGATATTCGTAAAAAATGATTTTTTATCCAAATACCCCTATAAAGTCTGAAAGAGTTTTTTAAACTTCGGAGTAATCTTTTATTTAGACTTCAACTATAAAACTTTCTTTAGTATATTTGGTTATTCAAGATACAACAATAAAAAAATATCTGTTTTTTTTCAGACAGGATCCTTAAAAAACTTAATTAAAATGGAAACTATTAAAAAATCAACACTTGATTTCCTAAGCTCTATAAAACTTAATAACAACCGTGACTGGTTCATCGGAAACCGGCCTCAGTATATAGATGCCAAAAATAACTTCGAATCAATTGTTCAGGAAATAATAAATAAAATAATTGTCTTTGAACCGATTATGAAAGGTCTGGAAGCTAAAAGCTGTGTTTTCAGGATTAATCGTGATATTCGATTCTCGAACGACAAATCGCCATACAAATCGCACTTTGGTGCGTTCATCGTTCAGGGCGGCAAAAAAAACGTAGATAAATTTGCCGGTTATTACTTTCATATCGAGCCGGGTAAAAGCATTATGGCAGGCGGAGCATATACGCCTCCAGGTCCATGGTTATCTGCAATAAGGGAAAAGATAAGTGACAGTCCGGATGAGTTTATTAAAATCATAAATACAAAAGATTTCGTCAAATATTTCGGAACAATTGATGGAGAAAAGCTTAAGACTGCACCCAAAGGGTACCCTTCAAGCCATCCACACATTGAGCTTCTCAAATTTAAAAGTTACCTTGTTGTAAATGAAGTATCAGATAAAATGGTACTTAGTAATGATTTCTTTGATCACGTTCTGAATGTGTTTAGAGCAATGAAACCTTTAAATAATTATCTGAACGATTATTAAAAATACCTGATAAATAATACTTCATCACAGCGCTGATGATCAGCTGCCAATAATTAAATTAATAGATAATTAGTCTTAGAAAGCCAGTGCCAGGTTTCGTAACATCCACTTTACAGTAGCTCTGTTATGGTAATCAGGATCAAACTGAACAGCGACAATAATTCCCTCTCTGTTAATGATATAAGTAGCCGGAACCGGTAATCGGGCAGAATCCCTCCCATTATTTTTAGCGATATCAATTGAAAACCGGGCTAAAATCTTATCCTGATATTCTCTTGTTACATCAAACATAACATCATAATCCTTCATTATTTTCTCCTGACAATCATAGATAACCGTAAAGGAAATATTATGAATTTTTACAGTTTGCTCCACGTTTTCAATTGATTCCGGAGTAATAGCAACAATATTAAAACCCTGGTCAGTTAATACTTTAAGTGAATCCTGGTAATAATTTAAATATCTTGAACATACAGGACACCATTTTCCTCTGTAAAAGAACAGGATCAGTGGTCCTTTCTCGAGCAGCTTTTTCGATTCCACTTGTTTTCCCTTCTGATCGTACCCGGTAAAATCAGGTGCCTTATCACCAACTTTTAACCCTTGTGGAATATGGCTGTCCTTAGTCTCAATTCCATAATTTGCATAGTTTATCTCCTGCCCATATACTGCTGACACTAGTAAAAATGCAAAAGCTAATAAATAAATATATTTCTTTTTCATTTTATCACATTATCAATTATTCGGTCTTAAAACAAAATATCCGGCATATATATTTGCCTTTAAACCAGCATCCAAAATTAATCAGAAGAAAGGTAAAAAATTTATTAAGCGAATTTATAACCAGGTATCTTTCTCATTCTCAAATTTAAAGGAGTAACTTCAAGATATTCATCATCTTTGATCTGTTCCATCGATTCTTCAAGTGAAAATTTCAGTTTAGATGCAATTTTAAGACTGTCATCCGACCCAGATGCTCTCATATTTGTAAGTTTTTTTCCTCTGACAACATTAACCTCAAGGTCGACTGGTCTGGTATATTCTCCGATTACCTGACCTTTATAGACATGTTCTCCCGGATCAATATAGAACCTGCCTCTGTCCTGGAGCCGGTCTATGGCATGACCGGTAGCCATTCCCTGATCAAGAGAGATTAATGAACCATTTAGTTTCGGGAGGAGATCATCACCTTTATATTTATCATATGCTCTGAAACGATGATGCATCACAGCCTCACCGGATGTGGCTGTAAGCATGTTGTTTCTTAATCCTATCAGTCCTCTTGAAGGAATATCAAACTCGATATGGATCAGGTCTCCCTTGGGTTCAATTACTATCATCTCACCTTTCCTCTGAGTAACGAGTTCAATGGCTTTCCCTGAAAAATCAGGGGGCACATCTACTGATAAAGTCTCATAAGGCTCTGATTTGATGTTATCTATTGTTTTTAAAATAACTTTGGGTTTTCCTACCTGAAATTCATATCCTTCACGCCGCATGGTTTCAATAAGAATCGAAAGATGAAGTATCCCCCGACCAAAAACATTAAAAGTATCTTCTGAATTTGTCTCTTCAACTTTAAGAGCCAGGTTTTTCTCTGTTTCTCTCATCAACCTTGTTCTGAGATGACGAGAAGTTACAAGCTTTCCCTCTTTGCCAAACATTGGTGAATTATTGATGGTAAATACCATGCTCATGGTAGGTTCATCTACTTCGATTCTCTGTAAAGCTTCCGGAGCAAGCAGATCCGCGAGGGTATCCCCTATCTCGAAATCCTCCAGACCTATAACCGCGCACAAATCACCGCATCTGACACTTTCTACCTTAACTCTGCCCAGTCCTTCAAAAACAAATAGCTCTTTAACCCTTACTTTCTTTACTTTGCCATCCCTTTTGCATAAGGTATAATCTACTCCTGTCATTATGTCTCCTCTGAATACCCGACCAATCGCAATTCTCCCGACGTAGTTTGAAAAATCCAGTGAGGCAACCTGCATCTGCGCTGTTCCTGTATTATATGGCGGTTCAGGTATTTCAGAAATTATTGTATCAAGGAGATACTTAATATCTGTTGTTGGTTTTTTCCAGTCACCACTCATCCATCCATATTTTGAAGAACCAAAAACTGTTTCAAAATCAAGCTGTTCATCAGATGCATCAAGGTTGAACATCAATTCGAAAATATCCTGCTGAACTTCATCAGGTCTGCAGTTATCTTTATCTACCTTATTCACAACAACAATTGGTTTAAGTCCCAGTGCAATTGCTTTTCCAAGTACAAATCTCGTTTGTGGCATAGGTCCTTCAAGTGCATCAACAAGTAACAAAACACCATCTGCCATTTTAAGAACCCTTTCAACTTCGCCACCGAAATCTGCGTGACCAGGTGTATCAATAATGTTAATTTTAACACCTTTATAATTTACTGAAACGTTTTTTGAAAGGATAGTTATCCCTCTTTCCCGCTCAAGATCGTTACTGTCAAGAATTAGATCACCCGCCTCCTTTCTTTGGTCAAGTACCTGGCATTCCTGTATAATCCGGTCAACCAGAGTAGTTTTACCATGATCCACATGAGCAATAATTGCAATGTTTCTTATTAATTGCATACATATTAATTAGACCGCAAAAGTAATATTGTTGCCGGGATTAATTATAAAAACTTCTAAATTTAATTAGTGATAAAAATTTCATATATTACAGAATAAATTTTAATAGCATATTTATGAAAAAAATGATTATTACTCTCGTTTTCAGTTTATTTGCCTTAAACGGAATCTTCGGTCAGCAGAATGTTAAACTGGAAGTTGGAATGAAAGCTCCGGACTGGATGTTTACTGATGCTGATAAGAAAGAATTTACAATGAATTCATGGGCTGGAATGGTGCTTCAGATCAATTATGTCGATCCGGATGTATCAGATCTTAATGATTCTTTTAATGATGCAGTCAAAAAAGCAACAGATGTTGATAAGACTATCAGCAAGGATCTGTTCAAGGGATTTGGTATCGTTGATTGCAAATCGACCTGGAAACCGGATTTTCTTATAAGGATTATCGCTGGTAACAAAGCCAAAAAGTACGATACTACGATACTTTTTGATTATAAGGCTATCCTGCAGAAAGAATGGGGTTTGCCAAAAGATAACTACACTGTGATAATTCTTGATAAAAACAGGGTATGCCGGGCTCTTTATAAAGGTGCTATTCCTGAAGCTGACAACCAGAAGATCGTCAATCAGATAATTGCTCTGACCAAAGAATAGTTGCAACCTGGTTTAGGATCATTTTTTCTTTTGACTCTGTGGTTCTCGTAATAAAAAAGAACTTACACAGAGTTGAACAGAGTAGCACAAAGTTGGACAGAGTTTTTAATTAATTAAATGAAGAAACAAACAGGAATACAACAAAGGACACCTCTCGTATGCTCCGTTCCGGGGCCAGTAAGATTTACTTTGCCAAAGTACTTGATGACCGGCCTATTTTTGTTCTTGATAAAATAATGGATCTCATATCGGAAGGTACTCCCATTATATGTGAATCTCCTGCCATAAGAAACCATATTGAACGGGGAATTTTTATTATAATGAGTTAAGAGACTACCAATAAACGCAAGAACATAAATCACTTACAAGAATTACCTCATGTGATGTTCAAGTTTGAAGAACTTGATAAATTAAGTACAATTCCTATTGGGTTTGAAGATGGCAGGTGGAGAGAGTTGTCCCCTCGCCCTTCGGGCACTCCCCCAAAGGGATTCTGCTATTCGAAACACCCCCTCGCCCTTCTGGCACTCCCCCAAAGGGGGGAGAAATACTCTGCACTCAAGTGAAATTCGACTTAACGAATGAGGATTTTCTCCCCCCTTGGAGAGATGTCGTGAAGCGACAGAGGGGTATACCCTATTTCTCCTCATTTATATCAGCAATATCGTTTCCCAGTTTGGCTTTTATCCTTTCAAGATCATGTTTCATACCGGCAACTGCCTGAATTAGTTGCTTTTCCGGTAATACTGGATCAGGTAGTTCACTGCTTATGTAATTCACAAATTTCCATATTTCCTTAACCTCATTTACGTGTACCTCATAAGGCTCATAAATTGGGTTAAGTGAATAAAGAATAAGTTTTCCGTCTTTTCTCAGATTGTTTTCAAGAACCTTAAAAACAATACCGTCGTCGAGGGTAAATACAACATAAGCTTTCCCGCTGATTATCTGCATCCAGTCCTGGAGGTACTCCCCGGTCACCCAGGAACCATCAGGTATTGGAAGCATAGAATCGCCTTTCAATTGAAAAGTTCTGTATTTCTTTTTATTGGAAAGAAACGGTAAAGTGAATACAGGAAGCTCCCCGATGTATTCCGGATCAGCATATCCGGTTGTGTAGCCTGCTTTCGCTTTCTCAGGTACCAGTTCAATGTTCTCACGGTTGTCGGAATTAACGGTAGTTGTCAATATCCTGAGATTGCTTCCTTTAATATAAGCATCATATCCTCTTTCAAGTTCACCAAGCTGACTTTCTGACAACTTAGTAATATCCAGTTTAAGGATTGTATCGATAGCTATGTTAAAGTAGCCGGAAAAGGAGATCAGTATTTCTATACCAGGTTGTGCCACACCGTTCTCATAACCGCTGAGGGTTGAACGTTTAAGGTTAAGGGCAAATGCCACATCATCCTGTGTTCTGCCCCTTCTTTTTCTTAAAAATTTTATGTTAGATGCAAAGTACATAACGAAAATTGATTATATTGTAATCATTAAATTGATTAATTATTAATCAAAAGTAAAACATATTTGTTATATATACAAGAAATATACAATATTTTTTAGAATAATTCGGACTCGGGAGTTGGAGATTGCTTCGCTTCGCTCGCAATGACGGTGCAGGTAAGGATAGTTCAGGTTGGGAGCTGAACCGAAGTTAGTAAAAGCCACGGTCATTGCGAGGATCCCGATGAAATCGGGAGACGAAGCAATCCTCAGCTCGTATCCGTAATTACTATTAAAAACTGTTATATGATCTTATCCGGCAACATAGACCGATCTGTTCTGCATCTCGACCTCGATACTTTTTTTGTATCGGTTGAGAGGCTTAAGAATAGCCGGTTGAATGGCAAACCGGTGATAATAGGCGGCATGTCGGACCGCGGAGTGGTATCGAGCTGCAGTTACGAGGCACGGAAATACGGCGTAAGCTCTGCGATGCCTATGAAACTGGCCAGGAATATGTGTCCCGATGCTATTGTGATAAGAGGCGATATGGAACTTTACAGCAACTATTCAAACATAGTGACCGGCATAATTGCCGAAAGAGCACCGCTGTATGAGAAAGCATCGGTTGATGAGCACTACATCGATCTCACCGGGATGGACCGTTTCTATGGATGCTACAAATGGTCGCATGAATTACGCCAGTATATAATAAAAGAGACTGGTCTGCCAATATCAATCGGACTTTCAGTCAACAAGACCGTATCAAAAATTGCAACCGGCGAGGCAAAACCAAACGGGGAAATAGAGGTACAAAAAGAAATTGTTCTTCCATTTCTTGATCCGCTTTCGATAAGAAAAATACCAATGATTGGTCAGAAAACTTACCAGGTACTTCGTTCTATGGGCATTGCCACAATTTATACCCTGAGGAATATTCCCGTTGAGATGCTTGAAAAACTGATGGGAAAAAACGGTATCGAAATGTGGAAAAGAGCCAATGGAATAGACTCTACTCCCGTTATCAGCTATTCGGAACAGAAATCGATAAGCACTGAACACACCTTCGAAAAAGACACCACCGACATGGTGAGGTTGAATCAGTTGCTGGTAAGTATGATAGAAAAAATTGCGTTTGAGTTGAGAAAACAGGAAAAGCTTACTTCATGTGTTACAGTAAAAATAAGGTATTCAAACTTCGATACCCACACTCTCCAGAAACGGATACCATATACATCGTTTGATCATGTTCTCGCTGATATCGCCAAAGAGCTTTTTGGCAGGCTATACCAGAGACGCATGCTTATACGACTCATTGGTGTGAGGTTCAGCCATATGGTAAGAGGGGTTCAGCAACTCGATCTGTTTGACGATACTCCGGAAAAGGTGAGCCTTTATATGGCAATGGACAAACTCCGGAAGCGTTTCGGGCGAAATGCGGTCAGGAGAGCTTCCGGAGTAATGACGATAAGCGAAAGGGAGGAAAAAGCCCTTAAACAGCTTGAAAACACTATTAAAGAGCAAAATATGATGGAGGAACGGCTGAGGGGAGGATATTGGCATTAGGGGCATGCAACCCCCTTGGCCGCTTCGCGGCCATCCCCATAGAGGATTTTGTTATGGGACATAAACCCCTCTGTCAGCTTCGCTGACATCTCCCCTAAAGGGGAGCTAATTCTGTTGAGTTAAGCGTAATTATGCTTATATCCAGAGTATTAGCCCCCCTTTAGGGGGGTTGGGGGGCCTAAAACGCAAAACAAGCAACAATGTATCTGAACTGTCACTCATATTATAGTCTCCGCTACGGAACAATGTCCGTTGAACAGCTTATACAGAAAGCATTAGCTGCCGGGACAGATACCATAGTTCTCACTGATATAAACAACTCAACCGGAATTCCCGAATTTGCAGGCGAATGCAGCAAAAACAATATCAGGCCCGTTGCAGGTATAGAATTCAGAAATGACAATGAACTTCAGTATATCGGGATTGCGCGCAATAACAAAGGTTTACAGGAGCTTAATGAATTTCTGTCAGAGCAAAATTTCAACAAGTCATCAATTCCTTTCCCGGCGCCTCAATTCTCAGAATCGTATATAATATATTCCCGTAAAAAAGTCCCTGAACGTAAACTATTTAATAATGAACGCATAGGAATAAGACCACATGAGCTGAACAGTCTGCTGACACTCACTCCGTCATTAAACAGGAGCTCGATGGTTATACTGCAGCCGGTTACATTTGCAGAGACAGATGATATTTTTATACACAAGAGTCTCAGGGCTGTTGACAATAATATTCTGCTAAGTCACCTGAAAGAATGGCAATGTGCAGGTGAAGATGAATTTTTTAAAAAGCCTGATGATAACGAAAGAATTTTCAGGGAACACACATGGCTGGTCAATAATACACAAAAACTTCTGGATGACTGTTCTTTACAGTTTGACAGTGAAGGTTTGAAAAACAAAAAGATCTATTCTGCCAGCAGATATGATGACAAACTGCTTCTCGAAAAACTTGCCTGGGATGGAATGATATACAGATATGGAAAACAGAACAGTGAAGCAAAAAAAAGAGTTAAGCACGAACTTGAGATAATCGACAGGCTTGGATTTTCTGCATACTTTCTTATAACATGGGATATCGTAAGATATTCAATGGCAAGAGGTTTTTATCATGTCGGCCGTGGCAGCGGAGCAAATTCCGTCGTGGCTTATTGCTTGAAAATCACCAATGTTGACCCCATTGATCTGAACCTTTACTTCGAGAGATTCATAAACCCGAAACGGAGCAGTCCTCCCGACTTCGACATTGACTATTCATGGAAAGAACGGGATGAGGTCATTGATTATATTTTCAAGAGATATGGTTACGGACACACCGCATTGCTTGGCACTATGAGCACCTTCAGAGGTAAGTCAATAGTTCGTGAGCTCGGAAAGGTCCATGGTTTGCCAAAGGAAGAGATTGATTCACTCATAGAAAATCCCTCTGCAGAAACAAACAGGAATGAAATAACAAATACTATTTTTTCTACAGGTCTGAAGATCGCTGACTTTCCGAATATGAGGAGCATTCATGCCGGGGGTATCCTGATATCAGAAGAACCAATTACATGCTACACAGCTCTGGATATGCCTCCCAAAGGTTTTCCGACCACCCAGTGGGATATGTACACTGCTGAAGAGATTGGTTTTGAGAAGCTCGATATACTTAGTCAGCGGGGTATAGGTCACATTCGGGAAAGTGCGGAAATAATCCTGCGTAACCGGGGTATCGATGTTGATGTTCATGCTGTACAGAAATTTAAAAACGATGAAAAGGTAAAAGAATATCTGAAGATCGGTGAAACAAAAGGATGTTTTTATATTGAAAGTCCTGCAATGCGCGGCCTTCTGAAAAAGCTGAGATGCGACAACTACACTACTCTTGTGGCTGCCAGCTCTGTGATAAGGCCGGGAGTCGCACGTTCAGGTATGATGAAGGAATATATTTACAGGTTCCATAATCCGGGAAAATTCGAATATATACATCCGGTAATGAAGGAACAGCTTGAAGAGACATTCGGAGTTATGGTTTATCAGGAAGATGTGCTGAAAGTCTGTCATCACTTTGCAGGATTGGATCTTGCTGATGCTGATACCCTCCGTCGTGCTATGAGTGGCAAATATCGCTCGAAACAGGAGATGAAACGGATTGTTGAAAGGTTCTTCACAAACTGCCGCGAAAAGGGTTACAGCGATGAAGTTACAAAAGAAGTATGGAGACAAATTGAATCTTTTGCCGGGTATTCATTCTCTAAGGCCCATTCTGCATCGTATGCCGTTGAAAGCTTCCAGAGTCTTTATCTTAAAGCACATTATCCGCTTGAGTTCATGGTAGCTGTAATAAATAACTTTGGAGGCTTTTACAGGACCTGGGTTTATGTGCATGAAGCAAGAAGGTGCGGCGCCACTATCCAATTGCCGTGTGTGAATAAAAGTAACTACAAGACAACAATCTATGGAACAGATATTTATATTGGTTTCATTCATATTATGAGCCTTGAGTATAAGCTTGCACAATCAATTGAAGTGATACGCAATACGGAAGGTCCGTTCACTGATCTGAACGATTTTGTTACAAGAGTAAACCCCGGACTTGAGCAGGTAATTCTTCTTATTAAAGCAGGGGCATTCAGATTTACGGGAAAGAAGAAGGCCGTCCTCTTATGGGAAGCTCATATGATGATAAACAAAAACAAACCAGATAATATTCGTCCGCTCTTCTCCTCTCCTGTCCGTGATTTTTCACTCCCCGATCTTGTTCAGGGAAAGATCGAAGATGTATATGATGAAATCGAACTCTTCGGTTTTCCTGTCACAATGAGCTGGTTCGATATGCTTGAAACATCTTTCCGCGGTGAAGTATCTGCCCTTAAAATGGACGAATATACCGGAAAGAAAATCAGGATGGTAGGACACTTGGTAACCATAAAATATATTAAGACAATAAAAAATGACTGGATGAATTTTGGATGCTTTATCGATGCTGAAGGTAATTTTTTCGATACAACCCATTTCTCTCAATCGCTTAAACTCTGGCCTTTTAAAGGAAGCGGCACTTATCTGATCCTTGGAAAAGTTGTTGAAGAGTTCGGGTTTCCTTCACTTGAGGTGGAGAAAATGGCAAAACTTCCTGTCAGGCCCGATCAGAGATACTGATAATCTACAAACCCCTTCGCCCTTTGGGCACTCCCCCAAAGGGGATTCTGCTATTTGAAACACCCCTTCGCTCTTAGGGCACTCCCCAAAGGGGGGAGAAATACTCTGCACTCAAGTAAAATTCGACTTAACAGATGAGGATTTTCTCCCCCTTTGGGGGAGATGTCGCAAAGCGACAGAGGGGTGCAGGGTTGATTAAGCATTACCGTAGCGTGTCACTTTCAATATGCCCTTTATCCCCTGTATTTTTCTTATAATCCCATGAAGAACACCACTATTAGGCACCATTATATTAAGCATCCCTTCAAACATACCATCGGCCATATTATAATTGAAATTTCTAACAACTGCCTTGTGTTCAGCTATCACATCGGCAATTTTATTTACCATTCCTATATCCTCAATTCCTGTTATTTTAATTGCAGCTATGAATGAAGGACTGTTCTTTGATTTTGACCAGCGGGCAGCTATTACCCTGTAGGGATATCTGGACATCATGTTGTGTGCATTCGGGCAGCCAGTCCTGTGAATTTTTATTCCTTCAGAAATCGTGACAAAACCAAAAACGCTGTCACCGAATACCGGGTTACAGCATTTGGAAAGTTTATAATCAAGCCCCTCTACTCTGTCTTCAATAATCAGGTAATCAGCAATTTGAGAATCAACTTGCTCTTTTTGCTCTTTTTCCGGCAGTCCTGTTACCGGAAGGTTCGATTCGATTGATTCCTCCTGTAATAAAACCTCTTTAATATGAAGGAGTTCTATTTTTTCGGTCGCAATAAGATAATATAGATCCTGTGCAGTTTTCAGGCTATAAGAATTGAGTAGTTTTTGAATCAGGGTATCACCGTAGACTATCTTCCAGTTTTTCATCCGGCGCATCAGTATCTCCTTACCTTCTGCAGCTGCTTTGGTCTTCTCTTCATTCAACACCTGCTTTATCTTCGTTTTTGCCTTTGTCGTAACTACGAACGACAACCAATCCTGCTTTGGTTTCTGGTTTTTTGATCTTATAATGGATACATGATCACCATTCTGAAGGACATACTTTATCGTAACATTCTTACCATTTACCTTTCCGCCGACACATGAGGCTCCGACATCGGTATGGATATCGAAGGCAAAATCGAGAACTGTTGCCCCTGCTGGCAATTGACGCAGATCGCCTTTAGGTGTAAAAACAAAAACTTCATCAGTGTATAATCCTGACCGGACCTGATCGAGAAATGCATTGTCCTCTTTCTCCGATGATTCCAGTATTTCACGCATCTTTGACAACCATGAGTCAAGTCCTCCTTCTCCCTTAATTCCCTTATATTTGAAATGAGCCGCTAATCCCTTTTCAGCAATCTCATCCATCCTTGTGGAACGAATTTGTACTTCAACCCATTTTCCTCTTGGGCCCACCACTGTGGTATGAAGTGATTCATATCCATTCGATTTTGGTACGGATAACCAGTCACGTAACCGGCTGGGGTTGGGTTGATATAAATCTGTTACAACAGAATAAGCCCTCCAGCAATCAGACTTTTCTTTTTCATTTGGACTATCAATAATAATCCTGACAGCAAAAAGATCATATACCTCCTCAAATTCCACATCTTGCTTTTTCATTTTAAGCATTATGGAATGTATTGATTTTGTGCGACTTTTGATAGTGAATCTAAAACCTTGCTTTTCTAATTTTTCCTTTAAAGGAACTGAAAAGTCACGTATCAATTTATTCCTGGATGCTGTTGTTTGCTTAAGACGGCGTTCCACATAATTATATTGTTCCGGTTCAAGATATTTGACAGAAAGGTCCTCCATTTCCGATTTGATGTTATAAAAGCCAAGTCTGTGTGCGAGAGGCGCATAAAGGAAATAGGTCTCTGAGGCCAAAGGCAATCTCTCCTTCTCCGAAGCATTATCAAGGTTACGCATATATTCAAGCCGCTCAATAAGTTTGATAAGTATAACCCTTACATCATCAGCAAGGCTTAGAAGCAATTTGCGGAAATTATCTGCCTGGTAAGACGATTGCATCGAATCGATGCCGGTAATACGCGAAAAGCCATTCAGGATTTCAACAACTTTTATCCCAAATTCTTTTTCCAGACCTTTTGGAGGAAGACTCAGATTATTATAGGAATCATGCAATAAGGCTGTTATAATAGATGTAAGTCCAAGACCCATCTCCCCTGCTATAATTCTGGCAACAGATAGAGCATGAAGGATCTCAGGCTCCCCCGTAAGAATTATTTTATCACCACATGCTTCGACCGCAAGATCCAGTGCTCTTCTTATTTTAATATTATCTTCAGAAGCTACTGTGTTTTTTGCAGCCAGAAGCAATGCCCTGTAACCACTATTTATTTTCTGTTTGTCTGCATTCATCAATTTCTATATATAGGTCTTATCTCATAACTGAAAAACCCACCAAATAGTTCTATGAATATAAAAAAAATCCCCGGGATTTAATGGGATCCCGGGGATTTCAGAGAATATTTTGATTCCTATTATCTGATCGAGATTCCCAAACCTGCCGTGAGAACATTATATTGAGCCCTTGTGTAATCAGCATGAATTGTTACAACAGCCAGTTTAATCCTGAAACCAATATTCGCTCTCATACCGGAAAAATTTTTAATATCCATGTTCGGAAAATCAGAACCTTTTTTGACACCTGTATTATTATATTCCGCAAATGGTGCACCGCTGGCAGGAGTCACCAAAACCGGTAAAGGAAAATTGCCGGAAAAATCCATCGTTGTTCTGGTTTTGCAATAACCAACTCCGCCATAGAAGGTAATTACAGGTAAATTGAGAGAAGCAATTGCACTTATATTTAGTGCTCCAACACTTATTTTTAAATTTTGACCGTCGAAAGATGTGGCAGCATTATAAGGAGCTGTATATGCCTGACTAACCTCAGGATCCGGGTCTAAACCAAGAGGAACATCTCCCTTTAGCTTGGTATATCCTGCAAAAAGCGATACGTCGAATGGTAACAATTTATTTCCCGGCAAATACTGCAAAATGCTATGAACAAGACCTACACCCCATAAAGAAACATCGCCGCCTTTAATGTTTATTTTAGGTATGAATCTCACCTTCAATTCTGTACCAAATGGTAAACCAACGCCAACCTGGGCTGTAGGGACAGGCATGTATCTCCAGTCAACTCCCTGAGGAGCATTGAAAGAAGCAAGTGTGACGTTATTAACCCTATAGCTCATAAGCGGACCATCTTTCTTGGGACCAGCAACAGTAGAGGCCATTCCGGTTCCTGTTATTGAAGATGAGAGACCGATCTTTGATATATCAAATGTTTCGGCAGATGTAGGAACTATCCCTGCACTCACATTCATCGTTATATCAAATCCACCGAATTTATGTGGTTTTGCAGTATTATACCAGCCTCCGTTCAGACCAGCACCAAAAGCATTTGCCCATGGGGAAATGTAAGCCTGGAGGTATTTTACACCATCAGATGGAACACTTCTTAGAAAATCAACATTGTTAAATTGTGAAAAGGAAACCAATGAAAATAAAAACAAACTGATCATCAGAACCCCGGATCGTTTAATGAATTGATTGCTCATAGGTTTAGAATTGGTTCATAATTCGAATTAATACAAATATAAAAAAAAATGAATACCTACTTCAAATTGAGTAAAGATGAATTTTTTATCACATAACCAAATCTGACAGAATATGGTTGCTTTAGGGCTTCCTGAATTGCAAATTTTATTTCTCAGGACTTTTCTTATCGATTTTATCCAGACTCTTAAGTTCTTGTATGCCAATGTCTTTTGACAAATCCGAAATATTCTTCAGATTAAGATCACCCTTGATTGAAATAAGGGAATTTCCTCCCGGACCACCCGTAATAACAAGTAACTCAGAAATAATTTTCCCGTTTTGACGAATAAGAAACTTTGTTATATCTGGTCCTTCTTTAACCACCATCAGCTCTTCATAAACAGAAAAATCTATCTTTTTACTGAGTTCCGTGTAGAAGTTAAGGTTCTTATTTAATAATGAATCCTCCACAGAAAGAATCCTGATTGATTTAAGTCTGTTTATGACGTTGCCGGCTTCATTATTTTCCTTATCCTGATTCGCAAACATGCTGAACATTTTACCTGATATGGAAACTACTGTGAATCCCTGCTTTTCAGAGTACTTATCAAACATTTCATCAATGGGATTAATCTGAGCCTGTATAATAAGGGTCAGACAACTTGCGGTGATTGAAAGAATTAACTTTTTCATATCATTGATTATTATTTATTTATATTTTTCTCCAAAGGCACCTTAGTAATTTCAACTGCTTTCTGAAGATACTTTAAGTTCTTCAGGTTTTTCTCGATTATTCTTGTTGATTTATTAATGTCTTTAAAACTTCTTGTTCTCATCTCGTCAATTTTACTGACTGGTTCAAGTGATTGAACTCCACGATTTAATTTAGCTGATACATCCATAAGTATTTTCATGGTTTCTGCATAAGCAATTTTAGGGTCCGTGAAAGTATCCTGAGATTCTGTTCTGTGAATAAAAACAAAATAGGATCCTATTAGAATGATAATACCCGCTGCTGCACTCAGCAAGGGAAGGAGATGCTTTCTGATGGTTTGTGAATTTTTTGTTCTGACAGATTCGTCAACTCCGGCCAAAATTCTTGACTCAAAGTCATGGGATGGCTCAGGGATCTTTCCTGATCCAGCATAGTAACTGAAAATAGCCTTTTCCGTATCAAAACCTTCAGGCGTATTATCTTCACTAAAATATTCTCTTAAGGTCCTTTCTTCTTCTTCAGTACTTTCACCGTTATAGTACTTATCGATCAACCTGTTTAATTCCTCTTCGTTCATACTGATATTTATTATATTCTTCTCTTATCATTTTTCTTGCTCTTGACAAAGTTACCCTCAGGGAATTTATGTTCTGTTCAGTTTTAGCCGCAATCTCTTCATAAGGCGTTTCTTCGATGTCCCTGAGTTTAATAACAACCTTATATATATCAGGAAGTTGATCAATGATATGGTTAATAATATCATTTGATTCTCTGCTCTCCATCAGATCATAAGGAGATGGCGCCATGATGTTTTGGTATTCATGGCTTCCTGGTTCTTCCGGTACAAAATATTTTCTCTTTCTGACCTGATCTATACAATAGTTCTTAATCATTGTTGTAGCTAGTGCCTGGATGCTATTATATTCATTTAGTTTTTCCCCGAAACTCCAAAGTTTAATGAAAATCTCCTGAACAGCATCTTCCGCCTCCTCCTGATTACGAAGTATGCGGAAGGCATAGCCATATAGTTTTCGGCTAAGCTGTTGAACGAGATCACTAAAATCAGTCCTGGTCATCCCTGCAAAAGCAATTAATTCAGTGCATCTAAAGATAGCTACATTATTAATTAGTTATGATTTGCAACTATATCCAATCCATGGTTTTTCTTTGCATCATCTGAGAATTTTCTTGCCTCTTTAAAGGTCATGTTTCCTTTAATCTGAATGAGGGCATTATCCTCTCCACCTGCAATAAGCAGAAATTCTTTGAATTTATTACCTTCTGTCCGGACTAACATTCTCACATCCTGATGTGATTCTTTCACTCTCATAAACTCATCGTAATTTTTAAGATCAATATCATTAATAACAAGGTTATAAAAGTTCTCAACATGCGTGCTCTTATCTTCCTGTGCGAGAATCCTTATTTCTGTAATATTAGCAGGAATTGAATTCTCATCATCATTGTCACCAAGACAGTGAGCCAGTTTAAGCAGATTGCCATTTATAGTTACTGTTGTAAATCCATCTTTGCCGGCATATTTTTCAAACAAGTCATCGATAGATTTCTGACCGTAAACAAGTGTTGCTGTAATCGTTAGAACGATAAATACAAATAATCTTTTCATAGCGTATGTATTTTAATTATTGATTGTTTTTATATACATGACGCAGATGAGGGAATTTCATTACAAAAAAAGTATCCCCTTTACTCAAATATAGCAAAAAGGCTGGGCTGAGGTTAAGGTTAAGGTTAAGGTTAAGGCTGAGAAACAGGATTTATACTTCAATAAAAACATCAATTAAGAATAAAAAAGAGATATTAATAAATCAATTATTAGCTTTATTAAATGTCCGGAAAACTATTGCAGGTTCATTAACCTTAACCTCAACCTTAACCTCAACCTTTATCCTTATTATTTCAAAGGTGATTTGGGCTCTTTTGACATTTCATGATAATAAGCCCAGTCTACAACAGTCGGGATAATTCTCTGGAAAAGAGCTGTTAGTCTTCCATCCCAGGTGAGGAGCTTATTCCTTTTCTTCTTTCTGATCCCTTTCAGCACCCATTTTGCGACATACCCGGGTGACATTAGAGTGCTTTCATTCAGCGGTGAATCACCCTGCTCATTGCCGTTTGCAGTTAGCGCATGTTTTCTGATTTCAGTGGATGTGAATCCTGGTGCAATTATCATTACGTGTAACCCCTTTTTAAGATTTTCAATCCTGATCGTTTCAAGAAAACCATGCATGGCAAATTTTGAAGCCGAATAACCGGTTCGTCCCGGAAGTCCGTGAAATCCGGCAACAGATGAGACTCCTATCAACGACCCTTTCCTTTCAATAAGATAAGGTAATGCGTATTTTGTACAATAAACTGTTCCCCAGAAATTTACGTTCATCAACCGATGAAGTACCTTCACATCAACATCAATGAAGGCAGCTCTCATTGATAATCCTGCATTGTTTACCAGGATATCAATGCACCCATATTTTTCAATTGTTTTTTCAATAAGTTGTCTGCAATCAGTTTCAATGCTTACATCTGTTTTAAAAAATATTGCTTCACCTCCGGTACTGTTTATCTCCTGGGTGATAGCTGAAAGCTTAGCCTCTGACCGGGCAGCAAGAACGACCCTGCTCCCATTTAGTGCGAACTCACGTGCAATAGCTTCTCCTATTCCCGAAGAAGCTCCGGTAACTATAACTACTTTGTCTTTAAAAAGCTTATTCATGATTATACTTTTATTACAGACAATGGCAATACTAAAATACAGAATTAATAAGGAATTTAAACAAATCAAAATGATTAAGAGAATTCAGAAGGATTATTTTTCAATTGATATTCGATGAAAAACAGCTGATTTTATGTCAATTAGTGGGTGTTTAACAAAAAAGGAAAGCAGTTGCTTTCATTTCTGTGATCCAGCTGGGACTCCCCGATGAGTCTTCATTTCATTTCGACTGTCGTGACACGCGAACCCAGGACCCTTCCGCAAAGCGGAATGCTCTACCGCTGAGCTATTAATTCGATTATAAATTTCTTCGATTTCCTGCTTTTTATGTATTTTTCACGGTCATGGCTCCTTTTTTTGAAGCGAAAGATCCAGAATAAACTAGAATCCATGGAATTCCTGCATCCGTAAACTTCCCCTTGATTCTATTATGTTCATTTAATCGTCTGATGAGATCATTTGTATAACCAATATAATATCGATCAAGACTCTTGCTGTGAAGTATATACAGTGTATACATACCTTTTAAAAAGACATAAAAAAAGGAATTAATTTTAATTCCTTTTGCCTATTTTGTGATCCAGCTGGGATTCGAACCCAGGACCCCATCCTTAAAAGGGATGTGCTCTACCAACTGAGCTACTGAATCAGTATTTAGTTGTAATCGAACTCAGTACCCTTCCGCGAAGCGGAGTGCTCTACCAGCTGAGCTACTGAATCCTCCTCTATTTTTGCGAGTGCAAATGTAGAATAAATTTATTTTAATGCAAAAGAATGTGACATTTTTTCAGGAGCAATATCGCATTTAATTGATTAATAAATCAGCAGAAAATAAATAATCAATTATGTTTTATTATCTATCGTGAAAGAACAGGTATTTGTCTGTTGATAGATTCCTCAAGAGATATCAAAGTTTCTGTACGGACTATTCCTTCTATATTCTGAATTGTATCCGTCAGTATCATCCGAAGATGCTCATTATCACGGGTATAAACTTTAATAAATAATGAATAATTACCAGTTGTATAATGACATTCAATGATCTCCGGAATATCCCTGAATTTTGCAATAACTTCCCTGAAATGACCAGGGTGGTCGAGAAAGATACCAATATAAGCACAAGTTTTGAAACCTACCATAACAGGATCAACCTTAAATTCAGATCCTCTGATAACGCCAATCCGTATCAGGCGTTGGACACGCTGATGTATTGCTGCACCGGAAACACCACACTCCCTCGCAACTTCGAGGTATGGGATCCTTGCGTTCTTTGTGATAATATCGAGAATCTTTTTGTCAAGATTATCAATCTGTAAGTTTTCTGCCATTTCTATAGTCATTAATTAATAGATTGAAACAATATGTTTTTAATTTCTTACAAATTTAAAGGAAAAATAAGAGATAACAATAATGAACAACTAAATGTTTTATCATATAATTTTGAACATTTATTGTACAGATTCAGGTTTGATTCAGGTTGTACGGTTAATGTAACCGATTATTTCCTTAATATCTGAAAACCCCTTTTTTGTAAGATAATTTTCTATGCCTTCGAGAATTTTTACTGAGGCCCGTGGATCAATAAAAGAGGCTGTTCCTATCTGAACAGCAGTGGCTCCGGCAAGAAGAAATTCCAGGGCATCGGAGGTTGTCATAATCCCTCCCATTCCGATAACAGGAATCCTTACAGAATTTGCTACCTGCCATACCATCCTAAGTGCAACCGGTTTAATAGCCGGTCCCGATAATCCCCCGGTTATAGTTGACAGAGCAGGTCTCATTTTACCCACGTCAACCGACATACCGAGTATAGTGTTTATCAGAGAGACAGAATCGGCACCTTCTTCTTCAACAACCCGTGCAAAATCAACAATGTTTGTAACATTAGGAGATAATTTAACAATAAGCTTTTTAGAACAAACAGCTCTCACTTCCCTGGTTACCTCACGCGTCGAATCGAGATTGGTTCCAAAAGCCATCCCTCCCATTTTTACGTTGGGACAAGAAATGTTCAATTCAACAGCCGGAATTTTATCGAGCTTGTTAATTCTTTCTGCAAGATCAACATAATCATCAATATAGCTCCCGTTTATATTCATAATTATATTAGTTTCATAGTTCAGGATATGGGGATAGATGTGTTTTTCAAAGTACTCAATTCCTTTATTTTGCAAACCAACGGAGTTAAGCATACCACATGGAGTTTCAGCCATTCGCGGATACATGTTGCCTTCTCTTGGTTCAAGAGTTGTTCCTTTAAGAACGATTCCTCCCAATCTTGAGACATCAAAAAAATCATCAAATTCAGATCCATATCCGAAAGTACCAGAAGCTGTAAGCACAGGATTTTTAAAATGCAAATCACCTATAGAAAAGCCCAGGTTCACCATTTTAATTCATTTACATTGAAAACCGGTCCGTCAATACAGGAACAAAGATTTCCATTTACTGTATTTACAATGCAACACAGACACGCACCAATACCACAGGCCATGAGGTTTTCCAGCGATACTTCACAGTGTATCTTATGCTTTTTACAGTAAATTGAAATTGCTTTCATCATAGAATCAGGACCGCAGCAATAGATCCAGGTATATCTGACAGTTGTCAGAATTGTGTGGTTGGTTACATAACCCTTTTCCCCTTTTGAACCATCTTCAGTAGTAAGGAATACTTTCCCTATTTTCAGATATTCTTCAAATTCAATTATCCGTTCACTATTTCTGAATCCAAGAAGGATATCAGTCACATAACCATTTGATTTTAAGTATTTTCCCAGAAACAATAATGGCGCTACACCACATCCTCCACCTACAAGCAGGAGCTTATCATCTTTATCGGGCAAAGTGAAAGAATTACCAAGCGGGTAAATCAGGTTAACTGAATCACCGGTTCTGAGTTTTGAGAGAGCTTCTGTACCTTTGCCTGCGACCTGAATCAGTAATTTAAATGTATTGTTATCGTAATCAACATCATGTATTGAAATAGGCCGTCGAAGAAATGTTTCCGGGCTATGATCCACTCTTACCTCTGCAAACTGTCCGGGCTTAAAATCTGGAAGCTTTTGATTACCTGACAATTCTATAACAAAAAAATCTTTATTTAGGCGCTTATTTCCAATTACTTTAAGATCTTCGATGCACTTTGCCATCTAAAGTGGATTTGTGGCAAAGATAATTTTTATGACTGATTTCAAAAAATTTAAATAAGGGATAATGTAGTAATTTAAATTCCTAATGGCAGACATCACCTGTGTGGTTTGAATTCCTCAAAGCTGTTATTATCATAGAACCATACAATTTTCACAACTTCTGAGGCTTTTCTATTGGTTGAAACTGGAGAATCCATATGTATCTCATTATTTCGATTTTCCAGATGCGCTATATCTGGTTTAACAGGTTCATTTTTAATCTGTTTCTCAGTGTTTTCTTGTTTGTCCCCAGAGTTAAAATCAAACAGATTTTGTATTTTAATGTCTTTATACATGGATCCTTTGCCGAATAACAGCCAGTCGGTCGAAAGGAATTGATATTTTTCAAGCATTTTCAATACAAAATCAAGACTTGGATTGTTTCTTCCTGAAAGTATGTGGGAGATACCAGAAGCCTGAACACCAATTTCTTCAGCTAACTGAGCAGAAGATTTGTTTTCATTCTTTAAAAATTCAAGTAATCTTTCTTTCATTTTAAAAATAATAAGTATTACAAATGTAAATAATATAAAGTTGCCAATTGTAATTTAATATAATTACATCTGTAATTTAATCAATCGCTATTACTTTAGATAATATTCAAAATATTTTTATATTACTGATTTAATGATGTTTACGGACTTTGCGTATATGAAGGCCTGCAATAGTTTAGATCTATAACATCATAGTATACAGTCTATTAACAATGAAATCTAAATACAATAAGCTTATTATAGACATTTCTCATTGAAAATGAGTGAATATTACTTCAAATGAACTTATTTATAATACTGATTTAGTGTTTATTATGTGTTTAAATGTTTTTACCTTATGTTTATTTAATTCTGTAACTTAAATTTGGATTGGAAATGATTACATCTGTAAATAAACAGTAGTTAAATTGGTAGTTACAAGTGTAAAGTCACCTGTTTATACATAAAAACTGTAATTCCGGATGTCGGAGAAGAATTTCCCTGGGTTTTAAATATAACTGTTAAGAAGGGTTTATTTGAAAAATTGAATATTTCCGACTCTCCTGCAGCTCAAGGCTGAATATTCAATTCTTGGGAGGTTTAGTTTTTCATCTAAAAAGCGGTTTTCTCAAAAGATGTTGCCAGGTTTCAATACTCATGTCATTAAAGACATTATCTGCCCTGTTTTCCCTTTGTGTTACATTGCGATTTACATTGTGATCCTTTGTGGTTAACATTTAGCTTTTACCACCAAGGCACTCAAAGGTTTTCAAGAAGATTCACAAAGGACTTTATAGAGAGGTAAAAGAATCTATTCCAACTTAAAATTTCTGGCTGCAACATCATCAAATTCTTTCTCTGAGCGCGCAATTACAGCCGTAGCAAGACAATTACCAATAACATTAACTGATGTGCGCGCCATATCCATAAGGACATCTATACCGAGGATTAAAAAAATAGGTTCAACAGGTAATCCGAAACTAACAGCTGTCCCAAGTAAAATCACAAGGGCAGCTCTGGATACACCTGCAACGCCTTTGCTTGTAAGCATCAGAGTAAAACAGATTACAATTTGTTTTTCGATAGGAAGGTGTATACCGGCAGCCTGTGCGACAAAAATTGATGCCAGAGACAGATATATTGATGTCCCGTCGAGATTAAAACTGTAACCTGTTGGTATGACGAATGCCACAATCTTTCTTGGAATTCCGAACATTTCCATTGATTCCATTGCAGATGGTAATGCCGACTCGGAGTTTGAGGTTGCAAATGCTATGGTCGCTGGCTTTGAGACTGCTTTTATAAATAATGCTGAAGATCACAATTTGAAGTATCTGGCCTTCGAATATTGCTTTAGCTATATTTTCCGGAAAGATGTGAAGAATAAAATCGCTTGACGATTGAGCTTTAATTGAGCTAATTGGCGATATCTCAGGGTTTGGAGGCAATACCACACCAACACCTGCCTTACTAATGTTGATAGCCAGAAGTCCAATAAACAAAGCAATTGTGGATATTATTTCGAAATATAAAAGTGACTTCCAACCCATCCGACCAATCTGCTTTATATTTGCATGTCCCGCAATACCTACGACAAGAGTTGAAAACAACAGAGGGGCGATAATGGTTTTAATAAGTCTTAGAAAAATGTCGCTCAGTACCTGCAGTTTTTTTGCAATTTCCGGGACATCATATCCAAATTCAGCACCGGCAATCATACATACGAGAATCCATGTTGTGAGGGACCTTTTCCTGAAAGCATAAATAAATAATAAAACAACGCTTAAAAGTCGAAAGAATAGCAAAATAAACGCAGAAATCTCAAGGATTTTGTTGACTTTTATAACTAATAAAACCAGTGTAATGCTTATAGTACAGAAAAGAAAATAAGGAAAAAATTTCCAGACTTTTTGCATAAAATGTCAATATTATCCAAGATAATTTACCAGCTCTGTACGATCAGCTACAGCTGCCGGAGCAAACTGAATGTTCCCTACTGCTACATCCTGAACAGGAGCCCATTGTAGCAGCTAATTCATGTTCAGTGGCTTCCCGGACTTCAATTATTTTACCCGAAAAGCAAAGATCAAGACCAGCCATAGGATGGTTGAAATCCATTTTAACGTAAACGTCAGTAATTTCATTTATAATCCCTGTCAAAGGGTTTCCGTCTTTATCCATCATTGGAACTTCGTTGCCCACTCTGCAAATATCTTCATTTATTTTGCCATCTGTTTCAAATACAGCAACCGGAACGTTAACTATCATCTCTTCCCTTTTATCTCCATAAGCCATTTCTGAATTAAGAGTAAACCTGAAGAGATCTCCTGTTTTTAAAAAATTGATATTTGATTCAAAACCCTGGAGCAATCTGCCTGTACCATATATAAATGTTAAAGGTCTTGTTTCATCCAACGGTTCAATGATTCTTCCGTTTGAATCACTTTCTCTCAGTTCATAAATCAAAGAGACTATTTTATTATTTTCAATTTTCATTTTAATTTCATTATTTCCTGCTCAAATTTAATTTAAATTGCCGGCTGGCGAATTATGAAATAATAATTTTCAGGATAATTATTAATAATAAAACCGGTTATTCTGAAGACTGTTCAAAAATGGTTAGTAAATAAAACTGATTCTTATTTCAGGTTTATTGTAGATACCTTCTGAATCATTTAATGGCCATAAAACCATAATATCTAATGAAGATCTCCGTCCCAAATGTTGACTTATACCTCCACCAGCAAGAACAGTGTTTTGGTAAAACCTATCAGAAGTATATGGTAATTGATTAGGATATTGCGCTATTGGCTTCCAGAAAGATGACTTAAGACTAAGCAACTCATCCTCCAGATGAAGAAAAATTCCCGTATGACCTCCCATTTGAATGACTGAACTAAGATCCTGAATAACAGCAAATTGTAAATAACCTTTCCCCCCATAAATAGTTGTTGCTAAATCCTGTTCTTTATAATACCTGTAGTCAGGGCCGACTGCAACTGCCACTCGTGGTAAAACCCAAAACCCGATAACCGGTGAGACCTGAATATCAGTAATAGTTCCGAACTGCAATCCGAAATTTCCACCAAAAAATAATCTTTCCTTAAATGGAGGTGCTTCTTCATTGTCCTTCTGATCAAAAGACATGAGGTCATCCTTGGCCTTCTGCCCGGATATTATTGAAATTGATATAAATAAGAACAGATTAATTAAAAAGATAGTTCGCGAATGATGGATTATTAGAGTTATTTTATTATTGAGGATCATATTTACAAATTTGTTACTTTAATTGTGAACGATACAAATAAACGGAAAAATGCACTTATTAATATAAAATGCATACAATCTTTTTACAGAATAATTTATAATACGGTAGACGGAAGTCAGGAGTCAGAAGAGAAGACAATCTTCGGGCTTCGGACTTCAGGTTTTGCAGATAAGAAGGTTATTTTTCAATTTTTTCGAATGAAGCAACTAACCCTTTTATCAGTGAAGAGCTAAAACCATTATGCTCCATTTCATTTAATCCTACAATGGTACAACCTTTGGGTGTTGTCACCTTATCTATCTCAAATTCCGGATGCTGGCGCCTTTCGATTAATAACTCCGCAGCTCCTTTAACTGTTTGATTAACAATGGCGCTTGCTGTTGCGGCATCGAAACCAATTTGAATACCACCCTGAATCATTGCCCTGATGAACCTCAGTACATAAGCAATTCCGCATGAACCTAAAATAGTTGCTGATTCCATTAAATCTTCATCGATTGTCATGGTTGTTCCGATCATATCGAACAGAAATTTTACTGATTCCAGTTCTTTGGTTTTAGCTCCCTTATGACATATACATGTAACTGATTTTCCAACACTTGCAGAAATATTAGGCATTGCCCTGAATATCTGGACACTGGTACCAATTACTTCCTGAATCTGACTTATGGTGACACCCGTAGTTACCGATATAAGCAGATGTCTTTCTGAATTGAGGTGATCCTTTAATTCTTCCAGTACATTAACAATATTATATGGTTTTACTGCAATAATTATAAAATTGGATTCTTTTATTGCCCTGATATTATCAACCATTAGCTTAACCCCGAATTCTTTCAGATAAGCAAGCTCCTGGATATTTCTTCTAGTTGCGGTAATATTTTTTGCAGGAATGGTCATCTCTTTCAGAAGCCCTTGCAGTAAAGATATTCCAATATTTCCGCATCCTATTATTGATACTTTATTGTTTATCATCTCTCCGTCGTTTAAATCTTTCAGCATATTTGAACTAAAGATTATGTCTAATCCACTATTTTCACATTAACAATTATTCAGCTAAATATTAAATAAACTTACGCAAATATAAGATTATTAGTTGATACATAGTACAAAACATGGTAGCTTCAATTGATATTTTATATTTTCAATTTTTTATTAAAACATTTAAAAGTAGAGTAGAAAAAACCTATTTTTCGTATGCCGGACAGCAATTAATGATAATTTTGTACTCAAAACTGAATTAAGCTATTCATAAATAAAATGAATATCATAGTAAATGGCGGAACCAGGGGTATTGGGAATGAGGTCGTAAATTATCTGGCGCAAGATATTAGTAACCAAATTCTTGTCACTGGAAGGAATTTAGCTGATTTAAATAGTCTTTCAGTCAAATATAAAAATGTTCATTCATTATCCATTGACATGTCAGTTTTTGATAGTCAGGTCGAAAAGTTCAGACAGACAGTTTCCGATCATTTCAAGAGAGTTGACATATTAATTAACATGGCAGGATCTCTTATCGTGAAAGAATTTTTGGATACGGCAAATGATGAAGCCAGATTAATGATGGAAACAAACTTTTTCGGACCTGCTTCTGTCATCAGAATTTTAAAACCTATGATGCCAGCAGGATCTCATATTGTGAACATTTCTAGTATGGGTGGTTTTCAGGGTAGTTCAAAATATAGGGGACTCTCCTATTATAGCGCATCCAAAGCAGCGTTAGCTTGTCTGACAGAGTGTCTTGCAAATGAATTCTCAGAATATGGCATAAGTGTAAACTGTCTGGCACTTGGTGCAGTACAGACAGAGATGTTTGAGGAAGCATTTTCTGGCTACAAAGCTCCGGTTGATGCAAAACAAATGGGTGAATTTATTTCGAATTTTGCCCTGACCGGGCATAAATTTTTTAATGGAAAAATTTTGCCGGTAGCGGCCGGTAATCCATAGAATTATCAACAAATCCTTAATAGGCCACGCTATGGCGTGGCCCTACACACAACAATATATTATCGTAGGGTCATGCCATGGCAAGACCCTTTAGAGTCAATAACAATTTCAGATATATGTCTTTATCTCAATTTTTCCATTCAAAGCCAGCAATCCATTAAAAGCCAGAGCTTTTAACTCATCCTCCCCCGGATAAACGACAACATCTGCAATAAAATCAACCATCATCTTGATATTTTTGATATTTGCATCCTGATATGCCATTCCACCAGTAAGAATTATTGCATCTACTTTTCCATTTAAAACAGCAGCCATCGCTCCTATCTCTTTACCAATCTGGTATGAAGCAGCATTTCTGATAAGTAGCGCTTTAGCATCACCATCTTCTGCCATTTTGCAAACTTCGATAAAACTGTTGGTACCGAGATAAGCCACCATTCCTCCTTTTCCAGTAAGCATTGTCTTCATCTCATCCTGTAAGAATCTTCCGCTGAAGCAAAGGTCGACCAACTGACCTGAAGGCAACCCTCCTGAGCGTTCTGGTGAGAAAGGTCCATCTCCATCAAGTGCATTATTAACATCGATTACCTTTCCGTTTTTATGTGCGCCAATGCTTACACCACCACCCATATGGGCAATAATCAGACTTAATTCTTCATATCTCCGGCCAATTGAAGTGGCATAAATACGGGCAACAGCTTTCTGATTTAAAGCATGAAAAATAGATTTTCTTTCAATCTCCGGGTGCCCTGATATTCTGGCAATTGACTGAAGTTCATCTACAACAACCGGATCAACAATAAACGATGAAGCACAACATAAAGAAGATGCTATATCATCTGCAATCAGTCCGCCCAGGTTACTGGCATGCTGACCGGAAAATCCGGCTCTCAGATCTTCCTTCATTCTTTGATTGACCTTATATATACCTGATTCAATTGGCTTTACCAGGCCGCCACGACCAATAACTGCAGCGATCCTCGTAAAATCTATCTTTTGTTCAGACAGCTCATTCATTATAAGATCTTTCCTGAAATGAAACTGATCGGTAATTTTTTCAAAATTTTTCAACTCTTCAGAAGGATGTCTGAGCGTTTTTTCAAATAACAGTTTTTCTTCTTCAAAAAGAGAAAACTTAGTCGATGTTGACCCTGGATTGATTGCCAGAATTAGCCGGTTTGCCATAAAATGAATGGTGTTGCATGTTATATTTTTCTAATAAATATGTAATTACGCCATAAGGCATGACAACGCAATGCAGAAATACTTGGATTTTTCGCTTTCACTTCTCGACATCACGATAACAGGTTTTTCTGTTCCTCTGATCAATCCGGCCATTTCACCATTTGCAAATAGCATTATTCCTTTATAGAATGGGTTACAGGATTCAAGTGAAGGGAATAAGAGGATATCTGCCTCGCCATTAACGGGAGTATCAACTCCTTTAATCTCAATACTTTTATTATCGCATGCCAGAAAGATGTCCAGGGGTCCATCCATAACACAATTTTTTATCTGATCACGGTCAGCCATTTTGCACATGATTGAGTAATCAACAGAATTATCAAAATGACGGCTCATCTTTTCAGAGGCACCTATAAGTGCAATTTTAGGCTTCTTTACACCAAATTTCCGTGCCATCTCGATTGCATATCCGGCCATAGCAACTTTCTGATCAAGGTCAGGAAAGGGGATTACAGCAGGATCAGTAATAAACAGAAGTTTATGATATGCAGGTATTTCCATGGCACCCACATAGCTCAACACAGCATTCGGGAGCATTAATCCATTTTCTTTATCCATAACAGCCCTTAGAAACAGGTCCGTTCCCACAAGTCCTTTCATAACAATATCAGCATCACCATTTTTTACCAACCTGACTGCTTCTGAAGATGCTTTGCTCTCATTTTCTGATTCAAGAAATATGAAGATCTTTTCATCGATCCCTTCAGCTTTGCATGTTTTTCTGATTTCGGAAGATTTTCCAATCAGGATAGCTTCAGCAAAGCCCTTCTTAACCGCTTTATAGATAGCTCCTATGGTGTTGGTATCCTGTGCCCAGGCAACAGCAATCCGATGCTTCTTATTAAGTGTAAGCACCTTTTCCTCCATCTGGTTAAGGGTTCTGATCATAATCTCACTATTTGCAGGCTGCAGCGGCTAAAAGTATGCTATCGAATTTTGCCAGTTCTGAATCTGATCTTGAGGTAAGGACTATCGGAACCTTAGCTCCAAGAATAATTGAAGCAACTTTAGCTTTTGCAAAGAAAACCAGTGACTTGTATAATACATTGCCTACTTCAATATCGGGCATCAACAAAAGATCAGTATCTCCGGCAACCTCGCTTTTGATTCCTTTAAGTTGAGCACTTTCAAGGCTTACAGCATTATCGAACGCCAGAGGGCCATCAATAATACAGTTTCTAATCTGATCGCGTTGATTCATTTTTGAGAGCAGTGCCGCATCAAGTGTGGCTTTCATATTTTCATTAACCATTTCAACAGCACCAAGAACCGCAACTTTTGGTATTTTATACCCGAGTCTGTTCAGGCATGCTACAGAATTATTGACAATAGCAATCTTATCCTGAAGAGTTGGAGCAATATTCATAGCCACGTCAGTCACTGCGATAACCTTATGATAAGTTTCAACTTCGAAGAGCGCAAAATGTGATAACAGATTACCGGTTCTCAATCCCCACTCCTTATTAAGCACACATTTAAGCAATGTGGCAGAACCGATTTTTCCTTTCATGAGTATATCGGCCTGGTTACTGCTAGCCATTTTTACAGCAGTTTCAACAGACATCTCAGATTCGGGTTCATGAATTATTCTAAGGCCTGTGATATCATAATTATTTGATGCACAAATACTCTCAATACCAGCTTTATCCCCAACAAAAATTGGTTCAATAATATTGTCTTTCCAGGCTCTGATAACTGCGCCTAAAGAATGTTGATCATGTGCTGCTGCCAGTATGAGCTTCTTCCTGGGTCCTCCTTCAACGAGACGTTTCAGTTCATTCATGTTTTTTAACACCATGGGATCAGGTTTTATGTTAGTTTTTAAACTTTGTAATGTTCAACTATATCGCGGGTTTCAGATGCAATAACAAATTCTTCATTAGTCGGGACAACCATAACAGTTACCCGTGATTCTTTCTTGCTAATAATCAACTCCTTGCTATGAACTCCATCATTTATTTGCTTATCAAAATCCAGACCCAAAAACTCAAGGTCTTTACAAATGTTTTCCCTGATTTCTGAAGCATTCTCTCCAATGCCACCTGTAAAAATAAGCAAATCGACACCCCCCATAGCTGCAGCATAGGCTCCGATATATTTTTTAACACGATATTCATACATTTTGAGTGCCAGGACAGCACGTTCGTCTCCCTCTTCAGCAGCTGATGCAATCTCTCTCATATCAGACGAGATCCCCGAGATACCTAACATTCCACTATGTTTATTTAAAAGAGTATTAAGGGAAGAATAATCTATTTCTTCCTTTTCCATAATTAAAGTAAGTGCTCCGGCATCTACATCCCCTGATCTGGTACCCATGATAAGGCCCTCAACAGGTGTAAGTCCCATAGAAGTATCGAGTGATTTTCCATCTTTTATTGCAGTGATGGAGGCACCATTGCCCAGGTGACAAGTAATGATTTTCTTTGTTTCATAATCAACGTTCAGAATTTCACATGCTCTTTTAGAAACATAACTGTGACTTGTTCCATGAAAGCCATAACGTCTGATCCCATATTTTTTATACAGAGAATAAGGCAGAGCATACATGAAGGAATAATCTGGCATTGTTTGATGAAATGAGGTATCAAAAACACCTACCTGCGGCACATCGGGGAGTACCGTTTTCATTGCATAAATCCCTTTTAAATTTGCCGGATTGTGAAGTGGGGCAAGGTCCGAACAATCTTCAACTCCTTTTATTGTTACATCATCGAGATAACAGCTTTCCTGAAAAGTTTCACCACCATGGACAAGACGGTGACCAATAGCATCTATTTCGTTCAGATCTTTAATAACTCCTCTTTTTTTACTTATCATTAAACCAAGAAGATATTCAATGCCTCTTTGATGGTCAAGTATCTCTCCCTCAAGTTTTACTTTATTTCCGTCGAATCTTTCATTTTTTAAGAACGATCCTTTTAATCCTATTTTTTCAATAATCCCCTTTGCCAGAACCACACCGGAGGTCATGTCGAAAAGCTGATATTTAATTGATGAACTACCGCAGTTAAGAACTAATATTTTCATTATAGAAAAGTTTTTTAATAAAAGTAATTGTATCAACAAATGTTGAACTTAATCTCCAAGAGAGGTATTTTTAGAAATTTTCACACCATCTTTATTATATTCATAAAATCCTTTACCGGTACGTCTTCCCCACTGGTTTGCCCTTACGAGCTTTTTAAGCAGAGGCGAAGATTTGTATTTTAAATCTCCAAATTCATCATACAGGTTTTCACACCATCTGAGTATTTTATCCAAACCAATTTTATCTGCCATTTCAAAGGGCCCAAGAGGAAGACCAAATCCAACTTTCATAGTTAGATCTATATCTTCCATTGTTCCAACACCTTCCATTAAAATTTCACAAGCTTCATTTATAAAAGGAACAATAAGACGTGTGCTTATAATACCTGGAGATTCTTTTACAGGAATTACCTTTTTACCTATTAAATTGGCAAATTTTATAGTATTCTCATAAGCAACCTGTGAGGTATAAAGACCTTTGACTATTTCAACAACCCTTGCATCAGCCTCAGGAGTAAGAAAATGAAAGCTTACACAACGATCTTTATAATCCAGATCGGCAGTAAGTTCAGTAATAACCTGTGTAGAGGAGTTTGTAGCAATAATGGTATCTCTGCCAACATGCAACTCAATTTTTTTCAATATTTCCGCACGTAAATCATGACTGTCTTCGCGCGTTGATGATTTGACTGCTTCAATTACAATATCGCATCCTTCAAAATCTGCATAATCTGTGGTACCTTTAATTCGTGATAAAATTCCCAGCTTTTCGGAATTTGTCATACCCCATCGTTCAATCATGCGGTCAAGTTCTTTAGCCAGTTCTACATATGCCTGATCTATTTTCTTCTGACTAAGATCAAGAAAGACGACATCTAATCCCTTGGAACTTACCATCCTTGCAATATTCTGTCCAACAGAACCTGCTCCAACTATTCCGACCCGTGAGAACAAGGTTTTTGGCTTATTGTCCGGTGATAATCCGTAATCTTCAAGCCGTTCTGTATTTTCTGTCATACTTGTATTATTAATGAAATGATTTTTCTTAATTGAGATAATTGGAGACACGCTAAGTTCATTGTTTTACTTTTTCAGACCTGCTGCCTGATTTGATGTTATTGCTATCATACTTACTATATCGCTTACCGAACAACCGCGTGACAAGTCATTTATCGGAGCAGCCATTCCCTGCAATACTGGTCCTATAGCTTCGGCATGCGCAAGTCTTTGAACAAGCTTATACGCGATATTGCCTGAATTCAGATCAGGAAAAATAAGAACATTAGCTTTCCCTGCAATAGGGCTGCCCGGAGCTTTGCTTTTACAAATTGCCTCCACTAAGGCTGCATCACCCTGAAGTTCTCCATCAATCTGAAGGTCCGGTGCCATCTCTTTTGCAATTCTTGTTGCATTAACCACTTTATCAACCATCTCATGTTTGGCGCTCCCTTTGGTTGAGAAGCTAAGCATTGCAATTCTTGGTTCAAATCCTGCTATTGCCCTTGCTGTGTGAGCAGATGCTATAGCAATTTCTGCCAGTTCTTTTTCATTTGGATTTGGATGAACAGCGCCATCGGCAAAGATAATAACGCCGTTTTCACCAAAATTTTTGTCCGGAAGGATCATTATAAATGCACCGGAAACAACTGAAATACCAGGGGCTGTTTTAATGTAATGGAATGCAGGGCGCAGAACATCACCTGTAGCATGATCCGCTCCTGAAACTTCGCCATCCGCATCACCGTTTTTAATCATCAGTACACCAAGGTAAAGTGGGTCTTCTATAAGTTTTGACGCTTCTTCATTTGTCATACCTTTACTTTTCCTGAGTTCAACCATCATATCAATATAATGATCCTTCTGTTGATGCGATCGGGGATTTATGATTTTAGCTTTTGAAAGGTTCTTTAATCCGAGTTTTCCAGCATGTGAATTTATCTCTGCAGGATCACCGATCACGATTATCTGAGCCAACTCTTCCTGTATAGCTATATCAGCTGCTTTAATCGTTCTTTCTTCATACCCTTCGGGAAGCACAATCCGCATGTTGTGTTTTCTGGCATTTTGTTTGATGCGATCTAATAATTCCATTGTGTATCAATATATTAATTAGTTCGAAAATTTTCTATAAATGTACGAAAAAAAAGTTCTATTAAACAATTTTGAATGACATGATTAATATCATTATTATTCCATTTTCAAAAAAAATCCCAACAAAAAAGTCATAGTAAAAACCAGGATTGAATCATTTTCCTAATTTAGCAGATCAAAATTCGTCGATTTAAATGGATACTTATTTTTCAAGGTTAGATGCGCTTGGAAAGAGCCTGGAAGGTGAAATTAAACATGACAAGATCACCACAACTATCTATTCTACTGATGCATCCGTATATAAAGAGGAACCCTTAGCTGTTACATGGCCAAAAGGAGTATCAGATATCAAGAAAATATTACTCTTTGCAGCTAAAGAAAATTTAAGTTTAACTCTCAGGGCAGGAGGCACTTCACTTGCTGGACAGGTAGTCAGTTCAGGAATTATTGTTGATATCTCAAGATACCTGAATAAAATACTTGAGATAAACAAAGAGGAGATGTGGGTAAAGGTCGAACCAGGGGTTGTTCTCGATGAGCTGAATCTTAAACTTAAAGAATACGGGCTCTTTTTTGGTCCTGAAACTTCAACTTCAAACCGATGCAACATCGGCGGTATGGTAGGGAATAATGCATGTGGATCACATTCAGTCATTTACGGATCAACACGTGATCATACAATAGAATTAAAAACTCTCTTAAGCGATGGCAGCGAAGCCATTTTTGGTCCGCTGGACAAAGAGGCTTTTAATGTTAAATGCAACCTGAATAACCTTGAGGGAGAAATCTATAGAAATATTAAAAAAATTATTGACGATCCGCTGAATAAGGAAAGCATCATAGTGGGTTATCCCGATCCTAAAATACCAAGGAGAAACACCGGTTATGCCCTAGACCTGATGCTGGATTCTGAAGTTTTTGATGAAAAATCGGGTAGAAAATTCAACTTCTGTAAGTTGCTTGCAGGGTCAGAAGGAACTCTAGCAATTTCAACTGAAATTAAACTTAATCTAGTTCCATTACCTCCTGTAAATAAAGCACTTGTATGTATTCATCTCAAGAAGAGGAACGATGCTTTCAGAGCAAATCTGATAGCACTTAAATATAAGCCCTCTGCTGTGGAAATGATGGATAACAGGATCCTTGAACTTACAGAGGATAACATCAGCCAGCGGAACAACAGATTTTTTCTTGACGGGAAACCAGGTGCAATTGTTATCGTCGAATTTGCAAGGGAAAAGACGGATGATATTGACTCCACAGCCGCTGAGATGATCAAAGAATTAAAATCTGCCGGGTACGGGTACTCATTTCCTGTTGTTAAAGGAAAAGATATTTCAAAAGTCTGGGAACTGAGAAAAGCCGGACTTGGAGTACTTACGAATATGAAAGGAGATCCCAAACCGGTTACCCTGATGGAGGATACTGCAATAAGCGTAGAGCGTTTGCCGGAGTATATTGACGATATAGAAAAAATGCTTGAACGATATGGCAAAAACTCTGTATTTCATGCCCATATAGGTACCGGGGAACTTCACATCCGCCCGATACTTGACCTTAAGGTTCCGGCTGATGTTGAGCTTTTCAGGACGATTGGGATCGAAACGGCGCATATTGTTAAGAAATACAGGGGATCGATCAGCGGGGAACATGGTGATGGCAGGTTAAGGGGTGAATTCATTCCAGTTATGTTAGGAGAACATAACTATAATCTGCTGAAGCAGGTAAAAGAATGTTGGGATCCGAAAGGGATTTTAAACCCGGGTAAAATCACCAATACTCCCCTGATGAATACTTTTCTCAGATATCTTCCGGGAAAGCCGACACATGAAATTGAAACTATTTATGATTTCTCATCAAGCGACGGAATAGTAAGAGCGGCGGAAAGATGCAACGGATCAGCCGACTGCCGTAAATCTTCAATAATCGGAGGAACCATGTGTCCCAGTTTTATGGCAACAGGTGATGAAGATAAAAGTACAAGGGCAAGGGCGAATATTGTGCGTGAATTCCTTAGTAAAGATGGTGATCCATGGAACCATAGGGAGATCTATGAGATTCTTGATCTTTGTCTCGGATGCAAGGGATGTAAATCGGAATGTCCTTCAGGCGTTGATATTGCCAAAATAAAATCAGAGTTTCTTCAGCACTGGTATGACAAGCATGGAATTCCTCTGAGGGCAAGGCTTATTGCATATATATCAGTGATTAATTATATTGGTTCCTTTGCTCCTTCCATTTTTAACTTCTTTATTAAAAACAAGTTCACATCCGGAATTGTAAAAAAGGTAACCGGGTTTGCTTCAAAAAGATCTATACCGTTAATTTACAGGACAACTCTCAGAAAATGGATAAGGAAAAACATTTCAAAGCTCAATCCTGAGAATCCAAAAGGTTCCATATGCCTTTTTATCGATGAATTCAGCAATTATAACGACACAGAGACAGGTATAAGCACAATACGGCTACTTACATCATTAAATTACAAAGTGGTTACAACAGGCCACAAAATAAGCGCCAGGACATATTTATCCAAAGGGCTAGTCAGGAGTGCACAAAAGACAATAAGAAAGAATATCCGGATATTGTCAGGACTAATCTGCGATGATTTGCCTCTGTTAGGGATCGAGCCATCAGCAATACTCGGATTCAGGGATGAATACCCCGAGTTAGCCGGAAATGATTTAAAAGAGTCAGCAGAAAAAATAGCCGCCAACAGTTTTATGATTGATGAGTTTATAGCGAAGGAGTTCAGGGCAGGAAGAATTAACCGTAACTTATTTGTTGATAATAAGGTCAGTATCCTGTTACATGCCCATTGCCAGCAGAAGGCAATTGCATCTTCAGCAAGTACCATTGAAATGCTTTCGATCCCGGTGAATTATTCAGTTAAAGAGATCACTTCGGGATGTTGTGGCATGGCCGGATCGTTCGGATATGAAAAGGAACATATTGAATTATCCAACAAGATTGGTGAACTGGTATTATTCCCTGAGGTCAGGAATGCCGACGAAAATGCAATAATTACTGCACCCGGAACAAGTTGCAGGCATCATATAAAGGATGGAACAGGACGGATCGCCCTGCATCCGGCGGTGGTTCTGTATAATGCACTTAAGAAATAGGTGCAGTGCCCCCTGGCCGCTTCGCGGCCTTCCCCCTGAAGGGGGACTAATTCACTGATATTAAGGCGAATTACACTTAGGTGTAGCGCATTAGCCCCCCTTCAGGGGGGTTGGGGGGCAAAAATAAAAAGATGAATCTTGTCAATTAATAGATGCCATTGTTCTCAATAAGGAAGCTGCCCAGGAATAAATATTATGTCTCACAACTACCAGTCGCATTTGTTGCATTCGCTGATTCTGTTCTTCGATAGTCATTTCCAACGCCAGTTTTATAGCATCTGCTGATTTTTCAATGTCATAGGGATTAATCATAATTGCTCCCTGAAGTTCCTGTGAGGCTCCTGCAAAACGACTCAGGATCAGAGATCCGTCATTTTGATTCCGGGAAGCAACAAATTCTTTTGCGACAAGGTTCATCCCATCATGTAATGAAGTTACCATGCAAAGATTTGCCGAAGAATAATAGGGAGCAATTTCTTCGTGGCTGTGATGCCGTTTTAAAAGCAGAATTGCCTTCCAGTCTTTTGATTTGAAACGCAAATTTATTCTGTTAGCTTCGATTTCCACAGCGT
The DNA here is from genome assembly GCA_049512815.1 of Bacteroidales bacterium. GTDB lineage: Bacteria > Bacteroidota > Bacteroidia > Bacteroidales > VadinHA17 > LD21. The sequence continues at coordinate 131,794 of JBEKWS010000003.1, read as the reverse complement.
TTACCATGTCTGAATAACTTTTCAGCAGGGTCCGGCTCGGTGCCGCAATCTGGACAAAGGTAAATTTACCCACATATGATGGATTCTTTTCAAAGAATCTCTCAATAGCTAGAAATTTTTCAATAATACCTTTTGTGTAATCGATCCTGTCAACACCTATGCCCAGAAACTGTGAAGCGATACCATGCTCATTTAACAGCTGCGATGGTTGTATTTTTGATGAATTATTATTGTAATCTTTTAATGTGAATGCAATGCTGATGGGAAACGGCTTGACAAAAGTTGTCCGGTCACCTATTTTTATTGAAAAACTTTCCCATAAAACTCTTGATTCAAGTGCATTATTTACTGTTTCAAGAAAATGGTTGCAATGATATTGAGTATGAAATCCAATTAAATCAGCGCCAAGCATACCCAGCAGTATTTCTCTCTGCCATGGACAAATACCAAATGATTCGGGATTTGGCCATGGGATATGCCAGAATATAGCAACTTTAGCTTTGGGCTTTTCTTTTTTTATCAGTTCAGGCAGAAGTGCAAAATGAAAGTCCTGAATTAAAATAAAAGGCTGCTCTTCATCTTTTGTTTCATCCAGCACAGCTCTGGCAAAATCCTCATTCACTTTTTTGTAAAAACGCCAATCATCATTTCTGAACGTCGGACGTGTATGTGCAATATGACAAAGCGGCCACAGTCCTTCATTTGAAAAGCCATAATAAAAATGATCTTCTTCTTCCTTTGTGAGCCATAATCTTTTTAAAGTGTATTTCGGGTCTTCAGGAGGAACTTCCACTTTGTTATGTTTGTCAACGGTTTCTTTATCTGCGTCCCCGGTTCCTGCTGCAATCCATAGTCCGCTGCATGCTTTCAATATAGGTTCCATAGCAGTGATCATTCCGCTTGCAGGAACTATGCACTTAATCTCCTTGCCTTCGTGTATATGCATGTATGGCTCACGATTGGAAACAACAATCAATTTCTTTTTCTTCAAAAGATTTTCCATTTCCACTCTCAGCCGTTCGGGTGTCCATATGGCTTCGCCACTTGTTCTTAGCCTTGCTTCTTCTTCAGCAGTGGCCTTGGCTTCATTCATTGCCTTTGCTATGCTCTCAATCTCCTTATGCAGCGGGTCAAGAAAGTCCAGATGAGGTCGAGGCTTTATCTGTCCTATATTTCCGGTCCGTACTGCTTTTGCCCAATCTACAATTCTATTTATCTGTCTGAAAATTCCCCAGCGGATCAGAAGTAAAGTAACAAGTGAGACTAAAAATGCCTGAATAAACCATCTTATGAAATTCCCGAACCAGATACTGCTGATAACCTTATCAATATAACTGGCATCAGTATATAAAACAACAGCTTTCCTGGATCCATTGACCGATTTTATCAGCCTGGTATATTCATATATCTTTCCTCCATCTGAATTAAAAAAATTTCCAAGAGAGGTGTCTGCATTTAAAGATTGGACAATATAGACCTTTGAATAGTTAATTAACCTGCGTGAAGAATAGTTGCTTAAAGTGCTATCGTTATTGTAATATATTGAAAATCCAATCAGATTGTACTGTTTGTTGATACTGTCTGCAAAATGGTTAATATTTATCTGATCTATCTTTTCGAAAAACAATGAATCATCATGAAATATTTGTTTTGCAACCTGTAAAACACGCAATTCGAGCTCACTATTGAGTTTAGTTTTTTCTGTTGAACTCTGGTAAAAAGTAAAGCCAAAGGCTACAAGGCCAACAGCAAAAATAATTGAAAGTATAAATGAAATGGTTAATCTCATCCGGATAATTGTTTTAAAAGTGAAACAACATCTTTAATATTGGCAACATTATATTTGGCATAAGTATCTCCACCTCCTACTTTAATAGTAAATGCATTGGAATGATGCAAAAAAAACTCAAACATCTCTTCATCTGTGGCATCATCTCCAATAGACAATATAAAATCATAATTGTTTTGCTCAGATAACTTTTTTACCGCTTTCCCTTTACCAATTTCGTTAGTTAATATTTCCACAACCTTATTCCCATCCAGTATTTTTAAATTATACAAATGAATTGTCTTTTCTAGTATCCGGATTAATTCTCTCGAATGAGCATAGCCCAGTTGAGAATCAGCGTTTCTGTAATGCCATGTTAAAGAAAACATTTTTTCCTCAACATATGATTTCGGACATACAGAAGTAATCTGGTTTAATATAGGGATGATCGTTTTTTTCCATGAGTAGTTTTCAATTATCTGGCTCTTCCATTCCCCGCCTTCTTTCATTATAGCTCCATGCTCTGCGATAATATTAATGGGAAGATGATCTAATAATTTATCAATATCCTGATGACTTCGGCCGGAGATTATAAATATTTTTGTTTGCGGTTTATCAATCAGCTTTATTAAAATATCATTCAGGTGTTCAGGAAGTCTTGCATTGTCTGGTATCAGTTCATAGTTAACCAGTGTTCCGTCATAATCCAGCAATACCAGTTTATTATTTGCTTTTCTGTATTTTTCTATCAATTCTGCCTTTTCCGTCTTGTCCATAAAAATTGCGGATTGAAAATTACGCTTTCTTTCATTTACAAAGAAAAAAATAATATTAAGCAAAAGCAAAGATACCAAATGTATGCAGGTAAAAGAAATTAATAAAGTTGCCTATTATTATCGAAGGTCCCGCTTAGCTAAATAATTCATTACTATCTTTGTAACAGTTCATTTGATTATACTTCCTATATGGAAAAGGAATTTGTTTGGAAACCATTATGAAATTTTATCATGAATAATCTGAATTATGGTGCGATTGGAAATTGTCGGAGCGCAGCCCTGGTGTCGGATAAGGGAAGCATTGACTGGTGTTGTCTTCCCGATTTCGATTCACCTTCCGTTTTCGCCAAACTTATCGATAACGCGAAAGGAGGCTTCTTTAGTGTTACCGTTGATGAAAAATATACAATTACACAAAAGTACCTCATCTGGACAAATGTTTTATGTACAGAATTTAAATCAGATCAGGGTACCTTTGAGGTAATTGATTTTATGCCACGTTACAAACTAATTGATAATGACTATTTTGCTCCTGCTGAAATTTATCGCTATGTCAAGTATATTTCAGGCGCTCCAACCTTTAAGGTCAAATATCGCCCCGCGTTTAATTATGCCAGGGAGGCGGTTTCCAATGTTACTGAGGACAATTATATCAGGACATATTCGAGGGTAAAACCAACAGATTGTATATATCTCTATTCCAGCTTAAACTTCAAAGATATCCTGGATTCAAAAGAAATTGTGCTTACACAGCACCAGTTTCTCTTACTATCCTACAACCAAAAGCTGATTGATATAGATATTAAAAGGGTTTACCTCGAATTCCAGCGTACAAAAGTTTACTGGCTTAACTGGACAAATCGTTCAAAGAAGTATGAGAAATATAACGAAGAAATAATAAGGAGTTTACTGGTTTTAAAAATAATGTCTTATCAACCAACCGGTGCCGTATTAGCAGCATTAACGACCAGTATCCCGGAAACTATTGGTGAGGTACGTAACTGGGATTATCGTTTTTGTTGGTTGCGCGATGCGTCTATGTCACTGGAAACATTGATTAAAATGGGCCATTTCTATTCCGCACAACGTTTCCTCGATTATTTAAAGAGAATTCTTAAATCAAAGAACGATTCATTCCAGATAATGTATGGTATCAGAGGTGAACGGGAACTTACAGAAACCGAACTTTCCCACCTGGCCGGTTATGAAAACTCAAAGCCTGTGAGAATTGGCAATGCTGCATATTCCCAAAGACAAAATGATGTTTTTGGTTATTTGCTGAATATTATTCACCAGTATTACGAGTTTTTCCCGGGTACCTTAGACGAGATTGAAGATATTTGGGAGATTGTCCGCAATATTTCCCGTACAATATCTACTCATTGGGAAAAACCGGATAAAGGTATCTGGGAAATACGATCTGATGAAAAACACTATGTTTTCTCAAAGGTAATGTGTTGGGTTGCAATGGACAGGGCGACGAAAATTGCAAGTGCCCTGAATAAACCTTACTATGCTGAAACATGGGCAGGTATTGCAAATGACATTAAAGAAGACGTACTTAAGAATGGCTGGAATGAGGATCTTCAGACATTTACCCAAACCTATAATAATTCAGAGCTCGATGCCTCTTTATTGCTTATGGCTGAATATGGTTTTATTGCCGCCGATGATATCAGGTATCAGAAAACTGTGATGGCTGTTAAAAATGCACTTTTTTATGAGGGACTGGTTTATCGATATAAAACCCCTGATGATTTTGGCAAGCCGATGTCTTCATTTACAATATGTACCTTCTGGCTGGTTCAGGCTCTGTTCAGAATAGGTTTGAAGGAAGATGCAAAAACCATCTTTGAAAACCTTTTAACCTATGGTAATCACCTGGGTCTTTTCAGTGAAGATATTCATTTCTCGACAAAAAGGCTTTTAGGGAATTTCCCGCAGGCATATTCACACTTAGCTTTGATTAATACCGCCACGTTGTTTTCTGAGAAAAAGTTTAATCCGAAATATATTAAACCATAATAGCAGACATTTCAGAATATTTTAAGGAAAAGCAGCACTAATCTGCGCAGTTTGCAGGAAACTTATATCTGTTTTGTTGTTGGCTGATATTTATTAGTCCAGGTCGAGGATTATCTTTATATTGTCTTTTACTTTAGTTTGAAGGTCTTTGGTCAGTTCCCCCATTTTGTTTAACAATCTCCTGTTATCGATTGCCCTTATTTGATCAATCATAATATCAGATTCAATCTTTAGATTTGCCATCCCTTTTTTTATATGGACCCTTAATATCTCGCTGTCTTTCTCCACATTAGTTGTAATCGGAAAGACAACTGTGGAAGGGTGTTCGTTATTTAAAAGGTTTGTTTGCACAATTAAGACTGGCCTTACTTTGCCAGTTTCAGTCCCTCGTTGTGGTTCCAGATCCGCAATCCAGATATCAAATTGCTTAATTTTCATCATGGAAACTTTCAAATTCTGCAAGAACATTCAGGGATTCTTTCCTTACAAGCTTTGATTCTTTGGTGAGTTTACGTGCAATGATATTCCTGTTGTTGATCCTGTTATAATAATCAACAGCTTCATTTATATACCGATTCCTCGACTTTTTAACCTTAGTCAAAATGACTTCCGTTTCGTTGAAAATATTGTCGTCGAGTTTTAATGATAGTGTTTTCATAATATATGCTTTAAGTATATCACAAAGGTATATACTAATAGTCAATCTGCAAATTTTATTTCAAGCATTGTTTTTAGACAATCTGACAACCCGGTAAATATTGTTTCCGTTCTTTTGAAACTTGTCATAACCGAGCTCAAAGTTAACATACAGGATAATCAGAAAGCAGCTTGAAATACCCGGCATCAACCCAATTATGTTTAAAGCTGTGAACCCGCTATGTCTTTTAACTTCCTTTAAATCAGATCATATTTAGGGTAATATTGATGCACAGGTAAGTTCTTTCTAATAAACCAAAGACTCTATCGGGCGATAAAAGTTGCATAAACTCTTAAAATCCTTTATGTATTAATTGCGATACTTTAAAAGGTTACAAATCCGAAATTCTGATTTTTTGTTGTCTTAAGTCGGAAGCATTGCCCTTTTGGCTGCTTTGGTAACACATTTCATACACCGGCCTTCAAGTGGCAACCGTGTAGACTATGCAGTGCATCCGAACTCATCTGAGCCTGTTTAAAAAGTGGAAATCCATTAACCGCAAAGATCTCAAAGGCTTTACGTCTACTTTGCGCACTCTGCGGTTAAAAAGGTCTTTTTAAACACCCCCAGATAATTAACTATGGCCGTATTAGCAGCCGTATTTATGTTTAAAATTATTAATTTTTGGTATGAATTATACTTTGTAATCTATCAGGTTTTTGTTAGCCAACCTGCTTAGCAGATATTTAATGCTTTCCTCTGAAAGACTAAATTTCTCAACCATTTCATCAATTTTTATTGACTTTTTTTCTGTAATAAAATCCAATAGCTCTTTCTCAATTTGCTGACACCAGTCATCAAACAATCCTCTTAATTCAGATGTAGCAAATTTTGCAGTATTTGCCGTTTCCCTGATTCCGGTCATCATTTCAGTGCACATATCCCAGGGCATTTTGCTGTTTCCATTTCCTTTTTCAGTATTATTTGCTTTTCTGCCCATCATCATTGACATCATGCCCATCATAGGGTTATTGCCCATCATTTGGCCCATCATCTTTGGCATCATATTCGACATCATTTCTTTCTTTTCATCATCCGACATCGTCGAAAAGAATTTGTCCATCATGGTTTCCATCATTTGTTTTTTATCATTGGCTGACATGTTCTTAAATTGATGTTCCATCATTTCATTCATGAATTTTTCTTTAATTGTCATTGCGTATTCCTCCTATGTTTTATTATTGTTATTGGTAATTATCCAATCAGAACAGAATTTGGAACTGGTTTTGTCTTTTATTTCTGTGTTATTAAAAAGTTCTGAAAACAGATTAATTGCATAAAGGATTTTTTTGTCTCTTATAAAGTAATATATGAACGGTCCATTTCGTTTGGTTTCAAGAATCCCATTTTCTTTTAACACTTTCAGATGATGTGATACAAGTGGTTGTGATAGTTTTGTTGCTTTTACAATTTCTCCAACTGAACTTTCTTTTTCACAGATAAATCTTATTATCCCTAACCTGTTATAGTCAGACAATGTTTGAAAAATTAGTTGAAGTTTCTTAAGATCATTCATATAAAATTTCGTTTATATAAACACAAATTTATATATTCTTTCAATAATATCAAAAGAATCAGGAAAATAATTTAGGAAAAAGATGAATTTTTTCTCCTCTGATTAAAATATCTTCAAATAAGTCAATTGTTGCAAGGTAATTTGTGAAGCGTGAAATTAATGCTTTGGTCAATTTCATTAAAGTGAGAAAGATGCGCTCCAAACAGGGCATGTCCCCTACCAGGCTATCACTTCATTTTGTCTTTCAGGGTTCTCCAGGCACTAGAAAAACTACGGTTGGACGTTTACTTGGGCGAATATTTCAAGCCATACCAGCAATAATCATAGCCATAACAAGGGAATACTAGCGTTATGATGTAGCGGCCAATGGAAGGTTGAGCAACTTATCTTAGCCCGATTATGGGTTGTTTTTTTAAAATCATAATGTTTAAAATTTCCATTTCTCTCTCCGGAAAAATTCGAAAAGTACTATTTCCTCAACTTTGAATGATTTACAAACATTCGGTATTTTATGAGCATTGGGTTTGAACTTTTCACTGTGAACCAGAACACAGTTATGTAATTTGGCCTGGGCGATTACAAATGGATCTGCGTAAGGTTTTCCAAGAAGAATTGCTTCTTCTTTAACTAAATCAGGGTGTTTTTCCAGGATTCTTTGAACTTCAGTTTGCTCTTCAAGTGTAGGTTTGATAAAAACATTTTTATTTTGCTTTGCCCAACTTGCTATTTCATTATCATAATCTTCAAGTTCTCGAAAAACCTCACTCAAAGACAGTATTTCCCCATCATTAATCATTTGAGTAAAGTTTTCCCACAACGAAGTGAAAACATCACCCGGATAGTTTTTTAGATCTATAAAAGGTCCGCTATCAAAAATGTATTTAGGGTGAAATAGTTCCTTTAATATCTAAAAAACTTTTTTCTCGTAGTCAGGAATTCGATTTAATTTAATACTTAAAAAATCTGCAACTTCAGAGCCCGTCAATTTTCCTGAATGGTAATTTGTAAGTACTTGGGTAACAAAATTTTTCCCTAAATGACTCAAGTTTGTAATATGATATGTTGGACCACCTTGGTGGGTCTTTTGTTTCTTTTCCAGATCGAGCTTATACTTTTCGTTCCATTTGATTCTTGTATTGCCATAAAAAGTCTGAGTTGTTTTTCCTGCTTCGAGCAGTTTTCTGAGAACAACCTCTTTTGAAACTTTATAGTTGAAAGCAATTGCCCTAAGTGTATTTTCCGACCATTCCTTATTATCTCTATTTTCAAGAACGAGCACTTCTTTCAGTAATTCATTGCCAGGTAAAAGAATATCCGATGCAAATTGATTGCATAAAACTTCAATTTTATTTGGATTTTGTTTCAGTTCTTCAGAATAATAGTCCCTGAAAATACCTCCTGTGTTAAATAAAATGTGACACAACTCATGAAATAAGCTAAATATTTTCCCATTTGGTGAGCCCCCACTATTTATCACTATCACAGGGAATTCTCTATCTGTTAATGAAAATCCTCTTATCTCTTTCAAGGGATATTGAAAAACAAAAACCCCATTTTTTTCGATTAAGTTCCGGTAATAATTGAAAGCTAATTCAGGATTTTTAAAATTTTGTTGAAGACTTTTGGTAATCCCAAGGTATTCTCTCAGGTTACTCGCAAACTTATTTTTGGAGTTTAATTTCTCAAGATTGAATTCTCTATGTATAGGTTTAGAAACGGGATTTTTATAGTCATTGATCTGTTTAAGAACAAGTTGATGGTGTTTCGCCTTTCTTATTATTAATCTTAAATCAGGAGATAATCTGGCAATTTCATTTTCGGGCAGAGTCCTGAAATCTTGCTTAGGAGTCGTCTCTTTTGGTGGTTTTGGCAAGAAGAAAACTGCTAATGGCCTTTTATAGATGTTATAAGCAAGTTTTTCGAGTTGTGCGAGTGTTGGGAAAGAATTTCCATGCTCCCATTGTTGAACAGTCTCCCTATCCTTGTCTAGTTTTAATGCAACCTCAGCTAATGATAGGCCAAGACTCTCCCTTGCCCATATTAAAATGGACGGTTCAATTCTTATTATTTGGTTGTTTGCGGTCATAATCTTTAAACATCTCAAATTTAGTAAAGTTATTTCTATTCTCTATCATTATTATCTATGTTACTGTTATTCAATGTCTTTCCTATAATGGTTTATAGGAATAATAAGTTGCCGTCGGCCCCGATAACTTTAGGAGGCCGCTGGTGTGATTTTTTCCAGTCCCAGTAGACGGGCGGGAGTTGTCCGGTCACGATAAAATGGTCTAGATGGCACTGCAAAAACCATGACAGCTGTGCGCCTGCCTGCCGCCTGTCTGCTGGTAGGCAGGTCGGCTCGCAGCTCTATTGACTTTGTCTCGGATGCAGGATTAGTCCGGGTGCCAGAAGTTTGATAAGTGATGATGAATTTACTCACAAGTGTTTGGGGCCGATTGAGAAGTTGTCCGGGCTGATGAAGGCAATTAACTAAAGCACATATGATAAAAGCATAGTCTCAGGTACATTACCAAAATAAATTAGTAAATTATTGTTGCCAAACAAAATACACAGAGACTATGCAAACACAAGTTACAAAAAAAATCGATTTTAAAGGCAAAGAGCTTTTCATAGGATTAGATGTTCATACGAAGAGGTGGAGTGTCACAATCCTTGTGGACGGGATAGAACACCGGACCTTTACACAACCTCTCGATTCTAAATCGTTGTATAATTATCTGCAAAGGATGTTTCCCGGTGGGAGTTATAACAGTGCCTTTGAGGCAGGTTTTTGCGGCTATGGTATTCATCGCGAATTAAATTCTCTTGGGATAAAGAATATCGTAATTAATGCAGCCGACATTCCTACAAGCCAGAAAGATAAGTTGCAGAAGCGCAATCCGATCGACAGCCTGAAGATTGCCAGGGCTCTTGAAAAGGGTTCCCTACGGGGTATTCACATATTTGACCGCGAGATCGAAGAACTCCGGAGTTTAAACAGGACAAGGTTTTACCTGATGCGAGATCTTCGCAGGAGCAAAAACAGGATAAAAAGTTTTCTTCAGTATTATGGAGAATCCATCCCGGTGGAATTCGATAATAACCAGTGGACATTAAAGTTTGTATCATTGTTAAAAGAGGTAAAAATGCAGACAATAACCGGACAGGATGCATTCTCAAATCTGATTCATTCATATGAGTTTCACAGAGAACAACTACTGATCTTGAGTCGACTGATAAGGCAAAGGATCCGCGAGTATGACAATGAGCTTTATTCATTGTTAAAATCTATATCAGGAATAGGTCCTCTTACATCATCAGCTTTAATAACAGAACTGGGTGATATAAATCGTTTCCCTCATATTGACCATTTGAGCAGTTTTGTAGGATTGATCCCCAGGGTAAGAGAGAGCGGAGAGACAATTCATACCGGGGGAATAACCTTCCGATGCAATTCATTCCTGAGGACTCTGCTCATAGAAGCTTCCTGGCAGGCAATCCGTATGGATCCTGCTCTTATAATATTATCAGCAACATGTTATTAACAACAAAGGGCACAAGGTCATAATCAAGGTAGCACGAAAACTTTTAACCAGAATAAGATATGTAATGAAAAATAGATAACCTTATGTAACGGGAGTTGCATAGCAAGAAAAACCTATATGATCAATATCAATGAGGGATAGCGCAAAACACGGCATGTGGCAATAGATTACAAACTTTAGCTTACGCACCCTTACCTTTAAAAAATGACAAGTGATTGCGACAATCAATTATGATTGATCGCATATAGCAGACTGATTTTATAGGATTTATAAAGAAGTTTTTAAGAAATTATTATTTAAATTTGAACACGCCTGGGGCAGTGCTTTTCATAGCACCATCCGTGTTATGTGTAGGGTAATTTTAAAACTGTCCAGATGTATGAGAACTTTATCGTCCAGTCCTTAATCTCGTCGACAGGTAGGGAAGGGCTGGAAGGTTCTTTTGCAGCTTTTGGTTAAGGGATTGGCAAGAAGTGAGCTGCAAATGTGCCTGACAGCGCAGGGAAGGTTTTTCGTTCATTATTGTATTATTTAAGAAAATGTACCATAAAAAAATTTGTCAACCTAGAAATATTTGTGTACCTTTGGTGAAAGGTAAAAACTAATATTACTTAAGATAGCGAAACCGTTCAAAGGCATTGTCATTACTAATGACATGTAAGTCCCGCGGGCGGTTTACTTATAATATTTTTCTGAATTATTTATAAAAGTCAAGTAGTGTTTGAACAAATTTCTTTCAAGTTCTTTTTTAGATTTTTTTGAAAGCTTGTTTAAATAAATCTCTCTCCTTCTAACAATTTTATATTTTGGATCAAAATTATCAATCATCGATGCAATAATTATTCCATATTTTAATATTTGTTGCCTGTTTTTTGCATCATCAACTGATAAGAACAGATTCTCTAACAGCTTAATCCATTGAGTGAAATAGACATTGTCGCTATTAAGGTTTTTTATGAATTCATTTAAGCTCATAATCTTGAACTTTGGGCTAGAAAATTCAATTAGAGACTCACCAATTATTCTTTGAATTGATCTATCAAGTAATCTGAAATTACGGGATTCAAGTGTTTCTATATAACGGATTAATTGTCTTCCCTTTTTTATTCTTGAGATTGATGTATATTGGTTTTGTAATCTAATGTTTTCAATATTAGACCAGAATTGAGCGAATAAGTACAAAACATATTGAGTATTATGCTCTGGGTTTTTTGATAAAGAATTTTCCTTATTGATAAAAGTTGCAAAATCCTCTTTAGCTAAAGACCAGATTTTTCCAAATAATTCATCTGATGATTTTAATAATGGATCGATACACCTGTAAAGGATTTCATTAGCTTCTTTATATGAGTCTAATTTTCTTTTAATATCAGGATAGATAAATTTAAACCCTTCCCATAGAGCGCCTCCAGAAATTGCTGATAAAAGCCCCGTAATTAATTTATCCATGGTTTAATATATTATTGGTACTTGATTGGAAATACTTGTAAAATAAAAATGTAAAGAAAGCATCTAATTGACGGAACTGTGACTGTCTTAAACCAATTCATAGGTCATATTCATATTAAGAATTAGTTCAATATCGTCTTGAGATGCTTCAGGAATGTTAATATATAATCTATTCATTGCCCTACTACACCCTACATAATAAATTCTTCCATCATCTTCCACAGCTTCAATCTGGTCAGCACCATTAAGGATATATCTTCTAAACTCAATTATTGATTCGAAATGGATTAGAGTATTCTCAAATTCAGTCCCCTTTGCACTGTGAATAGTTCTAACTAGATCATCTGATTTTGTATCGACTTTTACGAAGGGAAGTAAATCATTAATTGAATGGCTTTCATAAAATGTTCTAGATATTCCAGCACGAAAAGCACTTCCTATTTCAAATCCATGAAGATTTGAAATATTTTGTTTTAATTCTGAGTAGAATTCAAGCAATGACTTGTTCCTATTTAATTCAACTTTGAGACTATCTATAATTTCTATTGCAATTTTTCTTAAGGTTAATTTCATAACTCTTGTTCCACTAGCTCTTTTTAATGGTCGTAGGATTTCGTTCATAGCGTTCTTTAAATCACCTTTTTGATGAAACTTGTATCCAACTAAAATTGCATGTATCAGTTTTACTCTTGAGGAATTAAAATCGTTTGAATACAATTTTTTCAGTAAATCCTCTCTGACTACACCTAATTGGTTATTAATCTCAGAAATACTGGTGTTTTTTCTAGTTAGAATATATAATAATTCATCTGGAATATTAGTTTCAAACCATTGTTTCGCAGACTGAATCGTACCAACTAAAACCCCGACCTGGATCCCTGCTTCTTTATTTTCATCACATGTTTGGTTAATATCTGGCCGAAGTAAATTTAAAAATTCTATAATATTTCTGGTGGATCGATGATTGTGACTAAGTTTATAATCCCTAATATCATTTCGTTTAAAATTAATAAAATCAGCCCTTTTAGCTCCGGTGAACTTATAGATTGATTGAGCCAAATCTCCAACGATTCCTACTTTAGTGTGTGTCTCACATATTTTCTCAATAATCCAAGTTTGTAGTTCTGTAGTATCCTGGAATTCATCAATAAATATGTAAGGAAATTTGTTTCTTACAAACTCAATAATTCTAGGTGATTTTGAGAGAATAAGGAACGAAAAGTATAAAACATCTTCATGGTGCATTATTCCATCTCTCCAATATTTAGATTTATATAGCCACAACTCTCTATTCGATTTAGGTAGGCGAGCACCTCTATTTTGTCTAATTATTAGATCAACATTCTGACCAACAAAAGCATAGTCTAAACTTGATAGTTCTGACACAACATTCGGTTTGTTTTCGGGAGAATTATACAAGTTATAGTTTCGACCATTTAATTCCCCAATAGATATAATCCATCTTCTTAGCCTATCGCTTTGAACAATATGTTCATCATGACCATCCATATTATTGATATTGAATAATATTTCATTGTCGTCCCCATACTCTATCAGGTATGAAAAGGGCTTTACTATATTTCTGTATAAAAAACTATGGATTGTAGAGATGTCGAATCGACTTTTATCGGAGTTTAATCGGTTAATTATTTCATCAGCTGCCACATTAGTATAGGTAATGCAAGCAATACGACCTGTTTTGCCAAGTCGATTCGAGTTTCTAAGTACTTTCTCCAGATGCTTAATTAACCATGTTGTTTTTCCGGCACCTGGTCCTGCAAAGACTTTAAAATTTGTTTCTATGCTTCCAAGAGTTGAGATATCAGGTAGTTGGTTCAGATTTGGCATGTTTAATCAGATAAAATTGTGTTGATTGCATCTTCGATGTAAAGAGGAACATGAAATTCTAACATTTCGCCATCAGGTCTCTTATAGTTTTCTCTAAGATTTTGAACTAAATAAAAAGCATGTTCCCCTTTGATTTCATTAATAATTTTGAAATAGATAGCTGCGATCAGTCCATTTTTCCTATCATCCTCTTCCCAATTGCATTTTGAAATTCCTTCAAGAATTTTGTTTTCATTAGGATCATCAATTTCTAATTTGGTTTGATATTCTTGAATTAAATCTTGTATAGTGCCTGAATATTTGCCGAGTAGCGCTTTAAAATTTTCTACTGTATGTGCACTATTCTGCTTTGGAAATGAATCAGTAATAAGTAGTTCCGAAGTGGGATTTTCCTTAGCAATCTCATACTCAAAAGATTTCCCAATACCTGGAAATGGATAAAATATTTCTATGTTATCATATTTATCTTCAAATTCGGTTTCTAAGTCTTCAACATGAGAGGATAGTGACTTGCTGTTTTCAGATTCATCAAGATTAAAAGGGAAAGTGGATATCCATCTATTATCCCTTTTAATAGTTGGATCGGCATCAGTAATGCAAACAACTTTTTTATTTATAGCATTGGGATTGTTGTCAGGATTATATGCAAAGATCTTCAGAAAATGCTTAAAAGTTCTGCTATCAACACTAATTATACTGACGTGCTTATCAATTAATTCATCTTCTTTTTGTAAATACTCAGCAAAACAAGGGATTAATAATTGTTCAGCTAAACCTTCGACAAAAATTAGCCTATCAGCAAAAAGCATGTTTGATTTTGTTGCATCCAGGAATCTTTGAACATAAATTTTCGAACTTTTATCATCACTAGTTTCAGTGAAGACTTTTGAGGGATATCCTACTCTAAAAATTTCATTTAGGTCTTGGTATAAGCATATAATTGAATCCAAATCAACTGCAGAGGTTATATGGGTAGAATGAGAAGTGACAAATATTTGTCTGACTTGTTCATTTGTATTAAGGTTTTTGTTTAAGAATTTTAAAAATTTCGACTGCATGGATGGATGAAGATGAGCTTCTGGTTCTTCAATTGCTAGGATAGGATATACCTTTGCGTTATCCCCCATATATGCTGAACACTGCATCTGCATTTTGGCTAATATCAGGGCAATAAATAAAAGATTATTATAACCTAAGCCATTGTTCTTTAAAGGTATCTTAAATCCACTTTTTTCTACTATTAAGCGCAACGCAAATAGTAAATCCTGTTCAGTTATTTCAGCATCGAAATTTGGTCTTCCACCACTATCAGCCCCTGTGTCTTTTGAATATTGAAGAATTTTATCTCTATCAATACGATTAATTAGCAGTTCAAGTAATTCTCGTGATTTTACTTTAAATTCTTCTTCTCGAGTTTTTAGCTCAACAAGTTGATCCTCAGTTAAACTTTCAAACCCCTGTCCATTGGTCAAATCGTAGTCAAGAAAATAGTTTAGTACGTCTCGTAATAAAGTATTATTCCCAAAGAACATTTGTCTTTCAGCATCTCGAATTGCTGTTAGAAATTGGAAGTCGAATTTATCTAAATTTTCAGAATCTACTTTCTCTTGTTTAGAAGGTAATCCTCCATAAATTCGGGATACATACTTTGATAGAAATTTCTTATTAATTAATTTAATACATTCATCCTGAGTGAGTTTCCCATTATCGTCTCTACATTTTTCAATTTGTTTTAAATAATCTTCAACATGTTTTGTTGGTAGTTCAAAAACATATGTTAATTGTGCTTTATAATTTGGCGAGTCCTGAATTAACCAATCATAGACTACATTTTTGTCGTCTGGCTTGTCGTTGTGCTCTGAGATAAAAACCGATATTTCAATAGATGGAGGACTGCTATAGTCAACATCACTTTTACAGAAGTCATCTATTGATGGTTTCTCTTTCATGCTTCTATCAAAGACTAATTGCAATGCTTTGATCAAGTTAGTTTTCCCAGAGTTATTGTGGCCAATGAGAATGTTTAACCCCGGATTAAAGAATACTTCAGTACTCTTGAAATTCCGGAAATTCTTAATTTTAATCTGTGATATGAACATATAATTAAGTCTTAAATATAGATATTGAATTACTCAAAGGATGATTTACAGCATCAGCATGAGTATGTATTGGCGATTGTCTTCTTTTATTTGGTAATTCTCAATATTAATTCAATCAGGCATTTACTTACAATAATCTTGAAACTAATTCATTGGTAATTTCTCAGATAATTACAAACTAATTAGAGCAAATCTTTGAAGTAGTATTCTTTTAAGATATCAGTAAATTTGCTTGTTTGAAGTTCCTTAGCTCTATCGAGTATATCCTTTTTATCCAAGTAATTGATCATATATTTTTTTGTCGTGGTTTTTGCTTTCTCTAAAAGTTCTTTAGATTCCTCAGAAAAACCGCCCGTACTCCATATCTCAAAAACTTGTTTTTTATTAGGGAATATTTTATCTACCCATTTTCTTATTGCTGGAATTTTTTCGGAAATATATAGTTGAATAAATTCATAATTTATAGGGTAGTTATATCCTTTACATTCAACAACTCTAACTTCATTCTCATAAGTTGCTAGGACATCTATTTCTCTTGTTTTCAATTCGTTTTCAACACGTATCATTTTACCAATATCCAAGGATTGACATTGCTTGCCATAATAATAACCAACAGCTAACTCAAATAAATCCCCTCTCAAGTTATTGGTTTTGCCCTCAACCAGTTTGGTAAGTTGAACCATAAGATTGACAAAACTTTCTGGGTCTTTCTTCAGAATTACACCGGCATTTGTAATTGTGTTTATTAAATTTTTTAGTAATTCTTTATAACTCTCTCCAAATATTTCTTTAATAGTTGCGATGAGGACACCAGTTTTTTTGAGTTTACTTAATGCATTTATCTCTACGCCATCAAGAATTAAGACAGGGAAAAGCCTTAGCGTTGGATTTGAGGCTCGAATTGCATTAATTTTTTGTAGAAAGAAATCAACATCTTTAATTTCAGTTATATTACCAATTAGAATATCCGCCACCACAAAACCTGGTAAAGGATTGTTATTTCTATATTGAACAAATCCATTTATGTAAGTAGGTGAAGCAAACGCAAACTGAAATCCTCCAACTTCATTGTTAAGCATCCCTTTTTTAAAAGAAGTTAATCCAATATTTCTACTCCAGTTTGAGAATTGATTGATTAACAAATTTTTTGAAAATTGGATTGCTTTGACATATCTAAAGTTGGGATCCAAGTGCTCAGAAACAAATCCGTTAAGGCTAAAATGGTTTTCATC
Organism: Bacteroidales bacterium; assembly: GCA_049512815.1. Lineage (GTDB taxonomy): Bacteria > Bacteroidota > Bacteroidia > Bacteroidales > VadinHA17 > LD21. The sequence continues at coordinate 114,839 of JBEKWS010000003.1, read as the reverse complement.
ATAATCAATTACAACTTTTAGTTTAATTAACTTTTCTAAAAGTGTTGAGTACAGTACATGTCCTTTAATCTTTGTTTTTGGGCTAAAACTGTAATTTGCCAACTCAGATTTTAAAATTATTCCATGGTGATAATTTATTGCTATAATAATGGCATAACTACGTTTAGAAGACGTTTTAATTGCTTCAAGAAGCTTCTCAAAATAAATAGGAGTATTATAATTATCAGAATGATAAATAAATGATTGATTGTCAACAAACAATCCTTTTATTTTATGAATAGGACTATCCAACCGCTCTATTCTTTTTCTGGCAGTAACTTCTTTAATATTCTCGGCCTTCGTGATGTAAGTTGTTAGTTGACCTGAAAGGATACCGCCCTGATTTTCAATATATAAGTCTATGTTTGTCACAGCACGCTATTTATATAAATAAACTACCTTTACAGCAGGTTCCAATTTTTTAAAATGTAATCTTGTTGTCAAGCTAAACTTTGATACACAAAAGTGTAAGCTAACAATAATTTATTTTGGTAAAAATTTGTTTAGTAGCTCATCCATTTTCTTCTCTCCATCTTTTTTTATTCTGCCTTTGATTCTCTTTAAAGTGTTTTTGGCTTTTATCCAAGTCAAAATATTTATTGAAAACGAAATGGCTATAATTTCGTCTTCTAGGTCTTCAATTGCATCATTTATAATTTGAGGTTTTATTGATTCTATCTGATCCTGGAATTGTACATTTAATTCAGCAGATTGAGTTACTTTTTCTTTTATATGTTCCTGTAAAATATCAAAAGTTTCAATTATCCTTATTTTCCCATTTAGTCTATATGCAGTAATTGGGTCAACTGCAGCAAGCTCTTCAATTGAATACGTGTACCCAATTTCAATTCTTTTAAGACGGTCTACAATGTCATCTTTAATGAAACCATCAATAATCTCAGAAAACAATTTATTCAAATAGTCTTTTGCTTCTAAAGATTGACCTTGAACTAGAAATCGAATCAACAAACGATCTGTTAATAAGTGAATTAAATCAGAGGTGTTAAGCTGATTAAATATAAAATATGTTTCAAGAAGATTATAAAGAACTCGTTTTATTACTTTTTTATCTTCTTTTCTAGTACGGAACCATTGACTAAGTTCATTCAAAAACCAGCCTAAAGTTATACTAACAATTGTTGATATATATGCCCATCCAGTTTTTTCCATAGCGAAAGTGGATATTTAATTAATTGGATTTATTTTTAACTTTCAACGATCCGAATCTCTTCATCAGTCAATCCAAATAATTTATAAACAAGCTTGTCTATTTGATTATCCAATATCCTTGCATCAGTTTGAGGATTTGTTTGTTTTAATAGTATTATTTGCGTTACAATCTGATTAATTTCTTCTTCATTATTAAGTACTTTGGGAATTGGTAATTCTTTAATATCATTTGGATTAAGTTTCGGGAAAATGTCTTTCCCAAAATTTGGCAAGATATAATTACCATACCAACTTATTAACTTTGAATTAACAATTGCTAAAATATACTTTGTTTGATCAATATATTTTTCAAACGGTTTAAAAGGAGAAATGCTGTGACCATAATAATATTCCTCAGTTGTTATACTTGCTTGTATACGCCTCTCTTTTCCAGGGATTTCTCTAAACAAGATCCTCTCACCATTAAAAAATCGCTTTTCCCTTGGTGCTGCTAACCAGTCCCCATAACTTAACCAAGTATCTTCCCAGGTAATTGAATATCTATTTACGTTTTTCCCCTTTAACCATTTTCCATAAGTTTCATCTATTTTAATATTAGAATGGTAAGTCCGATTATCAATTATTTCTTTTGATTGACCCTTATAACTATCATAGGGTGTTATGCCTTGAATTATCTCACCAAATTCAGATAATGGAATTGAATGTTTTTGAATTTTGTCTATTATCCGTTTTTTTTCAAGATTTAGACGAGTTTCAATTCTAAAATCCGAATTATTAATCCAAGTTGATTTGGAAACTTTTGTTACGGATCCATTTCTAATTAAAATCAAGTTGTCCAATGGATTTGACTTTTGGGTAAGGAATGAACAAGTATTCACTACCGCTTCTTCAAATACATCTTCGCCATGAATAAAAATTCTTTTTAAATCATTTTCCAGTATAAGGATAGAACGTATTGAAAGACAATTATCGAGAGTCAGCCATAGAATGGGTGTAATATACTCTAAGTAGCCTTTGGTAGAAAGGATTTCAATCCCTAATTCAATAAAATATATATAACTGTCGAATTTATATTGATAGGACCTATATTTCTTTTTAATATAACTTTTTTCTTCTTGAGAAAATTGATCTCCATAAGGCGGATTTCCTATCACAACATCGAATCCCTCAAAATCGCCTTCATTATTCAGCACCTCCGGAAACTCAAATCGCCACTCAAATGCATTCTCGTAAATTTTATTGCTTTTGACCTCGTCTATTTCTATTTCATACTTTTTAATCTCCCCAGTAAGCTTCTTAACTTTCTTGTTCCATTCTTCTTTTTGCGTTTTTGTCAGTTCAAAAAGACTTGACTGGCCGGTGAGACTTAAAAGTTCACCGTTGAGCTTATTGAGTTTTAAGAATCGCTTATCGCTCTTTGATACTTCAGTCTCAAAATCATTTTTGATCTTGCTGATAAGCTGTTCCATACCTCGCTTTTCATCTTTCGACTGAGCATTCCGGTAGGTCATTACAGCCTCACGGTAATTATCTACATTCCATTTACTTGATTTTAAGGCTGTTTTAATGTCGGCATCAAGCGGATATCTGCTTATAAGTGAATTACCGCATTTAATGTTAATATCAATGTTCGGAAGTGTCTCTATCTCACGGAAATCTGTACCGGTTTTGTAATAAGCATTTTTGAGTAGCTCAATCCAGAGTCTTAACCTACAAATTTTTACAGAGTTTGGATTTATATCAACTCCAAAAAGACAGTTTTCAATGATCTTCTGTTTTTCCTGAAATAATGCTTCTTGTACTCTTTGACTCTCCTTACTTTTAGGATTATATTCGAACAGTTTCGATTGTTCGTCAGTTATTATAAGTTCATCGTTAATTACCTCAATTGTGTACTCCTTAAGTTTTTTCCCTTCCCTGTCGGTAAGTATTTTGAGCTCTGACTTTATTGCAATAATCTCATTTAAAGCAGAAACGAGGAAATGTCCTGATCCTACGGCGGGGTCACATATTTTTAAGCTGTTTATTATCCTATCGGCTTCTCTGATATCATCAATTTTGTTATAAACATCATTAATCGTTTCACACTTCCAGCCTTTCGAATCATTGAACTTTTGTACAACTGCTCTCCTGACTGTCTCATGACACATGTACATTGTAATAAAACCGGGAGTAAAGAATGATCCATCTTTGTATCCATTGATCTTCTCAAATATTAATCCTAAAACTGAGGCATTTATGAGTGTTTTGTTTTCCTCCTGAATTTCTTCCGAGCCTTCACTTGAGAAATCGTAAGAATCGAGAAATTCAAAAAGATATCGTAACGGATCAATATCACCGGTTAATTTTCTGCCGGTATTGTCTTTTAAAACTGTCCCGGTAAGAACCCGAAGTTTAGAATGATCGTCAAGACTATTAATTCGTATTGTCTTGTGTTCTAAGTCACTTGGTTCAAATAGAGAACTGTTTAGATATGGAACGTTTCCTAATTTTTTTGAGATTGCTTCATTGCGGTCACTTTCTCTTACAGCAAGAACCTGAAAGAATAGCTTGTTAAGTTCATCATAATCATGAATTCTTTCTATATTAAGAAAGCGAAATGTCTTATCTCCGTTGTTATATTTGATGAGCTGGCCTTCAAGCAATTTCAGAAACAGAATCCGGTTTATCCAGGTTATAACCAGTTCCAATGCTATATTGAATAATTGTTCCTCTTTGTTACTTCCATAATCAGATAGTTTCGGTAATTGATTGAGACAATCTTCATATTTTAAGATTGTTATAGAATTCTCAATTAATGAACCGGAATTTCTTTTTTTCTCAGTTTTTCTTCCAATAAGTTTCTTACTTCCTTCTTTTGTCTCTTCAAGTCCGATGATATGAAGTAATTCGTTGTAAAAGGTTTTGTCAAGATTGTTGCTGTCATTTGCAAAAGGGAGTTTCAACAGATGTTCGGGAGATAGAATCTTGTATAAAGCAATAAGCTTGTTGTCATCTTCCCTGTCGGCATTTTTAATTGTTGATTCAAAATCTCTTATATCAAAGTGAGTTACCGAAATCTTTGATTCCAATTTATTGACAAATGGTTCGGCAATATTCTTATAAAAAAAATCTGTATTTGTCCCGGAAAGCCTGCCTTCTTCAAAGTCTGTGAATTGTTTAACAATACTTTTATCCTCGGCAAAGAGCTTTTCAAAATCATTTGAGTTAAAAATAAACCATTCAAAAATGTTAGTTATTACTAAGTGTTTAACCTCGATGTTTTTATTGGAGATTCTCTCTCGTAGGTAGTAAAGTATCAGCTCATGGAATGCTTTAGTGTTAATATTTTCACACGTCAGCATTTCCGATTTATTACCAGGTTTTTTTGCCTCGAATAGTACGCCAACGGTTGATTTTGAGTCTTTTCCATTATGTATAACCAGATCAGATCTACCCTTTGTATTTATGTAATTGTTATGGGAATAGTAGGTGTTCTTAAGAAATTCAGAAATAATATTTTTATGAAACTCTTCTGATTCAGATTCTTTTATCTGATCAAAGAGGTTGGTAATGTTATTCTTGAAAGTCTCAATCTGGGTCCTGTTTGGTTTGACTTTCAGATACGCTTTATTAATTGAATTTCTTAAGTTTAATGTATTGATCTCCATTTATCTGCCAAGGTTAAAATCTTAAAGTTACAGAATCGTTGTCACATTGTAGTCCGGGTAGGCAAAAAAACATGTGTTTTGCAGCGAAGGGAAGGTTGCAGGGATGGGCTGCAAAACTCTTGCTTGCGCGTTGGCTATCCAGGAAACCCATTAATTCTTTCAGCTACAGCATTCTCATACGGATCATGTTTAGTGGTCATGCTGATGTCAATGTGGTTACTCTCAAGTGTTTCAATATAATCAGGACTACAATACTGGAAGCCACGATCAGAGTGATGGATCAGGGATCTCTCAGGATATTTTCTGTTTTTAATAGCCGTTTTTAGTGCATAAATGCAGTTAATAGTTTTTAAGTTATCTGATAGCTGATATCCTACGATCTGCTTGGGATACACATCAGTTATCAGGCTCAGGTAGATGAACCCTTCGCTGGTCCTGATGTATGTTATATAATTCGCCCAGACTTGCTCAGCCCGATTAATCTCAATGTCTTTAATAAGATTTGGATACTTATAAAAGCGATGATATGAGTTAGTTGTCCGCATGTAATTCCGCTTCTTCTTAACAAGCATTCCTTCATATTTTAAGAGTGCAAAGAGCTTATCACGGCCACATTTTATGCCTTCTCTTTCAAGCGATGGCTTGATAAGATAATAGAGTTTCCTTGTACCAATTCTAGTCATCATAACTCTTTGCTGCTGAACAAATGAGATAATCTTTTCTTCAGTTTTTTTCTTTCAGCTATACGCCTGGTTTCTTTTGTAATAAGCCTGGCGACTGAGCCCGAGAAGCTTGCAGATTGCCTTTACTTTGACTTTGATTTCTTCTTTGGAGGCTTTTTTAATTGCAGTCCGGGCAAGTACTTTTTTACTACATCCTCACCGTATTCCTCCTGGATGATCTCCATAATGTACTTCAGAGTCTTGTTTTCAGCATTTAGGGTGCGGAGCCTTGCCTTGAGTTCCACCAGCTCTTGCTGGGGTGTTTTCTCTCCCATATCCAGATATTTTTTCTCAAGATTACCAAATCTTTTAATCCAATCATGGATAGTTCTTCTGTTAACACCATATTTACGGCTAACTTGTCGTTGTGACAGCTGCCCACTTTCGATGGCCTGTATCACCTCCATTTTGAAGGCGTAACTGTATTGGTTCGACCATCTTTTAAACGCAGGTACTTGTTCTATTTCCATGCTCATTCCTCCTTAGGTTGATTAAAAAAGTGTCAACCTATTTCAGGACGAGACAGTTCAGGATTAATCGGGACTGGCGAGGTTTTTGCAGTCCTGGAGATAGTACCAAATCTCGCAAAAACTGTGACAAGCAACTTGCCTATACCCGATTGTTGTACAGTATTTAAATTACTCAGTTGTAAATTTCTGATTATAAATAGAATGGTAATATATCTTCATTGAAATATTGGATATTGAACTTTCTATTTTTTTATAATCTCCTTTTAATTCATCTATTGTTGCTCCCCATACAGGAATATCCTCACCAATTCGAACTACAAATCCATTATTTATATATTTTTTTTTAATACTAAAATCAATTGGTTCTGTTGAATATTCTAAACTAAATATTTCTTCCCATACCTTTTTTGATAATTTCATTCTTTCCCCCTTGTAAAAAATCACACAAGAATCAATCAGTGCCGGGCCATATCCTTGATTAGATAAAAACAATCCATAAATGCCATTGATCTCTTGAATTGAAATATTAAGGATAGGTGTGACAGAATACTCATTATGTTTCCTTGTAATTATACTATCGGAAATAGACACAAATAGTGCCAGCAATGCGATGAATGCTGTTGATATGGAAATTAAATTAATATTTTTGAGGACCTTCATATTTTATTGTTTGTATTTTATGTTTTTAAAATAGACAGTACTACCATTCAAATCTCCAAAAACGAATTCAATAGGAACATACAAATGTGATAAATCAGCCGTAACAAACCTATTTAATAAAAACTCATACTCTTTCCATTTTATAGTCAGTGTGACAGCTATTTTTGTTTCTTGTCCATTATCTAAATCAGTATTGTCTTTTATTCCGATATCTACATTTTCTCCAACTTTAGCTCCTTTCATTTCTAATGAAATTGATCTGTACATAGCAAAATTCCTATAAGGACGTGGTGAGTTTGTGGGTACTCCAACTGTTATAAATACAGCACCCCAAGTTTGGTTAGATGGATATACCATTTTCATGTAACTTAATGAATCCGAAAGCCATCCGGTTTGTCCATTGCTAGTATTTACACCAATATCGTAACCTGGTGATAATCTTTGGCCAACATAAATAGGATGATTTTGAGCTAATAAACTCAAACTCATAATACTACAAATAATTAATTGTAGTAAAATTTTAAAAATTAATTTCTTCATTTTTTTATAATTTAATGGTTATTAAATCAAATGATATTATTCATATTTAGACTACCGTCAAATTTTGTTATTTTTAATCCGCATTCCTTTATTCATAACCTATATAAGAATATTTCGCTCTAAATTCCTTTCAAAATTTTAAAAAAGTTTCACCTTAGCAGGAGAAATTAATCTCGATTTCACGATATGGGGAGTGGAGCACAACAAATCATTATGATCACTTTATTAATTTCTATTCATTTTTTTCGAATTGAAAACATAAAAATTCCTTTCCTCAGACCTAATTTATGATTAATCAGGGAATTAATAACCGTACCGTAAAAGTCTACAATGATCTAAAGGCTTATATCTGTGGTATAAGGTATGGTAAAATAGAACACCGACCCTTCGCCGGGTTGAGAGGTAAACCATATCTCACCACCAAGCAGCTCAATATAGGCCTTCGCTATAGATAATCCAAGACCGGTACCTTCATATCGCTGCATACTGTTGCTCTCTGCCTGGTAGAAGGCGTTGAATATATAGGGCTGATGTTCCCCGGCAATACCAATACCGGTATCGGAGATATAATATTCAATATTATCTGCTTTTAAACTAAATCCGAATTCAACTTTTCCTTCCTTCGTGAACTTCACTGCATTGCCCACCAGGTTCGTCAGCGCCTGGAACAGCTTATAACCGTCTGTAATAATGCTGATCTCTTTTTCATCCATATGAGCATCAAACCGCAGAATGAGATTCTTTTCAGCTGCCGGTGATCTGAACCTGTCGTACACCCTCTGGAGCATTTGGTTGAGATTTGTCTCCTTCCTGATGATCCTTACGGCTTTTGCTTCAATTTTTGATATTTCAACAATGTCGTCCACTATCTCGAGCAGATGATCGGAGCTGTGGGTTATTATATCCATAAATTCCATCCTTTGATCCCCTACATTTCCGGGTTCACCAAGCAGTGTGGAGAAGCCGACAATTGCATTCAGCGGGGTCCTTATCTCGTGAGACAGATTGTTAAGGAATGCATTTTTCAGCCTGTCGCTCTCGGTTGCCTTTTCCCTGGCTTTTTCAAGCTGGAGGAGGATCAGTTTGTGTTCAGTGATGTCGAAGAATATCCCGAACATACCGGTCACCTTACCTGTCTTATCATCAACCACCGGTAACGCAGATTCCCTGATCCATTTTTTCTCCCCGCCGGGAGTTGTGACTAAAATTTCAGCTTTATATTTCAGAATTCCCCTGTTGATAAATTTTTCACGCGACTCAACCCGGTTCAAAGGAATATCATCACAGAGAGGAATGATCTCTTCAATCATTGCCTGAAAAAGTTTCTCCGTGAACTCTCCTGGTTCTATGCCAAGAAGTTGTTTGATCCCGTTTCCTACATTCAGGTAGTTTCCCTCTCCTATAACCGGAGCGAAAATGAGATGATATGGTATGCCATCAGCATTTTCAATGGCCTGGCAAATGAAGTCTCCTGAATTATTGAATTGTTCTTCCACCTCTTTGGTGAAGCGGCTATTAAGATAGTCGGGAGAAGATTCTTGTCTCATAATTATCTTATTTTTATTTATCTTTTTATTTATCTTCCTTACTTTCACTTTATCAATAAATAGAGAACAACTCTGTCAATCTCATTTTAAGAAATCAACAAAGTACACATTATCAACTCCTTACAATAACGCTTTCGTAAAATAAGGATTAAAACATAAGGTTAATAGGAATTGGTATTAAATTGTTACTTCATCAGCCGGTTTTATTTAAAGTTGTGAATTAAAAAAATGAGTATCTTTGAATTGCAATATCAAAAATCTGCAGAAATTATCGATTACTGTGAAAGAGTACACTGATAATGAGATCATCGAATGCCTGAGAAACCGTCAGAGCTACGTGGTTCATTACCTCTCGGACAGGTATATGCCAATGATCAGGTTCATGGTTAACCAGAAGGGAGGTACAACTGAAGATGCGCGCGATATCTTCCAGGATGGGCTCATTATAATGCTCGAAAAGTTAGACGATAGAAAATTTATTCTTACCTGCAAATTCAAGACTTTCCTGTATTCCGTATGCGAGCACCTCTGGAAAACGATTCTCGAGAAACGCCAGGCTGCTAACAATTACCTTACTCGAAGAACCGAACCTGATAATGAAAAGGATTTTACCGAACAGCTCGATCGTCAGATGTATGATGAGATTTTTCAGGATGTTTTTAAGACACTGGACCCGATAAGTAAAAAGATACTGAAACTTTACTGGAAGGAGATGTCACCCCAGGATATAGCCGATAAACTTGGTTATACCTATGGTTATGTAAGAAAGAAAAAATCCGAGGCTCAAAGTGAGCTGACGGAAAAAGTAAAGAGTCATCCTGAGTATAAACAGATAATGATTAAGGAGATTGCAGCGAGGGAGGTGGTGTATTAGACAGGCGGAAGGCGGAAGGAAAAAAGATAAAAGACAAAAGTAAAAAGACAAAAGTAAAAAGATAAAAGTTAACGAGTAACAAGCAACAAGCAACAAGGGAAAAAACAGACCAGGTAATTAAAAGAAAGTTTAATAAATAGAAATGACCAAACGGATCAGACATATTAACGGCAAACAGAGGGAGGTTATCAGCAACAGGACGAGAGATGGATTTGAGAAAGACCTGATGGCTGACAGCGACGATTCGGCTCTTTTTAGAACTATAAGTGAATACATGAAGGGATGTCTCGACGTTGAGGATGTAAAGAACGACCCTGCCCTTTCAGTAACAGAGGAAGCTGTCAGAGGAATGATATCGGGTTATAATAAGAACATTTCAGGAAATAAGGATAATGAGAAATTCATAAGGGAAGCATTTTCTGAGGCAGCATCAGAAGAGAACCTGATTGATGAGATAAGTCAGATTAAACAGGAGATCGGAGATAACAAATTAAAAGAGATAACTGCTGAATGGGTCAAAGAGTGGCACGAAAACAAACAGAGGGACGGTGGACGCGACTCGAAAACAGAAGAGATCAGAGATTTCATTACAAGTTCAATTAATTCCGAAGAGATTAAACCTGTAAAAATCAGGCCCCTCTTCGTACGATATGCTTCACTCGCGGCTGCAGCTCTGATTGGTGCTTTCATACTGATAAAAACTCTTCTCCCATCTTATAATCCTGAAAATCTTTTTACCTCATACTATAAACCATTTGAAGCCATATCGCCAGTAACCCGGAGCATGAATAATAATGAACCAGACATTTATTCTTCAGCTATCGGTAGTTATAAGACAGGTGATTACGAGAGAGCAGCAAAAGGGTTTGCAGATGTAATACAAAAAGATCCGACTGTTATGTCACCCCGGTTCTTCATGGGTTTAACAGAACTTGCACTTGGGAATTATGATCAGACCATTAATCTTCTTACAGGAGTTGTGAACGATTCCGGTGAATATGGAAAAGAGTCAAGGTGGTATCTCGGTCTGACATATCTTAAAACCGGCAATAAACCAAAAGCCACTGAATGTTTTGAGAATCTTGCCAAGTCAACCGGCTTCTACCGCGATCGGTCAGAAAAGATTCTGCGCCGTTTGAAATAGAATAAGAGCATTCCGACTGAAAGTATCACAACCAGGCTTACGATAATAACAGATCCGACAATATTTCGTGCTACCGGCGCATTGTCGCCCAGTACTTCATAAGCTGCCCAGTAATAAGGATTTGTAAATGCAGGCGAAGAGCTCTTCAGATATTCAAGTTTTGCCAGCCGCATTGCTTCATTTTTTTCTTTTCCTTTTGAAAGATGCCAATAGAAATGTGTTATTATAGCCGCGCTTGACTCATCATTTATCTCCCATGCGGTTTTGATAACTGACGATGCTCCTGCAAGAGTGAAACTGCGCGCCAGGCTCATTAATCCCTCGCCATAGTATAATGTTCCGGTGCCTGAGTTACAGGCGCTAAGGACAACCATTGGAGATTTTATTCTGTTCAGGCTTATCTCATAATTATATAGTTTATTTTCTTTGGAGGAATCGTTATGAGTATCAAAAATCAGGTAAGAGTACCTGGAGTTTAAACTATCTGACATCGAATGCATAGCCAGGTGAAAGATGACAGGATTTTGTAATGCCTGGATAAAATTTGCTCTTGTAGCATTTTCACCTCTAAAGTTTTTACCCCTGAACCATTTGTGAATAGATCCGATCTCAACACCTGCACCCTGAAGGGAGGAGAGTATTTTGCCGGAGACAATTGTACTATGATAATCCGGAGAGAATGTGAATACCTCCGCTCCTCTTCTCACCCTGCTGTTTTTGTTGAATATCATTGATGAAGAGTAACCATAGGAAAAAGTATAATCATTTATAAGGTAGTGAAGTCGTTCATAATCAGTTTGATCCGACTCAGGCTTAATTTTCAGGAATGCATCGAAAGAAAGCCATCCGATCTCTTCGTCAGGGATGATGATGAGTTTGTTCCCCCTGAAAAGATCTTCTACCGGTTTGATAAGGTTATTGTACATATAATTAAGTGCGCCGGTATAGATAATGAAACTGGAATTTTGAGCCCCGCCAGCTATTGAGGGATTGGCTGTTTCACGTATTATTTCTGCATTTTTTACGAAAAGCGAATCGAGCCAGGCCTCCCGGAACTCAAGACTGTCCCTGGAAATTAAAAAGATATATAGTTTCCTTTTTTCTCCGGAATATTGATTTGACAGTAGGTAATCAACAATAGTTTCATCTTTTTTCAATTGTTTCTGGATCAGTTGCACTGACACCGGTTCCGTTTTTCTGATGAGATCGTGGTATTGTGGGAATACTCTCTCAATATTGTCAGATACATTTTCTTTTTCGCGGTTCATATCAAAGAGAGCATCTTTCCACAGCGATATCTTATTACTGTCAGGATTTGTTTTGCGTGTTTCTTCAAGGATCAGGTTATTATATGCTGCAATATTTCCCGTGAGCCTGTTTTGTTTTTCCCGGAGTGAATCAGGGATACCTGCAGAATATAGTAATTCATTCCCGGTGATCTCGTTGCGGAGAACTGCTGCTTTTGCTTTCTGGGCAATGCCATACATCTTAATTCCTATTGATTCTTCATGAGTCGTTGAGTATAAGCTATATGCAAGATGAGTTGCAAACAGATATGTTTCTTTCTCATTTTCAGCCAGGTAGATTCGGCTCTCCTCCGACGGGTAATTATTCCTGATCCTGTCGATTAGCCGAAGCGTCAGCTCAATTGTCTCCAGACTTTTACCCATCGTTTTAAGTTTCATTCCCGGATCATTCTGTTCAACGGCAAGAAGCTCAAGAGCCTGGGCTTTGCTTTTCAGGTTATCGAGGAGACGTATATCAAAAAGTGATGAATCAATAGATGGATTAGTGAAAATATCGGGATTATCAAAGGTTTTATCAACAGCGATTAGAGATTGCTGATAAAAATAAAGAGCAGAATCTAATTTATTCTGATGAAGGTAATCGTCACCGATATGCTTATAAGATAAAGAAACAAGGGTATGTTTTTCTCCATAGTTTTTCAAACAAATTTCCAGTGCTTTCTTATGTATCTCAAGAGCTTCAATATTTTTCCCAACAGACCTCAGAAACAAGCCATAATCGAAATATACTTCAGCCACTCTATAATACTCGTCGCCAAATTCATTTTTAAAACCTGAAATACTTTTTAAGTAATATTCTTCAGCTTTTATTGGATTCTTAGTTATTACATAGGTTTTGGCAAAGTTCAAATAAACAAGTTCCAGTCCAGGTATTTTATATCTTGATTTTATATCAGCACTTTTTTTAAAATTTTCTAAGGCTGATTTGTAATTTTTAGTTTCAAGAAAAACTATTCCGGAATTCAGGTATGCTGATGCTAAACCTGAAATAACATTATTTTCACTACTATTTTGATTTAAATAGATTCGAATCCCTTTTTCAAAATATTCAGTTGCCAGTGAATATGATTTTTGATAACCATAAATAATAGCTTTATTAATATAAATAATGCCCAATGAAATAGAGTCTCTTTGTTTATTACTAATTATATTTTCAGCCCTATTGTAATAATCAAGAGCATCTTTATATCTTCCTAGAAATGTATAAACTGCTCCAAGATTATTATATGCAGCTGTCAACTGTCCTTCAGTAAGAGGGACTTTGAATTTAAGAAATAGATGCAAAGTCCCTTCTGCGTTAATCAGGTCCCCGGCATTATATTGTTCCCTGAATCTCTGAAATAACAGTTTTTTATCCTGGTTCTGAGCTTCAGAATTATCCGAGAAAGAAAGTAAAAATGCGATGAAAAAAAATAAAATAATCTTTTTCAATTCTCAAAGTTATGGCGATTCTTTTTTAAAGTTGAATTATTTACCAAAATAGTAAAAAATAAGTACAACAAAAAAAAGAGCATCCCCGAATTGGAAATGCGCTTTTACAAAGAGAAAAGCAATTGCTAAGTTATCTTCAGAATTTCGGAATAATTATAATTGGTTCACTTCCGTTACCATCGCCCCCTCTAATATAGCTCATTGCCTGAGGGTTTAATATCTCATTTTCTGAGAATTTAGAAATTAACTGATCAAAATTTCTGTTTGTTTCTGCTGATTTGTCTGTTGTTTTCATGATTTTGTAGATTTAAATTAAAATTTGACGTTATATCGGGATATGTACCGAAATGTTACCTGAAGATTAGTATTGATTCATGTCAGGGTAAAAAACTAAAGCTGTTAAAGCATTATAAGATAAATAAATATAAATAATAAAACATCTGATATTCAAAGAGAAATCTCTTTTTTAAGGAACCATATCTATTGCATATTTCTATAAAATTGCAAAATTGCTGGTAACAATTTATTAAGGAACCCGATAAAACTCTGCAATTTGATTAAAAGGATAAAATATACTGCCTGTTTATTGTGAGTATGCTTTAAGAAATGATGATTGTTTTTAACTTTAAAATATTTAAATATGATTTCAAAGTATTATGTGGCTATCAGGCCGCAGACAAATGAGCATCATGCCGTGCATAAGGAAGGGTGTCCTTTTTTGCCGGATTATAAAAAGAGGATTTACCTCGGTGCGTTCAATTTGGATCGTAATGCCGTCAGGGAGGGCCAACGACACTTTAAAAAGGCAAACAGTTGTCTGTTCTGTCTGAAAGAGCATAAGGCCCACAGTGAGCATACTATGCATTACAAACCGGTTAATAAGGGCATGATTCTTGTTGAGTCTCAGAAATCTCTATCGTATTATCAGAACCTGATCGTTTGTCTGAATTGAATCTGATTCAGATGGAGGTGCATTAAGTTAAGGACTTAGGGCTCAGAGCTCAGGGCTCAGGGCGAGGGTTCGTATTAAGTAAAAATTCGTTGATTCCAGGATAAAAAAGAGGTGTCAGATATTTATTTTGAAATCATCAGCATCGTTGAGGACAGGGAATTCTTTCCTGAAATCGGACAATTCTGTAATGGATATTTCCGTTGAAATTGAACACACCTCATCAGAACTGGCAGATGCAATGATCTCTCCACGCGGATCAATAATCATTGAATCGCCGCAATATTTAATTCCTTCACAATCGGTTCCGGTTCTGTTTGATCCGGCCACATAACATTGATTTTCGATGGCTCGTGCTTTCATAAGTGTAGTCCAGGCACTTCTTCTGCTTTCCGGCCAGTTTGCAGAATAAATAACCAGATCGAATTCATTCCGGTTCCTGCTCCATACAGGAAAGCGAAGAGGCTGAATGTTCCAATGGGGATTCTGTTTCGTGAGAAGAACCCCTCTGCCGCTTTGCGGCATCTCCCCCAAGGGGGCGATAATACTCTGACACTTAGGCTAATTAAACTAAAACAGTGAGTGTTTTTCCCCCATTTGGGGGAATAAAAGGGGGTTCATCTTGCTAAGATGCAACCGCTTGGGAGGTTGGGGGCAAAAAAAAAAGTACAGATCTTTATAATCCTGTACTTTTTTGAAATGAGTTTCAGGTCAGTTATTTTTTATTTAAAGAAGCATAATAGTCATTGAAAATACCTTTGATGAGTGGTCTGTAGTAGAGCCAGAAAAATCTTCTGGTATCTTCCGGTTTATCTGAATAAAGAAATCCTTTAAGTTTCTCAACTCCTATAAATCTGGAAGTACAGAACGGAACATTGTAAGTTGCAAAATCCCCTGAAAAATAGTAGATTCTCTGAGAAACCGGTTCCTGAACTACGGCAGGAAACTCACTTAACAAGTTATTATTAATCAACAGGCTATCACCAATTGGTGTTGTATCAAGCTTAAATTTTGATATAATCTTATTTTGAAGCGGGTCGATAATATCAAACCACTGGTCAAATGCAACTGATTCCGGAACTCCGTACTTTTTACTGATTGCTGTATCTGAAATTATATGGGGTATCGGATTTTTGAGATGTATCCCTTCCTCGAGGATCACAATATCTTTCTCTTTGATAATAACGATGCCGGATTTTTTGAATGTCCAGGGCTTCTTGTACTCTTTACGGTACATAGCTGTCATCCATATCGGGAAATCTTTGCTGGTCGTGTCAAGAGAGCTGAAGTATTTTCCTGTCCAGCCTGCAAAGGTTATTCCAAGTTTTTCCTGAGTTCTGACAGACTCAAATTGTGCTGTCGGATAATCGAATGAATTATATTCCAATATAATGAGCTTATTCCTGTCCTTCATTTCCTTTATAAGCAGGAAGTCATTATTGTTAAGTCCGCCGTATATTTTTCTTGACCTGCGGCTTTTGTTTAGACCTCTATACCAGTCATTAAAAAATATCCCATAAGTATCAGTAAAATAAATAGCATCATTTTTTTCAGCAAGGTTAATCAGATCAGTCAGACGATATTCATTCTTATCCCATAGTCTTTCGCGTATCGGATGTTTTGGAATAAATCCGTAATAATCCTTTTTATAGGAATAACTTGTCTTCTTTTCCTTTTTTACAAATCTTTCATTAGTCAGAATCCAGTTAAATGACTTGTGATGATCACGTTCCAGGGTTGGCACCGTCTTATCAACTATAATAATACCCAATGGCTTTTTCGTTTGAAAACTCCAGCGGATCAGATTAATTACAGGCAGGGCAATAATTACTGCCAGGATGATAACTACAATTAGCAGAGTTTTTTTCATAACTGAATATATCTGAATGTATTCAAATACAATAACTATAACCTGATTATAACCAAAATGCCAATTTAAATTGTTAAATGTATTAATTTATTTATTTTAAAGAAAATAAATTTGAGGCAATTTAGTAAAAATTTCTGAACCGCAAAAACTGTCAGTAACCACAGGATGAATTATTGCCCCTATTGTCAGCACCCCCTGCTTTTTTCCCATCAGGAAGTATCATGATAGCATTGACGCTACCTATTGATACACGTTCCTTTAGGAAGTGGCCCATCTCTTTAAGTTCTTCAGAAGTAAGGCTGTCAATTGCATTTTTTTCATAACTGATCCAGTCGGGTAACCATTGATGATGAAATCTTCCTGCATCAACTGCCTGGCTGATATTCATCCCGAAATCGAGGACATTAACAATAACCTGAAAAACTGTTGTGGGGATAGTCGAACCCCCCGGGGATCCAACGACCAGAAAAAGTTTTCCCTCTTTTTCTATAATTGTTGGTGTCATCGAACTCAGCATTCTTTTGCCAGGTTGAACAGAATTGGCTTCACCACCAACCAGTCCGTACATATTAGGGACGCCCGGTTTAACAGAAAAATCGTCCATCTGATTGTTCAACAGGAATCCTGCGCTGTCTACAACTATACTGCTTCCGAATGTATTATTTAAAGTAGTTGTGGCAGAAACAGCATTTCCTTTCCCATCAACTACTGAATAATGTGTCGTTTCCTCGCTTGTATATCCTTCAGGAGAACCGGGTCGTATTTCCTTTGATGGGGAAACTCTGTTTTCGTCGAATGTGCTCATCCTGTTATGTAAGTATTTCCTATTAACTAGTTGATCAGCAGGTATTTGTATAAAACCAGGATCACCCAGATACTGGGAACGGTCCGCAAAGGCCCTTCTCTCAGCTTCAATCATCAGATGAATTGTCCGGGAGGAATGAAACCCCCATTCTCTGATCGGATAGGGATCGACCATCTTAAGAAGCTGGATCAGAATAATCCCGCCACTTGAGGGGGGTGGTATGGTAATAATTTTGTAGCCCTTATAGTCAGCATGCAGAGCTTCTCTGGAAACTGACCTATATTCTTTTAAATCCTGTTCAGATACAATTCCGTTGCCTTTTTTCATTTCCCTGATTATAAGTCGGGCAGTCTTTTCGGAATAGAATCCATCCCTTCCATTATCTCTGATCCTCTTAAGAGTCTCAGCGAGGGCATTTTGAATCAAAATATCTCCCTCTTTCCACAATGAATCTTTCACAAAGGCAGGTCTGAAAGAATTTCGATCAATGAACGATTTCCTGTTGGAATTAAGCTCTTCAGCTTGCCTTCCGGTAAGTGGAAATCCTTTTTCTGCAAGGTCGATTGCAGGTTGAATTACTTCTTTAAACGGGAGTTTTCCATATTTTAAATGTGCATTGATCATTCCATCCACTGTTCCGGGTACCGCGCTGGCAAGATGAGTTTCAGTACTCAATCCATATGAGACATTGCCTGCTTTATCAAGATACATATCAGGTGATGCATGTATCGGAGCTTTTTCCCTGTAGTCAATCACATCGGTTTTTCCATCACTTGTCCTTATCAGCATAAATCCGCCTCCACCTATATTTCCAGCTTCAGGGTAGCATACAGCAAGAGCAAACTCGGTAGCCACTGCGGCATC
Organism: Bacteroidales bacterium; assembly: GCA_049512815.1. Classification (GTDB taxonomy): domain Bacteria; phylum Bacteroidota; class Bacteroidia; order Bacteroidales; family VadinHA17; genus LD21. Next base: position 96,797 of record JBEKWS010000003.1, on the reverse strand, counting down.
GACAGCATTACCACCTTTCTGAAGGATACTGACACCTATCCTTGAACTCTGAGTGTGAGCTGAAACCACCATTCCATTGTCAGCGACAACACTCTGACCTTCAATCAATTTATCTTTCTCTTTATTGGGTTTTACCGAACATCCGGTAAAAATTATCAACCCTAAAAAAATGGCTAAAGTCTTATTCATACTATTTACTTCATTTAACTTTTCATGAATCTGATTAAATAACTGTATTTCTTTGTACTACTTTGTGTTGTACTTTGTGCACCTTAATGGTAAAAAAATTTAATCACGAATTCCCACTAAGGATTGCTCAAAGGGTCACGAAGGATTATGAGTAAATCAGACTCAATAACTATTACAATAATAGCAATAAAGTAATAATTAATATGGCATCAGTGACAATATCTGTGAGATCAATAATTGTTTTATTACTTTTACACAAACATTTTTATGATGCTGGCAAATCAACCACTTGCTGAAAGGTTAAGACCAAAAAAACTCAGTGAATTTTGCGGACAGGAACACCTGGTTGGCAAGAATGCAGTTTTAAGGAAGGTGATTGAATCGGGAAATATCCCTTCATTCATTTTATGGGGTCCTCCCGGAGTTGGTAAGACAACACTTGCGGGTATCATAGCCAACACGCTTAAAAGACCTTTTTTTCATCTGAGTGCCGTACATTCAGGAGTCAAAGATGTGAGGGAGACGATTGAGAAAGCAAAAAATCAGCAATTCTTTAACCAGCCAAACCCCATTTTATTTATAGATGAGATTCACCGGTTTAATAAATCACAACAGGATTCTCTTCTGAGTGCTGTTGAACAGGGAATAATAACTCTGATCGGTGCAACAACAGAGAATCCTTCTTTTGAGGTCATATCCCCGCTCCTTTCACGATGCCAGGTTTACGTAATGAACCCGTTAACAGAAGAGGAGCTTCTTCAATTAATGAATAAAGCATTAAAAAAGGACAGTTACCTTGCTGCCTATAACATTGAAATTGCAGAACATGAGGCTCTTATACGTGTCTCAGGGGGCGATGCAAGAAAACTGTATAATGCTCTTGAACTTGTTGTCAGCTCTGAAGCTGATGAAGTATCTCCTGAAAAAATAATTATCAGTAATGACATGGTATTAAAACATGTTCAGAAGAATCTTGCACTTTACGATAAAAATGGAGAACAGCATTATGATATTATATCTGCATTTATAAAATCGCTGAGAGGAAGTGATCCAAATGCAGCAGTTTACTGGCTGGCTCGCATGGTTGAAGGAGGAGAAGATCCGAAATTTATTGCGAGACGGATGCTGATACTTGCTGCTGAAGATATTGGTCTTGCAAATCCAAATGCTTTGCTTCTTGCCCAGGCTTGCTTTGAAGCTGTAAATGTTATCGGATGGCCTGAATCAAGAATTATTTTATCGGAAGCTGCAGTTTACCTTGCAACTTCTCAGAAAAGCAACTCCACGTATATGGCAATTGAAGATGCCATCGGGACTGTCAAATCTGAAGGTGATCTTCCTGTCCCTTTGCATATCAGAAATGCTCCGACCAGCCTTATGAAGAATCTGGGTTATGGAAAAGAATACAAATATGCGCATAGCTATACCGGAAATTTTGTTCCTGATAATTTTCTCCCAGAGGAAATAAAGGGAACTGTTTTTTATGATCCGGGGATCAATTCCAAGGAGGAAGAGATCAGAAAAAAACTTTCTGTTATGTGGAAAGATATCTATAACTACGTTAAAAAGTAACTCTAAGGTCACTCTGTGCTTTTCTGTCTTTCTCTGTGTAACAAAAGAAAAAAAGAACTTTCACAGAGTGACACAGAGGAGGCACAGAGGTTCACAGATTAAAATAAGTAGACAATTCTTTATATAAAATATTTTTTTAACTTTGTTTAAATATGTCAAAAGTTGGACTAAATATTCCCGGGATAAAATTTATTGAATCTGGCAATTTCCTTTTGATTGCAGGGCCTTGTGTTGTTGAAAGTGAAGAGATTGTATTTGAAACAGCAGAGCATCTGAAGCGATTATCTGAAACATACCAGATTCCTTTTGTTTTCAAATCATCTTACAGAAAAGCTAACAGGTCGAAGGGAGAATCATTTTCAGGAATTGGCGATATTAAAGCGCTTAAGATTCTTGCAGAAGTAAGAACGAGGTATTCTGTTCCGGTTATTACTGATATTCATAACCCCGATGAAGCCGAGATAGCAGCTAATTATGTGGATATATTGCAGATACCGGCTTTTTTATGCAGACAGACCGATCTTCTGGCAGCTGCAGCAAAAACGGGAAAATGGATTAATATTAAGAAAGGTCAGTTTTTATCAGGATCATCCATGAAGTTTGCCGTGGAGAAGGTAAGGGAATCAGGAAACAACAACATTATGCTTACGGACCGGGGTAATATGTTTGGTTATCAGGATATTGTTGTTGATTTCAGAAATATTCCCATTATGAAACAGATAGGTGTTCCTGTAATTATGGATATTACTCATTCGCTGCAGCAACCTAACAGAGAGGAAGGTATATCCGGAGGCAGACCGGAAATGATAGAGACAATAGGCAAGGCAGCTATAAGTGTGGGAGCCGATGGTATCTTTATTGAAACTCATCCAAACCCTGCTGTTGCAAAATCGGATGGAGCAAACATGCTTAAGCTTTCCGGGATGGATAACCTGTTAATTAAGCTCGTTGCATTGAGAAAGACAATAAATTCATTTAATTACTAATTCTTAATATCAAATTTATGAAAAAACTGATTTTAATGATGGCAGGATTGATAACAATGTCTGTCATAAATGCCCAAACAGTCGAAGAAATAGTGAAGAAGTATACCGCGGCCAACAAACTGGACCAGGTTGCTAATTTAAAAACGATTAAGATCACTGCTAATATGTCGATGATGGGGATGGAAATGCCTATGGTAATGTGGATGAAAAATCCGAATAAAATTAAGACTGTAACTAGTTTTAACGGACAGGATATGATTCAGGTTTTCGATGGAGAGAAAGGCTATGTATTAAATCCGATGACAGGTTCAACCGAATCGGTGGAAATGACTCCGGACCAGATTAAACAGATTCTTAGAAGCAGCATGTTCCAGAATTCCATGGCTATCTATTTAAAGAATGGTCAACTTGCTTTGGAAGGTGAAGACAAAGTAAATGAAAAACCGGCCTATAAGTTAAAAGCTACCATCGAAGGAGGAAATGTTATTGACATGTTTATCGACAAAACCTCTTTTCTCCTGGTAAAGACATCTATGACAACATCACAAAATGGTATGACAATAACAATCGATTCATATCCGTCAGATTATACTGAAACCAACGGAGTCTTAATACCCATGAAAACAACATCATCAGCACAGGGGATGGATTTCGTGATTACTTTCACCAAAGTTGAAATTGACCTTCCCATGGATGACAGTCTATTTAAAATCAAGTAAATTCCGGATTTGATTTTTCGAAAACATAATATATACTTGTATGTCAATAAAAATGACGGACAATTGCCCGTCATTTTTTTAAGCAGCTGGCCTGTAAGCCGGATTCTGTAAGGTTTTGGTCTCTAAAAAGATATTAAAACCGGTTCCATCATTTATCTTGGCCCGATATCACTACCGTGCTCATACGACCCACCCCCCGGCATCGGACGAGCAGTCCTGTTCGCCGGTATACATGGTCTTTCAACCCATAAGGTGTACGTCTCCTGATGTTGCCACCAGGACCGGTAAGCTCTTACCTCACCTTTTCACCCTTATCCCCCTGAGCGAAGCCGAAGGGGATGGTTATTTTCTGTTACACTGCTATACCCTCACGGATATCTTCCTGTTAGGAAGTATGGTGCTCTGTGTTGCCCGGACTTTCCTACACACTGTTGATGTGTCGATGGAACAGCCTGCTGCACTGCAAAGGTAAGAAATTACTGCGGATATGAGTGTAGACTATATAATAATGGTTATTTTTGAAGCCGCTTAAAAGTAAAGAGTAAAAAATAAAAGGCAAAATCCATTAACCGCAAATTCCGATATCTATCGGAACGCAAAGGTTTAAGAACTAAGTCCGCAAAGTACTAATTGCGCTTTCTCTGTGTAACTCAGTGGTTCTCTGTTACTCTGTGTAAGTTCATTTTTTATTACACAGAGAGCCACAGAGAAGGCCCAGAGGACCACAGAGACAGTGTGAACCGAGCTATGAAAAACGAGAAACGAGCAACAAGAGCAAATGAGAGATATTGACATTAATGACTATGATTACGACCTGCCATCAGATCGAATTGCTCAATATCCTGTAAGTGAAAGAGACAGATCACAACTTCTTATTTATAAAGAGGACAAAATAGTAAAAGACATTTTCAGAAATATAGATGATTGGCTCCCCTCAGATTCGCTCCTTGTATTTAATAATACCCGTGTAATCCGGGCCAGAATTCTATTTCATAAAAAGACCGGAGCTGTTATTGAAATTCTCTGCCTCGAGCCTATTTCACCTTTTGAATATGCATTATCATTCAGTTCAAAGGAATCTGTTGAATGGAAATGTTTAGTAGGAAATCTTAAAAAATGGAAGGGTGGAATACTAATGACCCCGTTTAAATATAAAGGTGATCAGTATAAGCTGTATGCAGAGCGTTTTCAATCTGAAGGTGAAGCATGGCAGATAAAGTTTAGCTGGAATTGTCCTGAATTAAGTTTTGGTGAAGTAATTGAAGTAACGGGGCACATTCCTCTGCCACCCTATATCAACAGGGAGGATGAGGCTGAAGACTCTGCAAGATACCAAACGGTATATTCCAGTATAAATGGTTCTGTTGCAGCACCAACAGCCGGTTTGCATTTTACCAATCATGTGTTTGAAAAGCTTATAGAAAAAGGTATAAAATCAGTTGAAGTAACTCTGCATGTGGGTGCAGGTACGTTTCAACCGGTAAAAGGCAGAAATATTTCCTGTCACGAAATGCATCGCGAGCATTTTTTCGTAAATGCAAAGACAATAGAATTACTACTGGATAATCAGAGAAAAATCATCCCGGTAGGTACAACATCTGTCAGAACACTTGAGAGTCTTTATTGGCTGGGAGTTAAACTTATTAAAAACCCCTTTGATACCTGTTCTTATCTTTCACTCGGGCAATGGGAAGCTTATGAAATGGAGACAACTGTTTCTGTTAAGGAATCACTTGGAGCTTTATTGAAATATATAAATGAAAGGAATTTAATCTTTCTTCAGGCTGCTACAAGCATTATTATTATTCCCGGATACAAATTCAGAATGATAAATGGAATGGTCACTAATTTTCATCAGCCTCGAAGCACTCTTCTTCTTATTATTTCAGCCTGGACAGGAAACAGATGGAAAGATATTTATACCTTTGCTCTTGAAAACAAGTTCAGATTTTTAAGTTATGGTGACAGTTCACTTTTATTGAGGTAACCATATCATTCATCAATAGAACAGTGAGTTTCATCAAATTATTTTTTCATAACGAAATATTTAGTTTAATTTTGATAATTAATCTAATTTTCGTTAATTTGATATTAAAATAATTTCAGGATGAACGGGGACAGATTAATGCAACAGGTGACAGCTATTTTCTCAGTATTCATGGTTCTTTTCTATCTGGGGGCTGGTATTTATTTTGTTTTCTATTTTAATCTGAGTAATCTTAACAAGCCCGTACGGGTCTTACTGGGATCAGCTTTCATTTTTTACGGCTTATACAGGGCTTTTAGAACATACGTTAAAATAGTTGAGGTTTTCTTTACAAAAGATGAGGATGATGAGTAGATCGCATATTCTATAAAGCAACTTTTGAAAAGAAATTATTCATCCTTCACTCAGGGCCTGGCACACACTTTGCGGTGAATAGAATGAAAATATTAAGCTTAACTAAATTTAGAAATATGAACAGAGTATCAGTTATTCAAAATTTTATTATTATTGCATGCCGGAATAATAGCATAACACACTATAACATAGTGAATAGAATTATCAGTCATAAATTTTTATCATATATGCGTTTCCCTTTATTTGGATTGCTGCTTATTCTGGCATCTTGCGGAGGTATGGGTAAAACAGCAACCAATGAAACACCTACAAGAGGAAATATCAGGATTTTGGCTGATGAATCATTTCAGCCTCTTATTGAAACTGAAGTTTTTACATTTACACACTTATACGAAAATGCAAAGATCAAGCCTGGATATAAGCCTGAGCTTGATGTGATAAATGATTTCATGAAAGATTCCGTAAAAGTAATTGTCACAAGCAAAAAGCTTTCAGATTATCAGATACAATACCTGCGTGACACTCAGATCATTGCTCGAACCACAACTTATGCGTATGATGCGCTTGCAATTGTTACTAACAGGGAAAATAAGGATACACTTTTAAAATATAATACTATCAAAGATATTTTCCTTGGTAAAATAAAAACATGGAAGGAGGTCAATGAAAAATCAAAACTTCACGATATCCACATTATTTTTGATAATAACAAATCGGGGAATATCAGATATTTTAAAGAACTTTTTGAAATAAAAGACTCGTTGAGCGGAAATTTCTATGCCGTCAAAAATAATGCTGAGGTTATCAATTATGTTTCGAGGAATCCTGATGCTCTCGGGATTATAAGTGTCAACTGGATAAGTGATAAGGATGATTCACTCAGTATGAGTTTTATCAAGAAAATAAATGTAGTTGCGGTTTCACAACAGTACATTAATGATGGAAACTATTATCGACCGCAACAGGGTTTTATTTATGACAAGTCGTATCCTTTTGTAAGAGAAATTTATCTTATATCGAGGGAGACATTCACAGGATTGGGTTCGGGTTTTATTAACTGGGCATGTGGAGAACAGGGACAACGGGTTGTTCTGAAATCGGGACTGGTGCCAGCTTGTATGCCGATAAGGTTGGTTCAGATTAAGCACTAGGTGCAGGGTGCCGGTTAAGAGGAACAAGGAACAAGGAATAAGCAACTAATAACAAAAATGTCGAATCTTTGAAAATTGAATTAATAGATCAAAAATTAATACTATAATTGACATCAAATTATGATAGCTATGAAACGTTTAATTTTAAGACCAACAGTTTTACTGGTTGTTTTGCTGACAGTTTTTTCGTTTAACATTAAAGCACAGGATCTGGAATCAGCTACACTTTTGACAAGGAGTGAACAGTATGATAAAGCCCAGGCGATGTTCCAGCAATTGATTCAGAAAGAACCTGCGAACAGCAAAAATTATTTCTTTTTAGGAGAAAATTATCTTCTTGATTATTTTGCCGATACTATTTCCAATTCATTGACTGTGGCAGCAAAAGCAGCTAAAGGAATATTTCAGAAAGGAGTCGAAGCAAGTCCTAATGACCCTCTAAATTATATAGGTCTGGCTAAAGTTGCTTACTATATCGGAGATAACAAGACTGCTACCGAAATGCGTGCTAAGGCAAAGAGTTTTCTCCTTCCCTATAAAAACATTAAAAAGACAGTGCCCCCAGCAAAAGATTATGCGTTTGCGCTGGCAAAAATTGCTGAATCATATATAAAGGATGTGGAAGTTGATACTTCAATTGCATTGCCTCTTATCAGGGAAGCTATAAAAATTGATAATAAAAGCAGGGATGTTTATTTAATTGCCGGAGATATCTATATTCTTGTGAATGAAGGGTCCAAGGCAATCTCATTTTATAACCAAGCCGAGTTTGCCGATCCGCAGTCACCTACGGCAAACATGAAAATCGGTAATATATATGTTAAAGGACGCGCCCTACAGGAAGCAATTCCATATTATGAGAAGGCAATTCAGCTCAATGCAAACTATGCCCCTGCATATCGTGAACTTGGTCAATTGTACTTGCTCGCCCAAAGGTTCGATCAATCAAAAGAGAATTTTAAAAAATATCTTGATCTTACTGCAGGTAATATTCCGGCAAAGACCAAGTATGTTAATGCCCTTTTCTATGCAAAGGACTATGATGGAGTTATAAAGAATGTTGAAGAGATTTTCCTCGTTGATAAGTCCAGAACTTATATGAACCGTATTGCAGGCTATTCCAGTTACGAGAAGAATCCACCCGATTATGATAAAGCACTGTCATATATGGAGACGCTTTTTAAATCAGTTGCCCCGGACCGTATCATTAAAAAGGACTATTATTATATGGCAAGGATTCTTCTGAAAAAAAACCAGAATTATTCGAAGATGGTTGAAGAGCTTAACGGTCTGAAATCTCAGCTTGACAAAGAAAAGTCAAAATATGCCATAGCTCCGACAGCTGCTGAAAAAGCAAAGATTAAAGTCGGGGTGAATGATCTTACGACTAAAGTTTCAGATCTCGAAATAGCTAAAACAAAAGCCGATGCAGAAATCGACAGAGCTTTTAGCGAATATGCAAAAGTACTAAGCTTTAATCCTGATGATAAAAGTGTACTGAACGAGATTGCGACTAATTACTATAACTATAAGAGATATGAAGGTGCTGCAAGGACCTGGACCAAACTTATTGACCCGTCTAAAGATAATACCGAAGATTACATGCGTATAGGAAGAGCATATTATACCGGGGAAAATTTTAAATCAGCCGATTCAGTTTTTAATGCAGTTATTGTTAAATCTCCAAATTACGTACCGGCATATCTTATGATTGCCAATACCAATTCAAAAATGGATCCTGACTTTAAACTGGGTCTTGCAAAACCAAAATTTGAAAAACTTATTGAAGTGGCAAAGGCTGATTCTATAAAAAATGCTCCTGCAATGATGGATGCTTTTGGTTATCTGAGTTATTACTATATGATGAACAATAACTTTAGCAGATCAAAGGATTATTATAACATGATGATTAATCTGGATCCCAATAATAAGGAGTATAAGATAAAAGGATATAATGGGATCGGCTCTGTGGAAATACGCTCAACTATAACCGAAAAGACAAATGATGGAAGGCTCCCCTATTTATCAAGAGCAACAGAAGCGTACAATAAAATTCTGGCCCTCGACCCAATGAATGCGCAAGCTAAAAGCCAGATAAGTTATATCCACGAATACGAAGCGCAGATTAAAAAAGGTATCAATCCCAATGAAATCAAAGGCATAATTAAGAATGCAACAGGTGCACCTCTGGCTTATGCATCAATCAGGGTAAAGGATACTGCAGCTGAGAACCTTTCTAACAGTAAGGGCGAATTTAAGTTTGAGATCCCTCAGGGTTCGGAAGTTTTGATTATCAGCGCTAAAGGCTATAAATCACAAGAAATACCAATAACAAAGTCAAGGGTTTACAATGTTACACTGGAGCAATAATGTTTTTGAAGACAAAATCAGGTATAATTTAAATAATTAAAAGTATAGGGTATAATATTGTTTTAACGGTCTTCAAATTTAGAGATTTATTCTAAACTATATTAAAAATTTAACATTATTGTTTACTCTATTGGAAAAAATCAATTCATAATATATCTTTGCAAATCGTAAAAAATCTTAAACCTAAACAAATCGATAAAAAATGAGTAAACAAGGAAGTTCGTTCAAAGATGTGTTGCAGAATGTTTTTGCAACAAGCGCTATTTTAATAGCTTTTATAGTTGCCTATATTTTGTTCACACAAATAATGGGTAATCCTGTAAACTTCGAAGGTGGCAATCCAAAAGGACAAGCATTGGAAGGTAATTATCTTGGAATCATCTATAAAGGTGGTTATATTGTTCCGATTCTGATGACCTGCGTTTTAACTCTTATCATTTTCATTTTTGAAAGGGTAATCACACTGTCAAGAGCAAAAGGTAAAGGCAGGTTAAACACATTTGTAAGTCAGCTTCAGGCTCTTCTTTCATCAGACAAGATTGAAGAAGCTATGGATGCCTGCGACAAACAGAAAGGCTCTCTTGCAAATGTTATGAAAGCAGGTCTGACACGTTACCGTGACCTTCAGAAAGACAAAGAACTTGAAAAGGACCAGAAAATCCTGTCAATTCAGAAATCTTTTGAAGAAGCAACTGCTCTTGAGCTGCCGATGCTGTCAAAGAACATGGTTATTTTCTCAACCCTTGCTTCGATTTCAGTGCTGATCGGTCTTATTGGTACAGTACTTGGTATGATCCGTGCATTCGCAGCTCTTGCACATTCTGGCGCCCCTGATGCCCTTGCTCTTGCAACCGGTATCTCCGAAGCTCTTGTTAATACAGCTTTCGGTATCACAGGATCTACCATGGCAATCATTGCATTCAACTATTTCTCATCAACAATTGATTCTTATACATTTAAAATTGACGAAGCAGGATTCAGTCTGACACAGAATTTTGCTGCTTCACTGAAAAGCAACTAATTTTAAATTTATCTTTTGGTTTAAATCAATTAATAAAAAACTACAATGCCAAAGATTAAATTACCAACAAAGTCTCCCCATATCGACATGACGCCGATGGTTGACTTGTTCTGTGTTGTTTTGATATTTCTTATGTTGACTGCCACCATGAGACAGACAGAGCCGGCGCCGGTTGATACGCCTTTTTCTATATCAGAAAAACCCACGCCTAATTTTAATGTAATGACTCTTCTTCTTTCAAAAAACGACAAGGTATACCTGAATTTTGATAACGGGCCAGATACTACGCTTAGATTCAGACCAAGGATCCTTGCTGAAATGGGCAAGAGATACAACATTGAATTTACAGAAGCGGAGTTAAAGGAATTCGAAAAATACCCTTCTTCCATGGGAGTTCCAATTCTGAAAATGAAGGAGTTTTTGGCAATCAAAGACGTTAAGCAAAGGGCTGCTATCGAGACAGGTATTCCGATTGATTCAACTGATAATCAGCTTGCTGACTGGATACTCTATACACGTCAGATAAATCCGAATGTACAGGCTTGTATTAAAGGTGATTCCAAGACCAGTTATCCGTTAGTTAAGAGAGTACTTGATATTATGCAGGAAAAGAATGTGAAACAGTTTAATCTTATCACAAGTCTTGACGCAGTAAAAATTAACCTCGCAGAAATACAAAAGTGATATGGCAGAAATAATTCAAGAGGAAAAAGCAGGCGGAAAGAAGAAAGCAAAGAAGCTCGCCCCGCATATCGACATGACACCAATGGTTGACCTTATGTGTCTGCTTATCACGTTCTTTATGCTTACTACGGCTTTCAATAAACCAAAAATCATGGAGATTGTTCTTCCGGAGAAGCAAACAGATCCAAACGCCGAGCCTCCCAAGATTCCAGGGAGCCGTACTCTGAACATCATCCTTGGTCCTGATAATAAAATTTATTGGTACCCGGGAGTTGTAAAACCAGAGGATTATAATAATCTGCCTCCTCTCCAGGAAACAGATTTTAGCGCTACAGGTATTCGTAAGATGCTGCTTGAAAGAAACAGAGCACTCTTTAAAAAGATTGATGTTTTAAATAACTTGGTCCTTACAGGTAAGCTTGTCATCTCTCAGGATTCTGTGAAGGGATCAATCAAGCAGCTGAAAAAAGATGACGATACCGGTCCTATTGTTCTTATCAAAGCTTTTAAGAAAGCGAATTACGGAAATGTTGTTGATATCTTTGATGAGATGAATATCTGCGGAGTAGCCCATTATATGTTGGTTGATATCACATGGTTTGAAGAGAAGATGGTTGAAACCGCAACCGGAATTGCACCAACTCCTACTACTCCTACAAAGAAATAAACCGCAAACCTGAAAAATTATGGCAAACGAAAAAGTAAAAGCTCCTGCCTTTGATGATATTGTGTTTGAAGAAAGGAATAAGGAGTACGGAGCGTATAAACTACGTAAAAAGTACAATCGCACTGTAATTATTGCTTTACTGATAGGTATTATAATAATAGGAACTGCTGTTATTACTCCATATCTGAATGCAAAAGCAGCAGAAAACAGAACAAAACGGTCAGAAAGACAGGTAGAGATCAAGATGGAGAAACTGGATCAACCTAGCGAACAGGCTCCTCCTCCTCCTCCCCCTCCACCGCCGCCAACTGATGTTGTTCAACAACAGAGATATGTTCCACCTGTGGTTGTTGACTCAATCAAACCTGAAGATGTTAAGCAGCTGATGACGGCTGATCAGGCACAGACTGAAGTTAAAAACACCGATGTAGTTGATGTTCCACAACAAGTTAAAGAGGAAGTGCAGGAAGCAGAACCTGAAGAAATTCCTTTTGTTGTTGTAGAAGAGATGCCTATGTATCCTGGTGGTAATGATGCACTTCTCAAATACATTGCCGAACATACACAATACCCTGAAGTTGCCAAGGAAAACAATATCCAGGGTAGAGTTGTTGTGAGGTTTTGTGTAACTGCCAAAGGCGGTGTAAGTCAGGTAAGTATCCTGAAAGCTGTTGACCCCGAACTAGATAAAGAAGCAATCAGGGTTGTTAACTCACTTCCGGCATTTAAACCAGGTAAACAGGGAGGGAAACCTGTACCTGTCTGGTATATGGTGCCAATAACCTTTTCACTTAAATAATTTTCTGGTTTAGATTATAAGAAAAAGGCTGGATCGTATGATTCAACCTTTTTTATTATGTTACCAAATCAACTCACAATTTCCACCCTGCTTATTGTTTCTTAACTCTTCCCCTGCCCTTCCCGTAAGAAGGCTCCTTCGCTAAAATTGCCTGCAAGGCAATTTTTTAACGCTCGGCCCTCTTAAACAATAAGGGAAGGGTAAAAACACTGATACATAATTCGTTACTGGGGGATGGGTTTTTAAATAGCCGGGAGAAAATTAGATTATTGCTATTTCTTCAATTCTTTTTTGAGCAGAATTATAAAATCTTCAATATCCTTCTCCTGTGTATCCCAGCTTGCCATTAACCGATACTCTGACCTTTTCTCATCCCATGGATAGAAAAAGTAATGAGACATCATTTTTTCAGCAACATCTGCAGGTATTATTACAAAGACACCATTCGACTGAACTTCCTGTGTAACCTTAACCTTCCGAATTTGTTTCAATCTATCAGCAAGCATTCCGGCCATAGCATTAGAATTTGAAGCACAGCGTTTCCACAGGTCATTTCGGAAATATGCTATGTACTGAGCCGAAATAAATCTCATTTTTGAGGCAAGTTGCATACCCTGTTTCCTTATATACTTGAAATCAGCAGAGAGACCTGGTCTGAGGAAACAGATCGATTCCCCTAACATCATACCGTTCTTAGTACCCCCGAAAGAGAGAATATCGACACCGGCATCAGTTGTGAATGCTTTGAAAGGCTGATCAAGCGATACGGCCGCATTTGCCAGCCTGGCACCATCCATATGCAGCAGCATACCTCTTGCATGGGCATAACCAGATAATTCTTTAATCTCTGTAGCTGTGTAAACGGTTCCCATTTCAGTAGCCTGTGTAATGGATATTACTTTTGGCTGGGAATGATGTTCGAAATCCAGGCCGTGCATGTGTTTTTCAATGAGGTCAGGAGTGATTTTCCCATCGGGAGTGTCGACAACAAGAACTTTGCATCCTATGAATTTTTCTGGTGCTCCGCATTCATCACCTTCCAGGTGTGCAGTGGACGCGGTAATTATTGAATTCCACGACCTTGTTATTGAGGAAAGTCCAAGCACATTGGCAGAAGTACCGGTGAAGACAAAAAATGTCTCTGTAGAACTTCCAAACTGTTCTTTAAAAATATTTAGCGCCTGTTCTGTGTAAACATCTGAGCCATATCCGGTTACGTGACCAGCGTTTGAAGAGATTATTTCTTTCAAAATATCCGGGTGAATACCTGCATTATTATCACTTCCAAATCCTCTTTTTTCAAAATTGTTTTTCATTCTTAAATTTCTTATCCTTTCTCCTGACTTTATACCTCATCCCCCAAGCCATATACTGTATAAGCCCCTCCCTCTTGGGGGAGGGGTTGGGGAGAGGTGAAGTAAGGTCTAGGCTTTCTTCTTCTTTCTAAACGCAAAGAAGAGCATTATCAATCCAAAAATAAGCATCAAAATACCCATAATGATATTTACATTGATGCCAAGTGATTTATGATACATTTCGGTGTTTGACATTGTGAACAAACCGAATCCAGTAATTAATACTCCTACGATCGAAAACATCAGACCTATAGGTATTCTTATATCTACCATTTTAATTTCCTCCTACCAAAACATTATTGTTAATATTAGAAAAATTACGCCTACAAGAATAGCTAGTCCAACCGGGCGCTGATACCACATCAGATCTTTATCGTCAAGTGTACGTGGAGTAAGAGCATAAACCAGTCCGGTTAATTCCGTATCAGATTTCTTTTGCTTTGTAACAAGAGTCAGCCCGATTGTAACTGTTGTACTCACAATAAAGGCTATTATTGCAGTCCAGAAATTCTGGGCCATCTCAACCGGGTATGTGTGGAGCGTAGCAATCCAGCCTCCTTTGACAAGAGATGTAGCCCCGGCAGGTATTGTCAAGCCATGATGCAGCAGCGCCAGCAGGAAGCCCAGAAGCAATCCCCAGAATGCAGCATGACCTGTGGTCCGCTTCCAGAACATTCCAAGAAAGATAACTGCAAAGAGAGGTGCGTTGATCAATGAGAAAATTGTCTGAAGGAAATCCATGATGTTGCCGAATTTACCTGCTACATAAGCTGAAGCAATGCTTAAGAGAATACCAACGATAGTAGTAATACGACCAACTTTCAGATAATGTTTTCCGTCAGCTTCTTCATCACCGGTACGCTGTCTCATATAACTTTGATAAATATCATAGGTCCAGACCGTATTAAATGCTGAGACATTACCAGCCATTCCCGACATAAAAGAGGCCAGTAATGCAGTGATTCCTAGTCCCAGAACACCTGCCGGAAGGTATTGTTTCAAAAGCATAATGATTGTTAAATTATAATTTAATCCTCCGCTTGCATCTGCCGGGATTATGAATCCTTTACCGGGATCATGAGAAAGAGCCAGTGCAATTATTCCAGGAACAATTATCAGAAAAGGAATGAACATTTTAGGTAATGCCCCGATAAGAGGAACTTTCCTTGCCGCTGCTTTTGATTCTGCTGCAAATGCCCTCTGAACGATCAGAAAGTTTGTACACCAGTAACCAAAGGACAATACAAATCCCAGACCAAACAATATCCCATACCATTCTACTCCCAGCGGATTGGAAGTAGCCTGACCTGTATGGCTCCATGTTGTTGTAAATGTTTCAGGTGCAAATCCCCTGGATGTTGCTATGGGAGCTAACTGTGCTTTAAGTCCAACCCACCCTCCGACATCTTTCAATGCTAAAAACACAAGCGGCAACAGTCCTATAACAATAATGAAAAACTGAAGAACTTCATTGTAGATTGCAGATGAGAGTCCTCCAAGATATGTATATCCAAGAACTATCAATGCTGATATCCACAGACTAAGATCAAAATTCCATCCAAGCACGTTTTCCATCAAAAGAGCCAGAGCATACATCGAAATACCTGATGCAAGAACAGTCATAACAGCAAAAAGAATTGCATTCAATGCACGGGTCTTCTCATCATACCTTAGTTTAAGGAACTCGGGTACCGACCTTGCTTTTGATCCATAGTAGAATGGCATCATGAACAGGGCGAGAAAGATCATTGCGGGAATAGCACCGATCCAGTAAAAGTGAGTTGTAAGCATGCCATACTTCATGCCCGACCCCGTCATCCCCATTACCTCCAGAGCTCCAAGGTTGGTAGAAATAAACGCTAATCCTGCTACCCATGCAGGCATTGACCTTCCGGCCTCAAGAAATGCATTGGCATTTTTCATGAATTTTCTTAGAAACCAGCCGATGCCAAGTACAAACAAGAAGTAGATTATCATGATCAGATAATCTATCCAACTCAAATCAACTCTCATAGTTTAAGGATTTTAGATTTTTATTCAATAGTAATGACCAGTTATATTCTAACAATCATAGGTTACTAAAGTACCAAAGTAAAAATACATTTTATGATCGGGTTTCAAATAAAAATCGGAATTAATTTTAAATATCAGCATATAAAAAATTATTAATAAACAACCGGCGGCTCTGAAAGAGCCATAGATAAATAACCCCCTGTGTAACCGGGGGTATATGGTGCACACTACCCTTAACAACTCTGAAGGAGCTGAATATAACTTATTAAGCCCCTTCAGGGCTTAAGATCTGAAGTTTAGTCTGTCACCCCCGGTTTCACCGGGGGTTATTTATATATTGCCACCTTTGGGGCAATAATATTTGAATCAGATTTAAGGGACAAAACATTATATTTGCTGAAAGATTCCGGTGAAAACACGATACTTCATATTTATCTCATACAAAGGCACTTCCTATCATGGATGGCAATTGCAGCCCAATTCAGTCACGGTTCAGAAAATCGTGGATGAAACATTAACTGTAATCCTCAATGAGAATATTTCCACTACAGGAGCCGGAAGAACCGATGCCGGGGTTCATGCAATGATCTTCTGTGCTCACTTTGACAGTTTCTCGCCGGACCTTGCAACAATCAGGAACCTTGTATTCAGGCTCAACAAGTATCTTCCGGTTGATATTTCAGTTGTTTCAATAAAAAAAGTAGTTCCTGATGCAAACGCCAGATACAGTGCTATTTCAAGAACTTACAAATACTTTATATCCAAAATTAAGGATCCGTTTTTTGATAATTCAAGCTGGTTTCTTCACGGCAAAATTGATATAGAGGCAATGAATAAAGCATGCGGTTTGTTGTTTCATTATTCTGATTTCACGAGCTTCAGTAAGCTTCATTCAGGCTCAAAAACAAATATCTGTAAAATTATTAATGCAGGGTGGGAAGAGTCTGATAATCGTTTGGTATTTACAATCAAAGCGGATCGCTTTCTCCGGAATATGGTCAGGGCAATTGTAGGGACAATGGTTGAGATTGGTTTTGAGAAAATAGATCTTAAAGAATTTGAAAAGATTATTCTTGCGAAGGATCGTTGCAGAGCTGGAAAATCAGCTCCTGCAAAGGGTTTATTTCTGACAGATATTGAATATCCGGAAGAAATCTTTATATAATTCTGACTCGTCTAGTATAACCCCTCTGTCGCTTCGCGGCACCTCCCCTGAGGGGGAGGTAATTCTCACACATTTAGTGAATTAACCCCCCAAATGGAAGGAAAGGGGGGTAGGAATTTAGTATTCATCCGGCAGCTCTTTCAACTGCGCCAAAGTGAATACCGGACCATCCTTGCATACAAATACTTTACCTACATTGCACCGGCCACATTTTCCAAAACCGCATTTCATACGGTTCTCAAGGGTTGTATAGATGCTTTCATCAGTGAAACCCAGCTTTGCCAGTACCGGAAAAGTAAATTTTATCATTACTGGAGGTCCGCAAACTATAGCAATTGTATCTTTTGATGAAGGGGCAATTTTCTCGACTATTGTAGGAACAAAACCGATCTCGCCTCTCCAGTCCGGTGATTCACCGCCCGGATCAACCGTGGTAACCAGTTTAACATCTTTTCTAAGCTCCCAGTCTTTAAGCTCATCTTTGTAAACAAGATCTTTAACAGTTCTTGCGCCATAAATAATCGTGACATCTTTGAAATTATCTCTCAGATCGAGTGCGTTCCAGATTACACATCGCATCGGAGGTAATGCGATTCCTCCGGCAATAAAAAGAAGGTTTTTACCTTTCCATTCATCGATAGGGAAAACATTGCCGTATGGCCCTCTGAAACCAATTATATTCCCCTCTTCGCACCCTGAAAGGGCATTGGTAACCTTGCCTGTCTGCCTGAAGGTACATTCAATATAACCTTTGCGAGTCGGTGGTGAAGCAATACAAAAAGTTGATTCACCAACACCATAAACCGAATATTCGCCAAACTGTCCGGCTTTATAAGAAAACTTATCCTGGTCTGCTTCATTTACAAATTTCAGCATGAACGTTTTTACTCCGGGTGCCTCATAAGTGATTCTCTCGATCCTCATAAGATATGGCATATATAAATTATCCATCATACTGTAACCTCCTGAATAGAAATTAAATGTTCGAGAATATTCATATCAACCGGACATGCTCTTGAACAACGACCGCAACCAGTACAACCATAAACAGACAACCTCTCCGGCATGTAAGAAAATTTATGCATTATCCGCTGTCTCCAACGCTGAGACTGCACCTCCCTGGGGTTATGTCCTGAAGTATGTAGTGTGAAATGTGATAACCCACAAGAATCCCAGCATCTTACCCGTGAACCAGACTTCCCGTGCGCTTCATCCTGAACATCAAAACAAGCACAGGTCGGACATACATAGGCACACGCCCCGCAACCCAGGCATCTCAGTGATTGTTCAATCCACTCTTTACTTTCAAAAAACTTATCAAGTTTCACCCTGATTTCTTCATGATTAAATCTTACCGGAACTTCTGCAAGAAACTTCTCCTTATCAATATTTTCTGCTTTTCCGAAAAGATCCGGTGACATTGAAACAACCAATGAACCTTTTTCAGTCAATATCTCAGCAAGATAATCGCCATTTTCCCCCAACCGGGTGAATAAGATATCGCTTCCTGCAGTATTTCCCGGATTGCCGCCAACAGATGTACAGAAACAATATTCATCAGATTTATTGCAACTGAATCCAAAAACTGTAACACGTGATAAACGGTCATTGTAAATTTCGTCTTTATAATCCCAGTTAAAAATTGCACTTAACTCTCCTATCCCTGATGCATCACAGGGTCTGACACCCCATAGTATTACTTCAGGAAGATTTTTAAGATCAGTTCCTTTTACAGACATTCCTTCTTTGTTTTTAGAATAATCCAGTATCTTTTCAGTACGTGGAAAGGCAATATCCTTCGATGACTGGGAAGTCTGAACGTACTCAGTTACTATACCCGAAAAACTTTCTGCCACATTAAAAGAGATTTTCCCGTTTTTTGAGGAAGGGGCATAAATTGTTTTACTGTTCTGCTTTAAGATATCGAAAAGCTTTTCCAGTGAATCTTTCCTGACTAATCGCTTATCAATATTCATATTTTATTGTATAAAATTTTCTTTATCATCAGGTTTATAAGTTGACATGAGATGACCGCCTTTAAGTGAAGGTTGATAACCGCCAAAATGTTCTTTTGCATCTTCCAGCATCTTCTTGGTCAATAAGTTAAGTGGAATAGAAAGAGGACAGGCATTGTAACAGGCATCACAATCTATGCAACGGCCCGTGAGGTGGATCGCCCGCATGATATGCCATTCCAGGTTACCAAGTTCATGTGATGGAACCGGGATCCATTGAGGCTGGTTGAAATCAACTGTACAGCGGTGACAATAACACATAGGACAAGCAGCACGGCAAGCATAACACTTAAAGCATGGAGTTAATTCATCGATCCAGAATTTCCAACGTTCTGCCGGAGACATCTTTTCAAGTTTGTCGAGCATTTCTTTGTTCCGTGCATCGATTTCGATTGTATATTGATGGACAAACGTTTCAACCTCAACAAGATTCCCGAATTCAATAAATTTAGATTCAGGCGTTATTCCCAATACAAGAAGATTATTGTCATTTACCTGAAACTCGGAAGCAAGCTGGATTATACTTCGCATAACAGGCAGTGTGGCCGTGATGGCCATTTTTCCCTTTTCTTTTACTTCCCGTTTAGTGACATATGCTGCAAGGTTCTGAACACAACGGCTGTCAAACATTAGTTTATCTGCATCTTCAGCTTTTTCGACAAAAAGCGCCCGTGTTTTATTGGCAGTGCCCTGTTCATAACCGATCACTACTTTAACTGTAGAGGTTTCAATAAGCTCTTTGGCACGTTTAATTAAATCAACCATGGCTCACCTCCTTTTCAGGATATTTTGCAACTTTTTTGTAATCGGTATAAGGGCCTAATTCACGAATAGATGTAACAGTGGCGTTAACAATATCAGCCCATTTGGCTCCTTCCGCTGCTGATACCCACGAGAATTTAATTCGTTCCGTATCTATTCCGGTGAAATCACATAACGATCTGAACATAATCCATCTTCGCCTTGCATGAAAGTTTCCTGAGGTATAATGACAATCATTGGGATGACATCCTGAAACAATAATTCCATCAGCACCTTCATCAAAGGCTTTCAGTAATAACATATAATCTATGCGCCCGGTACACGGAAACCTGATAATACGTACATTTGAAGCATATTTGATACGGCTGGTACCGGTCAGGTCCGCTCCTGCATAAGTGCACCAGTTACAGACGAAAGCAACAATTTTTGGTTCAAATTCAGCCATCAATGCTAAATATTAATATTCATTTAATAAAGCCACAACTTCTGTATACATCTGCTCATGTGTATATCCCTGTATATCAATTGATTTTGTCCGACAGAATGCAACACAAGTACCACAACCCTGACATAGGCCGGGATTGACTTTTGCAATTGATTTGATAACTTCACCATCACGGTTTTTAATTTCTTCCTTCTCAATTGCCTGATAAGGACAGGCTGAGACACAAAGAAAACATCCCACACATGACGAATAAACAGGAGGAGCCTGGCGGTTAACTACAGCTATGATTGGTTCGCGTGTAAGTTCATCCTGAGAGAAAAGTCCTGCAACTTTTACCGCAGCACCCGATGCCATAGCTACAGATTCAGGAATGTCGCGTGGTGCCTGACATGCTCCGGCCAGAAAAATACCTGCTGTGTTTGTTTCTACAGGTTTCAATTTAGGATGAGCCTCAGCAAAGAACTTATAAGGATCGTAGGAAATGTGTAATTTTTGCGCAAGTTCTTCAGCTCCTTCATTGGCAACACCTGCAGTTGCGAGGACAACCATATCAGCTTCAATTTCAACAGGCATTGCATTTAGTAAAGTATCTGCTCCATCAACTATGAGTTTACCGTTCTTTTCATAAATCCTTGAAACCCTGCCACGTATATAATTTACACCATCATCTTCAATAGCTCTTCTGACGAATTCCTCATACATCTTCCCTCCTGCCCTTATATCCATATAGAATACGTAGGATTTCCCTCCACGGACTTTATGCTGATACAACATAGCATGTTTCGCTATATACATACAGCATATCTTTGAACAATAAGGAATACCTTTTGCAGGATCGCGCGATCCGGCACATGCCAGGAATACTATTTTCTCAGGGACCTTCCCATCAGATGGTCTGCGAATCTCTCCGAGTGTAGGACCGGAAGCTGATGCGAGACGTTCGAACTGAAGTCCTGTGATAACATCCGGATACTTGCCATAACCATATTCGGGGAAGAAATCAGGTTGTTTTACAGTGAATCCGGTAGCAATGACAATTGCACCAACTTCAGCTTCAACGATCTGATCTTCCTGATCGAAACGTATGGCTCCTGTCGGGCAAACTATTTCGCAAATTTTGCACTTACCTTTAATATAATAAGTGCAATTAATTCTGTCGATCACAGGTTTATTTGGAACAGCCTGTGGAAAAGGAACATAGATAGCTGTCCGTTTGCCGAGTCCTTCATTGAATTCACTCGGTATTTTCTTTACCGGACATTTGATCGTACAGAGGCCACATCCGGTACAAAGCTTTTCATCGAGGCTTTTTGATTTCCTTCTTATTCTGGCTTTGAAATTACCTATGAATCCCTCGAGACTTTCAAGTTCAGCATATGTATACAATGTAATATTCGGATGTTGAGCCACTTCTACCATCCTTGGAGTAAGAATACATTGCGAACAGTCGAGTGTCGGAAAAGTTTCCGACAACTGCGACATATGGCCACCGATTGAAGGATCTTTCTCAATCAGGATCACTTTATGACCGGTATTCGCTATATCAAGGCTTGCCTGGATTCCTGCAATGCCACCTCCTATCACTAGAGCTGTCTTTGTGACGGGTACTTTTATTGAATTAAGCGACTGGTTGTACTTAACTTTTTCAACCAGTATCCTAACCAGATCTATTGCCTTTTCGGTAGTGGCTTCCCCTTTTTCGTGAACCCAGGAACAATGTTCCCGCAGGTTAGCCATTTCACACATATAGGGATTTAATCCGGCTTCAGCACAGGCTTTTCTGAAAGTAGGTTCATGCATCCTTGGTGAACAGGAGGCCACAACTACTCCGGTTAGCCCTTTCTCTTTAATTGCGCTTTTAATAAGATTCTGCCCGGGGTCTGAACACATATATTTATAATCAACGCTGAAGGCTACACCATCATAATTGCCAGCTGTTTCAGCAACCTTAGCACAATCAACTGTAGCGCTTATGTTCTCCCCGCAGTGACAGACAAATACTCCAATTTTTGACATATAATTGCTTGATATACTTATTAATAATCAAACTGATACTTTTACAAAATGCCTCTGAAGACCAAGGGCTTTCCTATCGAGACCAAGTGCAAGACCGATAGCCTGTGTTATATAAAGGACAGGAATATCAATTTTTTCGCCCAGATAAGAGTTTATTGCATCACGGCGCATATCGAGATTCGAGTGGCACATCGGGCAGGCAACTATCACAGCTTCAGCGCCACGATCTTTCGCGTCGCCGATTATTTTACCTGAAAGTCTGCCCACTGAACTGGTTCTTGAAACTGACAAACCGGCTCCGCAACATTCCGTTTTGAATGCCCAGTCGATTGGAATTGCTCCAGCCTTAAGCATCAGCACGTCCATTGATTGAGGATCTTCCTCACGGTCAAATTTTAATATCTCATGTGGCCTCACAAGCAGACAACCATAATAACATGCTACTTTATGATCAAATGGTTTAACCACCCGGCTCTCGAAGTTTGGTGTAATATATTTGTCGAGCATTTGGATGATATTCAGGACGTTGACTGTTCCTTTATATTCGAGACCATTTGCCTCAGTTACTGCAGCTTTCAGTGCAGGATCTTTTGATAGTTCATGCTTTGTTAGAGTTAACCTGCTGTAACAAGCAGCGCATGGAACAACTATTTCTGTCATTCCCTGCTTTTCGGCAAGAGAAAGAATTCTTGCCGGAAGTGCAAGAGAAAGTTCCTTATTCATATTATGGGCGGCTGTTGCCCCGCAGCAATTCCAGTCAGCGATTTCCTCAATTTTAATATCGAAAGCTTTTGCAACGGCAAGAACCGACTCAGCATATTCGCGCGAGGATCCTTTCAGAGAACAACCTGGATATAATCCGAGAGTCATATATTTAGTTTTTATTCTTTTTATTAGATTTTCTGAAGATCGCAGCAACCCCTGACCGGTCTTTTATTAATTCAGGAAATATATTCAGTTTACCTCGCTTCATCATTTTTGGAGCAAGAGCAAGGTCGTCCAGGATTCTTAACGTCCTGGCTTTATAATCTACAAACAATCCGATTTCATAAAGTCTTCCGGTAAACTTAATTGAATCGAGAAATGATTTATGAAAGGCAACAATCTCTTTTGCTTTTGGATTAGCTTTTTTATCATTTATTGATTTCTCTCTAAGAAAATCCATCATTTTGGGAATATCAATACTCATAGGGCATCGTGCAAAACACATCTCGCATGTAAGACATACCCATATAGAGAAAGAGCGCAAGACTTTATCTTCAAGGTCAGGGTTACCTGTCTGCAACATTCTCATAATTACACTCGGGGGATAATCCATCTCTTCTGAAAGAGGACAGCCGGCCGAACATTTTCCGCATTGGTAACAATGACTTGCATTAACTTCGGTATGTTCGAACACTTCTCCTCCCAGTCCGGAAATCGTCGAATAATGTGGATCTGAACTCATAATATTCTTTATAATTCTGAATGTAAGTGACACGTAAAATAACTTACAAAAATAGCTAATTAAAAGGCTATTATAACATGAAAAAAATCATATTGAGGATTTCACTCTAATCTGAAAAATCACAGATTCACTTTAATGAGTATAACTTGCATATTATCTGTGAAATAAATAACAGTACAATTAAGCCTCGTATGATATATATCACTATTATCACTTGTTAAAAATTTCACAAAACAAAAAAAAAATCTATTTTTGTGCCACTTTATCATATCCTAAATCAAGTTCTATGAGCAAAGAATTGTTAATTTTATTTTTCCTTGTTGGAGCAACATTTGTAGGATTAGTGCTGATTTTTTCAGGAATTGTGGCTCCAAAATCAACAAATCCCCAGAAATTTGACCCTTATGAATGTGGCATTCCGACTGAAGGTGTTACATGGCTCCAGTTTAATGTAGGATATTATCTTTTTGCTATTCTCTTTCTGGTTTTTGATGTTGAGACAGTCCTTGTATTTCCCTGGGCTGTAGTTATGAAGGAAACAGGCATGGCTGCTTTTATCGAAATAGTGATATTCTTTTTCATACTGGGTTTAGGGTTATTATATGCCTGGAAAAAACATGCACTTATATGGGAATAAAAGGAATGAAGAGAGAAGAATTCGGGGATAATGAAAGCCTTGAACTTCTTAATGAATCCGGATCAAATATTCTTTTAACATCAATTGATGACGTTATTAACTGGGGCAGGAAGAACTCTTTATGGCCCCTGACATTTGCAACCAGATGTTGTGGTATTGAAATGATGGCTGCAGGAGCTCCCAGACACGACTTTGCCAGATTCGGGATGGAGGTTTACAGAGCCAGTCCCCGTCAGGCTGATGTGATTGTAGTTGCCGGGACCATTGTAATTAAAATGGCGCCTGTTTTAAAACGTCTCTATGACGAGATGTCAGAACCCAAATATGTGGTAGCTATGGGAGCCTGTGCCATTTCAGGTGGTCCGTTTTTCCTTAATTCATATAGCGTTGTAAAAGGAGTTGAGCATGTAATTCCCGTTGATGTTTATGTCCCGGGTTGCCCTCCACGTCCTGAAGCATTATTATATGGTATGCTTCAGCTTCAGCGTATGATTGAAACCCAAACTATAAAGTCAAGAAAGAAGCGGAATGCTTCTCATGATTCCAAATAAGTGCCATATAATTTCAGAAATCTGATTATCAATGGATAAAATACAACTAGGAGAATTTATTAAATCAATCGATCAGGATCTCGAGATTAAGGATGGCAAACAATACACTGAGGTAATAGTTCCTGCATCAAAATTGTATTCATTAGCCAAACAACTCAGGGATAAAAAAGAAGCACAATTTGATTTTTTGTTTTGCCTGAGCGGTGTAGATTACGGCCAGGACTTGGGGGTTGTTTATCACCTTCGTTCCACAATTTATAACCATGTAGTAGTACTAAAGACCCGGACCAATGACAGGGAACATCCGGAGATCGATTCAGTGGCTGATATTTGGAAGACTGCTGATTTTCATGAGAGGGAAGTATTTGATCTGCTTGGGATTAAATTTAAAAATCATCCTGATCTGCGAAGATTATTCCTCGATAGTTCATGGGGCTTCCCACTTAGGAAAGACTATGTTGATGATATAAATATCGTTACCAAGTAATTTATGGAAGATAAGGAAATAATCAATTCTACTGACGAACAGCAGGAATACGTTATTAATATGGGGCCGCAACATCCTTCCACTCATGGTGTGCTAAGGCTTCTTGTTTCTCTTAAAGGTGAAATGGTAAAGAATATACAACCTCACATCGGATATATTCATAGTGGAATTGAAAAGATGTGCGAAAGCATGACATATCCACAGATTATTCATCTCACTGACAGAATGGATTACCTTTCTGCACATATAAACAATGAAGCAGTCTGTCTTAATGTTGAAAAGGCTCTTGAAGTGGATATTCCCGACAGGGTAAAAGTGATACGTACTATTATGTCTGAGCTGACCCGTATTCAGTCTCATCAGCTTTGGTGGGCCTGTTTCGGAATGGATCTCGGTGGACTGACATGCTTCTTTTATGGATTACGCGACAGAGAAAAAATACTGGACATTTTTGAAGAGACTTGTGGCGGACGTATGATAGTCAGCTATAATTGTCCGGGTGGATTAATGTACGACATTCATCCAGGTTTTCAGAAACGGGTAAAGGATTTTATTAAGTATTTCAGGAAAATTTTACCCGAATATGATCAATTGTTAACAGGGAATGTGATTTTTCATGAACGAACCAAGGGGATCGGGAAATTAACACTCGAAGATGCAATATCATATGGTGTTACCGGTCCAACCGGCAGAGCATCGGGGTTCTCGTGCGATGTGAGGAAACATGAGCCCTACAGTGCATATGACAGGGTTCAATTCAAAGAGATTCTGTTCACAGTAGGAGATACTTATCACAGGTATGTTGCAAGAATTGAAGAGATGTGGGAATCTATGAATATCATTGAACAACTGATAGATAATATACCTGAAGGACCTTTTGCCGTAAAGATGAAACCAATTATAAAACTTCCTGAAGGTGAATATTATCAGAGGGTTGAGACAGCCCGTGGTGAGTTGGGAGTGTTTATTGTCAGTGACGGTAATAAGAATCCTTACCGGGTAAAATTCAGATCTCCGAATTTTTCAAACCTTTCGGTGCTTAACCTTATCGCGAAAGGTTTTAAGATTGCTGACCTCGTGGCAATAGGAGGTTCGCTTGACCTGATAATACCAGATATTGACCGATAAAAGTTTGGAGTTTGGAGTGACTAGAATGCCTAAAGTTAGAAGTCAAAAAAAGAATTTAAACCAAACATGAAATTCGAAACGATAAACGCGAAACTATAAATAGAGTACCGGAATTTTGGAATAAAAAAAAGGATTTAAAGTTTAAAATATATGCTGCCTGACATTGTCGCTGTGAATAATTCCCCTTCGCTTTCAGTCCCGTGGTGGAAAGTCATTTATGATTTTTCTGCTCTTACATCCTGGATCGACAAAAGTCTTCATAACTCTATGTCTCCCTTCTGGACGACCATCACCGAAATGCTTATTATAGGGGTTTTAATCCTGCTGTTTTACGCAATTGTTGGTTTGTTTTTAGTATATGCAGAAAGGAAAGTATGCGCCTTTATGCAAAACAGGCTCGGACCAAACAGAGTCGGCCCTTTCGGCATTTTCCAGACGATTGCGGACCTTTTCAAACTGCTTTTTAAAGAATTGATACCGATCAAGAATGCCGACGGATTTCTTTTTAACCTCGCTCCCTTTATTGTAATTATAGCTTCATTTATGGCAATAGCAGCAATTCCCTTTGCGAAGGGGCTGCACGCCATTGATCTCAATATCGGAGTATTATATGTTATTGCTGTTTCGGCTATGGGGGTTATCGGAGTATTGCTTGCCGGCTGGTCAAGTAATAACAAATATTCCCTGATAGGTGCAATGAGAAGCGGAGCTCAGATTATAAGTTATGAATTGTCAGTAGGTCTGGCAATAATTACAATTGTTATCCTTGCAGGATCGATGCAGTTGTCGGTGATTGTTGAAGCACAAAGAGATGGCTGGTTTATCTTTAAAGGTCATATCCCGGCATTTATAGCTTTCATTGTTTTTCTTATTTCAAGTACTGCCGAAACAAATCGCGGGCCCTTTGACCTTGCCGAAGCTGAATCTGAATTAACTGCAGGTTATCACACTGAATATTCCGGTATAAAATTCGCTTTCTTTTTTCTGGCGGAATACATCAATATGTTTATTGTTGCATCAATAGCTGCAACAGTTTTCCTTGGAGGATGGATGCCCTTTCATGTTGGTTACTGGGATGGTTTTAACCATATTATGGATTTCATTCCGCCTTTTATCTGGTATATAGGAAAAACATTCTTCGTAATCTTTATAATGATGTGGTTCAAATGGACATTTCCCCGTTTGAGAATTGACCAGTTACTTACACTTGAATGGAAATATTTATTGCCGATCAATCTTGTTAATGTATTGATTATGGCCTTTATTGTTCTTATGGGCTGGCATTTTTAATAGTAATTAACTATAAATATCTATCTCTGAATGAGAAGTATAATAAATTATCTGAAGGAAATAATATTTGGTGTCTGGTCACTTTTGAAAGGTATGAAAGTTACAGGATCGTACTTTTTCAGACCAGGCACAATTGTGACTCAAAAATACCCGAGCAACCGGAAAGATCTTGTTATGTTCGACCGTTTCAAAGGCGAGGTTGTGATGCCACATAATGAACAAAATGAACATAAGTGCACGGGCTGCGGGATTTGTGAGATGAATTGTCCCAATGGTACAATTGAAGTAATTTCAAAATCAATTATCGCTGAAGATGGAAAAAAGAAGAGGGCTATCGATAAACACATCTACAGGTTAAGTATGTGCACCTTCTGTGCATTATGTGTGAAAACATGTCCTTCAAATGCACTTGCCTTTTCTCAGAAATTTGAACATGCAGTATTTAACAGGGCGCTTCTTATCAAAACTTTAAATAAACCAGGTTCGCAATTAATGAAAGGAGTTGAATAATGGCCTCTAATCAGATTATGTTTATTCTTTTTTCTGCGATGATTGTTGTCTTTTCAATTTTAACAGTTACAAGTCGCAAAATCCTCAGGGCTGCAGTATTTCTTCTTTTTGTTCTGGTATCAACTTCGGGACTCTATTTTATGTTGAATTATCAGTTTCTTGCTGCTGTTCAACTTACTCTTTATGCAGGCGGGATTGTAGTTCTTATAATCTTTTCAATTCTCTTGACCAGTCATATAAGTCAGAAGTTTGAATCTTCCGGATGGAAAAAGAATATGTTTTCGGCAATAGCTGCCTTAACCGGAGCCATTCTTTCTATTGTAACGATTCTCAATTACAAATTTTCTGCAACTACCGAAGCAGCAAAGGAAGTAAATATGAGATTGATAGGAAAAAGTCTTTTATCAGTTGACTACAATGGATATGTACTTCCATTTGAGGTGATATCAGTATTACTTCTAGCAGCGATGGTCGCAGCAATAGTGGTTGCAAAAAAAGGTGATCCGAAAAGGATTGAGTTACCAAAATTAAATCAGGAATAAGATGAATACAGGAATACCATTACAATACTTTTTAATTCTGGCCGCAGTGATGTTTTTCACAGGAATTTATGGTTTCCTTACACGACGGAATCTGATTACAATACTTATGTCTGTGGAATTGATTTTAAATTCGGTAAATATAAATTTTCTGGCTTTCAACCGGTATCTCTATCCGCATAAACTGGAAGGGATGTTTTTCAGCCTGTTTGTAATTGCAGTAGCTGCTTCAGAAGCTGCTGTTGCAATCGCTATAATAATTAATATATACAGGCGATTCACTACCATTAATGTGGAAGATGTTAATGAAATGAAATTCTGAAAAACGGTTTGTGGTATGAGGTACACGGTGTGCGGTAACAACTTTACAACTTTACAGATTTACAATTTTACGAAACTCCTTATATGATAAATTTCAATTATACAATCTGGATTCTTCTTCTGCCATTTCTTATGTTTTTGTTTCTGGGACTGGCAGGTCATAAGTATTTTCCAAAGCTCTCAGGGATATTGGGAACCTGCGGACTGGCTGTAATTACAGTTCTGTCGTATATTACTGCCTACAAATACTTTTTTACAAGTGAAAAGGTTGACGGAGCATATCAGAAAATAATAGCTTTCAATTTTACATGGCTTCAGTTTACAGACAAGTTGCACATAGATATTGGTGCTCTGCTTGATCCCATTTCGGTCATGATGCTGATAGTTATAACAACTGTATCGTTCATGGTTCATATTTACAGCCTTGGATATATGAAGGGCGAAAAGGGTTTCGAACATTTCTTTTCATTTCTGTCACTATTCAGCTTCTCTATGCTGGGATTGGTTCTGGCAACAAATATTTTTCAGATGTATATCTTCTGGGAACTTGTAGGCGTATCTTCATATTTATTGATAGGATTCTACTATCAGAATCCATCAGCTGTAAGAGCTTCAAAAAAAGCATTTATCGTTACAAGATTTGCGGATCTCGGATTTCTTATTGGCATTTTGATTTTGTCATTTAACACCAAAACATTTGATTTTATAACCCTTACTAATCCGACAGGAACTGCAATTACTCAAGGTGGCGGTATTACATTTCTTGGCCTTTCTGTTATGACATGGTCAATGATTTTAGTTTTTATGGGTGGTGTTGGTAAATCAGCAATGTTCCCGTTCCATATCTGGCTCCCCGATGCAATGGAGGGTCCGACTCCTGTTTCAGCACTTATACATGCGGCAACTATGGTTGTAGCCGGTGTATATCTGGTAGCCAGGATGTTTCCAATTTATGCATTCTCTGCTCCTGTTGCACTTGAAGTTGTTGCTTATGTGGGAGGATTTTCTTCACTTTTTGCAGCTGTTATAGCTTGTACACAAACAGATATCAAACGGGTTCTGGCCTATTCCACAATATCACAGATCGGATATATGATGCTTGCTCTCGGCGTATCAGGCTATGGCGGACATGAAGGGTTAGGTTATATGGCATCAATGTTCCATTTGTTCACTCATGCAATGTTTAAGGCGTTGCTTTTTCTTGGGGCAGGTGCAATAATTCATGCTGTACATAGTAATCACATGACTGAAATGGGAGGTCTTCGTAAATATCTGCCTATCACTCATATGACGTTTTTAATAGCTTGTCTCACAATTGCCGGAATTCCACCTTTATCAGGGTTTTTCAGCAAGGATGAAATACTTGCAGCCGCATTCCACAGTAATAAACTCTTATTTGCTGTTGAGTACGCTGTTGCAGGCCTGACAGCATTTTATATGTTCAGACTTTATTTTAGTGTTTTCTGGGGAAAAGATACTAACTATCACCATACTCCCCAAGAAGCTCCTGCAACAATGACAATTCCATTAATTATTCTTGCCTTTGGATGCATTGTTCCAGGGTTTATTCCTTTTAATAAACTGGTTACTTCAGATGGCAGGATCTTCGAAAGTGAGATTGAACTTATTATTGCTATACCATCGGTCTTCATTGGTTTGCTCGGAATAGGAATTGCATATGTAATGTACAGGAAGGAAAGTGCAATTCCTGATAAGCTGGCTGCAACTTTTAAGTACGGCTATAAGTGGGTATACAACAAGTTTTATATTGATGAATTGTATCTTTTTGTAACGAAGAAAATAATCTTCAGATACATATCGGAACCTGTTGCATGGTTCGACAGACACATTGTCGATGGTACAATGAATGCTATTGCCTTCATAACTCAAAGTGTTTCTTTCAGGATAAGAGGTTTTCAATCGGGACAACTACAGAAATATGCTTTTGTCTTTATTACAGGAGCGATTATGCTTGCGATATTATTCATTTACCTGTGGAAATAACTGATAAATAAGAAAAAGACGTTTCATTATGGATATTTTAACTCTGTTTGTAGCAATTCCGGTCTTAACAATATCTGGTATCCTGTTTCTGAAAGATACCCGCCAGGTTCGTCTGGTATCGGCTTTTGGAATGGGTCTCCAATTAACAACAGCTGCTGTTCTTGTGTTCCTTTATCTCTCTGCCCGTCATGCCGGGAATAGTGCAGAAATGCTATTTGTAAAAGACTATTTATGGTTCAAAAGTCTCAATATTCATTATGCAGTCGGTGTAGATGGCATATCTGTTGCAATGATAACATTAACGTCGTTGGTTGTTTTTGCAGGAATATTCGCTTCATGGGAAGTTGAGTATCTCAGAAAAGAATTTTTTATTTCGCTTATTCTCCTTGCCACCGGGGTTTTCGGATTTTTTATCTCGATTGATCTCTTTACAATGTTCCTGTTTTACGAACTCGCAGTTATTCCAATGTATTTGTTGATAGGAATATGGGGCACTGGACCAAAAGAATACTCAGCTATGAAACTTACTCTTATGCTTATGGGTGGATCAGCGCTTCTTCTGGTTGGATTACTTGGAATATACTTTAATTCTTCACCTGAAGGCAGTAGTCTTACATTTAACATTCTTGAAATTTCAAAAGTTGTCATTCCTTTACCTGCCCAAAGAATCTTTTTCCCGCTTACATTTGTAGGGTTCGGAGTTCTTGGCGCATTGTTTCCTTTCCACACATGGTCGCCTGACGGACATGCCTCTGCTCCTACTGCCGTTTCAATGCTACATGCAGGTGTTCTGATGAAACTCGGAGGTTATGGTGCTTTCCGGGTAGCTATTTTTCTCATGCCTGAAGCTGCCCATGAATTATCATGGATATTTATTATACTTACCTCTATCAGTGTAATTTATGGTGCTTTCGGAGCAATAGCTCAGAAGGATCTTAAATATATCAATGCATACTCCTCAATTAGTCACTGCGGTCTTGTACTATTTGCAGTACTAATGATGAATCAGACAGCCATGAATGGGGCAATTATCCAGATGATTTCACACGGTTTGATGACAGCTCTTTTCTTTGCCCTGATAGGCATGCTTTATGGCCGTACTCATACAAGAATGATAAATGAGATGGGTGGATTGATGAAGATTATCCCATTCCTGTCTGTTTGTTATGTAATTGCAGGTCTGGCTTCATTGGGACTTCCGGGACTAAGCGGTTTCGTTGCGGAAATGACAATTTTCGTTGGAGCTTTTCAGCATCCTGAACTTTTTTACCGGATCGTGACTATTCTGGCTGTCTCTTCAATTGTTATTACCGCAGTATATATTTTAAGAGTGATTGCAATTCTTTTACTTGGTCCCACAACAAATGAACATTTTGAACATCTTCCCGATGCAAAATGGTTTGAAAAGATTTCAGTTGTTACTTTAATAGGATCCGTTGCTGCTATTGGTCTTTTGCCTTTCTGGCTTTCTACAATGATAGGAACGAGTCTTCATCCTGTTATTGAAAAGATTATTGCACTTAAACCCTTTTGAACGAGTTATTTATAAATGTTTTGGATAATAGTATGATATGAGCTTGGTAACGTTTTTAATAATGCGGCATGAACTGCTGCTGATAGCTGCGGCTCTTTTAGTATTGATTGCTGAAATATTCTGGAATCCAGATAAAAAGAGAAGTATAAGTCTTTTCTCAATAATCCTGTTCGGAGTTATTACAATCATCGGTTTTTTGCCTTCACAAACAGGACCACTCTTTGGAGGAATGTATATTACTTCCGGAACCAGACTTCTTATGAAGAATATTCTGAATATCGGTGCATTACTGGTTTTTATTCAGTCTGTTACATGGCTTAGGAAAGAAGAGAATTCAGAAAAAATAAGCGAGTATTTCCTGCTGCTCATTTCAACGCTTGTCGGAATGAATTTTATGATTTCAGCAGGTCATTTTTTAATATTCTATATTGGAATAGAACTGGCTACAATCCCGATAGCAGCACTTGCTGCATATGATCGTTATAAGAATAAATCAGCTGAGGCAGGTATTAAACTCATATTGTCTTCTGCATTATCATCAGGTGTATTGCTATATGGATTATCTATGATTTACGGAACTACCGGTACCCTGTATTTCAACGAAGTTGCTGCACTTTTTTGTAATCGTAATCTT
Organism: Bacteroidales bacterium; assembly: GCA_049512815.1. Lineage (GTDB taxonomy): Bacteria > Bacteroidota > Bacteroidia > Bacteroidales > VadinHA17 > LD21. Next base: position 63,445 of record JBEKWS010000003.1, on the reverse strand, counting down.
CAGATACTAGGGTTCATCTTTTTCTTTGCCGGAATGGCTTTTAAAATATCCATAGTTCCCTTCCATCTCTGGACCGCTGACGTTTATGAAGGTTCACCTGTAAACATAACATCCTATCTTTCTGTTATATCGAAAGGAGCTGCCGTGTTTATTTTAATAATTATTCTCTTCACGGTATTTCCCGCAATAATAGCGACCTGGCAAAAAACGATTTTTGTTACATCTGTTCTCACCATGACTATTGGTAATCTTTTTGCCATTCGCCAACAAAATCTGAAGCGTTTTCTAGCATTTTCATCAATATCGCAGGCCGGATATATTCTTTTGGGCTTTATTGGAGGAAATCAGCTTGGAATGGCTTCTGTAATTTATTATGTTCTGGTATACATTTTTTCTAATCTGGGTGCATTCGGTGTGGTGATAGCTATTTCAAACGCTGCCGGAAAGGAAAACATGGATGACTATAATGGCCTTTATAATACAAACCCAAAACTCAGCCTCATAATGACTCTGGCATTGTTTTCTCTTGCGGGGATTCCTCCAGTAGCTGGTTTTTTCGGTAAGTTCTTTTTATTCACTGCAGCTGCACAAAAGGGATATTATCTTCTTGTCCTGATTGCCGTTCTGAATACAATTATTTCGTTATTTTATTATCTCCTTGTAGTGAAAGCAATGTTCATTAATAAAAGTGAAAACCCTATCGAAAAATTCAGAAGTGATTTTCCTACCCGTTTCGCATTAGGAATATGTGTAGCCGGTATTGTAGTTACGGGGTTTGCAAGCATTATATTTGAGGTGATAAAAAATTTAAGCTTTGGAGTCTAATTAAAAGACAAAAGATAAAAGTAAAAAGACAAAAGTGAAGAAAGTTGCAAGGTCAGGGTGTATTTAACTATACCATGTACCATCGACTCCAGGCAACAAGCAACTAGCAACTAGCAACAAGATAATAAGATATGGCTATAAATAATGCAAAACATATTGTAAGCGAGATAAATGGCGTACGTTGTACCATTATTGAAACTGGTGCCACACTTGATCGTATTGCTTTCCTCACCGATCTTTTAAATTTTAACAACCTGGATGTAAAAGAGATGCAGGAAGTATCAGAAGTTGAGGGTGGAGAATTAAAATATACGATTGGTGTAACAGATCTTATTTTCAATCCTGTTTTTGCTGTTTATGAACGGCAGCTTAAAACCAGAGAAGGAATATTTGTTACTCCAGGTTACTGGAAACAGGAATGTACTGAATGCGATCCAAGATATTGGGTACGAAGAAAAGGTGCAAGAAGGACTATTGATGGTTAATCCTTGTTCATTATTCAAATTGTGTTTTCTTTGTACTTTTGAAGTTCCCTTAAAAAATCATTTACAGATTGTCATCATTCCATATTTCCCAGGCTCTCTCAGCCTGGCCGTAAAGCATTTTTATTCCGCTTATTATAGTACAACCTTGCTCCTTTCCCGCATTCAAAAAAGATGTGAGTTCCGGATTATAGACAAGGTCGAAAAGAATATGATCTTTATTGAGGCAACTGTAATTCAGATCGGGTTTTCTTAGTATATCAGGAAACATACCCAAAGGTGTTGTATTGACAATCAACTGATTGCTGATCAATATATTGTCGGTAATTTCAGAATAGTTTAGTACTCCTTCAAGTTTGATTATGTCCACTGAAGTTATTTTAATGCCTAACTTTCTAAGGACATAACATACAGCTTTTGCACCTCCTCCTGTTCCAAGAATCAGAGCATTAATAACTCTTTCCCCGAGATAAGGAAAAATGGAGTTCCTGAAGCCGTCAATATCGGTATTAAAACCCTTTGATACTACTTTATCTCCACTCCTTTTCAATTTCAATACATTAACAGCCCCAACAGACTGGGCCTGTTCATCAATAAAATCAAGGTATTTTATTGCAGCAGTTTTATACGGGATAGTTACATTTAATCCGTAAAGATCAGAATTATTGGAAATTAATTCTTCCAGAAGGTCAATATTGGTTAAAGGATAGTTTTCATACTGACAATCACTTATATTTTCACGAATGAATTTTTCGGAAAAATACTTTTTAGAGAAAGAATGACCAAGAGGGTATCCTATGAGGCCAAATTTTCTCATTTTTCAGGGTTAGTTAGTGAAATTAGTGAGTGTAAAAATATGATTATAACTATTGCTTCAGGTTATCGGGAAGGAACTGAAAGAAAGTATCTCCACGAAGGCCAAGTCGTAGCGACTCAAGCGGGATAATTTCATTCGGCGCTATATTACCAAGGTTAACATTTGCTCCAAAATTTTTAATGAACCATGCCTGTTGTGATTTGAGCGGAGCTTCCCAGATTACATTTTCCAGTTTAACATGGTCGGCTATTCCACAGATTATTTTATTGTTTATTGAACCATCCTCATTATAGATGCCAATTGTGCCTGATTCACGTGCTTCAGCAATAACCTTAAATGATCCGGCATTTAATTCAGATTTCATCATTGCTACCCATTCATCGGGAGTATACACAACATACTTTTTCTTTGATCCGACTTCAGAGATGACCGTACCCCTTTTTGCAAGCCTTCTTATATATTCTAGTTTTCTTTTATGATCAAAGTCGTAAGACCCATCGGAAACCTCAACCAGTTCTATTTCGCATTTATCAAGAAAATCAATGTACTCATCGAACATATTTCTGATAATGAATGCTTCAAAAAGTGTGCCCCCAAAGTATGGTATGACCCCGGCCTTTTTGTAAAGTGAAATTTTCTTTTCAAATCCCGGAGTAATCAGTGCTGTTCCAAAGCCAAGTTTTACAAAATCAGTGTATTCGCTTCCAACAGACATAAAGTCTTCAGCTTCCCTTAAACTCAGGCCTTTGTCCATAACCATAGTGATTCCTAAATTTCTGGGTTTTGAAGGTCTTTCTGGCATAAATGGAAGTACTGTTTTCATATCCTGAAAAGATAATAAATCATGCAATAAGATTATTGCTTTCAAGAAGCTTCTTAATCTTCCTTGTAAAGAGTTTAACCGGAAAAATTTCCTCAAACTCCGCGAATAATTCCTTATCCAGATTTAAAGCAATTGCAAGGTGGTGGTAGGTTTTTTCTATATTTCCGGCATGCAGATAAAATGATGCCAGAAGGTAATTAATGCCTGGCACATCGCCTGTTACCTTATAGGCATGTTCAAGGTATGGAAGTGCTTTCAAAGCAAGTCCATCTTTAAGGATAATAGCTCCCAGGTCGGCCCAAACTTCATCATAATAGGAATCAAGTTTAAGCGCTTCCCTGAAACATCTTAAAGCTGCTTTTTTCTCACCTTTTGAATAATGTGCTTTCCCCAGTAAGTACCATATTTCAGGATTTTCATCATCAAGATGAACGGCTTTTCTGAAAAAGATCAGGCTGTCATCTGTATTTCCTGTGTTAAGAGCTATCACACCAAGGCCGAACCATGGATCTGCAAACTCAGGAGCAAGTTCGATAGCTTCGTGATAATATTTACTAGCCATGATAACCTCTCCAATCTTTTCGTAACATTCTGCCAGATAAGTCATTGCCTCAAAACTATCAGGCTCGTTTTCAAGGTATTCGTGATAAACAGGAATAGCATCGGAATACCTTTCAAGGTTGCTGAGAATATTCCCTTTATTGAAGATGGCAAAGGTATTCTGCGAATTAATTGCCAGGGCATAATCATAAGCTCCCATCGCTTTCTCATACGATTCAAGCTTATTATAAATTATTCCGAGATTATACCAGGCGCTATCTGAAAATGGTTCCTCATCAAGATATTTCAAATAGTATTTAATACTGTTTTCAAAATCCTCAATCTTCTCGTACGCATAAGCCATATCATATAGATGAGCTTTGAATTCCGGTTCCAGATCAATCAGTTTCTCCATGTAAGGAATCAAATGCTCATAATAATTAAGGTTTTGTAATACTGAAGTTATGGCAAAAAGTATGTTTTCAATATCTTCAGTATCCAGAGTCAGTGAATAATCAAACATCTTTTTTGCTCCCTGAATGTCACCAAGCATTCCAAGAGCGGTGCCTTTGGCAATATATATTTCATGATTTCCAGGTTCGATGCTTTCCAGTTTTTTAAGTAACCTTATAGCCTCTACAGCTCTTCCTTTATCAAGCATGACTCTTGCTTTCCGTAATTGTATCGAAACTGAATTTGGATGTTGTTCACTGGCTAAAGTTGCTGCTTCAAAGGCCTTTAAAGAGTTATTGCTCTCAATATAATAATCTATGATTGTTTCAAATTCTATAACATCAAAGAAATAATTTTCATTATTTTTCTTCATTCTCTCAAACTTCTGTACCGCATGCTTCACCTCTTCCTCGTAGGAAAACCCATACTTATCATCTTCCATGGCTCACAAAAATATGTCTACAAAATTAATACTATTTTTCATAAGGATATTTACATCGATAATCAATTATCAACATTTTAACATTTTTTTAAACATCTGGAATACAAGTCAATACAAATAAAATGCTTTTCTTAATATTTATTTTATGATCTACACGCAACCTCTTGTGCAAATTAATCATCTATTATTCGTAAACCTGATCTATTATCTAAAATACAAACATATTTACCCTAGAATTAACCTAAATTCTACCTTTGAAGAACCGGGCGACCTCCCGGTTTTTCATTTTATATTAATATATTTGTATTGGTATATTCCACAAAATACATCTATATGAAAAAATCAGGAAATGTGAGTTTTATAATATTGATGTTTAGTATGTTATATAGTTCAATATATTTTACTGATTGTAAAAAAACTGAAAATCCGATAAAATTCCCTAAAGGTACTTTCCCAGATACTGTCATTAACATAGCTGATATTAACTCTGCCTACGATGACTATAATCTTGCATTATACCAGTTAACCGCAAATTCGCCTATAATATTTTCAAGCAACAGAAAAAGTGCCGGCGGGCAATTTGACCTTGAGCAGGCTGGTTTTTCTTATGTATTTGATCAGACTACCGGTGTTTTCGGATTCGGAGCTAAAATGACAACTGATCCATTCCTTGATAAACTCATCAATAAAGCTATAACGCCGGGTAATGATTTTGGACCATATCGACTATTCAGCACAGTAGATGGTTATGAATATTTATTACTTTCTTCTGTAAACTCAGCTGGAAATCTGGATCTATATTATCTTAAAAACCAGCCGGTAAACGGCACAAATCTCCCTGAAGTTTATGGACCCTATCCCATAAAACTTCTGAATACAGATTCTGACGATGCATATATTTGTTTTAATTCAACCCAGGACTCAGCCTATTTTTCGACAAACAAGGATGGAAATTTTGACATTTTTCTTATGAATAAACCAGCAGAAAAAGATTTAACATCCTGGTTTAATATTGATTATGCCCTTCCTGCAAGGGTAGATAGTATTAATAGTTCATATGAAGATAAATGTCCCTTTATCTACAAAAAGATTATGGTTTTTACTTCCAACCGGCCGGGCGGTCTTGGCGGGTATGATCTTTATTACTCGATTTTCAGAAACGGAAAATGGAGTTCACCGGTTAATTTTGGTCCTGGGATAAATACTTCCTCAGATGAATACAGGCCGGTTATCGGTTTTGATCCGGATTTCACTAACAATTATTTGATGTTTTCTTCCAACAGGCCTGGTGGCAAAGGTGGATTTGATCTCTATTTCACAGGGGTGGAATTTCCTGCAAAATAAAACAGGAACAGGAAAATAAAAACTTCAACCTTTTTTTGCAGCGAAAAGAGTGTTACGCAATAATGATACTCTGGTCATTGGACCAACACCTCCCGGTACAGGAGTTATGTAAGAACATTTAGGGGCCACACTTACAAAATCAACATCTCCCATAAGTTTAAACCCCGATTTGGTATCGGGGCTACTGATACGTGTTGTTCCGACATCAAATACTACTGCTCCTTCCCTGACCATTTCTGCAGTGACGAAAGCAGGAGAACCGATTGCTGAAATAATTATATCAGCCTGACTGACAATATCTTTAATGTTTTTTGTACGGCTATGTACAACTGTAACAGTGGCATCCATCCCTTTCTGGGAAAGAAGAATACTTAAGGGCCGGCCAACTATATTACTACGGCCAATTACGACACAATTTTTGCCTGATGTTTCAATACCATATCTTCTTATAAGTTCAATAATCCCGAATGGAGTTGCAGGCAGATATCCGGGAAGTCCAATAACCATTTTTCCAAGATTGACCGGGTGAAAACCGTCTGCATCTTTCTGTGGATCTATCGCTTCAATTACCTTGTTCTCTGATATATGTTGTGGCAACGGCAACTGAACGATGAAACCATCAACGTCTGAATCATCATTAAGTTCAGCAATTCTCTCAAGCAAAGCAGTTTCGGTAATATCGGCGCCAAATCTCAGTACTGTTGATTTGAAGCCGACCTCCTCACAGTCTCTTACCTTGTTTGCAACATAAGTTTCACTGGTGCCATTGTTACCGACCAGAACAGCAGCGAGGTGAGGAGTCTTTTTCCCTGCTGTTATTAGTTTTTCTACCTCTTCAGCAATCTCCTTTTTGATTTCAGATGCTACCTTCTTACCATCAATTAAATTATACATCTTACAGATTATTATTTGCCCATAAGTCTGGCGACATTACCACCTTTTGTCATCATTTTCATCATCCGCCTGGTCTCATCAAACTGTTTCAGAAGTTTATTAACTTCCTGCACACTTGTTCCGCTTCCTAAAGCAATTCTTTTACGTCGGCTACCATTGAGAACGACCGGATTGGTTCTCTCTTCCGGTGTCATACTTCTGATAATTGCTTCAATACCTTTAAATGCGTTATCATCAATATCCAGATCTTTAACGGCCTTTCCTACACCAGGGATCATTGTCATGAGGTCTTTAACATTACCCATTTTCTTTATCTGCTGGATCTGCGTGATAAAATCGTTAAAATTGAACTGGTCCTTTGCAATTCTCTTTTGAAGTTTTCTTGCCTCTTCAGTATCAAATTGTTCCTGCGCTTTTTCAACAAGAGAAACTATATCTCCCATCCCCAGGATTCTATCGGCCATCCTGTCTGGATAAAATATATCGATAGCTTCCATCTTTTCACCGGAACTAACGAACTTGATGGGTTTGTTAACTACTGATTTAATTGAAAGTGCTGCTCCTCCCCTGGTATCTCCATCAAGTTTTGTCAAGACAACTCCATCAAAATCAAGCCTTTCGTTAAATTCCCGGGCAGTATTTACTGCATCCTGGCCAGTCATGGAATCAACAACGAATAGTATTTCATGTGGATTTACTGCATCTTTTACAGATGATATCTCCTTCATCATCTCTTCATCAATGGCCAGTCGACCCGCAGTATCAATAATAACAAGATCATGTCCTGCCTTTTTTGCTTCTTTTACAGCATTTCGGGCAATAGCGATCGGGTTCATATTACCATCTTCAGTATACACCGGCACATCTAATTGTGTTCCGATTATCTTTAACTGTTCTATTGCAGCAGGTCGGTAAACGTCACAGGCAACAAGCAAAGGGTTTTTTCCCCTTTTACTTTTTACCCATTTCGCAAGTTTTCCGCTGAATGTTGTTTTTCCTGAACCCTGAAGTCCCGCAACCAGTATGATGGATGGATTTATCTTAATATTGATATCGGTCTTGTCGCCCCCCATCAGTTCAACCAGTTCATCATGAACGATTTTTACCATCATTTGTGATGGGTTAACTGAATTAAGAACCTCCTGTCCTATGGCTTTCTGCTTAACAGTGTCAGTGAATTGTTTTGCAATTTTAAAATTTACGTCAGCATCCAGCAAAGCCCTGCGAACCTCCTTAAGTGTTTCAGCAATGTTTATTTCAGATATTCTACCCTGTCCTTTTAGAAGTTTAAAGGATTTCTCCAGCCGTTCACTTAGATTTTCAAACATATGATTAAGATAAATAAAATAGTTAATATTCCTTTTTCATCTTGTCCCCTGTCTTGCTAATGCGGGACTTCCCCCTTAAGGATTCTTTTTACTGTCCATATGCCCCTCTGTCAGCTGCGCTGCTCCATCGCGGCAGGCAGGCGCCTTCGCTAAAACAGCCCACCGAGCTGTTTCTTAATGCCCGGCCCTCCTAAAGGGGAGCTAATTCTGCGGAGTAAAGAATAATTATGCTTATCTCCAGAGTATTAGCCCCCCTTCAGGGGGATTAGGGGGCCTACATTCTTTCCGGCATTTCAATACCTAACAACCACATACCTGTATGAATAATTTCACTAGTTACCCGTGATAAAATCAGTCTGAAATTTCTTATTTCTTCGTCATCTTCTCCCAGAATAGAAAAATCGTGATAAAACTGGTTATATTCCCTCGAAAGTTCATAGCAATAATTTGCTATTAAAGCAGGGCTATAACCTGTTGCTGCAGCAGATACAGTTTCAGAAAATTTACGCAATAGTTTAATAAGTTCAATTTCCTTCTGACCTGTTTTTGTTCCCGAAAAATGTATTTGTTCAGTATTAATGCCCATCTGGTCTGCTTTCCGGAACACCGATTTTATTCTAGTATATGTATATTGAATAAATGGTCCGGTATTCCCGTTGAAATCAATTGATTCAGCTGGGTTAAATGTCATGTTTTTCCGTGGATCAACTTTAAGAATATAATATTTCAGAGCGCCCATTCCGATCTTCCGGAAAATATCATTTTTCTCTTTGATTGAAAAATCAGAAAGTTTACCAAGTTCCAGAGAGACTTCTTTAGCTGTGAGCTTCATCTCTTTAATAAGATTATCCGCATCCACAATTGTACCTTCACGCGATTTCATTCTGCCTTCAGGTAGTTCAACCATGCCATATGAAAAATGGATCAGTCCATCAGCCCATTTATACCCCATTCTTTTAAGAAGAGCCTTAAGTACCTGGAAATGATAATTTTGTTCATTTCCAACAACATATATACATTTGTTAAATTCATATTTTTTATATCTCAATATTGCAGTTCCTATGTCTTGTGTCATATAAACTGCTGTGCTATCACCTCTGAGCAGAAGTTTTTGATCCAATCCCTCCTTTGTAAGATCAGCCCATATCGAACCATCTTCTTTTTCGTACAGAATACCATTTTTTAAGAATTTTAAAACCTGGCTTTTCCCTGATAAATAAGTTTTTGATTCGTAATAGACTTTATCAAAATCAACTCCAAGTTTCTCATAAGTCCTCTTGAATCCTCTATAAACCCAAGAATTCATTTTTTTCCAGAGATCAATAACTTCTTTATCTCCAGTCTCCCATTTGATAAGCATATCCCTAACTTCTTTCATAAGAGGTGCGGAATTCTTTGCTTCCACTTCGTCCATGCCAGAATTCACGAGCTCTTTAATTTGAGCATTATACTCTTTTTCGAACAAAACATAATAATTTCCGACCAGGTGATCACCTTTCATTTTGGATGATTTAGGCGTCTCTCCGTTTCCGAATTTTTGCCAGGCCAGCATCGATTTGCAGATATGAATTCCCCGGTCATTAACAATATTAGTTTTTATGACTCTGTGCCCGCAACCAGATAATATACGATAGAGAGAATAGCCGAGCAGGTTGTTCCGGATATGCCCGAGGTGCAATGGCTTATTTGTGTTAGGGGAAGAGTATTCAACAAGGATAGTTTCAGGATTTGAAACCTGACAGTTTTCCAGATGGTTTTCTTCAGATGCTATTTTTTTAAAAAACTCAACCCACCAGCCATCAGAGATTTCGAGATTCAGGAATCCTTTGATTACATTGTATCTTGAAACAGCCGGGAATTTATCAATCAGGTAATTCCCAATAGTTTCACCGGTGTTTTCGGGAGTATTTTTTGAAAAGCGCAAAAGAGGAAAGACAACCAGAGTGAAGTCTCCTTTGAAATCTTTTCTTGTTTCCTGAATCTGGATTAGGTCATCTGTAACTTCGCTATTGTAAATACTTTTAACAGCTTCCCTTATCTTTTCTTTAAGAACAATCTCCATTTTTTCCTTTACAAATTTCAGGTTGCAAAGATAATATTTTAATATATTGATACACAAGAAAACATGACCAAAAAGGGCATCAAGGCATACATGCGAAATTCTGATGTTTATACTAATCTATTAAAATATTTGACAACTGACGTGTTCTTTTTGATAAAGAAAATACAATTATTAAAAAGTTATGATACATTTGAATATGTTTTTTGTACTTTTATAATTATAATAATAGATTTATAAGGTGGAGTTGAAAAATTTATATATCGAACCGACTGCAAAGACACCCCAGGTTGATTTAAATTATCCTTCAGGTGAACTTATCATGTCAGGAAAATCAATCCCGGAAAATGCTGCCATAATTTATGAAAGTGTTCTGAAGTGGGTTAATGAATATATTAAAAATCCAAGACCTACCACCAATCTGCGGCTTAATCTTGAATACTTTAATACTGCATCGGCAATCTGGCTGGCAAAAATTGTTCAGACACTTGGCTCAATAAAAGATAGTGAGTATACCTTGATGATTCATCTCTATTTCAATATTGAAGATTATGATAATATGGAAGCTGAAGATCTTAAGGATGAACTTCATCCTATTATTCATATGGTCGGAGTACCATCTGTCAGTCTTGGAATTAAAATATACGGGACTGATGACAAAGGAGAGATTCTTAAAGAATCGATGGTTCTTATTTAATTCCCACCTGACATTTATCAATAAACTATTTTTTCTTAATTTTTTGGCATAACTTTATTGCGCCAATTAATTATAATAGTCATGCAAACAGTATTCATTGTTTTGCTTTCAATTTTCACTATCATGGAAACATTTTCCCAGAACATTACGACTGACAGGCAGCCCTATGCTGCAGGAAGATTTTATCCGGCTGATAAAGAGACCCTTACAAAAGATCTTACCGGGCTTTTCGACAACTGTAAAAAGACACCTGATAGTTGGGATATAAGAGCAATAATCAGTCCGCACGCAGGTTATGACTATTCAGGGAAAACCGCTGCAGCAGCATTTTCATCAATACCAAGGAGTTCCATATTTAAAAATATCTTTATTATTGGATCAAGCCATGTGATGTATTTCGATGGTGCTTCGGTATATAATTCCGGTGATTATATTACACCGTTGGGAAAAGTGACCGTAAACAGGGAAATTGCCAACAAACTCATTAAAGACAATAAAGTGTTCAACTTCCCAACAAATGCGCATCTGCAGGAACATAGCATAGAGGTTCAATTACCTTTTATTCAATATTATTTTAAGAATAAACAACAGATTGTTCCCGTTATTATCGGAACTGATGATGAAAATACAGTGAAAAAGATCGCAGCGGCTCTCAGACCATGGTTCACACCAGAGAATCTTTTTATTATCAGCAGCGACTTTTCACATTATCCTGCTTATAAAGACGCTGTTGAGAATGACAATTTAACAGCAATAAGTATTATGTCAGGAAACCCACAGATATTCCTCAATACACTCAATAAAAACTCTGCTAAACATATTCCGGGATTGGTTACCAGTATGTGTGGCTGGACATCAGGTCTTACACTCCTGTATCTTGCCGAAGGGAATAAGGATCTTGAATTTAAACTTATAGATTATAGCAATTCAGGAGACTCTCCAAATGTCGGGAAAGATCAAGTGGTTGGTTATAATGCAATTGCACTGATTGAAAAAAAACAAAATGCAGTACTTAAGCATCAGTTTGAAAACAGTTTTTCTTTCTCAGAAGAAGAGAAGAAACAACTTTTTGTAATTGCCAAAAACAGCATCCGCTCGATGCTCTATGATAATAAAAAGTTTATTATCGATGAAAAGTCCATACCTGATAATCTTAAAAAGCCATTGGGTGCATTTGTCACCTTGAAAATTAACGGCGCTTTAAGAGGCTGCATAGGAAGATTCATTTCTTCTGAGCCATTATTTAATGTTGTTCAGGCATCAGCTATATCATCTGCTTTCGAAGATCCACGTTTCTCCCCTCTTACAAAAGAGGAATATAAAAAAACAGATATTGAGATAACTGTGCTCGGACCCCTGAAAAAGATCAATAATATCAATGAGATAGTTTTAGGTAAGCACGGAATTTATATAAAGAAAGGTTCCAGATCAGGGACTATGCTCCCACAGGTTGCCATAGAAAACGGATGGACAGTCGAAGAGTTTCTTGGATTTACTTCCCGGGATAAAGCCGGTTTGGGATGGGACGGATGGAAAGATGCAGAAATTTCTATCTACGAAGGAGTCGTTCTTGAAGATAACTAGAAGTAACTATGTATCATGTTATTAGTACTGGTTTCACTGCAATACTCTTATATTTAATCAGTTACTTTTTCTACCGGATCGGTTATTATTCACTGCTTTTTCACAGAAAATTATGGAACTCTGTTCTTGCAGTCGTATTCGTTATTACAGCCATGGCAGGGATGTTCATGGCGCTTCAGATAAACTATAAATGGAACATTCCTTTTATCAAAGCAGTCCTTAAATGGCATGTCGAATTTGGAATTGGAACAGCTATCACAGGTGTATTCCATCTTATCTGGCACTTAAACTATTTCGGAAAGCTATTTGAAAAAGCAGCAAGTGATCCTGGAAAAACAGACCTGCAAAAACTTACCTCCGTTGAAATCAGGTGCAACCTGTTTATCATAGGTTTCGTTAGCTCTTCAATCCAGCTATTGCTGATGAAGGAGATAATGAATATCACAGGGGGATATGAACTTATTACAGGTATCTTTTTAGGCTCATGGCTTATCGGATCTGCGATTGGTGCCTCAATTGCCGGTAAATCAACATTAAACGACCTGCGAAAGATAAATCTTGTTTTTGGTTTCAGTCCTCTGATTTCTTTAGTACTGCTGTTTTTCTTATCACGAGTGTTTTTAAATCCGGGTGAAACTCCTTCATTTCTAGTGGCCATAATTTACACATTTCTGGTTCTGATCCCTTTTTGTCTGGTATCCGGATTTACTTTCATCAAATTGATTTCTATAGCAAGTTCGGGGAATAATTTTGTGCCGGGAAAGTCGTTTTCGATTGAAACTGTTGGTGGTATTGTTTCTGGTATAATAATATCCCTTTTAACAGCCGGGTTATTTAATACGTACAAGTTGCTTTTGCTAATAATATTATTGTCAGCCGCTTATGTATTGACAACCTATTGTATCAACAGTTCAAAAACAAAGATATATGCTAAAATTATAATAAGTGTGTTAGCGACACTTATTATAATTTTTAATCCTGACGTTTTCTTCAGGCAGGTTTTACTCCCGGGAATTAAAGTTATCGGATCGAAAGATACACCCTATGGTAATATAACAAAAGGAAAATATAAAGGAGAAGAGAGTCTCTATTATAATCAAAGACTTCTGGCTTATAATAATGATGTAACCGAAAGAGAAGAGGATATTCATTATGCAATGCTGCAAAGTGAATATCCTGAAAAAGTGATTTTAATATCCGGATTTCTTCAATCTCATCTTCCTGAAATACTAAAATATCCTGTCAGCAGGATCATTTATATTGAAAGAGACCCTGCCCTGGCTAAATATGAGAGATCAATAACGGATACACTTTCTGACAGGTTGATTATTGCGAATAATGATGCTTTCATATATATCATGAGCTCCCATGAATTGGTTGATGTTATAATACTTCTCACTCAGCCTCCATCAACATTACTTCTGAACAGATATTATACAACTGAATTTTTTAATGAGGTGAAGAAAAGGCTTAAGCCGGATGGCATTTTTATGTGTTCCCCCGGACCAGGAGACACCTACTTCAATAAAGAATCATTGAACCTCTATTCATCTGTTTATAATAGTCTGGCAGGCATATTTAAAAATGTAAAGCCTGTTGTAGGTAATAAGCTTTATTTCATAGCCTCCGACAAAGCATTATCATTATCATTCTGCCAGCTAGCCGATAAGAGACATATTAAAAATACATATGTCAGTCCTGACTTTCTGGAAGATGATCTGATACTTAAAAAGTCAAATGAAGTAAATGCACTGATAGACCATGGGATGAAACAAAACAGATCTGCCTACCCGGTGGCATGTTTCCATTCTCAATCATATAATTTCAGTAAAAACCTCGATGAGAAGACACCTGCAATTATTTTATTGATTATGGTCTTCGCTCTTCCTGGAATGGCAATTAAAAGAAGAAATCTGCTGATGTATTTCAGCGCTTCTGCTCTGGCAGGATTTGAAATAATAATTTTGCTTACTCTTCAGCTTATCGTCGGTAATATGTATCAGCTTACAGGACTGGTAATTGCAGGGTTAATGACTGGCCTGGCCATTGGCGCGGGACAAAACATTAGTTTCCTGAATTCAGTTTCATTAAGAAAAAAAGTAATCTTCCTAATGTTGTTTTATATTGGTTTTGCTTTGATCTATAATTCTATTATCAGATTTGTAAGTGGATTGCCTGCAATTGGGGTTATCATCTTTTCTGTGTTTTTACCTGCATTATTTACAGGACGCATCTTTCGTGAACTTACTATGAATACTGAAGAAATAGGGATATCATCAGCAACCTACAGTGCCGATCTAGCAGGTTCTGCTTTCGGTTTTATTATTATCTCAGGATTTATCGTACCTGCATTCGGAATTCAGGTTTCTGTCTTTTTACTTTCAGGCTTGATTTTTGCAGGTTTTCTTTTTGGTACCAATAGTAACAAATCGTAGTTTTAGTCATGTTTTCGGAAGAGAGTCCACCAGCGGTTTGTAAAGTCCTTTGTGAGCCTTCGTGTTATCCTTTGTGTACCTTCGTGATAAAATATAATTCATTGAAACACAAAGGGACACAAAGTAGTGCACAAAGTAACACAAAGGGAAAAAAAGAACAACTAATGCCTTAAAAAGCGAAATTCAATCAAATTTGTAATTTAGTACTTGAGCAAATTATTTCGATAAATGAACAAGGTTAAATGAAGAATAAAAAATTTGATATCAGCAAGCGTGATTTTCTGAAAAAATCACTGGTATTTTCAGCAGGGTTGATGTGTATCCCATCCAGGTCAATATTTTCAGAAATGTCATCGGAAGAACAAGGTATTTACAAGAGAGTTGCAATGTTCCAGGAGGAAACTGCAAGGGGAATAATGTGCAGAATCTGCCCTAATGAATGTGTTCTCAAAGAGGGCGAATTAAGCAAATGTAATAACCGTAAGGTTCATAATTCAAAGCTATTTACCCTTGCGTTCGGTAACCCATGTACTGTTAATGTTGATCCAGTTGAAAAAAAGCCTTTATATCATTTCCTTCCGGGCTCAAAAGCATACTCAATTGCAACAGCCGGATGTAATCTGGTATGCCTTAATTGTCAGAACTGGACCATATCACAGATAAGTCCTGACAAAACAAGAAATTATGATCTTATGCCAGAAAAAGTAGTTGAAGAATGTATTGGAAATAGCTGCAGTTCAATAGCATATACATATTCCGAACCAATAACCTTTTATGAATATGTCTACGAAACAGCAACTCTTGCAAAAAAGGCAGGTATAAAAAACATTTTCAAATCAAATGGTTATATTAACAATGAACCTCTGAAAAAGATTTGCAGTGTAATTGATGCTGCCAATATTGATCTTAAGGCTTTCAGTGAAAGCACTTACCTTAAGTTGACCGGAGGAAAATTACAACCTGTACTCGATACGCTTAAAGTTATTAAGGATAGTGGTGTATGGCTTGAGATTACCAATCTGGTGGTTCCTGACTGGACCGATAATCTGGATGATATAAGAAGTATGTGCAAGTGGTTAAGCGATAATGGTTTCAAAAACACACCACTGCATCTTAGCAGGTTCTACCCTATGCATAAACTTGAACAATTGCCTCCTACACCTGTTGAAATATTAAGTAACGCCTACCGTATCGCAACGGAAGAAGGTTTAAAATTTGTCTATACAGGAAATGTCCCGGGAAATGAAATCTCAGATACAAAATGTCCATCGTGCAATTCAACTCTTGTTGTCAGGCAGGGTTTCAGAATTGTATCCAATACTATTACCGGAGGGAAGTGTAATAAATGCGGACAGAATATTGAAGGGGTGTGGAACTGAAGAATTTGTTGGATCTTTAGTTTAAATTAATTATCCCCTTCCCGGCCCTCCCCTGGGGGAAAATGAAAGAGGGTAAAATTAAAATAGAAAGAAATACAATCTATCACCAAAATTCTGAAGTATAACAAAGGCAGGTACTGAGTCAGGGCAAAAGAAGAAAATCAATAACCATTAAACAATATATGAATCTATCTGAAGCAAAGATACGAATCGAAAGTCTCCGCAGGGAAATTGAAGAGCATAATAACAGATATTATGTTCTAAATCAGCCTTTAATTTCAGATTTTGAATACGATATCCTGTTAAATGAACTGGATACGCTTGAAAAAAAATTCCCTGAATTAATCAGCGGGGACTCTCCTACCAGACGTGTAGGAAGTGACATTACCAGGGAGTTTGAACAATATGAGCATAAGTACCCGATGCTTTCGCTCGGAAACACTTACAGCGAAGAAGAGCTTAGGGAATTTGATGCCAAGATATGTAAAACAACCTCACAATCAATTGAATATGTCTGTGAATTGAAATTTGATGGCGCATCGATCAGCATAACTTACAAAAACGGTTCACTTTTCAGGGCAATAACACGGGGTGATGGTAACAAAGGTGATGATGTTACCTTAAATGTGAAAACGATCAGGAGCATCCCACTGAAAATAAATGATAAAGCAGCACCTGCTGAGTTTGTTATAAGGGGCGAGATACTTATGCCGAGGACAGTATTTAACAAGTTAAATGATGAAAGACTAAAAGCAGAGATAGCTCCATTCGCTAACCCAAGAAACGCTGCTGCAGGTACTATTAAGCTTCTTGATCCCAGGATCGTGGCATCAAGATCCCTTGAGTGTATGGTCTATTTCCTTCTTGCTGAGGAGCTTCCTTATAACAACCATTATAATAATCTGAAAATGGCGTCAGGATGGGGTTTCAGAGTTGCTGACAGCATAAGGTTATGCAAAAATATTGATGAAGTAATTCAATTTATTTCTCAATGGGAATCAGAACGGAAAAACCTTCCTTACGATACAGATGGCGTTGTTGTTAAAGTCAACTCCCTGAGCCTCCAGCGAGAACTTGGGTTCACAGCCAAATCTCCCCGTTGGGCCATAGCCTATAAGTATAAAGCCGAAGAAGCATTAACAAGGTTGTTATCAGTAGCATTCCAGGTGGGCAGAACAGGAGCCGTAACCCCTGTTGCAAATCTCGAACCGGTTCTTCTTTCCGGATCTACCGTAAAACGTGCTACTCTTCATAATGCTGATCAGATTGCCCTTCTTGATCTTCATCTTAACGATATGGTTTATGTTGAAAAGGGAGGTGAAATAATTCCTAAAATAGTGGGTGTTGATCACTCATTCAGAAATGAAAACAATAAAAAAATTGTCTTTATTTCCAAATGCCCAGAATGTGGAACAGCTCTTATTAAAAATGAAGGTGAAGCAAATCATTTCTGTCCCAACTACCTTCACTGTCCTCCTCAGATAAAAGGCAGAATTGAACATTTTATCAGCAGGAAGGCAATGGATATAGATGGATTGGGAGAAGAGACGATTGATCTTCTATTCAGCAATAATCTGGTAAGAAACATTGCGGATCTTTATGATCTAAAGATGGAACAGTTGGTACCACTTGAGCGTCTTGGCGAAAAATCGGCTGCTAATATTTTAAAAAGTATCAGGAAATCGATCGATACTCCTTATCACAGGGTACTTTTTGCCCTTGGGATCAGGCATGTAGGAGAGACAGTTGCAAAAACTATTTCCAGGAGATTCAAAACAATAGATGACCTCATCAGTGCCGACATTGAGCAACTGACAGGTGTATATGAAATTGGTCCTAAAATAGCAGCAAGTATTGTTGCTTACTTTTCTGATAAAGATAACCTTGAAATGATTAGAAGACTAAAATCATTTGGAATTAACTTCAATGAAAAAAAAGAGATTGGCCTGTCAGGTAATGCATTGGAAGGTAAAACAATAGTTATTTCCGGGGTTTTCCAGAAACATAGTCGTGATGAATATAAAGTAATGATTGAAACGAATGGAGGGAAGAATTCATCATCAGTTTCGGGGAGTACTTCCTTTATTCTTGCCGGCGAGAATATGGGCAAGTCAAAAAAGAAAAAAGCCGATAAGCTTAAAATACCCCTCAAGAGTGAGTCCGATTTTCTTGAAGAAATTGGAGAAGAATAACACGTACTCACGACTGTTTTTAACAAAAAACTGTTAGGTTTGTAAAATGGAATTATTTGAAAATATCAGGCTAAAAATCGGAAATGCTATTCTTAAGAATAAAATGGCCCATACGAAGAGAAAAACGCGCTATTCGAATATGAGTCAGGTAAAAAACATCGGGATTGTATGGGATGCTTCTAAAACTGATGATTTTGCAAGCTTATCAAGGTTTTATCAAAAGATGCATGAGAGCAAAATCGAAGTTAAAATATTGGGATATTATGCCGGAAAAAATCTGCCTGATCAATATACGGCAATCAGATATCTCAGGTGCATCAGGAAAAATGAATTAAATGCTTTTTACCATCCTGTCTCCTCAGAAACTAATACTTTTATCTACAACCATTTTGATATTCTTATTGACATCAATTTCAAAAGACTGTTGCCGCTTCAATATATATCATCATTATCAATTGCCGGTTTTAAGGTTGGATTATTCGAGTCTGAAAACGAAAACACTCCTTTCGATCTGATGATGGAATTAAAAAGTCCGGTTAATATTGATAATTACCTTAATCAGGTAATACATTATCTTGAGATGATAAAGTCAGAAGAAGTAAAAAAAGTTGCTAAAAAATAAAGAATATGAAAAAATTCAAAGGTACAGGAGTCGCCATTGTTACACCCTTTAAGAATGACTCCAGCATTGATTTTGCTGCATTGGGTCGTGTGATAAATCATGTTATTACAGGAGGTGTAAACTATATAGTTGTGATGGGGACTACCGGAGAGTCGGTTACGCTCACCAAGGACGAAAAGAAAGCACTAATCTCTTACGTGGTAGAGGTAATTGATAACCGCATTCCACTGGTAACAGGTATTGGCGGAAATAATACACAGGAAGTTATAAACTGCATAAGGTATACGAATCTTACCGGAGTGGACGGGATCTTATCTGTTGCTCCTTATTATAACAAACCTAACCAAAGAGGATTATTTCAACATTTTAAGGCAATTGCAACTTGCAGTCCTATTCCCGTAATCATGTATAATGTTCCGTCCAGAACGTGCAGCAACATCTCATCAGATACTTGTATCGAGCTTGCAAATGAATGTGAAAACATTGTTGCAGTAAAGGAAGCATCCGGCGATATAGCACAGATTATGAGGATAATAAAAGGAATACCTGAAAATTTCAGTGTAATATCAGGTGATGATATGATGACCATCCCAATTATTGCCGCTGGAGGATCTGGTGTCATATCAGTGCTTGCAAATGCATTCCCGGTGCAGTGCAGTGAACTAGTCAACCATGCCTTGAAAAGTAATTTTAAATCAGCACGCGAAATACAGTTCCATTACCTTGAGATGACAGAACTACTTTTTATTGACGGTAACCCTTCAGGAGTAAAAGCTATGCTGAACATTATGAATCTCTGCCTCAATAACCTTAGGCTTCCGCTTGTTCCGGTTAACCGGACAGTATATACCCGTATCCAGAAAGCGATTGATGAATTAAATAAAAGCTGATCAGACATTGGCACTTGCACCCTGGGTTCCTCCCTGCTGCAAACCATGACACTGTTTATATTTTTTTCCGCTTCCACAAGGGCAAGGATCGTTTCTACCTATCTTTTTATCGACTCTTACCGGTTCAGTCTTTTGATTTTTATCCTGGCCACCACCACCTGTGTTGCTGTATTGAGAAAAATCACTTTTCGATGTTTTTAAGTTACTCATGTCGACCTGCCTTCTTCTCTGTGCTTCTTTAACCTGTTCAGGATCCTGTGTGGGTATATGTCCTTTCATAAGAGTACTTACAACATCCTTGTTCACCTTTGTGATCATAGTTTTAAATAACTCAAAGGATTCAAACTTGTAAATTAGTAAAGGATCTTTCTGTTCATAAGTAGCATTCTGGACCGATTGCTTAAGTTCATCCATCTCTCTCAGATGTTCTTTCCATGCATCATCAATTGTTGCCAGAACAACGGTTTTTTCATATGCTTTCGCCAGTTCTCTTCCTTCAGATTCTGCAGTAGCCTTCAGGTTGGTGATAACCTGAAAAACTTTTACCCCATCTGAAATTGGCACAACAACATTTTCATAAACGTGAGCCATCCTGTCATACACATCTTTTAGAACGGGATATGCCTGTGTGGAA
Source organism: Bacteroidales bacterium (assembly GCA_049512815.1). GTDB lineage: Bacteria > Bacteroidota > Bacteroidia > Bacteroidales > VadinHA17 > LD21. The sequence continues at coordinate 43,005 of JBEKWS010000003.1, read as the reverse complement.
ATGGTTTCTACCTTTCTTTTATATGTATCCAGTACTTTTGAATAGACTTTTTCAGTTACTTCATTGGAATTGGATTTACGGAATTCCTGTTCAGGAACAGGAGAATCCATTGAAAATGACCGAATAAGATCAAAATCAAAGCCCTCAAAATCTCCATCTTTATGATAGACATCGACCAGGGTTTCAGTGACATCGAACATCATATTTGCAATGTCAACACTTAATCTTTCCCCAAGGAGAGCATGTCGTCTTTTCTTGTAGATAACCTCTCTCTGTGAGTTCATGACATCGTCATATTCAAGCAGTCTTTTTCTGATGCCGAAGTTATTTTCTTCTACCTTTTTCTGTGCCCGCTCTATAGATTTCGTGATCATTGAATGCTGTATCATTTCACCGTCTTTCAGTCCCAGCTTGTCCATTATACCGGCAATTCTTTCTGAACCAAACAGTCTCATCAGCTCATCTTCAAGAGACACAAAAAACTGAGAAGACCCCGGGTCTCCCTGTCTGCCTGAACGTCCCCGCAACTGGCGGTCTACTCTTCTTGACTCATGTCTTTCTGTACCTACAATGGCAAGTCCTCCAGCTTGACGCACCTCTTCCGTAAGCTTAATGTCAGTACCTCGTCCTGCCATATTTGTTGCAATTGTAATAGTACCTGTTTTACCCGCCTCTGCAACAATTTCTGCTTCCCTCTGATGCAGCTTTGCATTCAGAACATTATGTTTCAGGCCTTTCATCTTGAGCATCCTGCTCAGCAATTCAGATATCTCTACCGAAGTTGTCCCGACAAGAACAGGTCGTCCGAGACGATTCATCTCAGCAATCTCTTCAATTACAGCATTATATTTTTCCCTTTTAGTCTTGTAAACCAGGTCTTCTCTATCGAATCTGATAACCGGTCTGTTTGTCGGTATGACTACTACGTCAAGTTTATATATGTTCCAGAGTTCTCCAGCCTCAGTTTCAGCAGTACCTGTCATGCCAGCGAGCTTATGGTACATCCTGAAATAATTCTGCAGGGTTATAGTGGCATAGGTCTGGGTAGCTGCCTCCACCTTCACATTTTCTTTTGCCTCAATGGCCTGATGAAGTCCGTCGGAATAACGGCGTCCTTCGAGTACACGTCCGGTTTGTTCATCGACTATTTTTACTTTATTATCCACGACTATATACTCTGTGTCGCGGTCAAAAAGGGTCCAGGCTTTAAGCAGCTGTGTCATTGTATGAACTCGTTCTGACTTAACTGAGTAGTCTTGCAGAAGTTCATCTTTTATCTTCAGTTTCTCACGATCGGGTATATCTGATTTCTCAATATCGGCAATCTTTGATCCAACATCAGGAAGAATAAAAAAACTTACATCATCAACAGAATCTGCTATAAGATCAAGTCCTTTTTCAGTCAGTTCAATGGAGTTGGCTTTTTCATCAATGATAAAGTATAATGCATCAGTTGCCTTAGGCATTTCCTTGCTGTTGTTTTGCATATAGAAGTTCTCTGTCTTTAGAAGCAATGATTTATTACCCTCCTCACTGAGGAACTTGATAAGTGGATTATTCTTTGGAAGGCCCTTATACGCTCTAAGAAGCAGCAGACCACCTTCGTCATTTTTATTATCTGCAATAAGTTTTTTTGCATCAGCAAGTATCTGAGTTACAAGTTTTTTCTGTGCATTTACGAGCTTATCAACCTTAGGTTTCAGCTCATCGAATTGTTGAGTATCGCTTTTGGCAGTAGGTCCTGAAATAATAAGTGGCGTACGGGCATCATCTATCAGCACTGAGTCGACTTCGTCAACAATTGCATAGTGGTGCTTACGTTGCACAAGATCTTCAGGATTAATTGCCATATTATCCCTGAGATAGTCAAACCCAAATTCATTATTTGTTCCAAAAGTTATATCAGCATTATAAGCTTTGCGTCTTTCTTGTGAATTTGGCTGATGCTTATCGATGCAATCAACAGTAAGTCCATGGAATTCATAGATCGGCCCCATCCATTCAGAGTCGCGCTTCGAGAGATAATCATTTACTGTAACGATATGAACACCCCTTCCGGCCAGCGCATTAAGGAAGACAGGAAGAGTAGCCACTACAGTTTTTCCTTCACCTGTTCCCATCTCTGCAATTTTTCCTTTGTGAAGAGCTACACCTCCAATAAGCTGAACATCATAATGAATCATGTCCCATGTAATCTCATTACCTCCTGCAATCCACTTATTGCTCCAAATTGCTTTGTCACCTTTAATAGTTATGCTTTCTCTGGTGGCAGCCAGGTCTCTGTCATATTGTCGTGCGGTTACTTCAAGTACGCTATTCTCTTTGAATCTTTTTGCAGTTTCTTTAACTATTGCAAAAGCTCTTGGTACAAGCTGATCAAGTGTTACTTCAAGCTTCTCATTGATCTGTTTTTCAATTTTATCCAGAGAATTATAAATATCTTCTTTCAGTAATACATCTTCTTCCTTTTCGGCTTTTTCCCTTAGCGATCTGATCTCATTTTCATCACCTTCAACACTTCCAAGTATCTCCTTTTTGAGTTCTTCCGTCAGGTCTCTTAAATCGTCATTTGACAAATCTTTTATTTTTTCAAATTCCAGATGGATCTTTTCGATGTAAGGATTAATTTCCTTCAAATCTCTTTCATATTTATTACCAAGGAAAAGACCCAATACATTATTTATAATGCTCATTTTAAGATGTTTTACAGTTTTTTTAAATATCCAGCAAAATTAGCTTTATTTTCCAATAAAGAATTCCAAATTTTCAATTTATACAAAAACCCCGCCATTCCTGCGGGGTTTCAATTTTTATTTTATAAGACTATACTTAATAGTCTTTATTCCATTATCAGTGTATAAAACAATAATGTACATTCCGGCAGGAAAATCTGAGATATCAACCAAAGTTCCGGAAGATCCTGACAACTTACTGTTTAATAAACAGATGCCTGCTACGTTGAAGATTCTATAATGCAGTGGCTTCGCATCCTCGCCTCCTGATATTTTTATTAGCCCTTTACCGGGATTTGGGTATATATTAACAGGGTCATTATTTATTTTTTCAACGACATCTATAAGAGGGTTAATTTTTAAGTCCTCGATAACCCATCCCCATCCATTGGCAAACGGATCGGAGTACAACCTGAATCTCACCAATAAAGTATCTCCTGCGGAAATTTTGTCAGACGGACGGTAAAAAATAGAATGCTTCTGAAGCATTGATTCTGTTCCAATAAATGTTGAATTGTCTCCTACTATAGAACTATTATATGCGGTTTCCCATGATGGGAATAATCTTGAATCATATCCATCAGCCAGACTAAACCATGTTTTGCCGAAATTTTTCGAACCTTCCACAATAACATAATCATAAAAAAACGTTGACCCGAAAACTGATCCTGGCTCTCCGGGTTCAACAAGTACAACTTCATTATAGCTGACCAACATACCGGTTCCGTCAAATTTCAAGGGATGTCTCAATATTGAAGTGTATTCAATACTTTTAGAGTTATCCTCCGGACTCTCATACGGGTGTTTTGTATTCAGACCATACTTGTTGAAGCCAGAAGGCTTCGTAATATCAAATCCTATATTAAAGAAGTCAGGTATTGCATCTGAAAAATCCGTAGAATACGTTAAGAGTGTTGAAGAGATTTCCTCAACAGGAGCCGCGAAAAATCCAGTTTTCGGTAATACTCCTACATTCGGGACTCGAGCTGTGTCAACTGCAAATATTTTGTATTCTATTGAATCGTGCCCTTTTAATGATAATGATCTGGCATCAAAAGCAGTGCTATAATTATCAGCCTGCCCATGTTTCATGCGGAAAAATTTTGAGGGGCCATTATTTACTTTGAATTCAACATAGACTGAATCGAGACCAAGATTATCAGTTACTGTGGCATCATATTTTATTGAATCGACGGTCTGTAAATAATAAGTAACCGGAGTATGAGATATAACCGGTTTTACAGTATCTGTTCCGATAAAAACATGATATCGTTTATTATTAAGAGGTGGAAAATCTTTAATTAAGGAAGGAGATCTGTAAATCCTTAGAAAACAATCTTCAGAAAAGAAATAATACTGTAATTCCGTATTATATTTAGGGATGGTAATTGTAGCATTATAAGAGTCATTCGAATTCGGAGAAGTAAGGTAAAGAGAGTCGCTTGTCACAAAGTTGTCAAAAGAGAATACCACCCCGACTCTATTATGATTATAGACTGTATCTGATTTGATAACAACTGAAAATAAAATCTGTAACAGGTGATCTTCTGTATCCCCGATTGGTGTAGGGATTATTCTTGTATTAATCCAGCCAAGATCTCCAAGTATCGAGAATGTATATTTTCCGGGGTTATGAATAGCCTCTCCCAGATCAATATAAGGAGTCATCAGGGAATTTACACGAAGGGTAGCTGATTCATCGAGATGGGAAATGCTTGATCCGGCATCCCAGGTTGAAGGGGCATATAATTTTGCCCTTAAATTTGCATAGTTTACCGATGTTGAATACTTTCTCAAAAGAGGGCCATTAAAATATAGTTGATTTCCAATAAGCTGACTATCAAGAGCGGTTGAATAATTATTAAATTTCAGAGTATCGGTTAATCTGCTTCCATTATTGTTTTCAACAAATGTATCGTAAATCATTGGTATAGAACCGAAGCCATACGAGCCAAGGGTTCCATCAGAACCAAAGCTGTCAAAAAAACCGAGTCCGTGGCACACCTCATGCAATACAACTGTAACCAGATCGTACTTCTGAACAGGTGTTTGTCCGTCAGTTCCAAGGTACCAGTTTTTTGAACTATTGACTGATAAGAGTATATCGCCTTCTAAATCGTCATTAAGGCTTTTACCGGCAATCTTTTCAGCAAGTGCAACAGGATAAAATGACAACGGATTCAAGGCATCAATTAGGGACCCTGCGATATACCTTGTAATTGTTGATTGTGCAAGTACTCCGGCAGTTGAAATTTTGTCCCAGCTTGCCAGAATAGTGAGCCTTGTATCAGATGGAAGCATCGTTTGCAGTATCGATACTGCATAATCCATTGCAGTTTTTGCCTGACTGGAAAAACCAGTATAATAGACAGTTATTGACCCTCCACTTTTTGACCTGTCTTTTTTAAAAAACTCATCCGGAGGTGGTATATAAATCCTGTTTATTTTTTTCCCGGCATAACAAACTCCTGTTACTGACGAATTCTTTATCAGACTCTGTGCCTGAAGAGGGAGAATCGAATTAATAATCAGGAAGCCAAAAAAGAGAAAAAAAAATTTCTTCATGAATTAGCCTGAGCCTTTGCTGCCGGCGATATTTTAATCAGGTTGTTCATTATCTAACAACTGTTCAATCTTTGCGATAAGGTCATTAATTGAAAAAGGCTTAGAATAGATTGCATCGGCACCAAGCGCTTTTGCAAGATTCAGGTAACTTCCGGGCCCTACTTTGCCTCCACCTGATATAGCAATAATCTTGATCGACGGTTTTAATTCTCTGAGTTTTATAACTACCTTCAGTCCATCCTCCTCAGGCATAATCAGGTCAGTAACAACAAGATCTGTAATTAATGGCTTGAAATGAGTAATTGCAGCTTTGCCATTTTCAGCCTCAAAAACTGTAAAATTTCTTCTTAAAAGCGACAGCTTTAACATCTCTCTCAGTTCTTTATCATCCTCAACGATTAGTACTCCTGGCATTGTATATATTTTAAGGTTAGGTGTTTATCTCAATAATTCCTGAATTGCATTCCTTATTTCTTTCAGAGAAACCGGCTTTGTCAATTGTTGATTTATAATTCCCGAATTTATTAATTTTTCATCTGATATTTCCAGGTTTGGGTCAGTGATGAGTATACAGGGAGTAAGGATCTTCTGACTTCTGAATATCCCTACAAGATCTTCCGGTTTGATCTGCTTCGAATCACTCATATAGATAACCATATCAGGCCGTTCCCTGACGTTAGTCATAACTTTAGCAAAATTTCTGGCATCAGATATAAAAATAAGCTCATACCCCGCACTTTCAAGAGCTAGTGATAATATCCTTGATTCATATTTATTTCCTGTAATAAACAATATTTTTTTTCTGCTACCTTTATTGGTGGTAACAGAGGAATAACTTTTCGATACCGGAAGATAAACATTGAACACAGAACCTTTCTCCTTCTTGCTTGAAACAATAATCTCTCCTTCCATTTCTGTTATTATGCCATGGATTACCGACAGGCCAAGACCAGTACCTTTTCCTACTTCACGTGTTGTAAAAAAGGGCTCAAAGATTCTTCCTATGAGTGATGGATCCATGCCCTCTCCCGTATCTTTAAATGTCAGTAATACATACTCATCTGCAACAATATCTTTATTGAGTTCGTGTTGTACGAACTCCCTTTTAACCACAGCAATGTTTACTGACAACATACCACCATTTTCTTCCATTGCCTGGATGGCATTTGTCATTAAGTTTAAGAATACTCTGAATAATTGTGTCGGATCAGCAAGAACATTGGCATTCTTTTTTAGAATCCGGCTCTTTAAAACTATATTGGATGGAATTGATGATTTTACAAATCCTATGGTCTCTTTAAGAACTTCTGACACATTTATCAGAACCTTCTCCTGCTCAACATGCCGACTAAATGTAAGTATCTGATCTGTAATTGATTTAGCTTTTTTAACTGCCCCTTGTATCTTGCTCACCTTCTCTGATAATTCTGATTTTTTTGGCAGATCATCTTGCAACATTTCCGAATATCCGGAAATTGTAGCCAGAATATTATTGAAATCGTGTGCTATACCTCCAGCCAGGGCACCGATTGTTTCAAGCTTCTGAGCCTGTAGCAAACGGTTTTCGAGCATCAGTTCACGTGAACAATCTTCAACTGCAAAATCAATAAATGCCGGAGTCCCCGATTTATTAACAGCAAGGAATCCACTGATACGACATGGTACCTCCTTGCCATAGCAATTTTTCAGAGAAACCCTCCCGAAGTTTTTCGTATGGCAATCAATAAGCTGGTCAATCTCTAATTCAAAAAGATCTTCCTCCATAAAAAAACTTTTAAGATTCAAATTGGTAAGTGATATCTCATCATGGAATTCAGTTATCCTTAAAAAAGCTTTATTTGCATGTAATATTTTCCCTTCCGGATCGCATCTCAGAAAACCAATAGGAAGGTTTGTTTCAAACTTTCTCAGCTCCTCTTCTTTCTCTATGACAGCCTGCTTTGATTTTTCCAAATCATTGATATCGAATGTTTCTGCAAGAAGATGAGTTATTTTACCGGGCTCAACAGAAAGAGGTCTGAAAACTACTTCAAAATGTCTTTTACCTGACTGAGGAGTATTAAAAGATGCTTCATACTTGACCGTTTTTCCAGAGAAACATAAGTCAACATTTCGCTTTATGATATTCTGAAAAGTATCATGTCCCCAAATATCACCCAGCGATTTTCCAAGTATGGTATCCAGTACAACCTGATGTGCATTGCAGAACGTGGAATTAACTTTCTCATAAACATAATCCCGGTTTATGATACTTATCATTGACCTGGAATGATTAATAATCTGATCTGAAATATCCTTTTCTTTTGTCAGGAATTTCAGATAATCATTACCTTCAGATATTTCAAGTTTCTTTTTCAATTCTATTAAGTTGGTTGGTAAAATTTATTTCGGGAGCCCTAGGTAATATCAAGGTTAAATGTTTTCTTCATCTCTTTCAGAATCGGATATTTGTTAATGAGGTAATTAAACTTCTGCTCATCGGAATACAAAATTTCACTTGTTTCTGTGAGATCGACGATAGTTTCAATATCCATATCAGACAAAATAAATTTACTTTCCAGAAAGTTAATAAGCTTTTGTCTGTAATTAAGAATAAATGTATCTTTTTGGGTAGCATTACTGAGGTGGATTTTGATTGTCTGATCGTTTTCCACTTCAGGCCTGATCGATTTAAACATACTGATTATTCGTGTTCCTTCTCCTTTAAGCTGATCTGTAAATTCACGCCACGCAACATTGAAAGCTTCAGGAGTGAATTCATTTCTGGGATTAAGATGAACTTCCGGATCATTCAGAACGGATCTCTCTATGGTCTTCTCATTTGGTTTAATATCTTCATTAATAAGCTCTTTGATCGAGAATGTTCTAGATGGTTTTTCAATGACCGGATCGTGCTTTCCTGATGACGCTTCATAACTATTAACCTTTTTTTCAACAGGTTGAACCTCATTACGGATTATCTCAGATTTGGAAGGGAGGGGAAGATCATCTTCCTGCTTTTTTACTTGTAATTGATCAGACTTTTTTTTTTCTGAAGGCTCTTCCGACTCATCCATCAACCTGCATAATCTTATCAAGGAAAGTTCTATATGCAATCGAGGGTTCTTGCTACCCTTATAGGTAAGATCACAATTATTTCCAATCTCTAAAGCCTTGAACAGGAAATTTACAGGACATTTTCCGGTTTGTTGCAGATACCTCTTTTTGATTGAAGGTGTTGCCTCAAGAAGACGCAGGGTTGATTCATCTTTACTAACCAGGAGATCGCGGAGGTGACTGTTAAGACCTGAAATAAAATTATGGCCATCAAATCCTTTCTCGAGGACTTCATTAAAAGTTAATAATACCGAGGAAACATCACCAATCAGCGCACCTTCAATGCTTTTAAAATAATACTCATAGTCAAGGACATTAAGATTCTCTATGACATCTTTATAAGATATTGTTTTCCCACTCATGCTTACAATCTGGTCAAAAATTGATAAAGCATCGCGTAATGCTCCATCAGCTTTCTGAGCTATAATATGCAGTGCTTCCTCAGAGGCAATAATGCCTTCATTTTTAGCGACATACATAAGGCGACCTACAATATCTTCGATCCTGATCCTGTTGAAGTCGAATATCTGGCATCGTGAGAGAATTGTTGGAATTATTTTATGTTTTTCTGTAGTGGCCAAAATAAATATAGCATGAGAAGGGGGCTCTTCCAGTGTCTTCAGGAAAGCATTGAAGGCTGATGAAGAGAGCATATGAACCTCATCAATTATATAAATGCTGTATTTTCCGATCTGAGGTGGAATCCTTACCTGGTCATTCAGGCTTCTGATATCTTCAACCTTATTATTAGATGCAGCGTCAAGTTCATGAATATTAAACGATCTTAATGAATTGAATGACAGGCATGATTCACACTCATCGCATGCTTCAAAGTTTTCGCCAAGATTAATACAATTAATAGTTTTGGCAAAGATCCTTGCACAGGTGGTTTTCCCCACACCTCTCGGTCCACAAAAAAGATAAGCCTGGGAAAGATGATTGCTTTTAATAGCACTTTTCAGCGTATGTGTAATAGAATCCTGGCCAATTACCATATCAAACCTGGCAGGCCGGTATTTCCTTGCTGAAACAATGAAATTTTCCATAAATTACTGACTCAGTTTTTAAAAAATCACGAAACACAAATATAGTTAAAAAGCCTTGCTGATAAAAAGAGTTCTTAAAATTATCGAATTGAGAAAAAAAGTGGGTAAAAAAGCAAAAGGCGATAAAAAAAGGGTAAAAAGCGAATGGCAAAACGCAAATATTTAATTATAAATAAGAACTGTCACAGAGAGAACCGGAGAATCACAGAGAACAGAATACTTCTGTTCAACTCTGTGAAACCTCCGTGTAACATTGTGTAAGTTCTTAGGTAAAGTGAATAAATGTATTTTTTCAACGTAATATTTTTGAATAAAGCAAAATAGTTGTACTTTTGCGAGCCAAAATCATTAAACTAATAAATAATTAATTATTATGTTGAATCAGTACGAAACCGTTTTCATTGCAACTCCCGTTTTATCTGAGAATCAGATGAAGGAAGCGGTACAGAAATTCAAGAAGGTCATTACCGACAACAGTGGTGAGGTAGTTCATGAAGAGAACTGGGGTTTAAAGAAACTGGCCTATCCCATCCAGAAGAAGTCGACTGGCTTTTATTACCTGGTTGAATTTAAAGGCACAGGCGATCTGATCGAAAAACTTGAGGTCCAATATCGCAGAGATGAAAGGATAATAAGGTTTTTAACTTTCAGGATGGAAAAATTTGCCGTCGAATATGCAGAGAAGAAGAGAAAACAGAAAGAATCAGGAAAAGCAAAGGAGGAATAAGATATGGCACAGAACGAATCGGAAATCAGATATTTGACTCCACCAACAGTTGAGATCAAGAAAAAGAAATACTGCAGGTTTAAGAAAAACAAGATCCGTTATATCGATTATAAAGATCCGGAATTTCTAAAGAAATTTTTGAATGACCAGGGTAAAATCCTGCCACGCAGAATTACAGGTACTTCACTTAAATATCAGAGGAAAGTGGCAAAAGCCGTTAAAAGAGCCAGACACATTGCTCTTCTTCCTTATGTTACTGACCTTTTAAAATAAGGAGGATTTAATATGGAAATTATATTAAAACAGGACGTCAATAAGCTTGGGCAAAAAGACGATTTAGTAAATGTTAAAGCCGGATACGGCAGAAATTTTTTAATCCCGAGAGGTTATGCTATAGCAGCAACATCATCAGCAAAGAAGATGCATACTGAAAATCTAAGGCAGAGAGCTCATAAAGAAGAAAAGATTAAGATTGAAGCCCAGGAGATTGCAGGCAGACTGGCGGGTGTCAAGATTGTTGTTGGTGCAAAAACCAGTACCTCGGGTAAAATTTTCGGATCAGTAAATACTATTCAGATTGCTGAATCGCTGAAAGAAAAAGGATTTGATATTGATCGGAAGAATATTACCCTTCCTGAAGATCAGATCAAAGAAATTGGTAACTACAAAGCGATCATCAAATTGCACAGGGATGTGAAAGTTGAGGTTGAATTTGAGATCCAGGGGGAATAAAATTTCCTTAAATATAAATGTAGTAGAGACGCCCAAAGTGGGCGTCTCTACTTTTTAAATAAAACTGAATTATATAAACTAGTATGCCCCTCTGTCGATTCGCTACATCTCCCCTGAAAGGGGCGAAAAAACTCGTCCTGTTAGAGGAATTACACTTAATTGCAGAATTTGCTCCCCCTGCCAGGGGGAGAGTGCCCGGAGGGCGAGGGGATTTAGCGGATTGGTCTAATATGAATCATGGAAATCTTTTCTTCTCTCGTATTTTAAATCGCTAAGTTTCGAAGATTTAACTCTGATTGTAAAGTTCCAGCTTTGCATGGTACCATTAGGTATCCAGTTAACATTCATTTCCCAGCAATGAAGGTCACGGGTAATTCCTATCTGTGTCATGGTAATCTTTTTACCGGTAAAATCATATCCGCTTGTGAATGTGACGGACATCTTCTTAGTAAGTTTAACACTTCCATTATTTAAAACAAGCCCCTGAGTTATAGTCGGTTTTAAACCCGACTTAAAATAACTTAGGTTGTAACTTACATTAAGCGTCCACGGAACATCAAAATTTGTATAACCATAAGCATCTCTGCCTGTTGGCCCGGTATTCTGTTGTACCGGTATATTTTGACCCGGCGTTCCTATTGTTCCCTGAACTCCCTGATTAACAACATTCTGAGATGGAGATGGAGATGGATTTGTATTTTTCTTATCCTTGTTTTTCCTGAAAAATTCACTAAGGCTGAAATCGAGACTGGTGCTAAAATTTGTGAGCCTCATCAGTTTTTTATCCTGCACATATAAAAAGGTACCAATTGGATTGCCCTTGCTGTTAGTACCATAGAGTGAAAAACTGCTGCTGGCCGAAACGTTGATATTATTAAGGATAGTTGTCCTAATCTGCATGGATATAGGGGCCCATCTCATTGAGTCGGCAAAAATATTATATGCTGTATTAATGCTGAAATTATCAATAATCTTAACCTTCTTTGCTTTTCCTGTTGTATCATTTTTCGCAAAGACTTTAGCCTCTAACATATTAACAAGACTTAATGAAATACTTCCACTTCTACTTGATAATGAAGGTGTTCCATAAATATTACCATCATAAACTGAATAATAAGGCGACAAGTTTCCAAGAGTATCCACCTGCACTTGTCGGTACATATTTCGTGAACCGAGCCCATTCAGTTTAGGAACAAAACTAAAACTTATTGAAGGTTTTATCACATGACGGATAGCCTGCAGTCTTGAATCAGGATTTCCTGAAAAATCATATAAGCCGAATATCTGCGGGTTAAAACTTGCACCTATTGAAGGGTTTAAGGCCTGCCCGTAAAAAAAGCCCCGTAAAGTATCGTTTACTACAGGAACAATTTGATTAAGCGTAGGGTCAATATGATTAGGATCCCAATGTTTTATGATCTTTTGAGTGTACAAGACCCCGGTATAGGTTAACGATGGAGAGATTGAAAAATTATTGAAAGGGCGGATCTGAAAACTTAAGGGTATATCCTGTTTAAAACCATTTTTCATATGTTTCCAGATTTGACTTGTAAACAGGAGGCTGTCTTTTGTACTTATCTTATTATCAAGCGATGCAGAATATGATAGCTGAATTTCCTGGTACCATTTAGTTGAACCGGAACTGTTTTGTGGCTTAAATAGATAAATTCTACTTGCGCTAAATCTTAGGTTGGGCAGATCGAGATTTATATCTTTAGTTATAACGTTCTGAATGTGATTCATACTTACTGATAGATTGAAAGGTGTTCCGGCCCATGATTTGGAATAACTGACACTTGATTGTCTTGTGGTGGTAACATGTTCAGAAACCAGATAACTATTGTTTTTATCATAACCGGGTGAACTCATATTGACACTGGCAGAAAACATGGAGCCCGGCGAGGCTTTTGCATCTTGTGTAAAAATCCATCCTACCTTATAGTTGGTATATTGACTGTAATCCGATAATCCTTTGTGTCCGGAGACATTATTTGCATAATTAAAAGAAAAATTTCCGCTGTATTTATAAAGTTTTTTATAATCAGTTTGTGCTGTTGCTATCCAGCTTCCATTTGAATACAGGTTTCCTATTATTGCCAGGTCAAAATAATCGCTTATTGCAAAATAATAACCCCCGTCCGTAAGTGAAAAACCACGCAAGACTTCTTCTCCGATTCGTGGGATAATTAATCCCGATGCTGCCCTTTTGTTCTGGATCGGGAAAAAACCAAAAGGAATTACCAACGGCAACGGTATGCCCTCAACTACAAGGTTGCCAGGACCGGAAATAATCTTTTTGCCCGGATAGACTCTTGCTCTGGGAAGGTTGATATAGAAATGAGGTGTATCTGCGTCACAAGTGGAATAGGTGCTCCTTGATATATTAGATGTTCCATCTTCAAGAAGCTTGGTAAAGGCGCTATGCAAAAGTCCTTCATCCTGTTTTGTGATAATATTTTTAATGAAAGCTTTGCGCGTTTTGAAATTATATGTAAGTTCATCAGCTGAAAATTCCTGTGTTCCCTCTTTAAAAACAGGTTTACCAATAATTTTCCCGGTTGTATCTCTTCTACCGACAGCAAACAGCAGATTTGTTTTCATATCGATTATTATCGAATCAGCTTTGATATTGATCTCACTATAGTTTACTTCAGCGGTCTTGATAAGGATCACTCTTTTGTTGATAAGGTCTATTTTTCTATAATCAACAGCATTATAAGTAACCTTGGATTTTATGGCACTGGATGATGGACGGCGGACTTTGATTAAAACCGTATCAGTTATCACTGAATCTTTCTGAATCACTAATGTGTCAGCAACAATTTTACCTTCCTGAGAGAACAAAGAAATAGATTGGCCTATTAGCAGGAACAATATAACTAACCGTTTTTCCGTAAAAAAATACAACTTAAATGCTATTTTTGTATAGTTTTTGTGCGATACCGGGATGCCAGCGCAAAACTAATTAAAAAACATTAACGAAGAATGAGTACAGGAATTAAAAACGGCAAATGCCCCACCAATAATATATATAGTGTAATATTGTTTTTTCTTTTTATTGGTCTCCCGGCTATTTCATCTTCAGCAACAGTTATTGAGAAGAAAAAAGGCTGGGTTATAGTGATTGATGCCGGGCATGGGGGAAAAGACCCTGGGGCACTGGGTTCCTCAAGCTGTGAAAAGGATATCACACTGGCAATTGCTCTTAAAACCGGGAAGTATATTGAACAGAATATCAAGAATGTAACTGTAATATATACCAGAAAAGACGATTCAACTGTCGATCTCAGAGACAGACCAAAAATTGCAAATAAGGCTAAGGCTGATCTGTTCATCTCAATTCATGCCAATTGGGCTAAATCTAAAAGCATCAGGGGAACTGAGACCTATACAATGGGCTTGACAAAGGACGAGCAGAACCTTGAAGTTGCTATGAAAGAGAACGAGGTTATCTATCTTGAAAAGGATTATTCCACTAAATACGAAGGATTTGATCCAAAATCACCGGAATCATATATCATGTTCAGTCTGCCGCAAAACATCTTTCAAAAACAGAGTGTAGATCTTGCATCAAAAATCCAAAATCAATACAAAGATAATATCGATAGAACAGACAGAGGAGTCAAACAGGCCGGATTCTGGGTATTATTTATGACAACAATGCCAAGCATCCTGACTGAAACCGGCTTTATTACTAATCCTGGTGAAGAGAAGTTTCTGAACTCAAAAGAAGGGCAGGATTATCTTGCATCTTCTATATTCAGAGCCTGCAGAGAATATATTAATGATATTGACAGCAAGAGCGGTATATCATTGGAACAGAATCGGAACCCGGGTCAGAATCAAAATCCGGATCTGAATAAGGATACGTCCGCCGCTGTAATTTCGCAATCAGGAGAAATACTATTTATGGTCCAGGTTACAACCTCTACATCAAAAACTGAAATTAAACCTGAAAATTTCAATGGATTAAAGAATATTACCGAAATATATGCGAAGGATCGCTTCAAATATGCAACCGGAAGTTTTACTGATTATTCAGAGGCAGTTAAATGCAGAAAAAAGGTTGAAGCAGTTTATCCCGATGCTTTTGTAATAGCCGTTAAAGACAACAAAATATTACCTTTACAGCAGGCACTGGAACAAAAAAGGAATAACAAATAGAATATCAGATGAAAAAGATTTCGAATGAGGTTAAAGTTGGAGCAACTGCATTACTAACTATAGTGGTTTTTGTCTGGCTCTTTAATTTTCTAAAGGGAAAAGATTTTTTAAAAAGCACTGCTATTTACTATTCTGTTTATGATAAAGTAGGCGGACTTGCTGAATCGAGTCCGGTAGAAATCAACGGATATAAAGTAGGTGTTGTCAGATCGGTCGATTTTATTGATGCGGAGAGCGGAAGACTTTTAGTGGTATTCTCTGTTAACAAGAATTTTAAACTCCCAAAGAATACTGTTGCGGAAATAGTACCAATCTCACTTTTAGGAGGCATGAAAGTTCAATTTGTCTATGGAAAAGGACCCGGAACATATTCTGAAGACGACACTATTCCCGGCAGACTCGCAGAATCGCTGGTGGATAAAGTGGAAACGGAATTCTTACCGGTGAAGGAAAAAATATCAAATCTTATCGTCGTACTCGATTCTGTTATAAGTTCAGTAAATGAAGTATTGAATGCTGATTTTAAAAAGGAGCTTAGCGGAACACTTGCAAACCTGAACAGTACAACCGCGAGCCTTGACAAAATTTTAAGTTCCAAAGAAAAGGAGCTTAAAGCCACAATTGATAATGTCAATAAGTTCACGCAGATGTTGTCTGATAATTCCGGAAAGATGAATAAGACATTCAATAACCTTGAATCAATTACCGACACTATTGCAGCAGCTGATGTATATAAATCAGTATCCAACCTGAAAACAAGCCTTGAAAAAGCTTCCTTACTGATGGATAATATGAACAAAGGCAAAGGAAGTGCAGGACAATTCCTCACAAATGACACACTCTATACAAATCTGACCAGTAGTCTTGAGAGTTTAAATCTGCTTTTAAAGGATATGAAGACCAATCCAAAGAGATATGTACATTTTTCAATCTTTGGCAAAAAAAGTACTCCTTCTAAATAAAATCAATATAAAATTCAGATTATCTTGATCTTAAAAAACAGATCTGAATCTATGACAAAATAGTACTCATTTAAATCAGGTTATGTTGAATTTTGAGTAAGGATTCATAATGAATTGTATTACACTTACAAACTAAGTTTTATAACTTTATGTATCTTATAATCAGTGATTTAATTTAAATAAAAAAAATTCTCTTATAAGTTGTTGATGGTTAAAAACATATACTTTTTTTGAGAAAGTCAAGCAAAAAAAAATTTTTTTATTAGTTTTTTTTTTACAAATATTGCTATATAATTCGGCTTGACTCCGACCTTGAAATTTTTTAATAAACCAACCTAGATGAATAAGTCACATAATGACGTTTGGAATAACTGTCTGCAAATAATAAGAGACATAATTCCATCCATCAGTTACAAGACCTGGTTTGAACCTATAATTCCTTTAAAACTTGAAAACAATGTTCTGACGATTCAGGTACCAAGCCCGTTTTTCTATGAGTATCTTGAAGAACAGTATATTGATATTCTGAGGAAAACCCTCCGACGTGAGATCGGAGCTGATGCCAAGCTTGAATACAACGTCGTTATGGAAAATTCAAATTATTCCGATGGGAAACCCTATACTGTAAGGTATCCTTCAAGAAATAAAACTGACCTTAATAACAAACCTGTTCAGGTTCCTTTCGATATTACACAACCTTCAATAAAAAATCCATTCGTAATTCCTGGTATTAAAAAAGTACATTTTGATCCTAAACTTAATCCCGATTACAATTTTAGTAATTATGTAGAGGGTGACTGCAACCGGTTGGCCAGATCGGCAGGAATAGCTGTTGGTAATAATCCGGGTGGAACTGCATTCAATCCTCTGATGATATATGGAGATTCAGGACTTGGTAAAACTCACCTTGCGCAGGCGATTGGAATTCTCGTTAAAGAGAAACATCCTGACAAAACTGTACTGTATGTAAATGCAAATAAATTCCAGACTCAATTTGTTGAGTCAGTCAGGAACAATAATAAAAACGACTTCCTTCATTTCTACCAGATGATTGATGTCATCATTCTGGATGATGTACATGAATTTGCAGGAAAAGAAAAAACACAAGATACCTTCTTCCATATCTTTAACCATCTTCATCAATCAGGCAAGCAACTGATTCTGACATGCGACAGACCACCTGTTGAGCTTCAGGGAATGGAGCAGAGACTCCTTTCAAGGTTTAAATGGGGACTTCAGGCTGATCTTCAAAGACCTGACTATGAAACCAGACTGTCTATACTAAAAAAGAAGGCATATAATGACGGGATAGAGTTACCCGATGAAATATTCGAATTTCTTGCAGTAAATATATCTAATAATATAAGGGAACTTGAAGCTGTACTGATATCACTTTATGCTCAATCAACGCTTAACAGAAAGGAAATTACTCTTGACCTGGCGAGACTGATGGTTGAAAAGCTTGTAAGTACAGCTAAACGCGAAATAACTATTGAGTATATTCAAAAGATAGTATGCGATTATTATAAGATTCCGATTGATCTTATCCAGGGGAAGACCAGAAAGAGAGAGATTGTCCAGGCTCGGCAGGTATCTATGTATTTTTCGAAAAGCCTTACAAAAGCATCTCTTGCAAGTATAGGGTCGCACATAGGTGGAAAGGACCATGCAACAGTTCTGCATGCATGTAAGACTGTAAATAATCTTATTGACACAGATAAACATTTCAGAAACCAGATAAACGAAATTGAGAAAAAACTAAAAGTTTAAAGATGGATGTTAAAAATTTTACTGAAAAATTTTATGAAAAATATGGGAACAGGAGCGATAAACCTGTTCTTTTTTTCTCCCCTGGAAGAGTCAATCTTATTGGTGAACATACTGATTATAATGGTGGATTTGTTTTTCCGTGTGCCTTAAACTATGGAACATATCTTTTAATCCGAATGTCTAAAGGTAATATCCTTAAATTCAGCACAATCAATTTCAATGAAGATTCAGAGGCCGAACTTAAAGGGTTATTCGTAAATACAAGCAAAAAATGGATAAATTATCCTATTGGAGTAATAAACGAGTTCCTTAAGAAGGGAATTAAACTATCCGGACTTGAATTTTTATATTACGGGGATGTCCCAAATGGAGCAGGCCTCTCCTCTTCTGCTTCTATTGAGATGGTAACGGCAGTTGCCCTTAATGAATTCTTTAATGCAGAAATTAATACACTTGATCTGGTAAAGATGAGTCAGAAAGCTGAAAATGAATTCGTTGGAATGAACTGTGGAATAATGGATCAGTTTGCTGTGGGTTTCGGTAAAAAAGATCATGCAATTTTTCTGAATTGCGATACATTATTTTTTGAAAACGTTCCAATTATACTTACTGATTGTTCTCTGATAATTACGAATACTAATAAAAGAAGAGGACTAACAGATTCAAAATATAATGAACGACGTGGCGAATGTGATAAAGCTGTTGAATTACTTCAGGTATATAAGCCAATCCGCAATTTAAGTGAACTAAATACAGGAGAAATCAAGATTCTGGAAAAGTACATTAAAGATCCAGTTATAAGAAAAAGAGCTAAACATGTTATAAGTGAGAATGGTAGAGTTGTCGAAGCCGTGAAAGTACTGAAAGATAATAATATAATACGGTTCGGAGAACTTATGAATCATTCTCACGATTCCCTTAAAAATGATTATGAAGTTACTGGATTAGAACTCGATACTCTTGTCTATGAAGGAAGAAAGCTTTCAGGTGTTATTGGTACACGTATGACCGGAGCCGGTTTTGGTGGTTGTACTATCAGCATTGTTAAGAAAGCTGATTCTGCAAATTTTATGAATGTACTATCAGCAGAATATCGGAAAAAAACCGGTCTTGTACCTGATTTCTACCAACCGGAGATTGGGGATGGAGCAGGAAGAATAAGATAAATAATATCATATTCTCTCCTCCATTTGAAGGAGGAGTATCCCGAAGGAGGAAGGTGGTTGATTAATAAGATAAAAAAACAACCACCCCATCATGTCCTGACGGCCATGACACCCCTGCTTAAAAAAAGGAGGGGAGACTATTAATTATTAATTTTCAGTGCTTATTTTTAAAATTCTTACTATCAATATCCTTCACACATCGAAAACCAACTGTCGGACTTCTATCAAAACCGGGTGATACCATAAGTAAGATCTGCGTTTTATCAAGCGACTGAGGCCCCCCCTGAATGTACCACGAGCTTGACTTGGGATTGTAATAACAACCACCGCGAATTGTTGTAAAATAATTTGTTCCGTTAAAATACATATCATTTGTCATCTGCCATACATTACCCACTATATCAAAAACCCCATATGGACTCTGACCCTTTGGGAATGCATCAACCGGAGTTGGTCTGTCAAAAGAATTATTACAATAAGTACTATGAAATTCATCACCCCATGGCCATTTGCGTTTATCATTTCCCTGAGCGGAAAGTTGCCATTCAGCCTGGGTAGGAAGTCGTTTTTGAGCCCATTTTGCATAAGCGAGCATATCTTCATAACTTACATAGACCACAGGATACTTTTCCTGACCCTTTTTGAACGATCCCGATTCCCAATGCCTTAAGTACCTTGTAGTATCTGCCGGTCTGTAACCTGAATTAATCAAAAATTCATAGTATTGGGAGTTTGTAACAGGATACCTGTCAATCAGAAAACTATCAATCTTCACAATATTGCCATTAACCTCCGGATAGGGTATAAAATCCTCATTAGTAACTACATTAAATGAAAAGAGAGTTCCTGGTATAAGAACCATATCGGGTGGAATATCTGAAGATCTGATTGTCCGATTTAATTTGCTGATAATCCATGGCTTTCCTCCTTTAAGTATCAGTATATTCTCGTCTTTTAGTCTCTTATTTTCAATAAGTTGTAAAACGATTTTACCTTCAAAAAAGCCAAAAATATCTTTTACCCTGATTGTTGTATCATTTAAAATTCTGAATTCCTTATATAAAGTCTGATATGAAGGGTCTCCTTTCCAAATTAATATTCTTCCTACTCTATTTCCAGAAATTTTTAGTGAATCGCCTATCAATTTTGATTTAATCAATTCCGGAAATTCTGCAATACAATCGACTGATCCCTCTTTTCTTGTACCTGAGAATGATTGCTGCCAACCGGGGGCATTCGCAGAAAGAAACGTCTTTCCTTTCTCTTTTACCGGGAGCAGGTTTTCGTGGTTCCATAATGAAATGTAGTGTTTCCCATCAACACTGGCCACCTCAAATAATCTTCCATTGACACCTTCAGGTCTCATGTTCAGAACTGTATAAACAGTTTTTTCACCCGAACTCCAACGATTAACAAAAACGTTATCAAGCGTAGTTTCAATCAGTGGAGTCCAGTCATTATCAAGAAAGGCATCATTGTTTTGTCTAAGGATGAAGGTTGTGTGCGCAAGATAGATAAGGTCATTACTATAGTTCTCATCTCTTCCTCCTGGCCGGAACATATTCAACTCAGTCCCGTATCCATTAAAGAAAGCTATTGCGATTTCCCGATGAATAATATCCTCCCCGACATCACAAACCCTGAATATAGAAAAATCAGGTTTAATTAACTTATTAAGATTCAGTTCCGGACTAAAGAAAATGGCATTATGGACCCTTCCTGAAATGATTCCAGGCATGTCTTTAGGTACCGCCATTCCCTCGGAGTACATTACAATTCCTTTTTTGACGCTATCAGCAGCAGCTTGAAGTTCAAAACTTGAACTGCCTCTCGTATCCAACACAACACCGTCTGCATCAGTTTCAACAATTAGTTGTGCCATTCCTTTATAATGATCCTCTTGCCTTGTGCTGTTATCCCAAGGGTTATAAGCAATGAAAAACCGTGTGCCGGATAGTCGAGACATTCTCACAAAATTTCTGAGTTGTTCAGTTCCTCCCGGCAGATCTTTGTACAAATCCCATTGGTTACGCTGGTCAAGTCCAAGTCGTGGCCAGGTTGGCCAGATTCCAAATACATCTATGTTTCCAAAAAGATCTACTCCCCTTTTTATGATTTCTGCATAAGTATATTTTCCAGAGAGCCTGTCATAAAACTGTCTGTCCCAGGCCATCTGAAGAATAATCAGGTAACTATCTTTTATCCATGCAAGATCCTCCCTCCTGAACATATAATTGTCAAAATTTTCAAGATCGAATAAATATCTGTCCCTAAATATCTTACGAAGTCCATTTTGCCATTCTCCTTTGAATATTTCAGCATTTATGGAATAAGCAACTTTTGCTTTCGGTGGCAGAACTGTTTCATATCTTCGTTTCTTTCCTCCTTCAGTTTTAAGACGCCTTGCAACAGAGCATATCGAGAATTCCTTCCCTGCAAAAAAGGAAGAATATCCCAACTCCCAGGCATTATCAGGTAAAATGACTCTGACGGGTCGAAAACCCGGACGGAATAAATCTGCACGAGCAAGATCCCAGGGTCCTTTTCCTGTTATATAAACTGAACTGTCATCTTCGCCAAACGGCACTACATTACTTATAAAAATCGTATCACTTCCTTTATTCTCAAATGTTAATTCTCCCTTCCATCCCGAAGTATAATGTCCTGATGCTTTAAAGATAACCTCAAGGTGATTCTCAAAAGTCTGAACATAATTGCCATCGATTTTTACCGCATTAACTTCTCCTGAATTGTATAATTTATCATTAAGAAGAAAGCTGTAGAGTAGTTTACCACTTACCAGAATAATTGAGCTACTGTCAGTTAGAACAATCTTGTCAGCAATCAGACCAGCACCTTTAGCAATTTTAACATTATTAAGTGCCTGCGAACTGCCTGGGAGCGACATCAGCAGTAAAACAAAATTCAAAAGCCAGGTTGATTTTCCAATATTCTTCATTCATGCAATTATTTTATACCTTAATTTTAACTGAGTCAAGTAACAATAATTAGTAACATTTTCAGTATTAATTCGTAAAAAAGTTAAATTTTCTTATGCAAAATAAAACATACAAACCATTTAAAAAAAGTAGTTTAACAGATAATTGGGTCATTTTTTTTCTATTCTATAAATAATTTGTATTTTAGAGGTGTTTCAAAAGTTGATGTGGTAATGTCAAAAGCAAATCAAATATTAAAATATATTTTTATATTTTTCCTGATTGCGATTTTTACCGCTTGTGCCCCTGCAAAGAAAAATCCATTTTACGAAAAAAGAAAGAAAAGTTCCCAGGTAAATGCATCGCAGCTTGGAAGAAATAAATACTATTTTTCGAAAGATTATCAGAAAAAACTGAACAAGACCTTTAAGAAGAAATAGGATCTGATATTATCATTCATCACACATCAAATTTAACCCATCGTAGGCAAGCATAATTTCAGGAGGCAATTCTTTTGAAACTTCAGAATGAAAGCCCATTTGATGACTGATATGTGTAATAAAAGCTCTTTTAGGCGAAATTTCTCTGATAAAATCGATAGCTTCCCTTAAACTAAAGTGAGAAATATGTTTTTCCTTCCTGAGAGCATTGACAACCAGGTATTTTACACCAAACAGTTTCTCCTTACTTTCTTCAGGTATATAATTAGCATCAGTTATATATGCAAAACTTCCAACTCTGAAACCGTACACTGGAAGCCGGTAATGGAACACTCTGACAGGAATTATCTGTATCTTTTTAACATTGAAACCATGTTCCGGAATAGAATTAAGCCTCATTTTTGGAATTCCTGGATACTGATACTCTGAAAACACATAGGAATATTCTCTTTTAATCACCTTTTGGACCCTTTCCTCAGAATAAATATCGATGGCATCCTGACTTTTATAGTTGAAAGCCCTTACATCATCCATACCTGCAACATGATCTTTGTGTTCATGGGTCAGAATAATTGCATCGAGTCTGGTTACATGTTCCCGGAGCATCTGTTGCCGGAAGTCGGGACCGGCATCAAAAACCATGATTGCACCATCTGTTTCCAGAAGAAGAGAAGTCCTGAGTCTCTTATCATGTTGATCGGGAGAAAGGCAAGTATTACAATCACAGGCTATTACAGGCACACCCTGAGATGTGCCTGTTCCTAGAAATGTTATTTTCACATTAAGATTATTTCATGACAAACCTATATTAAAAATCAGATATTGACAACAGGTTTTGCATTTATTGTAATAACAGTTGCAACCAGTTTATTTGTTATATTTGATACAACAAACCTGGAAAAGTGAACGGAAGGATTTACCTTATACCTGTGACTTTGGGAGGGGATGATTTTCTTAAAGTTATCCCTGAAAAAGTTATCAGTTTAACCAGACAATTGCGATTCTTTATAGTTGAAGACATCAGAAGTGCGAGGAGGTTTTTACGACTCATTGACAAAGAGTTTCCTATAAATGATACAGTATTCTTCGAATTAAATGAACACACTGCAGAATCTGATATTGCACATTATCTAGAACCTGTATCAAATGGATCGGATATCGGAGTTTTAAGTGAAGCAGGGCTTCCTGGGATTGCAGATCCGGGAGCAAGGATAATCGCACTTGCTCATAAGAAAAAGATTACTGTAACTCCATTTTCAGGACCATCGTCTATACTTCTTGCCCTTATCTCTTCGGGACTTAACGGACAAAATTTTACCTTTAACGGTTATCTACCTGTAAAGCCTGCCGAAAGATCGGCAAAACTCCGGGAACTTGAAAAAAAGGCTGGTGAAGGATATACACAGATCTTTATGGAAACACCCTACCGTAATCAAAAAATGCTGGAATCAATAACAACATCATGTCATAATGATACAATGCTCTGTATTGCTGCTGACATTACTTTGTCTACAGAATCGATCAAAACAATGAGTATCAGAGAATGGAAAAGAGATTTACCATCGCTAAATGACAAGCTTGTGGTATTTGTAATGCAGTGATTCTATTTCCCCGGGCCCGGTTTTACACGGACAAGATCAACATCATATAAGAGAGGCGTATAACCTCCAATGGTACCAGTATAATCACCTGAAGATCCAAAGGCAAGTTTTGAAGGAACAAGTAATGACGCTTTCCCTCCCGCTTTCATGTACGTGATCCCTTCATCAAATCCATAAATGAGAAATCCTTCAGCCACAGGAAAAATAAGTGTATCGGTTGTTCCGACATTAGTATAAAACACATTCCCATTAAGGAACATTCCTGTAAAGAATATATAGGCAGTATCGTGCATAACAGGCGTACGTCCTGTGCCTGTTAGTACCTCCAGATAATATAAACCGCTGGGTTTCAGTTCATAATTCAGAGTATCGTTACTGTTGAGGAAATTCTGAATTTCTTCTTTTTCTGCTTTTTCGTATTTTTTTGCAGGATCGCATGATCCGAAGGATATCATTAAAGCAACAGCTGTGAACAGAAGAATTGATTGATAATACTTTTTAATCATAGATTTAGTTTTTAATAATTTTAACAGACTATAAACGTAAATATAAATCAAATATTATCTGGCCTGCAAGATATTAACATTATAAACAATTACAGCTCTTGAGGGAATCATTTTCCTGTCTCCGATCAGTCCATATGCTAAAAAGGGGGGCATAATGAAGATAGCTTCAGCTCCCGGTTTCAGCATCCGGAGCCCTTGATTCAGTCCCGGTTCCATTTCACTTCTTCCAATTATAACTTCTTTCGGACCCAGATCTTTTGACGAATAACATTTAGTACCATCGAGAAGAGAACACTCATAATCCAAAACAATTTTATCGTTGTCGGTAAATGTTTTCCCATTTCCTTCCTTTATTATCTGATACCAAAGTCCTGTATTGGATTCATTCATCTTGAGATTTTTCCGCTCAATATAATTTTGAATTCTTTCTCTGTCTTTTTGAACAAAGTATTTGTTAAGATCGGCCATTTCATTCTTCCCTGGTTTTAAGTTTAATTTGCCTTCACCTGGATTATTCTTGCATGAAATGAGCGCAACTATAAAAAAAATGAAAACTATATTTTTGATCACCATACAATTACAAATTATCTTCAAATCTCCACACATTCTCTTTAAGAACTTTAAGAAAATAGGAAATTGAATTTTCCAGGGTATCTGCATATTCACCTCCGGAAGCATTTAGATGTCCTCCTCCGGAAAAATATTGCGTAGCAAATTCATTTGAAGGGAAATTCCCTTTTGATCTGAAGGAGAGCTTAATAAAATTATCTTTTTCAATAAACAGGGCTGAAAAATTTATCCCTTTAATTGATAATGGCAGGTTTACAAATCCTTCCGTATCACCTTTAACATGATTATATTTTTTTAAATCATCTTTTGTAAGAAATATATATGCCGTTCTATATTCCGGAATAACCACCATTCTTTTGTTCAGAGCAAAACCCTGCAATTTTATCCGGTCAGAAGAAAAATTATTGTAGATCAGATTGAGTATCTTCTCCTTAATGATACCTGAATCGAGAAGATCTGCTACTATTCTTAATGTCCTGGAAGAATATGATCCATACTCAAAATTGCCTGTATCAGTAATGATACCCACATAAATAGCTTCGGCATAGGGTTTGTTTATAAATTTTATACCATTTATTTCACAAACAAGTTCATGTACAAGTTCCGATGTTGAACATTTCGAAGGATCTGATATTATCAAATCGGCAAAATTTCCAGGATCAAGGTGATGATCAATAACCACTTTCCTTGCTTTTGATGCCTTTACAAAATCCTCTGCTTCACCCAACCTATTGGACTGATTAAAATCCATCATTACAATAAGATCGGCCCTTTCAATCAGAATTCTGCATCTTTTTCTGTCTTTTATGAAGATGTTTATCAGATCGGCTCCATCCATCCACTTCAAAAACTCCTGAAGATTGTTAGGAGCCATAAGCCAGGCATTTTTATTATTGACTTTAAGATAATGATATAGAGCTAATTGCGCACCGACTGCATCACCATCCGGATTGATGTGGCATATAATTAAGACATTCTCTGATGTTGAGAAAAGTTTTGATAATTCTTTTGTATATTTGGATAAATCTATCACTTTTGCTGGAGTTTTTTAAGTAGTTAAAGATAAAAAATATTCCCGAAGACCAATTCTATAATTAAGTATCAAAAAATCTTCTTATGTACAGTGATTTTACTTTTGCGATTATTAAGCCAAATGCAGTCAGGACTGGCAAGACAGGACCTATTCTTGCCATGATTAACGAAGGTGGATTTGAAATTGCTGCAATGCGAATGGTTAAAATGACTCTTCCTCAAGCTGAATCATTTTATTCCATTCATAAAGGTAAGCCATTCTTTGATGGTTTGATAGAGTTTATGACATCCGGACCGGTTGTTGTAATGATTTTAAAGCATGACAATGCTGTTGATCAATTCAGAAAGCTTATTGGAGCCACAGATCCGGCTAAAGCTGAACCCGGTACTATCAGAAAGACTTTTGCTGTCTCGGTACAAATGAATGCTGTTCACGGATCGGATAGTGTTGAAAATGCAATTAAAGAAGCTAATTTTTTCTTCTCAGGAATAGAGAGGTTCTGGTAAAAAGTGCATGTTTTACACCTGCCTCTTTTTTTAACCTTTCCACTTCCCTTAAAAAATAAGGAAAGGGGTATAATGCTGACTTGCAATAACTTCTCCCCTTCCCTTTAGACTTAAGGAAGGGGCTGGGGTATGGGTTCATTAACATTTAAGTTTTTTTCATTCCGCAACTTTATATCCCGATTTGTGTTATTAGATTTGTAGCATATTAAAGCATTATATGGATTCATTCTTTAACAAAGACTTTTCTAATAAAAAGATACTGGAAAAGTACTCATCGGCTTTTACTCTTTCGGATATGGAAATCTTTATATTCCCCGATCTTTTTTATCCTCTCATTCTTGCAGATATAATGTCGCCTGAATTATGGAGGTGGAGGAATGATCCATGGTTTAAGGATGTTGAAAAAAAGAGCTTCACCTACAAGGTTAACCGTATAAAACAATATATTATTCAGAATTATGTGTTCAATCTTGATCTATCGACATGGGGACTTACCTCCAAAAGTGCTGAGATCGGGAGGTTCAGTGATTTTTTCGATATGGACATGCTCAAGCAGTCTAATGCATTGTTTGGTTATGAGGGAGATAAATACTATTTCGATATTGATATAAGAAAACACTTTGGTCTCGATAAGTACGATTCTGATATAATACCATATTGGAAGACTGAGACAATAGAAGCTATGGGAGCCTTCAGGTACAAAGAGAACTTCACTTCAGGAGCAGGTGAATGTGTTTCACTATCTGCACTTTACGCTGCTGCAATGTTTGTGGTCGGAAGAGTGCCCCTGGAGAAGATCTTCCTGATAGCCACACCCCTTCATTCTCAGGATTTCATTATTGAAAAAGACGGTTTAATAACTAACAACCGCAGAATTGTAACAAAAAACATGTGGTATAACGGTACCTCGCTGTCTGAAAAGGCAAGAAGGGCCATGGAAAATGAAAAGGTTACAATAGTCTCACATATTTCCGGTTTTATACATACATTATACGATGAAGCAACAATTGACAGGAATGCTTATGCACAATTCACGGTAAAGCTAAAGGAGTTTCTGACAACTGAATTAACCAGTCTCATTTTCATTAATTTTCTTCGCTTTAAATCAAAATACAAATCTCATTTCCAGTATCGGTGTGATTTTTCAGGTACGGTGAGATACATATCTTTGGAAAAAATGTTTGAATATGAACATTCAAGCAAATTCAATGTCTCTACCGAAGCGCGTGGTTATCTAATAAAAGAAATTGAAGGAGATGACTTTCATCTGAGTCCTCTATATGGAAAGATAATGTTGAATGATATTGAAGAGATTCTGGATAAGCACACAGGAAGAAATCTGAAAGAAATTGAAATTGAATTGATTAAAGTTGCAGGAAGTGACTGCAAAGAAATCATTCATAAGATGTTTAAGGAGCTGAGTGATTTTATTTTCATTGATCCAAAAATTCCTGATCCCAAAAAAAACTATACAGTTAACGATAAGCTTAATATAACAATTGAGGATGACCGTGAAGAAATTATGAATTTGATAGCTGCGAATCAGGAGAATTCAGAAACGGCTCTTCTGGCACTTTATGTATACAGGCAGATGGATAAAATAGACTGGCGTCCCTTTATCAAAGCAGCAATTGAGAGGAATCCGGTCTCCTTCACTGACCTGAACGGAAAGAACATTACTGAGGTTTACTATATTCTTAAAAACCTTCCCGACGAATCAATCTATGAAGGCAAGAGGTTGGCATTACCGGATGAAGTATGGAACTTCAAGCGTGGTGATGGAATCGAAAAAGCTATTTTACTTGCTGACTTTATGCTTCACAATGATAAATCTTCAACTGTTTCCATTGAAATAGAAACTAAAAAAGTTTTTTTGTTTTCCGGGGGGAATAAATTTCATTTCACTTCACATAAAAACTTCAGAAAATCAATTTTTATGAACGGAACAGATTTTAAAATCGTGTAGTTTTTGTTTGAATTCCTAAAAGTCTTGCTCATTCTCTATAGACACGGCAAAGCCCAAGATAGTGAAGCGTTAAGACAGGGCGAAGCCCAAAATGACAGCCTGAAAAGCGCTAAGACGAAATGCCTTATCGCAGAACTATATCTTTAATTACTTCGCTCCCGGCTTTTTGGTTTAATTTTTCTCTAAGCGTTTCCCTGAGCATCAGTAATTCATTTCTGACCACCGATGAATTCAGATGGACATATAATATGTGGTCCTTAATAAAAATTTTTGAAGTCCTGGAGCTAATTGCCTTTCCAACAATTTCTTCCCAGGAGTTGATTACCGCAATCTCGCTTAATTTTCCACCAAGATTCATCTCTTTGATGTAATCATTCACAGCTTCTTCAAGCGATATGGTTTTACTTCGTCTCATTAAATTGTTGTACCATTTTGAGTTACTTCAATGGTCCCATCCCCTGCAATCTTGAAAAGTTTATAATCGGTCCTGTGCGAAGATAAAATATCCTGCAGACGGTTCTGGTGAGTGTCAGTAATAAAGATCTGCCCAAACCGGTGGTTACCAACTAGTCTTATGATCTGCTCAACGCGCTCTGCATCAAATTTATCAAAAATATCATCAAGAAGCAATATAGGTGAAAGGCCCGCCTTCCTTTTAATATAATCGAATTTTGCCAGCTTGAGAGCAACAAGGTATGATTTCTGTTGCCCCTGTGAACCAAGTGATTTCACTGAAAAATCATTCATTTCGAGAAGCAAATCGTCTTTATGAATTCCAACTGTTGTATACTCCAAAAACCTGTCTTTAGTTATAGAATTCAGAAGTGCATCTGTAAAGTTGCCCTCGGAAAGATGTGACCGGTATCTAAGTTTGACTGATTCTTTACCGGAAGAGATAAGTGAATAATATTCCTGAAAAACAGGAATGAGTTCATTAACAAGAATATCTCTTTCCTCAAAAACAAAACTCCCGTATTTTACCAGCTGGGTATCCCATATTGACAGAATATCGTTGTTTAATTCATCCGATGATTTAATATCTTTCAGTAACTTGTTCCTTTGCTGAAGCGCTTTACTGTACTTGAGCACCGAGTCAAGATATTCAGCACTGTACTGACTTATTATTTTATTCATAAATCTTCGACGGTCCTCACTTCCTTCAGTGATTAAAGCGCTATCGGCCGGAGATATCATCACTACGGGGTATCTCCCAACATGATCTGAAAGCTTTTGATACTCTTTCCCGTTCCTTTTTAACAATTTCTGTTTTTGTTTCTGAAAAGCGCAGTAAATCTGATCTTCTTCCCCATCCCTAACAAATGTTCCCTGAATAATGAAATAATCTTCACCATGTCTTATGCTAATACTATCAATGTTATTAAAAAAACTTTTGGTAAGTGACAGATAATGAATAGCATCAAGTATATTAGTTTTACCAACTCCGTTATTACCTACAAAACAGTTTATCTTTGGTGAAAACTCTAGCTCATTCAGCTCGTAATTTTTAAAATTGGTCAGGGCAAGTTTTTTGAGGTACATAGAAAATTAAATAAAAAGGCAAAAAGTTAAAGGTAAATAGTTATTAGGATTGAAGCTTCAAAGTTAGAAAAAGATATTTATGATCAGAACTCATACTTACAAAGAAGATACAATTATTTATCCTTTAAACTCACAATAATACAACTGATATTCAATTCGATAATTACTATTTTGTACTCGATCTGATTTTCATTAAATTAAATGTTTTAAAATTGGCTGAAAAAAATTACTTTTGCGGTTGTAAATTTAGAAGTTTAAAAATTAAAGATCAGTATGGCTAAAAATAAGAAGGATGTAAATCCGCCGACCATTTCAACCCTTGAGGAGACACTAACCAGAACAGAACACTATCTTGAAGAGAATTATAAAACTTTATTAATCGGATTAGGAGTAATAGTTTTATTAGTAGGAATAGGATGGCTGGGCAAGATGTATCTTAACAAAAAAAATGATGAAGCCCAGTCTCAAATGTACCAGGCAGAAAGGTATCTCGAAACAGATTCTTTAAAACTAGCCCTAAATGGTGATGGGAATTATCTCGGTTTTCTTGATATAGCTAGGGAATATAAATTTACAAAGTCAGGCAATCTTGCTAAGTACAATGCTGGCATTTGCTATCTGCATCTTGGTAATTATCAGGAGGCAATCGATTTTCTCAACAAATACTCAAAGAAAGATAAAGTTATCGGGTCATTGGCTATCGGGGCAACCGGGGATGCATATGTCGAGTTAGGTGATCTTGAAAAAGGTGTTTCAAAGTATATTGAGGCTGCGGATTTTGCGAAGAATTCTTTCAATACACCATTGTTTTTAATGAAGGCAGGTGAGATTTATGAGTTAACAGGAAAATTCACTGAAGCTTTAAAGTTGTACGAAAGAATTGAGAATCAGTACCCGGAAAGTACTGAAGGTACAACAATCGAAAAATATATTGCAAGGATAAAGCTGCTTATTAAGTAGTTTGGAAAAAATAATCTTTGCATTTTTAAAATCACGCATCCAGCTCATTTCTTTCTTGGACAGATGCGTTTTTAATTTTACAAAACATTATTATGAGTACTGCAAATTTTTCACCCTACGATCCTGAAAACGTTCCTAATGCGAGTGAAATGCGATTCGGTATTGTGGTTTCGGATTGGAACAGGGAAGTGACATGGTCATTGCTTGAGGGTGCTATTAAAACCCTGAATAAACATGGAGCGACAGATAAAAACATTATTATTAAACATGTTCCCGGCAGTTTTGAACTAACGCTCGGTGCTCAATTCCTTGCAGAATATGATGACCTTGATGCAATTATATGTCTCGGATGTGTAATCCAGGGTGAAACACCCCATTTCACATATATTTGTCAGGGAGTAACACAAGGAATAACTCAACTTAACCTAGAATACAATATGCCTTTTATTTTTGGAGTTCTGACAACAAACACACAACAGCAAGCAGTTGACAGGGCCGGAGGAAAATTTGGAAATAAAGGTGATGAAGCAGCTGTTACAGCTATAAAAATGGCAGCTTTTCAGTTTGAATTGGAAAATAAGATTATCTGAGCACTTTACGAACAAATGCAACAGTGAAATAAGACATCATAAATACACCCATAAATCCCTCTAAACCCGAGACAATTCTACTTAATCCAACAGGATACACATCTCCGTAACCAATTGTGAAAAAGGTAATTGCACTATGATAGAACGACTGTAGAAGAGTAGATAACTTGTCAGGGTTGCCGACTGCCGATACTGTTTTACCCAAACCGGAGATATCAATAAGAAAATAGAGCGATCCAAAAGAAAACCAGAATACGACAACACTTAAAAGTACCCGTCCCGGGGAAGTAGCATAAAGTCCGATTTTATCAAATACCAGCCATTGAAAACCGTTAGGAATATGACTGACTATTTTTGCTATCCCCCCCTTTTCCTGTTGCTCGGTAAGCCAGGACTTTGCTTCGGATCGTTTGAACATAATATATGCTTCATCTTCATCCTCATATTTACCGGTTCCACTGAAGTTTTCTTTCAGAATTCTAAATTGTTCGGCTTTCTGTCTTAAAGTAGTTCCTTCCTGATTTAGTATAGAATCTTTGCATTTGTTGTGCCTCCAATCTATATATAACTTGCCAAGAAGTCTCATCCCCGACATATCCAATGTTTTAATATCAACAGGAAAATCGTAAGGTTCCAGGTCAATAATATCACGGACAATAGTATCTGAGATATCTAGTAGTTTTGCTTTTGCAATGCGAAGATCAACATAATGATCGAGGTGACACGATTTGAGTGATATAGAATGAAAAGTCGAACTATAAAAACTTACATCACCATCGCCAAATTCGGTCCTTTCAAAACTGATATCAGTGTCACCCATCTCCATGAGGTTGAAGTTTTTAGGACCGAATCCCATCTCGGCCTTTTTGAACTGAATCTTCCCCGCTTTGCAGGAAGCTCCTTCAAAATTGACCTCTCCATTTCCAAAAAGAGAACGGTTAAAATTTATTCTTCCTGAGCCGAAGTCTACAGTTCTGAAGTCTACCCTGCTGTTGCCAAATTCAGTTCTTTCGAACATTATTTCGCAATCCCCAAATACTGAATAATGAAAATCAATTTTCCCTCCGGTTATCCTGGTAACTTTAAAATTAAAACGGCCGCTGTTAAAATGTGTGTTTATAAAAAGCAGCTCCCCGTTGTTAAATTCTGTATTTGCAAAGCTTACCTCTCCATTTCCAAACTGGATATCCTGGAAATCTTTAATCCCATCTTTAACAATTGCATTCTTGAACATGAAATCACCCTCGCCAAAGACGCACCCGGTAAACTCAATGTTTCCATCTCTGAATAAGGTATTTGATAAGATGACATTTCCATTACCAAATACTGAACCGTTAAAAAGAACTTTCCCCTTTGCAAAATGACTCCCGTCAAAACTGATCTCACCGGCTGAAAACGATGAATATGTGAAGTCTGTGCAACCTTTTGCTTCAAAAAATGCATTCTTTGCGGAAAAGCCCTTTAAAGGAACCAATTCTTTCTTTTCAATACCATTAAGTCGCCTGTAGGAAGATAGAGAGAATTCGTGGATGTAAAAATTATCAAGATTAAGATCTTTCCCTTCTTTAATCATGACATAAACCTGATTAATATCAACAGCACCAAATAATTCTGAGTTAACTTCTTCGCCTTCTTCATTGTGAAATGTAACCATAGCAGTTTTTGGACAGGTCCTGCCATCATCAGCAATGAATTTCACATTTCTGATCTCAATACGGTAATTTGAATAACTCGTAATCATTTATGCTCTCCTTGAAAAGTTAAGCCAAATTATAAAAAAAAAGATAATTAAAATATTTTTTAGTCAAGCTTATCGCATACATAATGTCTTGTAAGGACAATAGGAACATTTCCCCCTTATATCGCTGGTCTTTATAAATGGTTCATTATCATTGAAAATGATATTAATTAAGCTTTTAAGGCCAATCAGGAATTCTTCTCTGACAGTCTCATAATTATCAATAAGCATCTCCTTCATGCTGTTTGTTTTCATTCTGAACTTATCAGTAAATAAAGCTCCACTCATTTTCTTAATTTTATAGAGGGATGGTCTAACCAAACTGCCAGGGTGTGTTGCATGGTATGCCTCGCAATAAAGTAAGGTCTGAAGCCATCCGTCAGAATCTTTATTCCTGTCGTCGACAAATAAATCATCTATTGAACTGACAGATTCAGAAACAGTACCAGTTTTGTAGTCGACAATCCTTGTCACACCATTAACAGAATCAATCCGGTCAATTTTACCTCCTGTTAGAATTTCGATATTAGATCCATTAGATAAAACAGACAGCATAAAGCTAAAAGAATCTTCAAGATTGAGAACGGTGAGAGGTGCGAGAGTTTTATCAGTATTTAAAATCCTGATCAGATAAGTCATTAATACATCCCTGACTATCAGTTCGTTCCCGCTAACTGAATCTTCCCTTCCATACTTAAACTTTTCATTAACGGCATCATTAATGATTTTTGCCAGGAGCTGCCTGTTACTGATCATTGAATTGAGCATTTCTCCCGTAAGAATCCTTCCAATGTAATCGTGGTACAGATTCTTCATTATTTCATGCAAAATACTACCTAGCATAGCCGGATCAATATCGGTGGAGATATTCTCCGGTTCTTTCAGACAATTAATATACCGATAAAAGAACTTCATCCTGCAACTTAGCCATGTGTTTATTGCAGAAGGAGAAAGTGTCCTGGCATTATTCTTATCCAAAAAAATAGATACTAACTGTTTCGAATGTTCTTCCTGCCTTTCAATTATTTCTCCTTTTGAACCTTGTGTTTTTATCTCAAAGTTAAGATCCAGGAAATCGGGCTTCAATGCATCATCATATTTCATCTGAATAAGAAACCGGCTCATCTCTCCGCTTCTTAACCCTTCAGAATTGGAATTATAAGTAAAAGTGACATTCTCAGCTCTTTGGAGAAGACGATAAAAATGGTAAGCATAAATGGACTCCTGATGATTAACCGAGGGCAGACCAAATGCCTCACGCAGACTGAAAGGGATAAATGATGAACCTGCAGAAACGGCAGGTATAATACCTTCATTGACTGACAGAATAATCAGATTCTGAAAATCCAGAGCCCTTGTTTCCAGAATACCCATTATCTGAATACCTGATAATGGTTCTCCGGAAAACGGAACTGACTGAATTCTTAACATCCTGTCAAGTACTCTTATATAAGTATCTGTTGTAAAACTAACCTCAGGACTTTTTACTATTGTTTCCAGCCTGTTTATCGACAAAACAATTCTGTAAATAAATTCATTCCTGATATTTCCCTGAACAGAGTTATTCGCGGAAGTATCCTTAGTACTTTCACCATTTACTGCAATAAATGAAAGAATATCTTTGAAATAATCGGAAAGTTCAGCTGGTGTTAAAGGCTTAATAAATATCCTTGAAAGATATTCCGATGGTGCAAAACGATCTGAAGGAACCCTGATAAGATTAGTTTTTACTATTTCGTTAACTAATTCATTATCTGATTCACTAAGTAAGCCTGTCAGTAAAGTATGCTTAAGGATACTGATTACATCCTTGTAACCGAAACGGACAACACCTTCAGTTGTAGTAGCAGTTCGCTGAAGATCCATAAGATGCTTCAGGAAAGTATAAACCTGTGTCTGCTTTAGCGGATATCCCATTGTTATATTGATATCACCCATAAATTCAGGGAGGCTTGTCAGAACAGGCATCAACAGGTTTTCGTCAGCAAGAACGACAGCTGTTTGATGGGCATCAGTTTCATTGATATCGGGTAGCTGTTCTAATAATTGTGAAATAAGTTTTACCTGAGCTACATCGGAAGAGGTATCAATGACCCGACGACGAACAATCGATGCCCCTTTTGAGAGCATGGTATCATAACTCCATCCGGAAGGCATATCATTGCCGAATATCTTTAGGTTATCTCTTAAGAAAAACCCTGCAGAGTTTAATTTACTTTCTTTGATATATAAATTATCATAGTCCCAGTAAAAACGCGCTTTACCAGCTCTTTTAAACCTGGTCATTATAACTTTCTCACATTCGTTCAATGCATTAAATCCAATAAAATGAACCTGGTCCCAACGCTCATCAGATATAATATTATTTTTACTGTCCTCAGCAAGTTCTCTGAATATCATGCCCTCATATGCCAGATTCTGCATCTGCAGGGAGGATCTGAAACCGGAATAGAGATCTGAAAGAACCGACCAGATACTTACAAAACCTGATTTTACATTAGTGGGTTTATCTTGATTAAAGTTTATCCAGAATCTTTTAATAATATCTATCTGTTCTTCCGTCAGACCTCCAAACTGCTGATCAATGTTTTTAATATCAAGTACATTACGGAATAATATTGTCGGATTCACAAGATATTTGTCAACGTCATCAAAATCGTTTAAAAGCATATCGCCCCAATAGTAAAATTCATCAAAACTTTCAGGAGATTTCTTTAGTTTGTAATAGACTTTGTAGAGTTCAAAAAGAAGTATCTCATTGCCTGCAATTTGCGAAGAGGAATATGAGCTGAACAACTCATTAATCGTAAGAATTGATGGTGCCCAAACCGGTTTTTCGATCATGGTTGCCAGATACTTCAGAAAATATAGTCCGGCCCTTCTGTTTGGAAAAACCAGACAATGGCGGTTTAGTGTGTTGCCAAATTCTTTTTGGAGCGATTGGGCTATATGTTCAAGGAAATAAGTCATTTGTTGCTTGTTGCCTGTTGCTTGTTGCTTGTCGCTCTCTTATCAGAACCAGGAACCAGCAACCAGTAACAACAACTTTTTTTACTTTTGTCTTTTTATTATTATCTTTTGTCTTCATACAGTCTTCCCTGCCATGTATTAAGTTCTTCGAGGCGTTTTTCGATAAGCTTAACTATCTGGTCATTGCGTTTTTTACTCCAACCTTCCACACTTAAAAATCGCGGCGGAGCTTCACCAGTAAACCGTTCAACTACAATAGCAGGATTTAGTCTTTCAATGAACCTTATGAAAAAATCGAGGTACTCTTCCCATGTAAAAAGCTCAAAATCATCTGGATTATTTTGAAATTCTTTTTCCATGGCAGTTCCTTTTAATATTTGCAACTGATGAAATTTTGCAGTCCTAATTGGCAGTCTTGAGATAATCTCAACCTGATTCAACATTTCTTCATGCGTTTCTCCGGGCAAACCAAAAATAAAATGAGCTCCTGTATTTATTCCCATTGAAGCTGTCCTCTCTACTGCCCATACTGCATCTTCAAACGAATGTCCACGGTTTATCCGCTTCAGTGTTTTGTTATAACATGATTCTATGCCATACTCAACTGCCAGATAACATCTGTAAGAAAGTTCTTTCAGGTATTCAAGCTTATCCTCATCGATGCAATCTGGCCTGGTTCCAATTATCAGGCCAACGACATCCGGATAACTTAAGGCTTCCTCATAGAGTTTTTTTAATTTCTCTAAAGGGGCATAAGTATTGGAATATGCCTGAAAATAAGCAAGATATGATACAGCCTGATTATATCTCCACTTGTGAAATTCTATGCCTTCCTCAATCTGTTCAGAGACTGACTTTACCGGTTGGCAATATGAAGGATTAAACGCATTATTATTACAATAAGTACAACCACCTAAACCAGCTGATCCATCGCGGTTTGGACAGGTAAAACCGGCATCAATCGAAACCTTCTGTACCCTGGCACCATATATATTCCTGAAATAGTTGGAATAGGCATTGAATCTTCGCTCATGCTTCCATGGATAGATTCCTATTTCTTCATTAACTACTGACATGAACAGATACAATTAAATTCTTATCAACATACCAGATAAAAGCATCAATATCTTTATACCCCATATCTAAAAGCAAATGACGATACTTATCAACTTGTTCAATATAATGAGGATTCTCTTCACCGAACTTGAAATCGATTATTGTTGTTTTTCCATCTTTAAATATTACCCTGTCGGGTCGGCGTGTGATGCCTGTCGGAAGAAGTATTCCTGCTTCTGTCAATACTTTGTTATCTGGAATGAACCAATCTGCAACCTGAGGTAAACTTATCAGGGAGTGAACTCTTTTTTCAATATCCGCTGATTCACCATCAGCCAATTTGCCTTCAAGAACCAGTTTTCTGACAGCCATCGAAATTTCAGCAGGAGTATTTATGCCTTCAAAAACCTCATGCATAAGTTTTCCATAGTTAATCTTTTTCCTAATGGCTATGCTCCCTGATGAAAAATAATTCTCTCCATGAAGTTTCAACTTAAGTGATTCTATAGTCCGGCTCACATGATAGTTAGAAGAGATCTGATTAATATTTTCAGTTGTTTCCCTTCTGTTTTCAGGGATCTTCCCATATTCGAGCACCTGATTTTCATTATCATAAAAACTATTAATGTTAAATACCACTTCTGCATTAACTGAAGGGATCATAGTAATAGCATTCTTAAGTAAACCGGCAATACTATTTTCAGACCTTGGATTATCAACCGAAAACCCGTATAATGCGTCTTTTGCTCTGGTAAGGGCAACATATAACAGATTTATATTATCGAGGTAAACCGAGTACTTTTCTTCTCTGTAATAATCTGTAAAAATTGTGCTGATCAGCTCTTTACTATATTTTACCGGAATAATTCCCAGATCATTAAACGGAGGAGTGTCAGGTTTTACCCACAGGATCGGCTGTTTAGCTGACAAATGATCAAGATTCCATGAGAGAAAAGGCAGAATAACTACTTTGAATTCCAGCCCTTTCGACTTATGGATCGTTAAAATTCTTATTGCATCCTGATTACCGGGTAAAACTACAGATTTCTTTTTCCCGGTTTCTTCCCACCAGTCTAGAAATGATTGACTATCAGCATTTTTATTGCTGGTAAAGCTTATTACATAATCCTGGAAAGTGTTGAGGAAAGGCACGTTCCATGAATAATCACCCAGCCGGAAAAACCTAATGATACTTTCAGTTGCTTCAAACAAAGACATTTGTCTGATACTATCCAGAAAACCTTCATAATCTTCAGGAAAATAAATACGTGATCGTTCTATTAATGTATCACTTAGCAGAAATATCTTCTCAGCTTCTTCCTCTCCTGTTGCCATCAGAAAAAACCGTAACATAATTGCTCTGCTTAAATAATCTTCAGGATCATTAACCACAGCGATCACGCCAATTATAAAATTAATAACTGGGGAGTTTGATAGCAATAATGAATCATTCGATACGGCATTGAAATTACAGGTACTCTTTCTTTCAGACAAACATTTATTATTGTAGTCAATCAATCTATTAAGCACTTGCGCACCTTCCTTACCATCCCTCACAATAATGCCAATATCAGAAGCATTATAACCTTTGGCCTGGAAAGATTCTATAACAGCAGGAAGGCGCTCAAGTACGACATCTTGCCATTTCCTCTCTTTCTCATTTGTTATGAACTCCAGCCTAACAAATCCGCCAACTTTATTACCCGGATCGACCTGAACAGCTTCAGAGTAGAGATTCTTAAAACTTACCGGAAGTAATTCACCTGCAAGTTTTTTGTCAATCTGATCAGGGATTATGGCAAAGAGGGCGTTATTGAATCTGATAATATTTGACCGGCTTCTCCAGTTTATAGTTAATGGTTCACTTAAAATTCTTTTATTATCAACCAAACTATTGAGTACTTTTCCTAGTATCTGCCAGTCGCTGTTCCTCCATCGGTAAATTGATTGTTTTACATCACCAACGACAAGATTATCAAACCCTTCTGCCATGCTGTTTTCAATCAATGGTTTGAAATTATTCCATTGTATAATTGAAGTGTCTTGAAATTCATCTATCATGAAATTTTCATATCTGTTGCCCACCTTTTCATAAATAAATGGAGACTGATCTTCCCGGGTAATAAGGTTAAGAAAATCACCTGCATCTGAGAGAAGAAAAGTGTTTTCTGTTGTGGTAATTAAATGAACATTATGCAATACATCGGATAAGATACCAAGTGCGTATATATTTGAGAGGACAGCAAAAGAACTCTTGTAAAGAACTACATTTTCGTCATAATAATGAATTGCTTCCCGGAGTGTTTTATCCAGTCCGCTGCTGATTGCAGCCTGCAGTTGTGTTGCAGCAGCACCTGTCGACCATCTTGGGGGCTCATTACAAATTTCACGGACATAGTTGTTCGGTTCCTTAATATTTCCTGAAACCAGAGATCTGATAAAACCGGGTATTCCCTGCCCTTTTCTATAAAACATATCGTCGGACAATTCAAATTTTGAGAGAATCTCTTCTGCTCTTTTTCCATGCTCTTTTAACTGTTTCTCAAATGAATGAGAAATTGATTTTATCTTTTCAATATATTCCAGAAGGAATTTTTTGTCTTCAAGTTTTGAGCGCTCGTCAGTGGAAAGCATCTTGAATTTTTCTTTAAACAACTCCTCTGCAAGCTTAATGATACCATCTTTAAGATTCCAACTCTTTTCCTCATCGATATTAGACATTGCATACTTAATCAGCCAGTTTTTAAGCTGAGCGTCAACTGTAGCGGATCCAATCATTTCATCAACCGCAGAGGATAGTATTGTAGTATGGTCCAATTCAATGTTAAATCCGGAATGAAGACCGACTTCTCTGGCAAAAGCACGAAGTATCTTCTGAAAAAAACTATCTATTGTGGATACAGAGAACCTTGAAAAGTCATGCAGAATTGAATTAAGTACTTCTTTAGCCTCTCTCCTGATCCACTCTTCTGTTTTTTTTGTGGCTTTAATCAAACCGGGTAAATAATCCGAATTCTCTCCGACTGAAAGTTTATGCAAATGATCGAGAATCCTGGATTTCATTTCAGCTGTGGCTTTATTAGTAAAAGTTACTGCAAGAATCTTCCTGTAATTATATCTTGAACTAAACAGGTTTGCAAGATAAATTGCTGTCAGCTTGTATGTTTTGCCTGATCCCGCTGAAGCGCTGTATATGGTCAGAGTGCCTTGTCCCATTGCGGGTTAAAGTTATCGCTTTTTATATAACTTTGCACCGTGAACAAAAAAGTAGTTATAGGATTATCCGGAGGTGTTGACTCGAGCGTCGCAGCATCGGTTCTGAAGGAACAGGGTTATGATGTTATTGGTCTGTTCATGAAAAACTGGCACGATACGACAGGCCTACTTCAGAGCGACTGTCATTGGGAAGATGACATGATGTTTGCTGAGATGGTAGCGAAAAAGCTAAACATTCCTTTTCACCAGGTTGACCTGAGTGTTCCATATCGTCAAAGAGTCGTTGATTATATGTTTGCCGAATATGAAAAGGGTCGTACCCCCAATCCCGATGTTCTCTGCAACAGGGAGATAAAATTTGATGCATTTACTGAAGAGGCCCGAAACCTGCATGGTGATTTTATGGCTACGGGCCACTATTGCAGAAAAGAAGAAACCCGATCAGGAGATAAAACTATTTACAGACTACTGGCAGGTAAAGACAATAATAAGGACCAGAGCTATTTCCTTTGCCAGGTCAGTCAGGAACAACTTGCGACTGCTCTTTTCCCTATTGGTAATCTTACAAAACCTGAAGTGCGTAAGATCGCTGAGAAACTTGGACTTGCAACTGCACAAAGAAAAGATTCCCAGGGAATCTGTTTTGTCGGGAAGGTTCATTTACCGACCTTCCTTCAGCAGAAGCTTGAGGCGAAAAAAGGAAATATAGTCGAAATAAAGGATATGAAGTTGTACCAGGATATGGCTGATGGATTGCCTGATAAAGAAGTACCAGACAGTTTACTTTCTGAATTGACGGAACCGTTCAAATATGAACCAGTAGAAGGGCAGATAATCGGGATACATAACGGGGCACATTTCTTTACTATCGGTCAAAGGAAGGGGATGAATGTTGGAGGCCATAAAGAGGCCCTGTTTGTTATTGGAATTGACGTAGAAAAGAATGTTGTTTATGTCGGCGAAGGTCAGACACATCCCGGACTTAATCGCAAAGGGCTTTTTATAAGGAAAGACGAGATACACTGGATCAGAACGGACTTAAAAATGAAGGAAAAGGAATATCGCGATTATATGGTAAGGATAAGATACCGGCAGCCTTTACAGAAAGCAAGACTTTTTTCTCGTGATAAAGGAATGTACATAATATTTGATAAATATCAACGTAGCATTGCCCCCGGGCAGTTTGCAGCCTGGTATGATTGTGACGAAGTGATTGGATCAGGTGTTATAGACAGGTGATATCGTTTAGCGTTCAGCTTATAAAGAGGTTGTTTTTCCGGTCACTGAATCATTCTTCTTTTGAAAGCTAACAACAAAAACTCCTGTAAAAATTAGTAAAGCAGAGACTATCATAACAAGATCAATATGATCCTGCCCCATTAATGATGCAAGATATGCTGCGATTATTGGTTGAGTGTAAGTGTATGTACTGACAATAGTAGGACTCAGTAGTCGAAGACCAAATGAAATAAGAAGATAACCAAGGTAAGTTGCAAAGATTACTACGAAACCAATTTCCAACCATGCAGCTAAAGGAATGGATGACCAATCCGTTGTACTCCATTGGTTATATCCTGCAGGGATATTCGTAAGCATTCCGAATAAGAAGGTCCATTTCATTACTGTAACTGGATGATACTTTTCCAACATCCTTTTAATAATTACTGTATAAAATGCCCAGCTAATGGTATTAACCAGAGTATATACATCTCCTAAGAAAGTTGAACTGACAAGGTCAGGGGTTCCATTTTGTAATATCAATAACAATACTCCTGAAAGCCCTATAGCAAGTCCGGTTCCTTTTAGAAATGTAATTTTTTCCTTGAGTATCAAGGCAGCAAAGACAAATGCAAATATTGGATTTGTCGAGAGTATAATTGAAGAATTTATAGGAGTTGTAAGATTAAGTCCTACAAGGAAAAGAGTCTGGTTTATAACTACCCCAAAAAATGAACAGGCGAAAAGATATAATAAATCTTTCCTGTTTACTGGTTCTTTTGGCATAAACAGGCTTGTGATCCAAAATAGTCCCGCAGTAAAAACGCTCCTGATTGAAACAAGGGCAAACGGTTTAATATGATCCGGCATAACCGCCTTAGCTATGGAGTAGTTAAGTCCATAAATAATATTGGCTGCCAGAAGTGACATATGTGCCCAAGTTTTTACACGGCTCTTATGCATACTTAGAATTTGAGTCGCAAAAGTATAAAAAGCTATAAGATTTTCAAATAATCAGTGAAATGACTTTCGAATACTTTATCACTCTAAGTTTATAGGTTATTAACTCCCTTCCCTCCCGATAGCTCCTAAAATCCGCATGTCAATGTTAAGAAAAGCTGTAAAACTTTGCAGATGAAAGTCTTACAGCTAAGGTATTTTCACCTAAATTGGTGTTGCTAACAAAATACCGATATG
>JBEKWS010000002.1:0-241130 GCA_049512815.1 Bacteroidales bacterium | reverse complement strand
GATTCAACGCTTTGATGTGTTGAAATCTCAGCTCTTTCACCGTTAACTGTGATTCTCATAAAAATCGTTAACTCACCATTATTCAGAGTTTTAGTTCTCTTTAAATAGAATAAGATTCTGAAAGTTGATTTTTCTGTTTTCATCTCCACCGGTTTAAATTAAAAAACTCGATACAAAGGTATTATGTTATTAATAATACCACAACTGCATATCACAGCAAATCAATGCAGCGTTGGTATTTAAAAATTCATGACCACCGAATAAGACACCGAGGAGATGCTTTTTTCTGCATTTGATTGCACGGTGGTAAAATAAAAACGTCCTGTAAATCAATCATTTTACAGGACGTTGCTTTTATTTGCTTTCAATTTTGCGGAGAGGGGGGGATTCGAACCCCCGGTACCCTTTTGAGGTACACACGCTTTCCAGGCGTGCCAGTTAAACCACTCCTGCATCTCTCCTTATTAATCCAAATGGTGTTAAAAAACAGGGGCGCAAATTATAAAAATATTTTAACACAACAACTTGTCATGAGATTTCTCCTGCCAATGAAATATTCAACGATTCCACGACTTTTTCTTTAGATGAAAATCTTCCAAGCAGATGCATAAGTTTGGTAACAGAAGCTTCCGATGTAATGTCTTTTCCGCTAACTACCCCGGTAGCCAGCATCTGCCTGCTTGTCTCGTATAATCCCATTTCAACACTGCCTCCGTGACACTGGGTAACATTCAGGATTATTCCTCCTTTATCAATATAATGTTTAAGATCCTCTAAAAACCATTGATAAGTCGGCGCATTACCCGAACCGAATGTCTCAATTATGAGTCCTCTTAATCCCTCAGTCTTAGTAATTGCGTTTACAAGTTTTCTGTTAATACCGGGGAAAAGTTTCAGAATGGCAACATTAGTATCAAAATCTTTGTGAACAATAAGTTTCTGCTCTTTGGCCGGATAGCTGATCAGGTTATTATAATATTTTAAATGTAATCCGACTTCAGCAAGAGGATGATAATTTGGAGAATTGAAAGCATCGAAATGCTCAGCGCTCATCTTGGTTGTACGATTGCCCCGGGTAAGCTTATTGTCGAAAAAAACACAAACTTCCGGGACAACCGGCAAACCGTTTTCTCTTGCTGCGGCAATCTCAATTGCTGTTATGAGGTTCTCCTTTCCATCTGTTCGCAACAGTCCTATTGGCAATTGTGAACCTGTAAGAATAACGGGTTTCCCCAGGTTTTCAAGCATAAAACTTAGAGCTGAGGCAGTATATGCCATAGTATCAGTTCCATGTAAGATCACAAAT
Organism: Bacteroidales bacterium; assembly: GCA_049512815.1. GTDB lineage: Bacteria > Bacteroidota > Bacteroidia > Bacteroidales > VadinHA17 > LD21. The sequence goes on along the minus strand of JBEKWS010000002.1, from coordinate 239,824 downwards.
CCATCAAAATCGTCATAGCTTTCTTCAATTATCTCAGCCATTTTAACCCATACTCCGGGATCGATATTGGACGAATCCTTAACCGGATCAAAGGATATCGAATGCAGGTCATAACCAAATTTCCTAAGTTCCGGTACATGATCTGAAATATGCCGGAAGTCAATTGGTACCAGCGATCCGGTGTTGGGATCGTGAACCATACCGATAGTTCCTCCTGTATAAATGATCAATATGGAAATTTCCTTATTATTTTTCATTCCTTCTCTTCTAATTTGAAAAGGCTGATCGAGTTTGAATATGTAATTGAAGCAATCTCTTCTTCACTCATTCCGAAAATCTCAGCCAGCTTTTTATTTATGATGCAAATATATGAACTCTCGTTCCTTTTTCCTCTATATGGTACCGGAGCAAGATAAGGAGCATCAGTTTCAAGAATAAGGTTCTCAGGACCGATCTCTTTTAAAATTTTATCCAGCCCCGAATTCTTAAAAGTCACAATACCGCCAATACCAAGCTTAAAACCCATTTCAATGGCTCGCTCAGCATATTTGATACTTCCCGAAAAAGCATGAAGAACACCTCTCAACCCATTCCCGTTAAATTCATTCAATACTGAGAAAACTTCGGGAAATGCATCCCTTGAATGTATTACTACAGGTAATCCTTTGTTAAATGCAAATGCAATCTGTCTTCTGAAAGAAATCAATTGTTCTTTCAGAAACGTCTTATCCCAATAAAGATCGATACCGATTTCCCCGACAGCAACAAATTTGTGTGTTGTGGCAAAGGTTTCCAGCTTTTCGAGTTGAATAAGATAATCCTCTTTTACAGAAGTCGGATGAAGTCCTGTCATTGAATAGCAGATATCATGGAATCTGTTCTCAATTGAAATCATCTGGTGAACAGACTGAATATCAATATTAGGCATCAGCATTTTAACTACACCATTGCTAACAGCTCTGTTCACCACTTCATCCCTGTCGGTATCGAATTCCGGAAGATACAGATGTGTATGAGTATCAATAAACTTCATTAAACAACCCCCTGAGCAATCATGGCATTGGCCACCTTCACAAATCCTCCTATATTGGCACCATCAACGTAGTTAATAAATCCGCTCTCTTTTTTGCCGTATTTTACGCACGTTTTATGAATGTTTTTCATAATCGTATGAAGTTTCTCATCAACCTCTTCTCGCGACCATGGTAATCTCATTGAATTTTGTGTCATCTCAAGGCCCGATGTGGCAACACCTCCTGCATTGGCTGCTTTCCCGGGGCCATATAGGATTTGTGCATTCAGAAACACCTCTACTGCTTCAGGTGTAGAAGGCATGTTAGAACCTTCCGATACGCAATTACACCCATTCTTAACCAGTAATTTAGCCTCTTCATCATTTATTTCATTCTGTGTTGCGCAAGGCATAGCTATGTCGCATTTAATGATCCAGGGCCTTTTCCCTTCATAGTATTCAACACCAAATTTTTCAGCGTACTCTTTTATCCTGCCCCTCCTTATGTTTTTAAGTTCCATTATGAAATTGAGTTTTTCAGCATCAATACCTTTTGGATCATAAATAAAGCCGTTTGAGTCCGAAGATGTAACTACTTTTCCTCCAAGTTCAGTGACTTTCTCAGTGGCAAATTGGGCTACATTGCCTGATCCTGAAATAGATACGATTTTTCCTTTTAAGCTGTCTCCACGAGTGGAGAGCATCTCCTGTGCGAAATATGTGGCTCCGTAACCTGTAGCTTCAGGACGGATAAGAGAACCACCCCATTCAATTCCTTTACCTGTGAGAACGCCGGTAAACTCATTCTTCAGTCTTTTATATTGACCGAAAAGAAACCCGATTTCTCGTCCGCCAACTCCAATATCACCCGCAGGAACATCGGTGTCAGCGCCGATATGACGAAAGAGTTCTGTCATAAAACTCTGACAGAATCTCATTACTTCATTATCTGACTTGCCCTTTGGATCAAAATCAGAACCGCCTTTTCCACCACCCATGGGCAAAGTGGTGAGACTGTTTTTGAAGACCTGTTCAAAGGCAAGGAATTTAAGAATTCCAAGATTAACTGTCGGATGAAGCCTGAGACCTCCTTTATATGGGCCTATGGCACTGTTCATCTCGATTCTGAAGCCCCGGTTGATCTGAACTTCTCCTTTGTCATCCAGCCAAGGAACCCTGAATATAATTGTTCGTTCGGGTTCTGCAATTCTTTCCAGAATTTTTGCATGTTTATACTTGGGATTTTCTTCGATAAAAGGAATCAGGGATTCTGCAACCTCCTGAACAGCCTGATGGAACTCGTTCTCACCAGGATTTCTGGCTTTGATCATTGCCATGAATTGTTGTACTCTCGGATCCATAATTGAATTGTTTAAATTAAAAGATTAATTGGAGGGATAAAAATATAAAAACAATGGCATATATCCTCTGATTTTTGCTGTAATGTGTTTCAGTTTGGCGTTTATCGTTTGGCGTTTTTTGTTTTTACCGAACGCGAAACGTGAAACGCGAAACATTTATTCCTTGTAAACTCTCGCCTGATATATCATACTGTACGATAAAGATTACCAGGAGAGCATTTCAGGAATCCTTTAAACTCCATCTGGAGGAGGAGAGATGACAATTTGTAGACAGGAATGTCAAGCGACCGGCAAATTGTATCAATTGTCAATTCCCCTTGTTTTGTAAGCAACTCAAAGATCATCTTCTCGGTTTCATCCAACTCGGAAAACAATATTCTCTGTATAGCAGGTTTTGATTTTTCCGGTTTCCAGTTAAGAAAGTATTCAATATCATCAGAACATTCTGCAAGTGATGCTTTATTGCTTCTTATCAGGCTGTTGCAGCCGGCTGACCATTGATCATCCGGCCTTCCTGGTACAGCAAAAACATCGCGATTGTAAGAATTAGCTATGTCTGCAGTTATCAGGGCGCCTCCCTTTATTCCGGATTCTACAACGAGCGTAGCATCTGATAGTCCGGCAATTATCCGGTTTCTTTTCAGGAAATTGTTACGTTCCGGAAGTGCATCTGAAAGAAAATCAGTTACCAGACCTCCTTTGTTAACCATCGCCTTAGCTATTGAAGCATGAATGGCAGGATAAGTGGTCTTAAAACCATGTCCAAGAACACCGATAGTCTGAAGATTATTTGCAAGGGCTGCTTTATGTGATGCAATATCAATTCCGTATGCAAGACCACTTACGATTATAAGATCGGGATGACCAACTGCCAGACCTCCAATTATCTTTTCACAAACCTCTCTTCCCCGCGTCGTAGCATTACGTGTACCAACTACACTTAGAATCTTTGCAGCATCAAGATCGCAGTTGCCCTTAAAGAAAAATACCACGGGTGAATCATCACATTGTCTTAGCCTGAAAGGATAATCATTATCCAGATAAAAGTAGGTTCGGATGTTGTTTTTTGTGAGATATTCTGTCTCTTGTTCTGCAGAATCGAGATAAGACCTGTCACTGATATATTTTGCAATGCCTGAGCCGATTCCTGGTATTTTAATAAGATTTCTGTACGGTTCATAAAAGATTGCTTCAACACTGCCAAAATGTGATACCAGTTTTCGGGCATTAATATCACCAATACGAGGAATCAGGCCTAAAGCAATTTTATGCTTAAGTGACACTTCTGACATAGCACTAGAAATTGAGACATGTGAAGATAAAAAAAAAGAGCCAAATAACGAGCTCTTTTTATTTTAAAAATCCTCAAATAAGCGAGTGTTGCAGGGTGCACGATGCAAGATTCTATCGCCTTGCTCCTTGCACCCGTGCCTTAGCTTTAGATGACACCCATATCAAGCATTGAATTTGCAACTTTCAGGAATCCAGCAATATTAGCACCTTTCACATAATCAACGTAGCCATCTTCTCTCTTGCCATGACTGACGCACTGGCCATGGATATTGCACATGATTTCATGCAGACGGTCATCAACCTCCTTTTGATTCCAACGAAGTTTCATTGAGTTCTGAGTCATCTCAAGTCCTGATGTGGCTACACCACCTGCATTTGATGCCTTCCCGGGGGCAAAAAGCAAACCATTTTTCTGGATAATCTCAACAGCTTCCGGAGTGCTGGGCATATTTGCTCCTTCACATATACAGATGCAACCATTATTTATCAGCTTTTCGGCATCCTCTACGGTTAACTCATTCTGTGTTGCACATGGGAGAGCAATGTCAACCTTGACTTCCCATGGATGTTTTCCTTCATGGAATTCAACTCCTTCAAATGCATATGAATATGGTTTGACTATGTCTTCATTTGAGGCTCGCAGCTCAAGCATATATTCAATTTTTTTACCAGAAATACCTTCCGGATCATATACATAACCATCAGGACCTGATATAGTAACAACTTTTCCACCTAATTCCGTTGCCTTGAATGCGGCACCCCATGCAACATTTCCAAAACCGCTGATTGCCACTCTTTTCCCTTTGAATGATTCTCCTCTTGTAGCAAGCATCTCTTTGGCAAAATAGACACAACCAAAACCAGTAGCTTCAGGGCGAACCAGTGATCCTCCCCAGTTGCTCCCTTTTCCTGTCAGAACACCTGTATGATCTCCGGATAACCTCTTATACATTCCATATAAGAAACCAATTTCGCGGCCGCCAACACCAATATCTCCTGCCGGAACATCAGTTTCAGGTCCGATATATTTCCATAGTTCAAGCATAAATGACTGGCAAAAACGCATTACCTCTGCATTTGATTTTCCTTTAGGATCAAAATCAGAACCACCTTTACCGCCACCCATGGGAAGAGTGGTAAGTGCATTCTTGAAGATTTGTTCAAATCCGAGGAACTTCAGAATTGAAAGGTTAACGCTGGGGTGGAAGCGCAGGCCTCCTTTGTAAGGACCAATTGCGTTATTGAACTGTATCCGGTATCCAAGGTTTACTTTAACGTTTCCTTCATCATCAACCCATGGAACTTTAAAAGTAATAACGCGGTCAGGTTCGATTATACGCTCAATAATGTTAGCGGATTCAAACTGCGGGTTCTCATTATAAACCTCTTCGATCGACTCCAGTACCTCTCTTACTGCCTGTAAATACTCAACCTCTCCGGGATGTTTCTTCTCGAGGTTGTTCATGATTTTATCTACGTTCATTATTTTAATTTTTAAATTATAATCAAGCCTATAAATCGGTGAGTCAAATTTGAGATTGTTTACAGTTATTAAAAATGATAAAACTCATGTTATCAGATGATAACCTTCACAAATGCGGGCCATAAAGGTTTAGCGATTTAATGATTTTCGCCCTATCTTCGCGCGAAAGTGCACTTATGTAAACCGGGGGATACTTTGCAACTCCTTCCTGAAACTTCTGGAAAAGAATAATGCTCTGTATAAGACCAAAAAACCTGGTTTCAATTTTATATCCCGAGAATGATTTTTTATCTATTTCAACTGAATTTTTCCTGCCGCCAACAAGTCCTGCAGTAAAATACCTGAATACGATCTTTTCACTATCATCCGAAAAAAAAATAAACTGATAATTGAGAAACATTGGCATAAAAGCAAACAGGAACCAGATTGCTACAAGTATAAACGTCCATGCAGTATCGCTCATACCAAGAAGCGGAAATTTTAACATTTTTGCAAAATAGGTCAGAATAATATAGGCAAAGAACATAATTGTAGCTACAAAGAGTTTAATTCTGAGACTAATTATTGTCCTGCTGTTATCAAAAGTCATTTTAAAAAATTTATGTAAAATTAATCTGTTTTTTCACTCAACGCCTGGTTTTAAAGAATTTCATCATTAATTCCCTGCATTCTTTTTCCAGGAACCCTGATTCAACATTGGTTTTAGGATGAAGTAATGAGCCTGATATTGTCCTGTATCCTTTTTTTTCATCCGCTGATCCAAAAACAAGTGCGGAAGCCTGGCTCCAACCAATAGCTCCTGCACACATGGCACATGGTTCAAGTGTAACATAAATTGTGCAATCTGTCAGATATTTGCCCCCAAGCCAGTTTGTGGCAGCTGTTATAGCCTGCATCTCGGCATGAGCTGTCGGGTCTTTCAATGTTTCAGTGAGATTGTGAGCCCTGGCAATAATTATATCATTACATACCACAACAGCACCAATCGGAACCTCCTGTTTGTCAAAGGCTTTATTTGCTTCAGCGAGGGCCATTCTCATAAAATGTTCTTTATTGTTCAGAGCCATGTATATCGGATTAGACTGTTAAAAGTATAAAGAAAATCGGGATTTCCTTTTCACTCTTCAATCTGATATTTTTCTTATTTTTGCTGAAATTTAATAAGAAAGAAATGTACAGGACAAACACGTGCGGCGAGCTAAACCTAAGAAACAAGGGAAAGAAAAAGAAAGTTAAATTATGTGGTTGGGTTCAAAGAACAAGGAATCTTGGTGGTTTGACTTTTGTTGATCTTCGCGATAGGTATGGAATAACTCAGCTCGCATTTAATATGGGAACAAATAAAATGCTTTGTGAAACAGCTCGTAAACTGGGGCGCGAGTTCGTTATTCAGGTTAAAGGTACAGTTAAAGAGCGTAGTAGTAAAAACCTAAAAATATACACAGGTAAAATTGAAATCGAAGTTGATGAACTGAAAATTCTTAACGAGAGTGAAATACCTCCGTTTACTATAGAAGAAGAAACTGATGGAGGTGAAGAATTAAGAATGAAATACCGTTACCTGGACCTCAGACGAACCTCTGTTAAAAACAATATTATACTTCGTCACCGGGTGTCGCAGGAAGTCCGTAAATACATGGATTCCATTGGTTTTATCGAAGTTGAAACGCCGGTACTTATTAAATCAACACCCGAAGGGGCTCGCGACTTTGTGGTTCCTTCAAGGATGCAACCAGGTACTTTTTACGCATTACCTCAGTCGCCCCAGACTTTGAAACAGTTGCTTATGGTAGCAGGTTTTGATAAATATTTTCAGATCGTTAAGTGTTTCAGAGATGAAGATCTGCGAGCTGACAGACAGCCTGAGTTTTCACAGATCGACTGTGAGATGTCATTTGTTGAAAGAGATGATATCCTAAATACATTTGAAGGTCTTGCAAAGTACCTTTTCAGAAGCATCAAGGAAAAAAATTTCAGAAAACCGTTCCCGAAGATGTCTTATAATGATACCATGAATAAATATGGCTCAGATAAACCCGACCTTCGTTTTGAAATGAGGTTCAGGGATTTAACAGGAACTGTCAAAGGTCATGATTTTGCTGTATTTGATAATTCAGAATACATTGGTGGTATATGTGCCAAGAAATGTTCAGAATATACAAGAAAACAGCTCGATGAACTGACTGAGTTTGTGAAGAGACCACAGATAGGAGCAAAGGAACTTGTTTATTTAAGGTATAATAGTGATGGCACCTTTAAATCGTCGGTTGACAAGTTTTATTCTCAGGAGGACCTGAAGAAATGGGCAAATAAAATGTATGCAAAACCCGGGGACCTGGTCCTGATAATGGCCGGCGATAAGAAGAAAACATTGAGTGCCCTTTCAGAACTTAGGCTTGAAATGGGTAACAGGTTGAGATTGCGAAGGAAAGACAAATTCAAACCATTATGGGTCGTGGACTTTCCTCTTTTTGAATGGGATGAAGAGGAAAAAAGATTTTATGCAATGCACCATCCTTTCACCTCACCAATACCTGAAGATATGTCATTAATGGAAAGTGATCCCGGGAAAGTCAGAGCTAATGCATACGATCTTGTAATTAATGGTATTGAAATTGGAGGAGGATCCATCAGAATTCATGACGCTGCTGTTCAGCAACTGATGTTTAAAGTGCTTGGATTCAGCGATGAAGAGGCTAAGGAGCAATTCGGGTTTCTCCTGAACGCATTTAAATATGGCGCTCCACCTCATGGAGGAATTGCTTTTGGTTTTGACAGATGGGTTGCAATGTTCGGTGGGCAGGATTCCATCCGCGATTTTATAGCATTCCCTAAAAACAACTCAGGACGCGATGTAATGCTTGATACTCCGGCAATGATATCAAATAAACAGTTAGATGAATTGCAACTAATTATTGGAAAGAAAAAATAAAAAGGGCAGATAATTCGCGGATCAGATACATTTTCCTATCAGAGTGGCAGAGGTGCTTCTTTCAATTAAAACCTTTGTATATTCTCCCTTTTTATTATCACCGGCCGGAAAAACGACAACCTTGTTCTGTGAGGTCCGGCCTGATAATGACTCAACAGATCTTTTAGAAAATCCCTCTATCAGAACCTCATGGACCATTCCAATATCATTTTTTTTTGATTTTGCAGAAAGTCTGTTTTGAAGGGAGATCATTTCACTAAGTCTTGCCGACTTAATTGATTCAGTAACATCATCTTTATATTTTCTTTCAGCTCTTGTACCGGGTCTTTCACTATACTTGAACATATAAGCAAAATCAAAACCAGTCCATTCCATGAGCGAGAGAGATTTTTTATGATCTCCTTCTGTTTCAGTACAAAACCCGGTTATCATGTCCGTCGACAAGGAACATTCAGGAATAATGGTACGTATGGCATTGACACGATCCATATACCATTCCCTGGTGTATTCACGGTTCATAAGTTTAAGGATACGGCTGCTTCCACTTTGTGCCGGCAGATGAATGTGTTTACATATGTTTTTATACCTGGCTATAGTATGGAGAAGTTCATCTGAAATATCTTTTGGATGTGAAGTCGAAAACCTTACCCTCAACAGAGGATTAATAAGTGCAACTTTTTCCAGTAGTTCAGGAAACCCCACTATATCAGGGTTGTTATCCCATTTATAAGAATCGACATTTTGTCCGAGAAGTGTTACTTCTCTGTAACCCATCTCAAATAACTCTTTGACTTCCTTAAGAATAAATGCGGGGTTCCTGCTTCTTTCTGCTCCACGGACATATGGTACAACACAATATGCACACATGTTATTACAACCCCTCATTATTGAAACAAAGGAAGAAACGCCGTTTTTATCCATCCTTACAGGTGAAATATCAGCGTATGTCTCTTCGCGTGAGAGAAGAACATTTACAGCTTTGTGGCCCGCATCAGCTTCATTAACCAGAAGCGGGAGTTCCCTGTATGCATCTGGCCCGACTACTATATCCACCAACTGATCAGTTTCAATCAGTTTCTCCTTGAGCCTTTCAGCCATACAACCGATTATTCCGATTTTCAGATCATTTTTCTGTTTTTTCAGATGACCGATTGCTTTAAGACGGCCCCAGATTCTTTGTTCAGCATTATCGCGGATTGAACAGGTGTTTATCAGTATCAATCCGGCATCCCTGATATTTTCAGTTAGTTCATAGCCGGCGTCAAAAAGAATAGACACAACAACCTCACTGTCAGCTACATTCATCTGACATCCATAGGTCTCTATATATACCTTTTTACTCATTTTCTCCAAGTTCCTCGTTGCTTGTTCCTCATTATGTACACTTGGTACGTGAGTTTCTTAATCCCTGAGTCTCTTAGTCTCTTAGTCTCTTTGTCCCTTAATCTTTTCTCCCTGTCTCCTCTTTCCCCAATCTCTCACTCATTTTCAATTCCGGCACAAATCTATAAACTATGACCGAGGTTTGAAAGAATTATTTAATTTTGCATTCTGTATAATAAATAATTATAGTATGTCAGGACATAGTAAATGGTCAACCATTAAGCGGAAAAAAGGGGCAATAGATGCTAAAAGGGGAAAGAAATTTACCAAAATTATTAAAGAGATAATAATTGCGGCAAAAGAGGGTGGTGGTGATCCCGAATCTAATGCAAGACTAAGGCTTGCAGTCCAGAATGCAAAAGGCGCCAACATGCCTAAAGATAATATTGACAGGGCAATTAAAAAAGCTACAGGTGCCGATGCTGAAAGTTTTATCGAAACTACATTTGAGGGTTATGGTCCATGCGGGGTCGCAGTATTTGTTGAGTGTCTTACCGATAACAATAACAGGACAGTAGCTTCAGTAAGATCAGCTTTCAATAAGCATGGAGGTAATCTTGGAACTAATGGGTCTCTCACTTTCCTCTTTGACAGAAAGGGGATTTTTACGATAAAAAATGAAGGCTTGTCTCTTGACGATATTGAGCTTGAAATGATCGATGCCGGTGCTGAAGATTTTGAGGTTGATGGTGATATGCTCATCGTTACATGCGCTAAAGAAGATTTTGGAAACGTTAACAGAAAGCTTAATGAGCTTGGAATTGAACCGGAAGAAGCCGGATTGAAGAGGATTCCTAATGACACCAAAAAGCTTGACCTGGAATCTGCAAGAAAAGTTCTCAGGCTTATTGATTCACTTGAAGATGATGATGATATCCAGTTTGTTTATCATAATATTGAAATGACTGACGAACTGGCAGCAGAGTTGGGATAGAAATTTTTGCTACTTTTGCAACATGATAAGAAAATTCTTTTTGTTGTTGGTTATTATGGACTTTTCTTCCGGATTCGGCCGTGCACAGACTGTTATCAAATCGTCGGAGCTTTTTAAAAGTACCGAAGGCAAACCCAATGCGGGCCATCTTAATATCATTCAGGATCCTGCAATCGACACTCTTATCAGCAGATATATTCTGAGTAATAATAATCTGAAAGAGAAAAATGGTTATTATGGTATGGAAGGTTTTAGAATCCAGATTTACCGCAGCTCTGTCAGGAATGCACGGGATGAATCAAATAAGGTCAAGCAAGATTTTATCGACAAGTTTCAGAATATCAGTTCATATAGATTATATGATAGTCCAGGTTGGTATATGGTGAGAGTCGGTGACTTCAGAACAAAAACCGAGGCAACAAGGCTGTTTTTAATGATCAGTAAAGTATTTCCCAATTCATATCTCGTCCCTGATATTATAAATTTCCCGGACCCGAATACAAAATAATTATGAGCGATAATATCAAACACGAATGTGGCATTGCAATGTTAAGATTGCGAAAGCCGATGGAATATTATATTGAAAAATACGGCACATGGAGCTATGGCCTGCAGAAGATGTACCTGATGATGGAAAAGCAACATAACAGGGGTCAGGACGGAGCAGGTATTGCAGGAATTAAGCTGGATGTTCCCCCGGGCAACAGGTATATTTTCAGGCAGAGATCAAATCAGGCAAATCCTATAAAGGAAATTTTCAGCCTCATTTATAAAGATATTGATGCTTTAACCTATGCTCATCCTGAGGGTTTTAAAAATCCGGAATTTATTAAAGAAAATGTTCCTTTTGCCTGCGATATCTACCTGGGTCACCTGAGATACGGTACATATGGGAGTTATAATATTGACTATGTACATCCTGTAAGCCGTGAGAATAATTGGAGGTCGAGGAACCTTGTTATGGCCGGTAATTTTAACCTCACTAATGTAGGAGAAGTCTTCAGCAGTTTGGTTGAGTTAGGTCAGAACCCTGTTGATTTTTCCGATACTGTTACAATTCTCGAAAATGTGGGCCATCGGCTCGATGAAGAAAACGAGAGATTGTTCCGCAAATTCAAAGAAAAGGGGTTTTCGAAAAAGGAGATATCACCGCTTATAGAAAAAAACCTCGATGTTGCTTCTATCCTGAAAAAAGCAAGCCGTAACTGGGATGGGGGTTATGCAATGGCAGGGATGGTTGGCCATGGCGATGCATTTGTCATGAAAGATCCTGCCGGTATAAGGCCTGCATATTATTATATCGACGATGAAGTAGTTGTTGTCGCGTCCGAGAGACCAGTCATTCAGACAATATTTAATGTTAGAACCGATAATGTCATTGAGCTTCCACCGGCCAGCGCTATTATAATTAAGGCATCGGGAGAAACATCCATTGAGAAGATCAGGGAGGAAACTGAACTGAGAAAATGTTCATTTGAAAGGATCTATTTTTCAAGAGGAACGGATAAAGCGATATATAAGGAAAGAAAAAAATTGGGGGAACTTATTACTAATCAGGTTCTAAAGGCCGTTGACTATGATCTGGACCACACGGTGTTTTCTTATATTCCCAATACCGCTGAAAGCGCATTTTATGGTCTGATAAGAGGAGTCGAGAATTATCTTAACCAGGTAAAAATTGATCATATTCTGAGCAGGGGTAAGTACCTCACAAGGGAAGAACTTGAAAAAATTATTAATCAGAGACCCAGGGTTGAAAAAATAGCGGTAAAGGATGCAAAACTGAGGACATTTATAACAGAAGACACAAGTCGTGATGATCTTGTCGGACATATTTATGATGTCACTTATGGCGTTATCAAACGAAATGTTGATAACCTTGTTGTGATAGACGACTCGATTGTAAGAGGTACCACCCTGAAAAAAAGTATAATCCGGATCCTTGATAAACTTGATCCGAAAAAGATAATTGTCGTCTCTTCATCACCACAACTGAGATATCCCGATTGTTATGGAATTGATATGGCTAAGCTTGGCGATTTTATTGCATTCAAAGCAACTATTGAATTATTAAAAGATACAGGGAAAGAATCTATAATTCAGTCTGTTTATAATGAGGCATTGTCAGAGCTTCGGAAACCTGTTGAAGAGATGAAAAACCTGGTACGGGAAATCTATAAACCTTTCTCTACCGAGGAGATATCAATGAAAATTTCATCGATGCTCAAATCAGATGAAATAAAATCAAAGGTTGAAATTGTATTTCAGTCGATTGAAGGTCTTCACGAAGCTTGTCCCGGACATCTGGGTGATTGGTATTTTACGGGCAATTATCCAACCCCCGGGGGCAACAAGGTTGTAAACCAGTCTTTCATTAACTATGTGGAAGGAAGGAACATCAGGGCTTATTGATTCTCGTGTGAAAACCAGGTGATTTCGAAATCCTTCTTGTACGATGAGAGATGCCTGTTGATTTTTTCTACATAGATATCCCTCAAAGTAATCATTATACCGGTCTCCTCCACATGGCCGAATTTGTGATTTATAAAAGTGCCGAAAGTCCTCATCGTAGGCGACAAATTCATATAAGCATTAATAAGAGGAGGAATATTTTCGTTGAGGTTTCTGACCTCCCTTGACAGGATTTTATAATTTTCTTTATATCTCCAGCCCCTGAATAGCTTTTTCATTTCATCCCGATGGATATCAATATTTGCAGGATCAACCGGAGTAACAAGGTGATCAGAATCTTTGAAGTGCCTCCTGAGAAAATAGAGGATCATATTTCTGGCTTTCTGATTGAAGTGAGGATACATTGTAACTTTCCCGAACAAATATTTAAGGTGATGATTATCGATTATTATAGCACCAAGTCCATCCCAAAGGTTATCAAGGGCAAACATGCTTTTCCTGCCCATAGAACGTGACTGGTAATCAGGATGAACAAATGACCTGCCAAGTTCCATCAGATGAGGATAATATTTTGTCAGGAATTTTTCAGAAAAATGGAAATAAGCTGATGAAGCAAGCTTGCTGATATCGCAGTCTGTGCACCCTTTTTCGGGGAAATAGAAACGATATCCACCAATCATCTCTTTATTATCCGGATCCCATACAATCAGCTGTTTTTGAGGATCAGATTTAGCTGTGTCAAATTCGTCTATATCAATCTCTTTTCCTGTGCCGCCTCCGGCATGCCTGAAGGTTAATTCTCTGACCCGTCCTACTTCGTGCATGAGGGAAGGAGAATTATTATTATCAAATACATAAACCTCATTGTTACCGTTGTTAGTCTTTCGCAGAAGCTTATCACTGGTCAGTTCAGCAATTATCTTATCCTTTGGTAATTGGTCAACAATTGGTTTCATTTAAAATTTTAAAATGGGAGTGAAATAGCCGAATATTATTTTCTCAAAATCTAACGCAATTTAATCTTTTTTTTTATTTCCCGATTATCCGGAAATAAATGATTCCAGGTTGTACGATTTTGATTTAACCCAATCGGCCCATTCCAACGCAGATTTTGTTTTATCAAATGTTTCCCATGGTATTGGTTTACCGAAAACTAACAGGATCTCTTTATCCTTCTGTTTGAACATCTCATCGGCTAGATATAGCATTTCAATATTAGCTTTGAGACCCAGGATCTTTCTGACATTTGCTAGATTGTAGAAAAAATTGGAGTTTCTGCCGGAAAAAAAAGCAGGCACAATATCTCTATTGTGTTGTATTGCTTTGGTTATGAAGCTTTTATGCCACTGTAAGTCCTTTATGATTCCCCTTTTCTTTCTTGAACATAACCCTGCAGGAAAATAGAGAATCTGACTGTCAGAAGAATAAGATTCATCTATCATTCTGGCTGCATCTTTCGCTTGTGCTCCATGCTTATTCACCGGAAGAAAGATACCCGACAGGTTTTCTATGTTGGTAAGGATGTCGTTTACCGGAAATTTTATGTCGTGAAAATGTTTTGATAATTCATAGATAAATACCAGTCCGTCAAGTCCGCCTAGAGGGTGATTAGAAACAAATATGTACCTGCCCGTTTTGGGTATATTCTCGCTTCCGTAGACCCTGAATTTAATTTCAAAATGCTCCAGACCGGCTGCAATTAATTCAGAATCTCTCAGGTGACCCCATTTTTTCAGGAATTCATTTAGTTCCTCCTGATGCACAATCCTTTTCAGATAATTTATAATAAACCCTGGTATCGCCTTCGCGAGTGCACGATTTTTGGAAGAGAGGACTTTTTCGACATCTATTTTCTGGTTTTCTTTCTTCCTCGACGCATTATCCATTTTCCAGCGATTTTTAATTAGAATGCAGGTTCGAATTTACCAAAGATCTTTTTAACCACAAAGTACGCTAAGAATGTGTGCCCCCTGTCCCGTTGAAGCAGGACTTCTTCTTTAAGGTATTCTGTTTCGCATTTAAAACCCCTCTGTCCCGCCAAAGCGGGACATCTCCCCTGTTGGAGGAGAAAAATATGATAAAAAAGTGGATTTTTTCACCTCTCGGGGGGAATTAAAAGGGGGTTTCATTGGCTGGGGAAAAGCCCTTTTGAAGGAGTAGGGTCGATTTAAGGAAAGTTATCAACAAAAAAATAAAATTGTGGAGCAAAGTGGAGTAAAGTGGATATTTTTTATTTATTTTAGCCTTTTAATTGAAAAAAGCGAGGATGGCCACATTTATAGGTGATTACACGTGCAAAGTGGATGTCAAAGGGAGGATAATACTTCCAATGGCATTTAAAAAGCAGATGCCTGCTGATGCACAGGATCATTTTGTGGTTCGAAAGGATATCTTCGAAAATTGCCTTGTGCTCTATGCCATAGAAGACTGGAACAGGCAGCTGGACAAGATCAGGAAAAGAATAAACCCTTATAACCGTGAGCAAAACATGTTCCTGAGAAATTTTTTTAAAGGGACAGCTGAACTCTCGCTTGACAACAATAACCGCATGCTGGTACCGAAAAGATTAATGGATCTGATAGGAGCTGTCAGGGATGTTGTTCTTGCTGGACAGGATGGAAGGATTGAGATCTGGACAGCCGATATATATGACAAAATTGATATGCCTGCTGAAGATTTTGCCAACCTGGCTGAGAAACTAATGGGTGGAAGTATAAATGAACCTGAAGCATAATGGTTTACCATGTTCCCGCACTGCTCAAAGAGAGTATTGATGGGCTGAAAATACGGCCTGACGGGATTTATGTCGATGTTACTTTCGGAGGAGGAGGGCACTCAATGGAAATTCTAAAACGACTTGAAACAGGTAAACTTATTGCTTTTGATCAGGATGAGGATGCCGGACTTAACGCTCCGGTTGATGAAAAGTTTCTTTTCCTCAACCAGAATTTCAGATTTCTGAGAAATAACCTCCTTTTCAATAACATCGAGTCAATAGATGGACTGATTGCTGACCTGGGAGTCTCATTTCATCAGTTTGATGAACCCGGGAGAGGATTTACATTCCGGCAGGATGCACCTCTTGATATGAGGATGAATAAACGCGGTAATATAACAGCCGCTCACCTTCTAAAGACAATGGATGAAGCATCCCTCGCAAATATTTTTTACAAACATGGTGAGCTGGCAAATTCAAGAAGGATAGCCAGGGAAATTGTTGCTGCAAGGAATGCGAAACCAATGACAACTGCTAATGATCTGATTGATGTTATAGGAAAACTGGCACCTTTCCGTCAGGAACATAAATTTTATGCAAAGGTATTTCAGGCTTTGAGGATATCTGTCAATCACGAAATAGATTATCTGCAGGAGATGCTCCAGCAGGCTCTCTCAATACTCAAAACAGGCGGAAGACTGGTGATAATAAGCTACCATTCTCTTGAAGACAGGGTGATAAAGAACTTTATGAAGACAGGCAATTTTGAAGGAGAAGAGAAAAAAGATTTTTATGGAAATATCGAAACTCCGTTCAGGATTATAAACAGAAAGGGGACAACTCCGCATGATGAAGAGATCGCAATTAATAACAGGGCAAGAAGCGCAAGGCTAAGGATAGCTGAAAAGATCTGACAAATGGAAGATAATAAGGAAAATAATGAAAAGCCGTTAAAAACAGGAAGTATTATTAAAGAACTCCTGAGCGGGAGTATGGTTTCTGAAAAGATCATACTTAAGAATCTTGCGTATGTTTCCCTGATAACCCTTCTTGCTGCAATTTATATTGGAAACAGGTTCCATGCCGAAAAAATAACAAGGGAAACAACCCGGCTTCAAAAGGAGGTCAAGGACCTGCGAGCTGAGTCACTTTCAACCTCAGCAGATCTTATGCATGTCAGTAAACAGTCTGAGGTATTCAGTATGGTAAGGGAGAAGGGGCTTAACCTGGAAGAGCTGAAAACTCCGCCATATAAATTATTAGTGAATAAGAAGTAAAGGGAATGGCTGCAAGGGATGAAATAGTATGGCGCGGCGGTCTTGTATATTTTGCTATTGCATTATTGGCTACAGCATTACTTGTACGTATCCTGATTCTGCAATATGTTCAGCGTGGTAAGTGGGCAGATATGAGCGAGAAATATGTTTATAAAACTGCCGAAATGCCTGCAAACAGGGGAGATATACTTACTAATGACGGGCGGCTCCTGGCAAGTTCGGTCCCATACTATACAATCTATATGGATACCAGGAGCAGCGGAATGTCATCAGTTACATGGTCAAACGGAATAAACGGATTATCAGCCGGTCTGGCTCAATTTTTAGGAGACAGGTCAGCATCTGGATGGAAATCAGCCATAACAGAGGCCCGGAGAAAGGGCGATCGCTATTTCCTCATTCAACGGAAAGTCAATTTTGAGACTCTTAAGAAACTGAAGGAGCTGCCAATATTCAGAGAAGGCCAATATAAAGGAGGCATGGTTGCTCAGGCTGATAACAAACGTATACTTCCATATAGTGATCTGGCAGCCCGTACCATAGGTTACCTCAACCTGGGAAGTGAAGGTAATGAGGTCGGAATCGAAGGTGCTTTTGATAAAGATCTGGCAGGCAAAAACGGTGTAGCAGTGAAACAACGGCTAACTGGAGGCGACTGGATAATAGTTGAGAGTCCAAACAGTGTTGAATCAAGAGACGGGAATGATGTTGTCACTACATTAGATCTTGATCTGCAGGATGTTGCAACAACAGCCCTGTTGAACCAACTCAGGAAAAATGATGCTGATCACGGCTGTGCCGTCCTTATGGAGGTTGCAACCGGAAATGTTAAGGCCATAGCTAACCTGGGACTCCAAAGCGATGGAGACTATCACGAAGCATATAATTATGCTGTCGGAGAGAGCACGGAGCCTGGTTCAACCTTTAAGCTTCCGTCACTTATGGCCGCAATCGAAGATGGAGTTATTGATACAGGGGATATTGTTGACACAGGTACAGGAAGTGTTAAGTTTTATAATAAGGTCATTAAGGATACTAAAGAAGAGGGGTATGGTAAAATAACAGTTAAACAGGTCTTTGAAAAATCATCCAACGTGGGAACTTCCAAACTCATTTATGAACATTATAAAGACAACCCAAAAGATTTTGTGAACCGGCTTTATGCAATGAGACTTAATCAAAAGCTTGATCTTCAAATAAAAGGCGAAGGGGAACCTCTGATTAGATATCCTGGTGATAAACTGTGGTCGGGACTTTCACTCCCTATGATGTCGCACGGTTATGAAGTACAGCTGACACCTTTACAGATACTCACCTTCTATAATGCTGTTGCAAATGATGGTAAGATGATGCGTCCTCTTTTTGTGACAGCAATCATGAGAAATGGAAGCATCATTAAGAGTTATGAACCAGAGGTCATCATTAATTCTATCGCTTCGCGTTCCACAATTCGAAAAGCGAAAAGAATGATGGAAGGTGTTGTGGAACACGGTACGGCGACTAACCTTAAAAATGCCAATTATAAAATTGCCGGAAAAACAGGAACTGCACAGATAGCCAGGGATAAGCATGGTTATAGAAACGGAGCAAGAATATCCTACCAGGCCTCTTTTGTAGGATATTTTCCTGCGGAGAGCCCTCTATACTCCTGCATTGTAGTTGTCAACTCTCCTTCAAACGGTGTTTATTATGGGAACATTGTTGCAGGAACAGTATTCAAGGAGATTTCAGATAAGGTTTATTCAACAAGATTTTTCCGGGATTTCAGACCTGAACATAAAGAGGATATGAAACCTGCTGCACCTGAAGCCGGTAATGGCTATAGGGCAGATATAAATGAAGTACTTAAAAACCTTGATGTCCGCTATAGACGAACTGCTGATGATGACTGGGTTTCTACCCGTGAAAGTGGAGATACCATCAGCCTGGCAGGGTTGAAAATACAGCCTGGTCTTGTACCTGATGTGAGAGGAATGAGTCTGCGGGATGCAATTTATCTTCTCGAAAATTCCGGACTAAGAGTAAAATACATTGGTAAAGGAAGGGTACTGAAGCAATCACCGGAACATGGTACAAGGTATAATGATGAGACAGTCGTTTCTCTCGAGATGAATATGTAATATGATGAAGATTGAAGAAATATTAAAAGGAATTGAAATTGTTTCTGTCGCCGGAACAAAAAATACGGTTATATCCGGTATTGAATTTGATTCACGTAAGGTAACCAAAGGCTCACTTTTTGTTGCTGTAAAGGGATACAAAACCGATGGGCATGATTTTATTGATTCTGCAATAGTGTCAGGTGCCACTGCTGTTATATGCGAAATCCTTCCTGAAAACCCCGCTAAAAGTATTTGTTGGATAAAAACAAGTGATTCTGCAAAAGCTCTCGGATTGGCCGCTTCGAACTTCTTTGGAAACCCTTCATCTTCACTTAAACTGGTTGGAGTCACAGGCACAAATGGTAAAACAACTATTGCGACGTTGCTATACAGGATGTTCATAAGACTGGGTTATAAATGCGGATTATTTTCGACCGTATGCAATTATATTAATGGAAAGGAACTTGAGGCAACACATACAACACCCGATCCGGTCCAGCTCAACTGCCTGTTATCGATGATGATCAATGAGGGATGCGATTTTGCATTCATGGAAGTCAGTTCTCACGCTTCTGATCAGAAACGTATAGCGGGACTAAAATTTGCCGGAGGCATCTTTACAAACCTTACTCACGATCATCTCGATTACCATAAAACATTTGATAATTACCTTTCTGCAAAGAAGAGTTTCTTTGACTTGTTGCCATATGGTTCATTCGCACTTGTAAATGTTGATGACCGGAATGGAAGGGTTATGCTGCAGAATTGCCAGGCCCGTCATTATACGTTTTCTGTAAGGGGAATGGCCGATTTCCGATGCAGTATTATCGAGCAGGGTTTCGAGGGTATGAAATTAAAAATTCAGGGTGAGGAGATATGGACAAGGTTTATTGGCGATTTTAATGCATCCAATCTGCTTGCAGTTTATGCAGCATCAGAACTTCTTGGCGCTGCAAAGAAAGAGATATTAACAGTTCTTAGCGATCTCCATCCTGTCACAGGAAGACTTGAAGTAATCAAATCCCCGGGGGGTATTTCAGGAATTGTCGATTATGCCCATACACCTGATGCTCTGTTAAATGTGATAGAAACGATTAATAAAATCCGGGAGGGGGGTGTTCAACTAATAACTGTTGTTGGTGCCGGAGGAGACAGGGACCGGACAAAGCGCCCGAAGATGGCAGCAATATCTGCCGAAGGAAGTACCAGGGTCATACTCACCTCCGATAATCCCAGAACTGAAGATCCCGAGAAGATTCTTGATGAGATGGAAGCCGGAATAACCCCTGATCTCAAAGGAAAAACCATCAGAATAGCCAACAGGCACGAAGCAATAAAAACAGCAGTTATGCTTGCTAACAAGGGTGATGTAGTCCTCATTGCTGGTAAAGGACACGAGACTTATCAGGATATAATGGGAGTGAAACATCACTTTGACGATAGGGAAGAATTGAAAAATGCATTACTACTGAAATAAGCAAAAAAATGCTATACTATTTATTCAATTATCTTGATTCACTTGATTTCCCGGGAGCCCGGTTATTTACATTCATCTCTTTCCGGTCGGCAGCTGCTGTTATCACTTCCCTCATAATTTCCCTTCTGATTGGTAAAAGAATCATTCAATATCTTCAGAGAAAGCAGGTTGGAGAGGTTGTAAGAGATCTGGGACTGGAGGGACAATACACGAAGCAGGGAACTCCTTCGATGGGAGGTATTATAATTCTTGCATCAATAATTATTCCGACTCTTTTATTCGCAAAGCTCGGGAACATTTACATAATTCTGATGATGATAACAACAGTCTGGCTGGGGCTGATCGGCTTTCTTGATGATTATATTAAAATATTTAAAAAGAACAAAGAAGGCCTTGCCGGCAAATTTAAAATTGCGGGTCAGATTATCCTCGGTATTATTGTAGGGTTAACCCTGTTCTTCAGTGATGAGGTTAGAATTGTCGAGAAAGTAAATGTCGCCAATCTTACCTTTAGGGAAAGGTATGAGATGCTCGATCCTTCGGTGCAGATTCCTGCTCAGGGAGAGTTTAATATGGAAAGAAAGTCAACGAAAACCACCATACCATTTATTAAAAATAATGAATTTGACTATTCCTGGCTGGTGTCTTTTATTAATGAAGATCACAGACGTCCATTTACCTGGCTCGTTTTTGTAATCATCGTAATTTTCATTGTAACATCAGTTTCTAACGGTGCAAACCTTACTGATGGCCTTGATGGTCTCGCCACCGGGACGTCAGCAATTATTGGAACCGCTCTTGGCATCCTGGCTTATTTATCAAGTAACCTTATCTATGCTAAGTATTTAAGTATAATATACATACCAGGGTCGGAAGAACTGGTAATTTTTGCAAGTGCATTTATAGGGGCTACAATCGGTTTCCTCTGGTACAATTCATTTCCGGCACAGGTTTTTATGGGTGATACCGGTAGCCTTGCACTTGGAGGTATTATTGCAGTATTTGCAGTAATCATAAGAAAGGAACTTTTAATCCCGATACTTTGCGGAATATTCCTTGTTGAGAACCTGTCTGTTGTGCTGCAGGTTGCCTGGTTTAAAAGAACAAAAAGAAAATTTGGGGAAGGAAGAAGGATTTTCCTGATGGCTCCGCTTCATCACCATTATCAGAAAAAAGGATTCCCGGAACCGAAGATTGTCACACGGTTCTGGATAGTGGCAATATTATTAGCAGTAATAAGTATTGTGACACTTAAGATAAGATAATAAAATGATTAAGAAGATTGTAATATTGGGGGCAGGGGAAAGTGGTGCAGGATCGGCAGTCCTTGCACAAAAACATGGGTTTGACGTGTTCGTTTCTGATAATGGTCAGATAAAAGAAAACTATAAAGAAATTCTTGATAATTATAAGATTAAGTGGGAGGAAGGAAATCACAATGAATCAATTATTCTTTCAGCAAGTGAGGTCATTAAAAGTCCGGGGATACCTGAAAATGCTCCAATTATAAACAAAATCCGCGAAAAAGGAATCGCTGTAATTTCAGAAATTGAATTTGCAGGAAGATATGCCGGTGGCATTAAAATCTGTATTACAGGGAGCAACGGTAAAACAACTGTAACAAATCTCATTTATCATATTCTGAAAAAAGCAGGTAAGAATGTTGCAATGACTGGCAACATTGGTAACAGTTTTGCCATGACTGTTGCATTAAATTCGTACGATTATTATGTGATTGAACTAAGCAGTTTTCAGCTTGACGGAATGTTTGAATTCAAGGCTGATATTGCTGTATTGATGAATATTACACCGGATCATCTCGACAGATACGATCACAAACTTCAGAACTATATAGACTCCAAATTCAGGGTAACACAGAACCAGAAAAAAGATGATTACCTGATTTACTGGGAAGGAGATCCCATCATAAAAACTGAATTATCCGGAAAGAAATATGGAATGACTCTGTTGCCTTTTTCTGATGAAATAAAAGAAGGTATGGCCGCTTATATCGAAAACAACGAATTGATAATTGATTACCCAAATAAAACCAACATTATGACCATTCATGAATTTGCACTTAAAGGTCGTCACAACATTTACAACTCAATGGCAGCAGCCATTGCCGGGAAAGTTCTTAATATCCGCAAGGAGGTAATAAGAGAAAGTCTGGCTGATTTTCAGGGAGTTGAACACCGTCTGGAACCGGTTATAACAGTCTGCGGTGTAAATTTCATTAACGACTCCAAAGCTACAAATGTCAATTCAACATGGTACGCTATTGAGTGTATGGATAACAATATCATATGGATAGTCGGTGGAGTAGACAAGGGGAATGATTATTCAGAGCTTTTCCCGATTGTCAAAAAGAAGGTCAAAGCTATAGTTTGTCTGGGAAAGGATAACAAGAAAATTATCGAAGCTTTTAAAGATAAGGTTTCAACTATTGTGGAAACGACATCCATGGAAGAGGCTGTCAGATCTTCCTATTACCTGGCAAAAAAAGGTGAAACTGTATTGTTATCACCTGCATGTGCAAGTTTTGATCTTTTTAAGAATTATGAAGACAGGGGCCGTCAGTTTAAGCAGGCAGTAAGGAATCTTTAACCGATAAATAAATGCAACAAGGCTGGCTTACAAAGACATTTAAAGGAGACAGGGCGATCTGGGGTCTGGTGGCTCTTTTTATGATCTATTCCCTATTAGCAGTGTACAGCTCTTCCGTAGGTGTAGCCTTTATGAAATATGGTGGTAATACTACATACTTTCTTAAGAGTCAGTTTCTTATGCTTGTATTAAGTCTGGTTATAATAATAGTTGTTCATTACCTTCCGTACAGAATTTACTTTTCAATGGCTGGCTTGATCCTGATTGGGGCCGTAGGCCTGCTGGTACTGACTTTTGCTTTTGGGTCGAGGGTTAATGAAGCAACACGCTGGCTGGTAATTCCGGGAACAGGATTCAGACTTCAGACATCAGATGTTGCCAAAGTGGCTCTTGTTCTGTATCTCGCAAGAGCTCTTGCCAAATACCAGAAAGAGCTTAATAATTTTATGCTTGTTACAAAGTATTTTATTATCCCGGTTGGTATTATCTGCGGTCTGATTTTGCCTGAAAACCTTTCTACATCACTGATGATATTTGGCATGAGCATGATCATAATGTTCATAGGCAGAGTTCCTTTTAAGTTCCTTCTGGCCTATGTAGGAATCGGAGTAGTCGGTGTTGTTTTCTTTGCCATGGTACTAACCGTAGTTAAAAAGGATAATAGGGTCCAGGTCTGGAAAAACAGGATTGAACATTTTTTCTCAGGAAAAGGGGATGAGGAGGGAGATTATCAGTCAAACCAGGCAAAGATTGCGATCTCAACAGGCGGATTATTCGGGAAAGCTCCGGGTAAAAGCACCCAGCGTAACATTCTTCCGCAATCAAACTCTGACTTCATTTTTGCAATTATTATAGAGGAATATGGATTATTATTCGGCGCCATCCCGCTCATTCTGGCGTATATGATACTGTTGTTCAGAGGAATTACAATAGCGAAGAAATGTGAGACTGCATTCCCTGCCTTTCTGGTATTGGGTTTGATCGTTATGATTGTCATACAAGCTATGCTTAATATGCTGGTCGCCGTAGGACTGTTTCCGGTTACAGGGCAGACACTTCCAATGGTGAGCTGGGGAAGAACCTCTGTTCTTGTTATGAGTTTTTCGATCGGAGCAATACTGAGTGTAAGCAGGGTGGTAAATGCAAGGATAAAAAAAGAAGAACTGCCCGAGGAAGAAATAAATGATGAAGGAGAAAAAATATATGAACCTGCGAGAACATAAAAAGGTGATAATTAGTGGTGGCGGCACAGGGGGACATATCTTCCCTGCTATTGCAATTGCCAATGCTCTCAGGAAGATTGATCCTGAGACTGAGATCCTTTTTGTTGGCGCTGAAGGAAGAATGGAAATGGAAAAAATTCCTGCAGCAGGTTACAGGATAATCGGATTGCCGGTTGCAGGTTTATACAGGAGCATCACCCATAAAAATCTTACAGTTCTCATAAAATTTTTAAAGAGCCTTAACAAGGCAAAAAAGGTTATAAAGGAATTTGAACCTGATGTTGTTATTGGCGTAGGTGGATATGCAAGCGGGTCGGTTCTCAGGCAGGCAGGCAGGATGGGAATTCCGACTCTTATTCAGGAACAGAACAGCTATGCAGGTGTGACAAATAAACTCCTGGCAAAAAGAGCTTCAACTATTTGTGTTGCATATGACAGTATGGATAAGTATTTCCCTGCTGAAAAAATAATCAAGACAGGTAATCCTGTACGTCAGAATTTTAACAAACTTAAAGGTTTACAAGATGAAGCACTCTCTTTTTTCAACCTGAAAAAAGAGTTCCCTGTCATATTGGTTTTAGGTGGATCTCTGGGTGCCGGCAGCATAAATAATAGTCTGTCAGAAAACATTAATAAGCTCAGAGACTCAGATTGTCAATGGTTGTGGCAGACGGGGAAATATTACTTTGAAAATGTAAAGGCTCTGGTTTCGGTCTCATTCAGCGGAAATGTATCTGTGCACGGATTCATTAACCGGATGGACTATGCTTATGCTGCCGCAGATATAATTGTATCCAGAGCCGGTGCAGGCACCATCTCCGAATTGTGTCTTGTTGGCAAACCTGTTATTCTGATTCCTTCTCCGAATGTTGCAGAAGATCACCAGACAAGGAATGCAGAAGCTTTATCAACAAGGGACGCTGCCGTGTTAATAACAGATAATCAGGCAGTTAAAACTCTTGTTGATGAAGCAATTAAACTGATTTCAGATAAACCCAGAAGAAACATGCTTTCTGAGAACATACTGAAAATGGCTTACAGGGATGCTGATGTAAGGATAGCAGAAGAAGTACTTAAACTTGCCGGAAAATGATTGAATTCAAAAATATTGAAGGAATATATTTTGTCGGGATAGGTGGTATCGGCATGAGCGCCCTTGCACTTTATTTTGCAAAAGGCGGGTATACAATTGCAGGATACGACAGGTCGGAAAGCAGTGTAACTTTTTCCTTGATTGAAAATCATTGTACTGTTGCTTATGAAGATGATTTAAGTATGCTTCCAGATCTTTTCAGAAAAAGTTCAAATATTGATAAGGTTATTATCGTTTACACACCTGCTATCCCTGTCGAAAACAAAATTCTTTCATTTTTCAGGGGTAACGGATATCAAATTTTTAAACGATCGGAGCTCCTCGGTGAAATATCATTAAACACCGACACCCTGGCCGTCGCAGGCACACATGGTAAGACCACGGTTTCCACAATGATAGCACATTTATTGAAGCAGTCGCATGTTGACTGTTCGGCATTTCTTGGAGGTATATCAAAGAACTATGATTCAAATCTTCTTTTGGGTGATAGCAGATATACGGTTATGGAAGCTGATGAATTCGACCGTTCCTTTCACAAGCTCAAACCTCTTATGGCAGTGGTAACTGCACTCGATGCCGACCATCTGGATATCTATGGTGATCAGGTTACAATGATAGCGGCATATAATGAGTTTTGCGATAAAATCAGATATGGAGGAACCCTTATAGTAAACAACAGAATACGAAATGAAATTGTGGTTCCTGAGCGGGTGACCTGCTTTACTTACGGACTTGATTTCGGTGCAGATTTCCGGTCGTTCGATATAAACCGTTGCAAAGATTATTATCGGTTCAATATTAAAACACCTTCAACAACAATTGAGGATCTGCATTTTGCATTCCCAGGTATAATTAATATAGAGAATTTTACTGCAGCAATTGCTGTCGCTTTGATGTGTGGTGTCACTGAACAGGAAATAAGGAAGGCTGTTCTCCTTTTCCAGGGTGTAAAGCGCAGGTTTGATATAAGGATAAATTTACCTGGTCTTGCTTTTGTTGATGATTATGCACATCATCCTGAGGAAATAAGGGCCTGCATAACATGCGTTAAAGAGTTTTTCAACGGACGAAAAATTACCGGGATTTTTCAACCTCACCTTTTTTCACGGACTCGCGACCATGCCGGTGGTTTTGCTGCGATTCTTGATGAATTGGACGAGGTTATACTTCTCCCCATTTATCCGGCACGTGAAAAACCGATAGAAGGAGTTACATCGGGATTGATTTTTAATAAAATGAGATCCGGTAATAAGAGACTTATGACAAAAGAGGATATCCCCGGGAGACTGGATACAAACAAACTGGATGTACTGCTGACAATCGGAGCCGGTGACATTGATACGCTTGTAGCTCCTATTGAGGAAAAGCTTAAACGGGAAAGAGTGAGATGAAGAAGTTTTTAAAAATATTATTAATAATTCCTGTTTTATACCTTATTATAATACCGGTTTATCTGGCCAGTTCCACTAATTCCAGGCCATGCGGAGGAATAGTTATTGATATAAGTGATTCGTCTGATTATCATTTTGTTACTAAAAAACAACTGTTAAACCTTGCATACGGAAACTCGGACAGAATTATTGGTAAGCCTGTAAAAGATATATCGGTTTTGGAAATTGAAAACAGAATTAAAATGTTGAAAGAATTAAAAAAGGCCGAAGTATATATGACAATTGATGGAACGGTACATGTTTATGTTGAACAGCGTAATCCTGTTATGAGAGTGATGCCCGATAATGGCGGAGACTATTTTATTGATGAAGACGGAGTTGTTGTGAGAAGAAGAAATCTTTATAACCCCAGGTTGCACATAGTCGGGGGCAATGTGAATATCAGCTCAGCCATGCTTAATGGTATAAGTGTTCTCGATACAAACATTAAAAACTCAATTCTTAAAGATATTTATAATCTGGTAAATTATATAAATGATGACAAATTCTGGTCGGCTCAGATCGATCAGATCTATGTTGACGGAAACGATGAGATTGACCTTATCGCACGGGTAGGCAACCAGCTGATACACCTTGGAACGGCTGAAAATTATCAAGGGAAACTTAGGAACCTTGAAGCTTTCTACGATAAGGTACTACCTGAAGTTGGCTGGAATAAATATTCGTTAATAAACCTTGAATTTAAAGATCAGATAGTTTGTAAAAAAAGAGATAATCAGAAATAACCATATTTAAGTTATGAACAAAAAGGAACAGTATGTAGCAGCTATCGACATAGGAACCACAAAAATTGTGGCCATTGTCGGTAAGAAAAACGAGAATGGAAAAATTGAGATTCTCGGACTTAGCAAAGCTCTTTCAAAAGGTGTGAAGAGAGGTGTCGTCCTTAATATTGAGGAGACGGTAAATGCCATTCAGACTACCGTGGAAGACGTACAGAAAAGATCAGGGATTCTATTCTCTGAGGTCTTTGTTGGTATAGCCGGTCAGCATATTAAAAGTATGAAAAACCGAGGCTATATTATGCGGGATGCGTATGATGATGAAATCAAAAAAGAGGAGGTCTTCAAACTGATTGAAGACATGCACAAGATTCATATCGACATCGGAGAGGAGATAATTCATGTTATCCCTCAGAATTTCATTGTTGATAATGAGACAGGGGTTAAGAGTCCTATCGGTATGTGTGGCAGACGACTTGAAGCTAATTTTCATATTGTGATAGGACAGGTTGCTGCTGCAAAAAACATTGAAAAGTGTATCCGTAAAGCAAATCTGACCGTGAAGGATATGATCCTTGAACCCCTGGCTTCTTCAGATGCGGTTCTTACCGATGACGAAAAAGAAGCCGGAGTCGTTCTGGTTGATATCGGTGGAGGAACAACTGATGTTGCTGTTTATTATGATAATATTATTCGTCATACTGCAGTGATCCCGTTTGGCGGGAATGTTGTTACAAAAGATATCAAGGAAGGTTGCGCAATACTTCAGAGACATGCTGAACAGCTTAAAATTCAGTACGGTTCAGCTCTTGGAGATATCGCTCCTGAAGATAAGGTTGTTTCCATACCGGGTATCAGCGGACGGGAACCTAAAGAGATATCTTTTAAAAGCCTCGCTTATATTATCCAGTCAAGGATGGAAGAGATTATCGACGCAGTGAATTTTGAAATACAAAATTCAGGATATGCTGATAAACTTGCTGCCGGTGTTGTAATCACTGGAGGAGGTGCATTGCTGAAACACTTACCTCAACTGATGAAGTTCAAAACAGCAATGGATGTAAGAATTGGTCTGCCGAATGAGCATCTTGCAGGATCAGCGAAAAGTGAAATTAATCAGCCGATGTATGCAACGAGTGTCGGTCTGATAATGCGGGGCTTTGAGTATCTTGAAACCTACAAAAAGTCATTTAATGCCGGAAGTTCAGATGAGTTTGTCAAACCCAAAACTGCAGTTTTTGACCAGCATGAGGAAGAAGGAGAAGAAACTTTCACTCCTCCTGTTCAGGAAGAGGGGAAAATACCTCTCACTGAAAAAATTAAAAGTATGCTGTCAAGAATGTTTGAGGTTGAAGATCAGCCAATCAAATGATAAATATGGTTTGTATTTAGATTTATACTGTTCATAATCAATTAAATAATTATACTATGTCAGACGATATAATGAACTTTGATCTGCCTGTAGAAAGATCATCGATTATTAAAGTTCTCGGAATAGGTGGTGGAGGCAATAACGCTGTCAATCACATGTTTGAAAAAGGTATCAGGGATGTGAATTTTGTGGTCTGCAACACTGACCATCAGGCTCTGACAAAAAGCCAGGTACCAATAAAGGTTCAGATTGGAGAATCCCTGACGGAAGGCAGAGGCGCCGGAAGTAAACCGGAAATTGGCAGACAGGCTGCCATCGAGAATATCGATGACGTAATGGAAGCATTGTCGGGAAATACAAAGATGGTTTTCATAACAACAGGAATGGGTGGAGGAACCGGCACTGGAGCTACTCCGGTAATTGCAAAGACCTGTAAAGATGCCGGACTGCTTACCATTGCTGTTGTTACCATCCCCTTTAAATCTGAAGGGAAGGTCCGGATAAGACAGGCTATTGACGGTGTAACGGAATTGAAAGATCATGTTGATTCATTACTGGTAATAAATAACGAAAAACTGAGAGAGATTTACGGCAATCAACCTGTCTCGACAGCTTTTGCAAAAGCTGATGATATTCTGACCATAGCCGTAAAAGGTATTGCAGAGATTATTACTGTCACAGGTTATATTAATGTTGATTTTGCCGATGTGGAAACTGTTATGAAAAACTCTGGAGTTGCTTTTATGGGTATGGGTAAAGCAGCAGGAGAAAACAGGGCAATAAAAGCAATCGAAAATGCACTTGCCTCTCCTTTATTGAATTCAAATGATATTACCGGAGCAAATAGTATTCTGATAAATATTTCTTCCGGGATAGGAGAACATGAGATCACAATGGATGAGCTGGGTGAAATAACTGATTACATGTACGATGCAGCATCAGATGATGCACTTATCATTAGGGGACTATCCAAAGATGAAAGCCTTAATGAGGAAATTAGTGTTACGGTTATTGCAACAGGATTTGAATCGAATAGTATTTTTCAGCCTTATAAACCTAAAAAACCAAGTAAAGTCGAATTATTGACAAATAAAAATGCAATTCCCCCCAGAAAAACAACAGAAACCGGTGATGATGTGTTCTCAGTTCATGAAAAGGGGAAAAAGTCTATCATTACCGATTTTGAAGAAGAATCTCAGGGTGTAATTGATTTCAGTCTTGAACATAGTCAGGAGATGAACGAGATCAGAAGTAGGAGAACAGTGGAGAATGATGAGAATAGCGAAAAGCCCGAAGCAACTTTGAGAAAGGTGAAACATATGCAAAACCTTTTGAAAAGGGAGGGCCTTTCAAACAAGACAATGAAAGAGAATATTGATACATTTGAAGATGTGCCCGCATATGTCCGAAGAAACCTGACACTTGGGGCCCCGGAAACTGGAACGGAAAGTAAATTATCAAAATTCACTTTAACATCCGATGATAATGACGAACCTGTTTTAAGGGAGAATAATGCTTATCTGAATGATAATGTAGATTAGATTTGAGCCAATAATATGCCGAGAATAGGATAAAAGGAGCTTAAGAAATCACCGCCTCCCCCTGACACTTCGGTCAGGGTACTCCTCCTCCGAGAGTAGGAGAAAGTTATATTACTAATTATCAATATTTCCCCCTCCTAATGAAGGAGGGGTGTCATGACCTGTCGGTCATGACGGGGTGGTTTAATTTACTTTTGCAACAATCTCTTTCATATTTTCTATATTTGCAGCTGATGATCAGACAAATTTCAATAATATTGCTTCTTGCCTTTTCTTCAGGTATATATGCACAGATACCGGATCGCTATTCTTCAATTCCAGTTGCCACTATTCCAGATTCTTTAAAAAAGCCAAGAATTTTAAAGGAATGGAAACTTTCTGACGATTTCTCTGAAGAGGTAAACATCCCTTTCGATACGGTTTTTTCATTATTTAACCGATTCAAAATTGCAGACAAATACTCACCGGTTAATGCAAGTCTGGGTAATTATGGCCTGCCATTTTATCAGATAGACTTTTTTGACAGGATAACAGATCCTGATAAATTTATTTATGCTTATTATTCCCCTTTCATGCACGTCCCTTCCAATGCACTTTTCATGAATACTCAGGTTCCCTATACGGAACTGGACTGGACTTTTGCCGGACCAAAGGAAACTTCGGAACAAACTTTCAGGGTAAGGCATTCGCAGAACGTAAACAGGTTTCTCAACTTTGGATTGATTTACGATATAATATACAGTCTCGGGCAATATAATTACCAGAAGGCCGAGGATAAAACCTTTACTTTTTATTCATCTTACACAGGAGTTAAATATAAACTTTACTTCTCAGCAGGAATAAACAACATCATATCGTACGAGAACGGAGGGATAAGCGATAAAACGCAGCTCAACCAGTCCAGTACACTCCAGATTCCTGTAAAACTAGGAGGACTTGATATAGCGAGAAGTACAGTAAAAAATCGCAACCTTATGCTGGTGCAGCGATACACTTTTGAAAGCAATCCCAAAGTTAAAGCGGATAGTACCTCGCATAAACGAACCGGATTCTTTGGATTAAGTGGTACTTTTTCTCATATTTTTGTACTTGAAAGCAATAGTCGATCATACAAAGATGCTGATCCATTGTCCGGATTTTATGACACGTCATTAATATACATAAGTAAAACTGCAACGAAAGACTCCCTGTTTTCACGAAGTATTAAAAATACTGTCAGGTTCGATTTTGAAACCGATCCGACCAGAAAGTTCAGACTGGGAGGTGGGGTAGGTTTACGTAATGAATTATTTCGTTACAGTCAGATTGTACCTACACATGTTGTCCCATTAACTGACACAACATCTGAAGAAATACCTGTATGGAAGAAGAGTGACAATGTTTTAATCGGGAAATTGTATAACAATATCGGAGACAAGTTCCGTTGGGTAGCAACGGGAGAATTGTATTTAACCGGATATAGAGCCGGTGATTTTAATCTTGATGGTGTAATAACCAAATCATTCGACTTCAAAAAGGGGAGAGCCTCCTGGCTGTTAACCGGTTCAATGATGAATAGGCAACCCTCGTTCTGGTATGAACAGTGGGGAAGTAATAATTTTGAATGGCATAATAATTTTAACAAAGAATTCAGGATCGATCTTGGATCGGCTTTCTCCTACCCGGTAAGAAAAGTTGAATTTAAATTCAATTATGCTATAATAAAAAATTATACGGATTTTGGAATTGATACACTACCTTCACAATATTCCGGAGGACTTTCAATTGTTGCCGTTACTGTCAGAAAAGAAATGAGAGCATGGAAATTTCATCTTGATACTGACTTACTAATTCAGAAAAGTAGTAATGCACAAATTCTTGACCTCCCTTTGGTTGCTGTTCGTTCTGCCGGTTATTTTGAACATCTCTTCAGATTTAAGAAAACCGGAGGAAAACTGAACACACAACTTGGCGTTGATGTAACTTATAATTCTCTTTATCAACCATATTCCTATATGCCGGCCACGGGCAGGTTTTTCCATCAGGATATTGTAAGTACCGGGGATTATCCTTTTATAAATGTCTTCTTAAATTTAAAAGTCAAAAGAACAAGGGCCTTCATTATGTTCGATCATGTAAATGCCGGAATGTCTGGAAACAACTATGATATGATTCCGTCTTATCCCATGAATATAAGGATGTTACGTTATGGTCTGGCTTGGACGTTTTATGATTAAAAAAAATGTTGTATTTTTGCGCCTATTATTAAAAGTAAGTATTCAACTAAAACAACATCTTTGATAAAAAAGACAATATTTATATTCGTGTTTCTTTTGACAGTTTTAATTTCCTGTTCAAATCATCACCACTCTTCTAAAAATTTAAATAACAACGTTAATTCATTTGATCTTGATTCTATACGGAAAAGAGGAAGATTGATTGCAGTAACCGACTTTAATTCAACGAACTATTTTATTTACAAGGGTGAACCAATGGGATTTACCTATGAACTTCTTAAGTCATTTTCAGATAATATTGGAATTGATCTGGAAATTATTACTGAAAATCAACTTGAATATGCTTTTGGAATGCTTAAATCGGGTGAAGCAGATCTCCTTGCTATCGGCCTTAACGTCAATTCAGAAAGAAAGGAAGATGTACTTTTCACGGCACCGATAGATGAAACAAGACAGGTGCTTGTTCAGCGAAAACCGCGAAATTGGAGGTCATTAAAAATAGATGAATTGGATAAAAAACTGATCAGAAACCAATTAGGATTAGTCAAAAAGACAATTTATGTCCAGAAAGGATCATCTCATGCTGAACAACTTGTTTCTCTGGTAAAGGAACTTGGTGATTCAATTAACATTATTGAAGTTCCGTTTGAATCGGAAAAGTTAATTCAACATGTTGCCAGCGGAGAAATTGAATATACAGTTTGTGATGAGAATGTCGCATTGGTGAATGCAACATATTATCCGGATATTGATGTAAGTACACCTATAAGTTTTCCGCAGAATCTTGTATGGGGAATAAGGAAAAACAATTCTGATGCTCTTTTAAACGAACTGAATCGCTGGATCACAGTATATAAGAAAACAGGATCATATGCTTTGCTATACGCAAAATATTTTAAAAATTTGCGTTCCAGTATAATCGTAAAAAGTGATTATTATTCTCTTAATACCGGAAAAGTATCGAAATTTGATGATTTGATCAGAAAATTCAGCATAAGCATTAAATGGGACTGGAGGTTACTGGCATCATTGATATGCCAGGAGTCGCATTTTGATCCAAATGTCGAATCTTATGCAGGTGCATTTGGGTTGATGCAGATCATGCCTGAAACTGGAAGAAATTTTGGCATTGATATTACTTCTTCGCCGGAAAATAATTTAAAAGCCGGCATTCGGTATATTAACTGGTTACATTCAATATTCGACCCGAAAATAACCGATGAAAAGGAAAGGATCAGTTTTATCCTTGCAGCATATAATGCCGGGCCCGGGCACGTTCTTGATGCAATGAAACTTGCTGAGAAAAACGGGATGAATCCTCAGAAATGGGATCGGAATGTTGCCTTATGGTTATTGAAAAAATCTGAACCTCAATACTATAATGATATTGTAGTTAAAAATGGATTTTTCAGGGGAACCGAGTCAGTAAATTTTGTCAGTCAGGTACTTGAAAGGTTTGAGCATTATAAGAATATCATTCCGGATGTAAAAAGTGACCCCTTCTGAGGATAATCAGTAATTCGTAAAGAATCATGGCTGTTGCTCCCCAGATCCTGTTGGCCTCATAATCAAAATATTTAACCTCGATCATTTCACCTCTTATTTCAAAAGGTTTTGTCTTAATTATTGACGGGTCAAGAAGTATCTTAAGATCAGCATCAATAAGAAAAACAACTTCCTCAGGCTGATGATTAAAAACCGGTTTTTCATTAACCCAGCCTATGACAGGAGTAACTATCATATTGCTTATCGGAATAAAGAGTGGAGTAAGTGTACCGATAATACTTATTTTTTCGGGGTCAACGCCCGTCTCCTCGTTCGCCTCACGGATAGCTGTTTGAATTATATTTTCATCTGTCGGTTCCTTCTTGCCCCCCGGGAAGCTGATTTGGCCACTGTGAACACCATTATAATCAGGGCGTTGCATGAATACAGTATGAACTGACCCGTTTTCAGGAAAAAGAAGTATCAGTACTGCAGCAACACCAGCATTCTTTCCTGGTACCCTCGGGAAATTTCTTACCATCCGGTCCGAAGAAGCCATCTGCCATTGAATCTCCGTCCCGGGCAGACCTTTCAGAATTTCATTCTTTAATCTGTTAGCGAAATCATCCATGTTATATACAACTATAATTCCACAAAATATCAATTGCCCAACTCCGCTCCTTTTTCACCCCTAATTCCCCCAAGGGGGACTTTGAAATTCATCTTTTTTCATAGTCCCGCTTTGCGAGAGGTGGGGAGGTGAAACAGGCAACTGGGGGAGAGGGGCGTTTGTTTACTCGTATCTCAGAGCCTCAACCGGGTTTCTCGTTGCCGCGTGCCAGCTTTGCCAGCTCACAGCTAATAATGCTATTCCGAATGCAATTATTCCTGCCAGTACAAAAACCCACCAGTTGAGCTCAATTTTATAAGCGAAGTTTTGCAACCATTTATTCATTGCGATCCAGGCAACCGGGCATGCGATAACAAAGGCTATGACTATACCTTTTGTAAAATCTGCTGAAAGCATAAACATAATTTCAGGTGTAGTAGATCCATTAACTTTCCTTATCCCAACCTCTTTTGTACGCTGAAGGATAATAATTGAGGAAATTGCATATAGCCCTAAACAAGAAATTAATATTGCCAGAAATGAGAAGAACCAGGTTAATCGCGATTCGATAATTTCTTTTTTGTATGCCTGAAAAAAAACGTCATTATTATATTTAAAACTTAATGGATAATCGGGTTGGATTGTGTTCCATATTCTATTTAAGTGCTCCATTGCGAGCTGCTTATGTTCCATATCAATTTTTATCAGAAGATTCCAGAACCATATTTCTTTCTGGAAGAATACAAATGGTTTAATCTCATGATGTAATGTATTAATATTGAAATCTTTAACTACACCAACTATCTGACCACCAAAAATTACATTTTCTGCATAAAAAAACTTTAGTTTAAATGGTTTTCCAATAGCTTCTTCGGGAGTCCATCCTAACTCTTTTACTGCAGATTCATTAAGGATATAATACTCCCTCTTTAAATTTTCATTGAAAGGAGGGAAATCAGACCCGGCTATTATCGGTACTTCATTAAACTTGAAATAGTTGTCGTCTGTAGCATAGATCCAAAGTATCTTATCTTTGTTTTCTTCTTTTATCCCGGACGTTTCGAATCCCATGGCGTCCATTGTAAGACCATATGGTTCGTCGAAAGTTGTAGTAGCTTTTTTTATATAAGGGCTTTTCAATAATTCAGATTTCAACAGGGTGAATTTTGATAGAATATCCTGGTTAAAAAGATTGATAACCAATACGCTGTCTTGTTTTGCGCCTGTTTGATGATTTAAAATGTATTTACTCTGAGAGTTAATTATAAGCGCACTGATTATAAGTATTATTGTTAAAGTAAACTGGAAAACAATTAACGTTTTCCTGAAAAAAGAAGAAGGATTCTTTTTTGTACTGAATGAAGTCACTTTAAAAAGAGATTCAGACTTTTTTAGTTTAATTATAAATTCTAAGGTTGGAATACATCCGATAAACAAGGAACCTGCAAAAATGAAAATTAACCACTTGTATATGTCCGTGTCAAATTGAAACATATTTTCATTTAATACATTGCCGGTGATTGTTTTTAAATTTGGAAAGAAGAAAATGATCAGAATGTACGCAAGCAACAAGGATATTGAAACAATAAGCAATGATTCAATGAAGTATCGATAGAATATGCTTCTTGTGCTTTCATGAATTTTGTATAAAATCAGGTTCTTACGGTGGCTGTATATCTCTGCAATGCTAAGGTTAAGATAGTTGACCCATGAAATTATAAGGATTATAAACCCAACGAGACCCATGATGTAAATAACTGTCATATTTCCATTTTGTTCTATTTCACGATCCTTGTCTGATTTCAGATGGATATATGTAATACATTGCAGATGAGGCACAATGTCTTTTATATTGTTTTCTTCCTTTTTATATTTCTCCAGGAAAGCGGGGAATTTCTTAATGAAATCATCAGGTTTTGCACTTTTGTTAAAAAGCAGGTAAACGTATTTCCAATCATTATCATTCTTTGAAGAAAGAGTGTTTTTTGATATAAACAAATCGGAATGGAAATGTGAATTTGCAGGTATATCTTTAAAAATCCCGGTTATGGTTAAATTACGTTTTGTCCAGGTTGTACCATCATACCAACCGGTATTTGCAATTGACTGACCAACCGGATCCTCCTTCCCAAAATATTTTCTGGCAAACGATTCGGATATTACCACTGAGTTCGGTTCAGATAACACTTTGTTTGAATCACCTTGTAACAAACGAATACTAAATACATTGAAAAAGAGGGAATCTGCATAAAACGAATTGGTCAATGAAAGCTTTTCTTCTTTTACTTTCAATGTGATGTGCTTGTATGGAATAAGTGTAACCATTTTTTCAACTTCGGGAAAATCATCCGGAAAATGCTTAACCCATGATGTTGCACATCTTGCAAAATGTGCCTTATAACCGTTTTTTGTATTAATACTAAAAGTAAACCGGTAGATCCTGTTGGCATTTACATTGAAACGGTCATAGCTGAATTCGTACCTGATGAAGAACATTATCAGAATACAACAGGCGAAGCTTATTGATAAACCGATAATATTGATTGCGGAAGTAAGTTTATTCCTCAGTATGTTTCTGATAGCAATTTTCAGGTACTGTTTTAGCATAAGATTTCATTTAAGCACTAAAGTATGAAGTTACATTTTTTAAATTTGTTTGTATTTATCCACTCATTCAATGAAAATGTGTTGGTTATTCATATCGCAATGCCTCCACAATGACGCTTCGGTCAGTGTCTTCGCTCTCCTCACTATTCGTATCGGAGAGCTTCGACCGGGTTCCTCATTGCCGCTCTCCAGCTTTGCCAGTTCATGGTCACAAAAGCAATGCCGAGGGTCA
Source organism: Bacteroidales bacterium (assembly GCA_049512815.1). Taxonomy (GTDB): domain Bacteria; phylum Bacteroidota; class Bacteroidia; order Bacteroidales; family VadinHA17; genus LD21. The sequence goes on along the minus strand of JBEKWS010000002.1, from coordinate 202,283 downwards.
GCACTCCGGCCAACACGAAGATCCACCAACTCAGTTCTGTTTTATAGGCAAAGTTTTGCAGCCATTTTTGCATTAAGTACCATGCAACCGGACAAGCAATTATAAAGGCGATAATAATCCATTTCAAAAAATCTTTATTAATCATTGTCATCACTTCAGTTACTTTTGCTCCATTTATTTTCCGGATTCCTATCTCTTTGATTTTTCTGCTTAAGTTAAAATATACTATTGCGTATAGCCCAAAACATGAAATAAGAATAGATATAATGGAAATAAGCATAAGTAATCTCATTGCTTTTTTATCTTTTACATAACTCCGGGCAAGAACTTCATCCAAAAATGAGTAATCCGGTGGTCTTGATATTGAGAGCTCTTTAAATGAAGATTGAATAGCCATTCTAGCCTCTGCGATTTGATTCTTGTTAACTTTTATATATAAATAATTATAGACATCTCTATTCAAAATAACTAATGGTTCTATCGGATTATGAATAGAACGAAAATTAAAATCCTTCAAAATACCAATGATTTGGAATTTTGTTGATGGCTCATCTCCAAATATCAGATATTTACCCAGAAGAGAATCTTTTTTCATATATTCCTTAGCTGCTGTTTCGTTTAAAACAGCTGTCATTTCATCAGCTTTTCTGTCTTTTTCAAAAAAGCGTCCCTGAGATAATTTAATATTAAGAGTTTTAATAAATTCCGAATTCACTCTGATAAAACTGGCATGAAAAAAATTCTCATCTGCAGCTGTCTCAAAATAAAACGAATTCATGCCGGGGTCTTCCCCTCCAAAATACCTATCACAGCTTGAAATACTGCTTATATTCACATTATTTTTGATTTTATCAACTAAAGCCTTGCTCGTATTGGAAGGGACACCACCATTATCCAAAACAAGGATATTTTTATAATCATAGCCGAGATACTTTGTGTTTGAGTACCTGATTTGTTTATGAACAATAAGAGTACATAATATCACTACAGCAGATATAAAAAATTGTATGAGTAAAAAACTATTCCGGCTAAAACCTTTTTTAGAAGATGAACTGTTACCAATTCCTGACAAGGATATTACATTGTTTTTTGAATAAACAATTACAGGCAGAGCATTAATTAGTAAATTGAAAAGGATTAAACCCGCAAAACAGATAATTACTACTTTAGTAGTTTCGATCGTATTAAGCCTTATATCAAAACCAAGATAAGTATCAATATAATCTTTAGACAGGTAATAAATGAATAAAGAAATCAAAAAACCTATAGTCCAAAATAGAAGAGATTCGCTGAAAAACTGCATGATTACATCTTTTGTGCCCGCCCCATTTGTCTTTCTGATTCCAAATTCTTTAGCACGCACCTTAAAGTTTGCTATGGTAAGATTGACATAATTAAAAGCCGAAATCAACAAAACCAATAATGCCAGTGTAATTGCGCCATAAACGTAAGTTTTATTTGTAGTTGCCGCGTAATCGAACTTATGGCTGCTAAAATGAATATCCGTAAGCTTTTCTGTGAGATAATATAAATAAGTATCATCGGTATATTTAAGATCTTCAAAGCTCCTGGCATTTTTAGCATCTTTTCCCTCTTGCGGGGAATGAAGATACACTAACTGGGATAGTTTAAAATCAAGTAATTTCCGGTTAACAACAGAAGAACTGGTTTTAATAAATGTGAAAAAGTTCTGACTACCCCAATTAGTGTTAAAATCATTGAGGTTTGAAATATTTGCTACGGCAGTACATTTAAAATGACAATTATCAGGAAAGTCTTTAAAAATACCGGTTACAATAAAATCATCATATTTGTCTCCATTTTTAATTTTCACCGGCTGATTTAAGACCAGATTACCGGAGCCAAACAATTTTTTGGCCAGGCTTTCCGACAGCGTTATATTGTTTTTCGCATTTAATGGGTTTGTAGTGGTTGAAAGAATTTCAAGGTTGAAAAACAAAAAGAAATTCGTATCGGCCAACATGAGTCCATCCTCAAAAATAAAATCCCTAAGGTTGACACTATATACACGGCCACCCTGGGGTTTAATGACAGTTGCATCTGATATTTCGGGTATTTCTTTTTTAGCTCCACGGGCCATCGGTGCACTTGTAACGGCGGCGTTAAAATCCCTTCCTTTTATTGAGCCTTTCATATATACCCTGAAAATTCTGTTTTTTTCTTTAAAGAAACTATCAAAACTTGTTTCGTACCGCACATAACTTGCCACTAAAAGAATAACTGCAAACGAAAGACTGATACCAAACAACTTTGTAAATGACAAAATGCTGCCATTAAAAGCGTTTTTAAATGTTGACCTAAAAATGTGTTTTAGCATATTCATTATTTAAATTTAAAATTCTACCATTACCTCTTCTCCAATTCTCATCCGATATGTAGATAATTTATTCATATCTCAAACTCTCCACCGGATTTCTGGTCGCTGCCTTCCAGGTTTGCCAGTTCACTGTTATTAAAGCAATTCCAAAAGCTATCATTCCTGAAAGTAAGAAGATCCACCAGCTGAGTTCTGTTTTGTAAACAAAATTCTGCAACCATATATTCATTGTATACCAGGCTACAGGTGTGGCAATTAAAAAGGCAACCAGAACCCAGATTATGAATTCCTTATTAAGCAGAATAAGTATTTCCGAGCTTTTTGCACCTGCAACCCTGCGGATACCAATCTCTTTTGTCCGGCGATTGATAGAAAAGACTGCCATTCCCAGAATTCCCAGGATAGAAATTACTATTGCCAATAATGCAAATGCAACAGTGATATTTTTCAGCCGGGTCTCTGCCTGGTATTTTTCATTCAGAAGGTCGTCAAAGAAGGTGTAAGAGAATTCCCTGTCTTCCCTGTGTTTCCTGTAAGTATCATGGATGTAATTAAGTGTTTCAGTTGTATTTCCGGGTGCAATACGTACATTCATTGTTCCAATTGCTTCAGGATTATTTGACATAACCAGCGGTTCTATAGGAAAATGAAGTGATCTGAAATGAAAGTCTTTCACTACACCAACAATTACATTATCACCTATCCGTTGTCCTATCGGATCATTGAATCCAAGAAGCTTTTCTGCTGTTTGATTAATAACTATCGGCATAGACACAGTATATTCTTTTCCCTCTTGCCTGCTCTTACCCAGTTTTTCACCTTCTTTCCAATAGCCCGAGTAATCCATTTGCAGGAATTGACCTTTAATTACATCCAGTTTATAGGTTTTTGCAAAATCTTCATCTACAAAATAATAATTAACCTGTAGTGTATCAATACGGCCCTGGTGGCTTAAAGACAGGCCTCCGTTAAAACCAACGTCAATGGGTGCATAGGTGCTGGCAGAAACACTCAGAACCCTTGGATTTCTTAATAATTCCTGTTTAAAATCTTTATTGTCATACCATAAACCTGTTGGAATAACAATTACGTTCTTATCGTCAATACCAAGGTCTTTGTTATGAATATAATTCATCTGTTTAACAAAAATTGATGTTGTAATAATAAAAAAGACAGCTATCGTAAACTGAACAGTAACGAGCACTCTGATAAAATTGCTCCTTGATCCGGAGATAGAGCCACCTCTGAAAATTCCAATGGGATTAAACGAAGAAAGGTAAATAGAAGGATATAAACCGGCAATAATACCTACCAGCAAGGTCAGTATAAAAAGGTTGATGATTAATCCCGGGGAGATATTAAAAGTCAACTTCTGGGAGGAAAGCGTATTAAACCATGGCAGGATGAACCAGACAATAAAGAGGGCAATAATGGTGGCTGCGAAAGTCTGAAAAACAGATTCTGTAAGAAACTGGCGGAAGATGCTGATTCTGCTTCCCCCTGTTACTTTCCTGATACCAATTTCAACCGAACGCTCCGAAGCCCTGGCAACTGAAAGAGCTGAGAAATTAATGGATGCCATAAGAACAATTAGTAAGGCAAGCCCTGAAAATATCCAGACATACTTGTAACTACCCGGGTGTTTATCATAATAGTCATTTTGATAATCTGAATAGAGATGGATATCTGCCAGAGGCTGGAACATAAGTTTATCGGTAATTTTCGAATACCTGCTTATATGATTTGATATAGCGGAAAGAAATTGATTATCAATCTGTGCATCTTTCGCAAGTTTAATATACACCCTCACAAACCCCTTGTCACTCCAGTTATTTGAATAATCAAGAAGCTGGCTATTCTTTTCAGAGAGCATATATCCGAAATCGATATGGCTATTTTCAGGAATACGTATTACTCCACCAACAGTATAAACTTCTTTGGAGAATTTATCACTGATAAGTACCTTCCCTATGGCTGGTTGATTTCCAAACAGTTTTTTTGCGGTTTTTTCTGAGAGTATAATATTATCGGGTTTATCAAGTGCGCTTTTAGATGAACCTTCCATAAATCTGAAGCCTCCGAAAATCTTAAAGAAGTCACCGTTTGTCCAGCATCTCCTCGCTTCAATTTTTTCACCTCCAGATTCAAGATGCAGGGGAGAATCTTCGGAGTCGTAACTGATATATGTGGCATATTCGATCTGAGGATAATCCATCTTCATGGTTTTGGGTACCGGGCGGTAACACATCGGAGATTTTAAGATTTTGTCCCCCTCCCTGGACAGAGTAAGAACGCGGTAGATGCGCTGATAATCGGGATGGAACTTTTCATAGCTCAGTTCATTATAGACCCAGAGGTAAATAAGTAAGCTTGCTGCGATACTGAAGGTAAAACCTGTGAATGTAATGATCGAATAGACTGGTTTTCTTGTGAGATTCCTTAAGGCAATTTTGATAAAGTTGGTCATATCTGGGATCGTTTCTTGTTATTCGTTTCGCGTTTTATTTTTTTATTTTATATACCACGGAGTTACACGGAGTTTCACTTCTTAGTTTCTTGAATTCTCCCAGTCTCCCATTCTCCCATTCTCCCATTCATTTCTCACGCCTCATGCCTCACGCTTCATGCCTCATTTAACTATCATCAATATATCTTCATTATCCGAAACTACCCCGGCCAGCTTTTCCAGCTCTTTCTTTTTAGCTTCAGGAGCAGCGAACACTTTAAACTGCTCCGACTTAACCCGGTCTTTCAGCTCTTTGCCTTTTAATGATATCAGCATTTCTCCATTATTACCGATCATGTAGGAAGATGGCCAGACAGGTATGCCAGCATCAAAGTTGTTTTTAAGTATTTCAGGAGAATAATCATAAGGATCACCATTTATAACTGAAAACTGGTGATTCAGCTTCGAGTAGATGGAATGGTAGATTTTTACACTCTTTTTCTTTCTGGTGTTCTTACAATCATAGTCGTCTTTTGTATAAGTCATGAATATATAATCTTTAGTTTCAGCCCAATCACCAGGTATGATCTTACCGGTAAGCTTAAAGTCGGGATCAACTCCCAGTTGTTTGGAAACTTTATAACTTCCAAGTTTTAACACATACACCGGTAGTAATCTGTTCGGTGGGATCACCTGAAAAACAGTATCATTAAACTCAGGACGGAAGCATAATTTCCCATTATGTTCATACTGAGTACCATTATCAGTTCCCCGCTGCAGCTCTTTTGTATAGTTTTTCAGTTTTTCCAGCATCGAAAAGGTTGATAAAGTATCACCATTATTGTTTAGAATTACCATCATATTATTATCATAAACTGGGACAGCGTATGAATGTTGGTCAAGCATATATTCGCTCCTTTCCGAAAATAAAAATTCAACTGGTCCGCCGAACATACCATTGTGTGAATGGGGTTTTGGAGGTTCTGTTTTTCCATGATTCAAATTCACTGCAATCTTTCCCAGCCCTGATATCTGATCAGGTTTTTCCGGATCAAATTTATAATCCGGTATAAGTTGAGTTGAGGAACAATCGTACTCCATAATGTATTTCTGTCCGATAATGTTATTTCTGTAATTATAAAACAGGTTGTTCCCTTCTGCCCATACTGACATGCCACCACCTTTCATTGTATAGTCGGTAAAAAACATTACGGAACCTGCTTTTACATTAACCCCTGTAAACTGGTTTTTCACGACTGACCGTATGTATCTTCCATCTCTTGAGAACAAATGAATTCCATATAGATTCCGCGCAATTATATAGTTATCCATAAGGTAATAATTGAATTTCAGATCCACCGGAAGAGTGGGATCAGGAACTGGTTCTATGCGGATATAAGTAATTGTTGAAGCAACATCGGACAAGTTAATATCCTTTATATTGTTCAGGTTACCAGCAATATCAATTATCAAAGGAGGATGCGCAGGATCGACTGAACGGTTTTCTTTAAGACGGAATCCCCCCTGATGACGATTCAGAGTATCGGCCAGTTTTTTTTCATTAGCAGCGTTGTCTACCGAATCTATTTCTTTTTCCCTGGTAATTATTTCTCTTGACAGTTCTTTTTCGTTGATTTTTAGTCGATTACGATGGCATGCAATGTTTTGAATTAGAAAGAAAAGCAAGAATATCAGTTTTGGGAGATTCTTCATTTATTAAGATTATTATTTTTCGTTTCTTGTTTCCCGTATCTCGTTGATATTAATTCCTCATTTCCCTTTCTCCCTTTCTCCCTTTCTCCTGTTCCTCCCTTTCTCCTGTTCCTCTCTTACGCCACGCACCTCACGCCTCACTCCTCATTCCTTGCTCCTCACACCTTATTACTCATATCTCAGTGCCTCCACCGGATTCCTCGTAGCTGCCCTCCAACTCTGCCAGCTCACTGTTAATAGAGCAATTCCAAAGGCTATTATTCCTGACACTACAAATATCCACCAGCTTAGCTCTGTTTTGTATGCAAAATTCTGTAACCATTTGTGCATTGCATAAAAGGCAATAGGACATGCGATTACAAAGGCTATTGCTACCCAATTGATAAAGTTCTTGTTTAGCAGGACCATCACCTCAGAAATTGTAGCTCCATTCACTTTTCGCAGACCTATTTCTTTGGTCCTGTTCTCGTTCATACTCAGCGACAAACCTAAAACTCCCAGAATACATAAAAAAACTGTTATTGAAGCAAATAGAAAAAAGAGATTGAGTGCTTTATAGTCTGATTTATAATAACCGTCTATACTGTCGCTGAGAAATGTATAATGAAATACCTGGTCGGGAAAGACATTTTTCCATATTTCATTTATTTTGTCAATCTCGCCCGGGAAGGCTTTTGTATTATATTTACCAGAACTCCCTGAAGATAAAAGCTTGATATTCACTATTCCGAAGCCTTCAGGATTATTAAAAAATACGCATGGTCTGATTTTATCCCGTAATGAACCGGAGTGAAAGTCGCCGACTACACCTTTTATATTTAACCTCATTCCATTAGGGCCCTTAATTATAGCTCCAACAGCTTCATCAGCATTTTTGAAACCGATTTCCAATACAAATTCTCGGTTTAAAATAATTTCAGCGGTTGTATCCTTCGAAGAAAAATTTTGTCCGGCTATAAGAGTGAATGAATATAAATTGAGATAAGAGCTGTCGACTAATTTGATTTCAGCATCAATTCTTTTTTCCTGATTATTGATATACGAACTAAAGGAAGTCCATTGATGGGATTCGGCAGGCACAACAGAACTATAACTCATTCCTTTTATTCCCGGATCAGATAATAGTTCTGTGGATAAAGATGCCAGCTTTGATTTTGGATTCTCAGGCAACCTTGCATATATAATATTATCAGTTATATATCCAAGTTCCTTATGATTGATAAAGTAAATTTGTTTGACAATAAATAGTGTCGCAATAATCACTGATTGTGCAACGACAAATTGAAGAATTACACTTGTTTTTCCAAATATGTTACCTCTTCCTGAATAGCCACTATCACTTCCTTTTAAAAGATTAGATAACGATTTTAAATTTAGGTTTAATATTGAAAAAATTATTGAAATAATGCTTCCGGCAAACAGAAGTCCAATAACAAGCATAAAAGAGGATAAATTAATCTCAGGAAAATATCCCTGAGGAATGTCGATGAAAGAGTAGAAATTTTTAATAACAGGTAAAGTCAATTGCAGGCTGATTAGCATAGCGACAAAATTTACCAGGAGCGATTCGGTAAGAAACTGAAAAAATACAGAAACAGGCTTACTTCCCAGGATTAACCTTAAAGCAATCTGTTTTCTCTGTTTAATGGTTTCGGCCAGAAAAAAATTACTGTAGTTAAATGATGCTATCAGAAAAATGAATGTGCCTATAAGTGTCAATGCCAGAAGCAGCCCCGAACTAACAGTTCGATTATTATAATTTCCATATTGACTCTCTTTATGTACCCTAGAAAGAGGCTGTAATTTGAATTGCCGTCCTTCGAGTCTTTCAGATCCTGCATTCGACCCGTATATTTCCTTGAATTTTTTTTCTACTGAAACTAAATCGCTCCTGTTATTAAGTACCACATAACATTGAAAGTTATCTGATAAACTGCCCCAGTCCGTGGAGAACCCCGGATTAAGCTTTTCTGAAAAAGTTTTTAACGATAACAAAACTTTAAAAGGGAGATCCGTATTTTCAGGAAGATCCTGAATGACCCCTTCTATGGTGAATTTTGTTCCGATAATGATCAGGTCGCGACCAACAGGATCTTCACCAGCAAAAAGTTTTTGAGCTGTTTTCTCGGTAATAACTGCAGTAAATGGTTTATCCAGAACCTGTTTTCCTTCACCTCTTACCCATTTTAGCCCGATTTTCCCGAAATCAAAAACATTAAAAAAGGAAGGTTCAGTCATAACAACTCCATCATCAAGTGTGAATGACTTTTCCAAAGTGCTGTCCTTTGTCAGGATGTTGATTTTCTGACCATACAGGTAAAACATGGCAACTACATCGCGCAGCTCGGGAATTGATCTTTTAAATGCTTCGGGAAGTGGAAAATGTACACCGGTGCGATATTCCAGCCCCCCGTTTGCATATTCCAGACCTGATGTAACCCTTACGACCCTGTAAGTGTTTTTGCTCTGGGTATGATAGTTGTCAAAACTTAATTCATAGTTTACTTTAGTATATAAAACCAGGCAACTTGTTAATCCGATCACCAAACCTGCAAAAATCAAAAAATTTGATTTATAGTTTCGTGTAATTCTTCTGATTGCTATTTTAACATACTGTCCGTTCATCTAAATCAAGTCATTTATTTTCACTAATTATTTTTTTCTTGTCTCTCTATCTCGTTTCAATTTTCTCCATTAGTTTATGATGCATTGATAACTAAACTTTTTTGAAATCCTTTAACCGCAAAGAGCGCAAAGTTTACACAAAGGTCACAAAGTTGAATTCCATACTTTTATCTTTATCTTTTTAACTTTTGTCTTACCTCAACCTCAGCCTCAGCCTCAGCCTCAACCTCAACCTCAACCTCAACCTTAATATCAACCTCACTCCTCACTACTCATATCGTAACGCTTCCACCGGGTTTCTCGTAGCCGCCCTCCAGCTCTGCCAGCTAACAGTTAATAAAGCTATTACAAATGCTATTAATCCTGATAAGCCGAATATCCACCAACTCAATTCAGTTCTGTAAGCGAAGTTTTGCAGCCATTTATGCATTGAGTACCATGCAATTGGAATGGCAATTAAATAAGCAATTGTGACCAGGAGGATAAACTCCTTGTTAAGCATTACCAGGATTTCTGATATTTTTGCTCCGTTTATTCTCCTGATACCGATTTCTTTGGTTCGACGTTCTGAAGAAAAAATGGCTAGACCAAGAATCCCAATGCATGAAATTATGACAGCAAGTACTGCGAAAAGGCTGATTGTCCTTGCGAAATATTCCTCCGACCGGTACATTGAATCAAACCATTCATTATAAAACTGATATTTAATGGGATATCCCGCTAATATTTTCTGCCATTCATCATTAATATAAGTCATGCCTGGTAAGACTCCATTTGAAACAAATCGGATGCTTATGGATGTAGGTCTGCTTTTGGAGGTAAACATTATGCACACAGGTCCTATTTCCTTATGAAGTGAGGTATAGTTAAAGTCGTTTACAACTCCGATAATATCAAATCCTCCAAAATTGTTGAATCGTTTATGGTCAAGATTTTCAAAATCAAAATATTTATAAGCTGCTTCATTGATCATACAAACTTTATCGATATCTCCGGGTTCAAGATTTCTTCCCAGTACAACTTTCAAACCGAATGTCTCGAGAAAAGCTGTATCGACCAGTAAGCATGGGACACTCATGTTCTTTTTTGTGTTTTCCATGTTTGATCCCATACTCATATATATTTCTCCGGGGACGCCGCATGTAACACTAAGACTTTTAATATAGGGTGACTTTCCGAATTCTTCCAGGAGAACTTTAGCTTTCCGGGCATCGTTTTCAGTGATGTTAGGAAGATCGAGCCGGAGCAAGAGCTCCTTATTAAAACCTGCATTTTTATGCTTCACATACCTGATCTGTCTCTGAACAATTAAAACACAAAAAATCAAAACAATGGAAATTGCGAATTGAAAGATTGTCAGAGAATTGCGCAGGTAATTCTTCTTGCCTGTTATAAAAGTGTGTGCAGTCAGTATTTTAACAGGGCTGATCCCTGATAAAACAATAGCTGGTCCGCATCCGCTTAGGGCTCCAATAATTAAGATTGTAAGGGGTAAAATTATAATATAAGGGAATCGGAATAGTATTCCTATATCAGTAGTCGTATTAAAGATAGTCAGATAAAATGGCATAAATAACCAGATGAGCAGAATTCCTGAAATGAAAGCCAGGAAGATTACTATGACGGATTCAAATAAATATTGAAAAAGTATGGTTGTTCGATCTGCTCCGATAGTTTTTTTAAGACCGGTATCTTTATTTCGCTTGTTTTGCTGTGCTACACTTAGATTTACGTAGTTGATCACAGCCAGTATTAATATGATTAAAGCGATTACGGTTAGCAATCTTAATAAACTTGCGTTCCCCTGTTTAGTATCGCTCCCGGTAGTCGGATCATGGAGATAAATATCTTTTAATTTCAATAATCCGATCTGTTCGTAATATTTATCAAAGGGTTTCAACAGGTCGATGTGACTGTTTATTTTAGCGGCAAACTGATCGGGATTTACATTCTTGTTCAGTTGTAAATAGATCTGGAATGGCCATCGGTAAGTACTCAGATCTCTCGAATCACCTATCCAATGGTTGAATTTGAATTTCTCGTTTTCAGCGTTCCCCAGTATCCCTGCTGTGATGCTTGAATTGTCAGGGAAATCCTTAATAACTCCGGTTATTGTAACAGGCATCATCCCCCAGATCAATAGATCTTTTCCCATTGGGGATTCAGTTCCAAATAAAATTTTCGCTGTTTTTTCTGTAATTACAGCTGAATTAATATTAGTGAATGGAGACGAAGACCGGCCTGTCACAAAAGGAACAGAGAAAACCTCAAAGAAATGGTTATCAACCGACATTATATCATCTAGATAATAACCTTTGTCCCCACTTTTAATTTCAACCGGATGATCAGTCCTGATAATCAGACAGGCATTTTCTATCTCAGAATAATTTTTCAGCAGGATATCTTTCACACGGTAGTCAATGAGACTTGAATTATCCTTTGTATCGATCAACCTGACTATTTGCTCCGCATTCCTGTGGTATCTGTCGTAGGAATGCTCTTTTATCAGAAAGAGTGAGATGTCCATACATATTGAGATGGCAAATGCAAATCCGACAATATTTATGATTGAAAATTTTTTATTAGTACATATATTTCGTACTGCAATTTTTAAATAATACCAGAACATATCAATCAAATTTAATTATCAATTTAATTCGAAATGGAATTTAAGATTGCTTCGCTGCGCCCGCAATGACGATGGAATTAAGATAATTCCACTGTCATTGCGAGGATCCGCCAGTTGGCGGAGACGAAGCAATCTCATATACCAAGTCCGATTATGGGTAAACTACTCATACCTCAACGCTTCCACCGGGTTCCTCGTAGCCGCCCTCCAGCTCTGCCAGCTCACAGTAAGTAATGCTATTCCCATAGCGATTATTCCTGCCAAAGCAAATATCCACCAGCTCATTTCCGTTTTATATGCAAAAGTCTGTAACCATTTATGCATTGCGTACCACGAGACCGGAGTTGCAATTATAAAAGACATCTCTACCCATTTAATAAATTCACTGTTAAGCATTTTTAATATTTCGGTAACCACAGCGCCATTAACTTTCCTGATCCCTATCTCTTTAGTTCTTCTTTCTGAAAAGAAAGCTGCAAGCCCAAATAGTCCCATGCACGCAATGAGAATTGCAATCATTGAGAATATGAAAATAATCTTTCCGAATAATGCCTCTTTTTTATAGAGCTGATCATAATAGCTATCATAGAAAAAGTATTCAAAAGGACTATCCGGAGCAATGTTATTCCATTGATGCTTGATGAATGCAACCGAACCAGCAATATCATTAGTATTAAGTTTAACCGCAAGATATTTAGGTTCCTCTTCTCTGATATAAAGAAACAGAGGTTCGATTTCTTTATGCAATGTTTTGAAATGAAAATCTCCTATTATTCCGGTTACGAACCCTTCTTTCCCATTGTAACATGAGAATCTTTTTCCTAGAGGTTTATCCCACCTAAGTTTTTTTACTGCTGATTCATTCAGCAGATATTGAGTTCCTGAATATGGAGTAGTCGTATCACCAGGTAAATATCCCTCTCTCAGATTAACTCCAAATGTTTTGATGAAATCCTTGTCAATCTCAAGGTAAGTAATTACCATTGGGACATGTTCACTGCTCCCGTCAAATTCTATATCAGTTATCCATTTCATTTCTCCCGGCAAATCGGAAGTAGTTCCTGCAGAGAGAATATTTGGGTTAGTCAGAAGATCCTGTTTGAAGGATTTTATTTTTGAAAGAATTTTTTTGTCGTTAAGAGGAATAATCATCAGCTGTTCTTTTGAGAAACCGAGATTCAGATTCCGGATGAATCTCATTTGGCGGTAAACAATGAGTGTAGATGATATCAGGGCAATAGAAACTCCAAACTGAAAAAGGACAAGTAGACCTTGTGTACCTATGTGTTTCTTCCTGTGGATTAATGTTTTCCTTAAAGTGTCCATTGGATTGATCCTTGTCGATATCCATCCTGAAGTCAGTCCGGTAATTAATGTGATTAAAAGGAATAAAGCAGCGATACCAGGAATTAAGTCATTTATTTTGATATTTTCATTTAGGTTCACTCCTGTAAGGTCCACAAACCACGGAAGAAGATCAGGGACAATTATAATAGAAACAATCACAGCTATTCCAGCCAGTACGAAAGCATCCTGCAGGTAAAGAGATATCAGCTGCTTTTTCCTGGCGCCCATTATCTTCCTTATACCAAGTTCGGTTGAACGTCGGGTAATTATAGAAAATGATAGATTTATATAATTGATGCAGGCAATAATCAGAATAAGAAAAGCAATCGTACCAAGAATGTATACATTTTTAATATCACCGTTCGTACCAAATTCTCCACCCATATCAGAATGAAGATGAATAGAAGTAAGTGTTTGTACATGATAAAGCTGATTATTACCAAAATCGCCCCCTGAATATTCCCGTGTGCTCTCACTTACCGCTTTTTCAAATCTGTCGAAATCAGTGCCAGGATTTGTAAGCAGGTATGTAAAAACTACTGTATTCATCCTGTTTTCAAGAAAATCATCCCCGAAGAATGATTTTGCAGACGACATTGAAACAATCATATCAAATCGAAAATGAGTATTCCCGGGAATGTTTTTCATAACACCGGTTACAGTCAGGTCTTTTGTACGGCTGTATCTGATGATCTTTCCAATCGGATCGCTCTTCCCAAAATATTTTTCAGCTATCGATTCTGCTAAAACAATACTGTTAGGTTGTGCGAGAACTTTGTTCTGATCTCCTGATTTAAGCGGAAGAGTAAAAACATCAAATATCGAGGAATCAGCCATTATCATTTTTTCCTCAAAAAAATTCTTATCACCTGACGAGACAAGACATTTGGGACTTAAGGCGATTCTGACGGTTTTAACTATTTCAGGGAATTTATTTTGCAGAAAGGATGCAAGCGGAGTAGGAGTCTGGACCCATGCTACATTTGCTCCTCCCATGGTAGCCGTACTATAGACTCTGAATATCCGGTCGGAGTTTTTATGAAAACGGTCAAAACTAAGCTCAAAACTGATATAGATTAGAATAAGTGAGGCAGAAATTATTCCAAGTGCCAGTCCAGCCAGGTTGACAAAAGCGAAGAGCTTCTGTTTCCTGAAATTCCTGAAAGTATACTTTATGTTACTAAAGATCATTCTATTCTTTTGATAATTAATTACTATAATGATGCCACAATTGTATTTACTTGATAAACAATGATATAATTAAAGTATATCAGACCCTTTCGTAAATATATTTTACAACAAAACGTAAAATATTTTTACAGATTATTGACTTTGAGGTTGGAATGAAATAATTTTACATTCAGCCCCACAATTCCGCCATTATGGAGAATTTACCCCCAAAACCCTTAGGGGGGCTTTAATTTTGCCAGCAGTTAAAAGTCCCTCCCTCCTGGGGGAGGGATTTAGGGAGAGGTAAATCATCCCGACAGGGTTGGGGGTGGAAAAAGGAAGTAAACAAGATTGATATTCAACCATATGCAGAACCAGAAAAGCAACATTCTTGTTATTGATGACAATAAAAGCATCCTCAGCGCTCTTGAGATATTGCTCATGCCTGAATTCCATGAGGTTACACTTCTTTCAAATCCAAACCAGATACTCACCGAATTGTCTAAAAAGGATTACAACCTGGTAATTCTTGACATGAATTTTAAGGCGGGGGTCAATACCGGCAATGAGGGAATTTACTGGCTTGGAAGAATAAAGGAGACTAATCCTGAAATATCGGTGGTGATGATTACAGCCTATGGTGATATTGATACTGCAGTAAATGCTCTCAAAGCAGGAGCCTCAGATTTTATCCTGAAACCATGGGACAACGAGAAACTACTGGCAACACTTAAACTTGCCATCCAGCTTAATCTTTCAAAAAAGGAAGTTCAACAGCTAAAAGAAAGAGAGACAGAATTGAAGAAAGAAATAAACCGTGACCAGCGGTTTATTATCGGTTCATCACCGCAACTGATGGGTGTACTAAATCTGGTCAGGAAAGTTGCAAAGACCGATGCAAACGTTCTGATAACCGGAGAAAATGGTACGGGGAAAGAACTTGTCGCTCAGGAAATTCACCGTCTGTCAAACAGAGCCGATGAGGTACTGGTAAGTGTAGACATGGGCGCACTTAGCGAAACTCTCTTTGAAAGTGAGCTGTTCGGACATGTTAAAGGTGCTTTTACCGATGCGCATGAAAACCGGCAGGGTAAATTTGAAATTGCCGATAAGGGCACTCTTTTTCTCGATGAAATTGGGAACCTCTCGTTTCATCTTCAGGCTAAACTACTTGCAGTTATTGAAAACCGTCAGTTTTCACGGATTGGTTCAAACCAACTCATTCCAACCGATATACGCCTGATATGTGCAACCAACAGGAACCTTGAAAACATGGTTCATGAAGGACTATTCCGGGAAGATCTTCTTTACCGGATCAATACAATCCAGATTGAACTGCCCCCTCTAAGGGACCGGGGGAATGATATTTTCATACTTGCTGAATTCTTTCTGAAAAAATATGCTTACAAATACAATAAGCTAAACCTGAAAATTAACCAGCCGGCACATGAAAAACTGCTGAAGTATTCATGGCCTGGTAATATCCGTGAACTTCAGCATACCATTGAAAAGGCAGTAATATTAAGCGAATCAACTGTTATAAAACCTGATGATTTATATTTGCGACATACCGGTTCGGTTAACAGTAACAGCTCATTCACAACACTTGAAGAGATGGAAAAACAGATGATTAAACAAGCCCTTGAGAAAAATAATGGTAACTTCACTGCCGCTGCGGACCAGCTTGGAATAACCAGACAAACCCTTTATAACAGATTCAAAAAATCTGAGTGATGTTCAGTAAGAACCTATATTTAAATATTATAGTAAGAGTGTCACTTATTGTGGTACTGTCTGCTCTCCTGGGATATTTCATTGTTATTGATCAATCCTTGCGTTTTTCTATTATCTGTTTTTTGACAATTGTTTTAATGACAATCAATCTCATATCTTTTTTAAATACGACCAATAAAAAGATCAGATTCTTCTTTGATTCTGTCAGGAACGATGATTCAAACCTCTCTTTCCCTGTTGATATCAGAAATGCCGGTTTAAAGGAGTTATATCTGAGTATGAATAAAGTCAATCAACAGATTCAGCAATTGAAAATTGAGAACAGACAGCAGGAACAGTATTTCAGGACATTACTTGAACAACTTGCTACAGGAATTATTACATATGATAATAAAGGATTCATTCTTCACGCGAATTCATCTGCAAAAAAACTGCTTTCTATAGATGTTCTTACTCATCTGCAGCAAATTGAACGGAAAGACCAGAAGCTCTTTCAGACAATAAAAAGCATTAAGCCTTTTGAACGGAGGCTCATTGCCACCATCACTGAACAGGGCGAAATACAACTGTCTCTAAAAGCAACATCATTTAAGACCAATAATAATGAACTGGTAATACTTTCAATCCAGGATATTAAGAATGAACTTGATGAAAAAGAGGTCGAATCGTGGATGAAACTGATAAGGGTATTAATGCATGAGATAATGAACTCGATTACGCCAATAACATCCTTGTCCGAAAGTCTTTCGAACATTTATAGTACCGGAGGAGAACCGGTTTTGCCGGAAAAAGTAACCGCTAAAACTATTATAACTACCTTACAGGGTTTGAATGTTATTAAGGAACAGGGAAAAGGGTTGATGTCATTTGTTGAATCTTACAGGAAGCTGACCCGTGTCCCTGAACCGGAAAAAAAATTATTCCGGGTATCTGATCTTATGAGTCGGGTACAGATTCTTTATAATTCCCTTGAAAAGAGCGACAAAACTAATTTGTCAGTATCATTGGCAAACCCTGACCTTGAGATTTTTGCAGATCAAAACCTCATTTCACAGGTTTTAATAAATATTCTGAAAAATGCACTGGAAGCCAATGAAACTAATAATGATTGTAAGATAAAGATTGTTGCATCTGAGGGTGTTAACAACCATCCTGAAATATGTGTTATAGATAATGGCCCGGGAATCGCTGAAGAAAATATTGATGAGATATTTGTCCCGTTTTTTACCACCCGGCAAAACGGTTCCGGAATCGGACTCAGTATTTCAAAACAGATTATGAGGATACATGGAGGAAACCTGAAGGTTCGATCAGTTCCAGATAAAGAGACAGTGTTTTGCCTGAGTTTTTAATCGTACCGTATCGCTTTTACAGGCGTGATCCTGCTTATTAACTGTGAGGGAACAAGCAGCATAATTATAATAGCAGCCATTGTTCCGGCATTCAATAATAGTATGTGGGTTAATTGAAGATTTACCGGTACGGTTTTAATATAATATGAAGTCGGATCAAGTGTTATCAACCCTGTTTTAAGCTGAAGATAAGCAAGTCCTATCCCGATAAAATTGCCCCAGAATAAACCCTTCCCGATCAGATAAGCAGCCTGATAAAGGAATACCCTGCGTATTGTGATATCTTCAGCGCCAAGAGATTTCAGGACACCAATCATATTAGTCTTTTCAAGAATAAGGATTAGTAATCCTGATATCATATTGAATCCTGCCACAATAAGCATAAGCAAGATGATGATTATAACATTGATATCCTGAAAATTCAGCCAGTCAAAGATCTGAGGATATCTTGTCCTGATATTCGTTACCTTAAACTTTGTATCTTCCTCAGTTATTTTATATCCTATTACATCTCTGACTGATGAGGTCATTTCATCAAGTTTGTCGAAATCTTTTATAAACACTTCAAATCCGCTTACCTGGTCATCTTTCCAACCATTAAGCCGTTTTATATGTCCGATATCGCAGTAAACATACATCTTATCAAATTCTTCAAGGCTTGTTTCATATATACCACTGATCGTGAATTTTCTCATTCGCGGAGGATCCTGGATAAAAAGCATGGCAAAAGAATCACCTGTTTTTAACCTGAGCATATTGGAGATCTTTTTTGAAATAATCACTTTATCAGTTCGGCCGGTATCTGTGACCGTAAACACAGAGCCATCAACCATATTGCTGCTGAAGTAGCTCCAGTCAAAATCACTTCCAATTCCTTTAAGCACTACTCCCTGGATATCTTCGGTGGTCCTTATGATCCCGGCTTTTGTGGCAAATACCTGAAGATGAGTGATCCCCGGGATCTGCTTAATCATTGGAATGAATTTTTGTGTGTCACTTATTGGCGTAGTTTCGAAGGAGATGTTCGAGTCGAAGTTCGTGATCTGAATATTAGATCCAAAACCGACTACCTTTTCCCTTATCTGCTGTTTGAAGCCTGTAAGTATTGCAACTGCAAGTATCATCACTGCAAGTCCCATTGCAATACCGATAATAGCAATAACATTTATGGGACGCGAAAATGATGTGCCTTCACGTCTTCCTTTTATAAGCCGCTGTGCTATAAAATATGGTAAATTCATCTTTTTCCTGACTCAGCAAAATTAAGAAATTTGGCCTATCTTTTACCTTTGGTTGTTATGAATCAAGAATTAACCGCAAAGTACGCAAAGTATAAATTCTGGAACAAAGTACTTTGCGACCTTGGCGCAAACCTTTGTGTCCTTTGCGGTTTAAAAAGAGAATATTAATTAACACAGGAATTTAATAGATTTACACTGAATTTTAATTCAGATGAAAAGACTTCTTTTTATATTTGCCATTTTGACCTCTATTGCAATTTTATCTAAGTGCAACAGCACTAAGAATGAACCCATTCCAGGAGCAGATCAGATTGAATCATATAGAACCATTATTGAAGGTAAATCTGTTGTCGTTGTCGCAAACCAGACTTCGATGATTGGATCAACTCATCTGATTGATAAGCTTTTATCAATTGGAATAAATATCAAGGTAATATTCGCCCCTGAACATGGATTCAGAAATATGGCCGATGCAGGGGAGAGCATCGAAAACGGGAAGGATATTGAAACAGGAGTTCCGGTTATAAGTCTTTATGGTTCGCATTTGAAACCGACGGCCAGGGATCTGGCAGGAATTGATGTGGTTATTTTTGACATTCAGGATGTCGGTACCCGATTCTATACCTATATATCAACACTTCATTATCTTCTGGAATCGTGCGCAGAAAATCATGTTAAATGTATCGTACTCGACAGACCCAATCCCAACGGTTTCTATTTTGACGGGAATATTCTGGATACAGCGTATAAATCTTTTGTTGGAATGGATCCGGTTCCTGTTGTTCATGGCATGACTGTCGGAGAGTATGCAAGAATGATCAACGGTGAGGGATGGCTGAAGAATGGTGTAAAATGTGATCTAACAGTGATTAAGTGTAAAAATTATACTCATAAAACTCTTTATGAACTTCCCGTTAAGCCATCGCCAAACCTGCCAAACCAGACCTCTGTCTATCTTTATCCTTCTTTATGCTTTTTCGAAGGTACTGTTATCTCGTTAGGCAGAGGTACTTCCTTCCCGTTTCAGGTATTCGGAAGTCCCGATTTGCATGACAGAGGTTTCAGCTTCACACCTGAAAGTGTTCCGGGAGCAAAAAATCCGCCTCTCCTTGGGATTAAATGTTATGGAACCGATCTGAGGGATGCAATTAAAAATAAACTGGTACCAAAACCGGAGCTTAATCTTGACTGGATTATAGCTGCCTATAATGATTTCCCCAATAAAGATAAATTCTTTACTTCCTACTTTGATGTTCTTGCCGGGGGGCCGGTTTTAAGAGAGCAGATACAGAAGGAAATGACTGCAAAGCAGATACGTGAAACATGGAAAGAAGATCTGGCTAAATTCTCAAAAATAAGAGAGAAGTATTTGTTGTATAAATAATAGGCTTCTACTGCGTTATATTCGCCCCACTGCCCCCCTAAGTGGAGGCTAATACTGTGGATTTGTTTGTGGTATATCTATTCATGAAAAATATTCCTTAAAAATCGGGAATTAGCCCCCATTTAGGGGGGTTGGGGGGCAAAAGAAAGGGAAGAGGCAACCTATCTAAATCCGCCCCGGATAGACCTTTAGAGCCTCCTCCAACGTTTCCATCGCATTTTTAAGGTCCTCGATTTTAAGTACATAAGCGATACGTACCTCATTCTTACCTGATCCCGGAGTTGAATAGAAACCAGATCCAGGAGCAACCATAACTGTCTGATTATTATACTCAAACTCTTCAAGAAGCCATTGTGCAAACTTGTCGGCATCATCAACCGGCAGTTTGACAACTGTATAGAACGCCCCTTTTGGTTTAGGGCAATAGACCCCTGGTATTTTATTAAGAGCCTCAACCATATAATTTCTTCGAGCAGTATACTCCCTGTTCACTTCTTTAAAATACTCATCAGGAGTATCAATTGAAGCTTCACCTGCTATCTGTCCGAGACCGGGAGGGGAGAGGCGTGCCTGTGCGAATTTCAGAGCAGTGTAAATGACATCTTTGTTTTTTGTGACTAGGGCGCCAATCCTGACACCACACTCACTGTAACGTTTAGATACTGAATCGAGCATAATGACGTTATTCTCAATACCTTCAAGATTCATTGCTGAGAAATGTTCAGCACCATCATAGCAAAACTCGCGGTAAGCTTCATCGGAAAAAAGAAACAAATCATGTCTTTTTACAATCTCTTTCAGATGAAGAAGTTCTTCCTTAGAATAGAGATATCCTGTGGGATTATTAGGATTACAGACAATAATGCCCTTTGTTTTTGATGTGATCTTTTTTTCAATATCCTTAATAGGAGGAAGTGCAAAATCTTCTTTAATATAAGAGGTTACAGGAACTATTTTAATCCCGGCTGTTGTTGCGAATCCGTTATAATTGGCATAGAATGGTTCTGGTGTTATAACTTCTTCACCCGGATTAATGCAAGACATAAGAGCAAAGAGTATAGCTTCGGATCCACCCGTTGTTATCAGCATATCGGTAGAGTCGATATTAATTCCGATTTTCTGATAATACGTTGCCAGTTTTCGGCGATACGATTCATTGCCAGCTGAATGGCTGTACTCAATCACTTTCAGATTAATGTTACGCAGCGCATTAAGCGCTACTTCAGGTGTAGGGATATCCGGTTGTCCGATATTAAGATGGTATACTTTTCTCCCTTTACGTTTAGCTTCTTCCGAATATGGTACTAATTTCCTGATGGGTGATGCAGGCATCGCTTTGCCTTTATCTGATATTGATGGCATAATGTTTTGTTTTTGAACTCTAATTGAAACTGATTGACAAAAGTAAATAAATTAGAATACCCATTTAATTATTTATCTTCTTTTAATTCTCGCCCCTTCTCCTCTTCCCCCTTTCTCCCCCTCATCTTTTATTGGTATTGCTAATTTTCATATTTTTGCAATTCTATTATACAAATTTAATACAACCAGACAACAATGGATATTCCTTCAAAATACGAGCCCGGGAAAGCAGAGAGCAAGTGGTACAAATACTGGATGGAAAATGGATTTTTCAAAAGCATTCCCAACGAGCGGGAGCCTTATACAATTGTAATTCCTCCACCCAATGTTACAGGAGTATTGCACATGGGCCATATGCTTAACAATACTATTCAGGACGTCCTTATTCGCAGGGCAAGAATGCAGGGCAAAAATGCCTGCTGGGTGCCGGGAACCGATCATGCATCAATTGCAACCGAGGCAAAAATAGTTGCAAAACTCAAGGCTGAAGGAATTGAAAAACGCGATCTCAAACGGGAGGAATTTCTGGAACATGCATGGGAATGGACCAATAAACACGGAGGTATTATTCTTGAGCAGCTTAAACGGCTTGGCGCTTCATGTGACTGGGACCGTACACTCTTCACTATGGATGAGAAAAGGTATGACTCTGTTATTAAGGTATTTGTCGATCTCTACAATAAAGGTCTCATTTACAGAGGCATCAGAATGGTTAACTGGGATCCTCAGGCTATGACCGCTGTTTCAGACGAAGAGGTAATATATACCGATGAAAAATCAAAACTTTATTATGTCCGTTATAAGATAGTCGGAGATGATGGGTATGTTATGGTTGCTACAACCCGTCCGGAAACAATACTTGGAGATACCGCTGTTTGTGCAAATCCTGATGATGACAGGTACAGGCATCTTAAAGGGAAGAATGTAATAGTTCCCATGGTTAACCGTGAGGTGCCATTTATCTTTGACAGTTATGTTGATCCGGAATTTGGAACAGGATGCCTCAAGATTACTCCTGCACACGATATAAATGACTACGAGATCGGCCTCAGACATAATTTACCCTCTATTGATGTCTTTAATGAAGACGGAACAATGAGCACTAAGGCAAGTTTATTTGTTGGTGTTGACAGGTTTAAGGCAAAAGAACTTGCTGAAAAGGAGCTTAAGAAAAGTGGGGATCTGGTTAAAGTTGAAAATTATGATAATAAAATAGGCCGTTCGGAACGCACAAATGCAGTTATTGAACCAAGACTTTCCCTTCAGTGGTTCATGAAGATGAAGGAGTTGTCGGCTCCGGCTTTGGATGCCGTTTTAAAGGGAGATATTCGCATTCATCCCGGGAAATTTAAAAATCTTTACAAGCACTGGATGGAGAATGTACACGATTGGTGTATAAGCCGTCAACTATGGTGGGGCCAAAGAATACCCGCATGGTACTACGACAATAATGAATTTGTTGTGGCAGAGAGTATTACTGAAGCTCTTGACCTTGCAAAGAAAAAGAGCGGGAAATCCTCGATGAAAGTAAGTGATCTGCGGCAGGATGAAGATGTGCTTGATACATGGTTCTCATCGTGGCTTTGGCCGATAACATCTTTTGATGGTATCAATGATCCGGAGAATGCAGATATTAAATACTACTATCCTACCAGCGATCTGATTACGGCCCCGGATATCCTCTTTTTCTGGGTTGCCCGGATGATCATTGCCGGATATGAATTCAGGGGACAAAAACCTTTCGACAATGTTTACATTACCGGTTTGGTTCGCGACCGGCAGAGAAGGAAGATGTCTAAATCACTGGGCAACTCACCAGAACCACTCACCCTTATTGAAAAATATGGCGCTGATGGAGTAAGAGTAGGGATGCTCTTGTGTTCGCCCGCAGGTAATGACCTGCTTTATGAAGACAGTCTGCCTGAACAGGGACGCAATTTTGCAAATAAAATCTGGAACGCTTTCAGACTCGTGAAGAGCTGGGATGTTGACAATACGATCGACCAGCCCGATTCATCAAAAATTGCAGTGAAGTGGATGGATGAGGTAATGAAGAAATCGATTATTGAAATTGATGTGAACTTCAGAAAATTCAGAATCTCAGAAGCTTTGATGATCACATACAAATTGTTCTGGGATGAGTTCTCGGCTTGGTATCTTGAAATTATAAAACCTTATTATCAGAAGCCAATCGACAGGATTACCTTTGATGCAACTGTCGCAGTATTCGAAAAACTTGTAAAGGTAATACATCCTTTCATGCCATTCATTACCGAGGAGATCTGGCAACTGCTTCTTGAAAGGAAGGATGGTGAAAGTCTTATGGTTACGTGGCTGCCTGAAGCTAAAAAATTCAATAAGGAAATAATAGCGAGATTTGAATCTGTAAAGGAAACGATAAGTGCAATAAGAACTGTAAGGCGAGAAAAGAATATTCCAAATAAAGAAAAACTTAATCTTCTGATCCGTTCTGACAAAGATAGTTTTGATTCTGAGTTGCTTACGGTTATTAATAAATTATGTAATTTATCTGAATTGTCTTTTGTCTCTGAGAAGCAGGAAGGGGCAGCATCATTTATGGTAGGGACCACTGAGTATTTTATACCTCTGGCCGGCAAGCTTGATGTCAAAAGTGAGCTTGCTAAGATTCAGGAGGAATTGAATTACAACAGGGGATTCCTTGTCAATGTGATGAAAAAACTTGAAAATGAGCGCTTTGTTAAGAATGCTCCTGTTAATGTGTTGAAGTTTGAAAGAAAGAAAAAGAGTGATGCTGAATCGAAAATTAAGTTGCTGGAAGAACGGATGAAGGAGCTGAACAGGTTATAATATTCACCCAATTCCCTTAATCTTCAACCCCCCAACCCCCCATTTGGGGACTAAGCCCCACTTTTGGCCACCCCTGCAGTCAGGCGCCTCCCTAAAATTGCCTACAAGGCAATTTATTAACGGTCGGCCCCATTTGGGGGATTTAGGGGGTAAGAATACAAGGAACAGTTGGAGTTAAATTCTAAAATCTTACGGCATCAGTTTCCTGACAAAATAATTCTGCTCAACCGGAATAAGTTTCCAGTCACTATTCAGAATAAGATGCCATCCCTCACCGGAAATATGATTCTTTTCAGCTTTAAATGCTTTTGCTGTAATACGGAGAAATTTTAAATTATTTGAAACGAGACAACCACCCTTATCAACTGTGAGTTTGCCCCAGTTATCTGACACTCTCATCGAATTATAAAGAGTCCCAAGAGTGTCGAGGGAATGAATATCTTCAGGTTCAAAATCAAAATACGGGCTTTCAAGTTCAAGAAATACAACCGGATTTTCTGTAAATATGCTTATCTGTTTATGGATACTTTCTTTGATATCTGCCAGGCGTTGTTCTTCTTCCTTCTTAATGGCAACAATATCATAATTCACTGCCAGACTACCTGCAACATCCCTGCAGATTACAGGCAACTCTATATTATATAGTTCTTTGACTGCATTTTCCAGGTCAAAATTATCCGCATCAATTTTTTGAAAATCGAATCCTTTATAATAGAGAAGCGAGGCGTATAAAGCACCATGAATGAAGCCATAAGACCTTGCATAAGATTGCATTGAATAAACTCTGTCGAGATTTTCGAAAAGTCTGGATTTGTATTCCTCAGGTGAATTAGTGCAAAGCAGAGTATATGTAAATGTCGCTAATCCTTCATAGGTTTCAAACCGGTTTTCATCACCGGCATATTTGTGATAAAGCTCTCTGTTGGAACCTCTGAAGATCAGGGCATCCCTTATTGCCAGTTGACGTTCTTCCCCTTCAGTATTGAGTGCTTTCCGCAAAGCTTTCCATTCAAGTTTAATCCAAAGCCTGGCTTCCTTTTCATCCATATTGGTTGCATTGAAGCTAGATGTAAGGATTCCTTTACTTTCCTGAAAGCGATGATACAGACTGTGAATTGCTCTGGTTTTTATCCTGTACTCATCTTCTTCGGTGGGGAGTGGAGCCATGGCAAACTGAGTTCTTCCGAATTTCACAGGAGCATTACTGAGTACGAGTTCTTTTGGATATATACCGGTATAAACTCCATCTTTTAATTTCAGAAGGCCTTCATTATCAGGTTGATTAGCTACAATTCTTCGAGTGCCTCTTTCTACAAACATAATCGGACCAAAAAGGTTTTTTCCCCATAGTTTACCATTATCGCGGTTGCAGATCGTCTCAACAGTTTTGAAGTATTGGGATGCTTTTTCAGGTGTAAAGTAAGTATCAGTATTTTTACCTTTACAGCTTATTAGCATAAAGAAGACAGGGAAAAATATCCATTTTTTCATTTAGTCCGGTTTGTCGCCCCGAAAGTAATGAAAAAAAGTACAGAAAGTCAAACATTCACTTAAGTATGGGTATTGAGATTTATTAATAACTTTGCAGCGCGTAAAAAACACAACAATCTCTTACTAACTGTTCTTGATGGATCATTCAGATAATTTATCCCTACTCTTTCAGATCAGTGAGGTCGTTGCAAAAAGTTCTGACCTTGAAGAAGCTATTCTGCAGGTTATGGAGGAAATGGCTAAAAAATTTGGTATCCTTCAGGCTTTTTTGACGGTGCTTAATCGTAACTCTTCAAAAATTTATATTGAAGTAGCTTATGGTTTGACACAGGAACAAAAAGAAAGAGGTGAATATAAAATTGGAGAAGGTATTATCGGGGAAGTAGTTAAAACCGGGGAACCAGTTATAATTCCACATATATCAGATGAACCTCGCTATCTGAATAAAACAAAATCTACAAGCAAATTTGAAGATGAGGATTCCTTCATCTGTGTTCCGATTAAGGCAAAAAACGAAATAATAGGTACGCTTAGCGTAAAACTTAAATATTATTCCAACCGTTCTTTTCAGAATGAGTTGCAGTTTCTGACTATTATGGCTTCAATGTTTGCCAGATTGGTAAGATCGCGCCAGGACAAGATCGAAGAGCTGGAAAAACTTCATTATCGGAAGCTCAGGGAACAAGGACTTTATAGTTATAATGACCGTATCACTTCATTAGTTGGCGAATCAGGGAAAATGCAAGAAGTATATGACCTGATTTCAAAAGTAGCAACAACAAATGCAACAATTCTGATTCGAGGTGAAAGTGGTGTTGGAAAAGAGCTGGTAGCAAAAGCTATTCATGATCAAAGCGCACGCAGTAAAATGCAGATGATCAAGATTAATTGTGCAGCAATACCTGAAATGCTCATCGAAAGCGAATTATTTGGTTATGAAAAAGGAGCATTTACCGGGGCTGACAAATTACACAAAGGTCGTTTTGAATTAGCGGAAAAAAGCACAATTTTCCTGGATGAGATTGGCGATCTTTCTCCAAACCTTCAGGTGAAGTTGTTAAGAGTTTTACAGGAAAAAGAGTTTCAGCGATTGGGAGGAAGCGAAACCATCCATGCAGATGTCCGTATTATAACAGCCACAAACCGTGATCTGGAAGAATTGATGCTTAGGAATGAATTCCGCGAAGATTTATATTACAGGTTAAATGTCTTTCCCCTGTTTATACCACCGCTCCGGGAGCGGCGGGCGGATATCCCTTTGCTGGTAAATCATTTTATAGAAAAATATAATAAAATACATGGACTGGAGATCAAACGGATCAGTTCGACAGCTATTGATTTGCTCATGACATATCACTGGCCCGGTAACATCAGGGAATTGGAAAACTGCATAGAACGCGCCAGTATTCTCAGCACTGACAAGGTGATCCGTTCACATAATCTTCCGCCTACGCTTCAGAGCGCTGCCTCTACTCATTCGCGTGTTGACGGAGGACTCGAAGCCATCCTGGAAAATGTGGAAAAGCAGATGCTGATTGATGCCCTGAACCTTTCGAAAGGAAACATTTCAAAAGCCGCTGAACAGCTCAAGCTAACCGAACGGATGATGGGGCTCAGGATTAAAAAGTACCAGATAGACCCCTTAATCTTCAAAAAATACAAGCGCATTGCAGGTTGATAATCCTCAATAGCTTATAATACAGTAATTTACATAATTGATTTCATTCAAGTGATAAGAATCCTACATTTTGGTAGGATTTTTTGTTGATTCTTACTCCTTTGTAGTCTTTTTTTTCTCTTCAAAAAAGCATCTGATTTTTTTCCATCTTCCGTAATGCCTGTCTCTTAATAGTTTATAGACTTTTACTTTATTCACCCAGATTTTTTATTTAAAGAATGGCACGTGTTTGGCCTATATGTCCGGCAAATATGAAACTATACAACAATGTAGTCTTTTACCATCATGAATATATCAAAAAAGTAAGTAATAACTAATAATTAAAAGGTATGAAGAAAATTGAAGCTATTATCAGGACGTCAAAATTTGAAGATGTCAAAACCCAGCTTAAAGAGATCGGCATCGACTTCTTTTCCTACTGGGATGCATCCGGAGTGGGAAATGAGCACTTACGAGGACATCACAGCTACCGTGGAACAGTTTATGACACACAGTATATCCCGAGGATATTTATAGCAATTGTACTACATGATATTAATGTTCAAAAAACGATTGACTGTATTGAGAAAGCCGCCTTCACCGGAGAAATTGGCGACGGGATGATCTTCAGTTATAACATTGAAGAATCAGTAAGGATCAGTAACGGAGCACGGGGTGATGCTTCAACAGCGGGACCTGGTGATTCAAAATTAACCAGATAATTACTTAAAACTCATGACAATGACTAAAAAACTTATATTATTCGTCGCTGCGTTAATTATGACAATTGGTGCTGTTTGTTATGCGGATGGAACCAGAAAGCCTGATCCCAGTGGTACAAACACAGGTACAGCTACAGAAATTTCTGCCGCTACTCCGGGATCACCCACAATACTGGAAGTAGCTAATCAGGTAGGGCACAATAAAGTTGCTCTAAACATCATGTGGACCTTAATTACCGGCTTCCTGGTAATGTTCATGCAGGCTGGTTTTGCAATGGTTGAAACCGGTTTGACCCGTGCAAAAAACGTCGCTCATACGATGGCAATGAACTTAATGATATACCCGCTAGGTATGCTGGGTTTCTGGGTATGCGGTTTTGCAATTATGTTCGGAGGAGTGGGAGCAATTACTACAATGGGCGGTTTTGACGGGTTGAACCATGAATTGACAATTAAGCTTTTCGGACATTCGTTTGGGCTGTTAGGTTCAAAAGGATTTTTTCTTAGCGGGACTTATGATGTTGCAGTATTTGCATTGTTCCTTTTCCAAATGGTATTTATGGATACAACAGCTACCATTCCAACTGGAGCTATGGCAGAAAGATGGAAATTCTCAGCATTTGTTTTATATGGATTAGCAGTAGGTACCGTTATTTACCCTGTTTATGGAAACTGGGTATGGGGAGGTGGTTGGCTGACACAACTGGGTTCAAACTTTCACCTGGGACATGGTCATGTTGATTTTGCAGGTTCATCTGTTGTTCACTTAACCGGAGGTGTTATAGCTTTAGTTGGTGCATGGATACTTGGCCCACGTCTTGGGAAATACAATAAAAACGGATCACCCAATGCTATCCCTGCACATAGTATACCAATGGCAGTAATTGGAACATTTATCCTTGCTTTCGGTTGGTTTGGTTTCAACCCGGGTTCAACTCTTGCAGGCGGTGATCTCAGAATCGCAGTTGTTGCTGTCAATACCATGATTGCTTCTGCTACCGGTGCTTTTGCTTCAATGCTATATATGTGGTGGTTTAAAACCAAAAAACCAGATGTCAGTATGATTTGTAATGGTTTGCTGGCAGGGTTAGTTGCAATTACCGCACCTTGTGCATTTGTAAATGTCGGTTGTGCGGCCCTGATTGGTCTTATTGCAGGTATGCTTGTTGTTGAATCTACCTTTTTCTTTGAAAGAAAAGCAAAGATTGATGATCCTGTTGGTGCAATTTCAGTACATGGTGTCAATGGTGCCTGGGGTGTTATTGCACTTGGATTATTCGCTGATGG
Source organism: Bacteroidales bacterium (assembly GCA_049512815.1). Lineage (GTDB taxonomy): Bacteria > Bacteroidota > Bacteroidia > Bacteroidales > VadinHA17 > LD21. Next base: position 172,956 of record JBEKWS010000002.1, on the reverse strand, counting down.
TGCATATGGTGATGGATGGAATGGAGTAGCTGGTACAGTAAGAGGTTTATTCTATGGTGACTCCGGGCAGCTCTTGGCTGAAGTTATCGGTGTATTGGCTAACCTGATTTATGTAGGCCTGATTTCGTTTGTAGTGTTTAAGGTGATAGATATGATCATAGGTAACAGGGTATCAGCAAAATCTGAACTTGAAGGTCTTGATTTTCCGGAAATGGGTGCAGATGGTTATTCAGGAATGAAGTTGGATAAGAACATCGAAACCCCATTATCAAGATAAAATTTACTGGCTGGCAGTCGGGAGCGAAATACCATTTCCCACTATAATTCGCTCCCTGACTGTCATCTTTCAATCCTAATGCTGTTTATTTATTTTAGATTAAATTATCATGAAAAAACTCTTAGTAATTAGCTCTGTTTTTTGTTTATTAATTAGTAATGTTTCATTTGCGACTCCTTCCACTCAGATATGGATTCCTTCCACGGATTTTCAAAAGTGGAAAACAATGCACCTTGGTCTTGATAATTATATAAGAACCAATAAGATAAATGGTATACGGGGTGCAGGTATGTTTGACTTAGGTTTAACAACAGGTCTGCTGCCGTTCGAAAAGTTGCAGGGAGAAATTGGTGTGGATTATTTATCGATGGGAGATAACAATTACGATGACTATCCAATTTATTTCAATGCAAAAATTGGACTGCCTGAAGGTGCATTGTTTAAAAGCTCTCCGGCTATCGCTTTGGGGGCGTATAACATTGGATTAAAAAAGAATCTTACCAATTATAATATTTTATACGGGGTAATTGCAGAAACAATACCGATTCTTGGCAGGCTAACTGTTGGTTATTATACTGGTAATGATAAGGTTCTGGTCGACGAGAATCTGAAGAAGGCAAATAGCGGAGTTCTGTTATCATGGGACAGAACGATGACGGAAATATCAGATAAACTCTGGCTTGCAGTCGATTATCAGGGAGGAAAAAATTATTTGGGGGCATTGAATTTTGGCGCTTCATGGGCCTTTTCTAAAAATGTTTCTTTGATTTTCGGGTACGACATTTATAATAACAAAAATGCATATTATAATACGAACAATCAGAATGCAAACAGCTTTACCGCTCAGGTTGATATAAATTTCTAGCTGGAGAACATTTTCATTAGGTTTTTAGTTGGTTAGTTGATTAAAGGGGCTGCCTCGGTTAAGGCAGCTCTTTTTCTGTATCTTCTGTCCGGGCAGCCAGTATACTTACATTCAGTTCAAATCCGATAAGTATGGCTATCGAATTAAGATATAGCCAGATAAGGATGACCATAAGCGTTCCTATTGAACCGTAAAGTTTATTGTATTGACCGAAATTATTAACATATGCAGAAAATCCGAGCGATGTCAGTATAAATAATAATGTCGCAAGTGTTGAACCCGGAGAGAAAAATTTAAAACCGGTTCTTTTGGCTGGAGCAAAATAATAGAGGAATGATATTGCTAGAAAAAGAAGCAAAACAATCACAATCCACTTAAGGAATATCAGTAAATAAATTACCAGATGCCTCTTGATGAAATGTAACGCTACTAACCTGTTCACCGCTATCTTTCCGAATATTACAAGAAATCCGGCGATTGAGATCATAAATATAATGATCAATAGCAAAACTACTGAGATTTTACGTTGATTAACCCACGACCTGGTTTTGAAGGTGTGGGCAGAAACAACGAATGCATGAATAACGGCATGAATCCCATTAGTGGAGAAAATAACTGTGGCAACAAACATAAAAAGAAGCAGGCCTCTGCTTTTGTGGGTAACTATATCTATGATAGTTGTTTCGAGAAAATTGAAAGCATTAGAAGGGAGAATGTTTTCAAAAAGTTTGATTAGTTCCTGCTGAAAATTGGGAATAGGAATAAAAGGAATGAGGGTGAAAAGGAAAATTGAAGCAGGCAGCAAAGCCAAAAGAAGATTGAAAGCAATTGATGAAGCCCTGGTAACCAGAACTCCTTTACGAAAGCCTTTTATTACGAAAGTTAAAACCTGAGTGATAGGAACGCCATCAAAACCCGGAAGAACCAGTCGTTTTATTTTCTCTCTCACATCGAAAACTGTAGTTTCCTTAAAGTTCATAATCTAAATGGCTTTAAGACTCATATCCAGACTTTTGATATGATGAGTTAGTGCGCCAACAGAAATAAAATCAACACCACATTCCGCATAGGATCTTATATTTGCAAGGGTTATTCCTCCCGATGATTCTGTTTCGCACTTGCCGGAAATTTCTTTAACTGCAGTAAGAGTCTCTTTAATATTGAAATTGTCGAGCATTATCCGATCTACTCCGCCAAAAGAGAGTATTTTTCTGACATCATCAAGAGATCGTGCTTCTATCTCGACCTTCAGGTTCTTATTATATTTCTTCAGATATTCCCTCGTTTTACTGATTGCTTTTTCAATTCCTCCTGCGTAGTCGATATGGTTGTCTTTCAGCATGATCATATCAAATAATCCCATTCTGTGATTTATACCACCACCTATCCTTACAGCTTCTTTTTCAAGAAATCTAAAACCAGGAGTGGTCTTGCGTGTGTCAAGAATTTTGGTTTTCAACCCTTTAAGCTGGTTTGCATATTCGTAGGTGCTTGTAGCGATTCCACTCATTCTTTGCATTATGTTCAAAACCAGTCTTTCTGATTTCAGAATTGATTGCTGACGGCCCGAAAGATAGAATGCAATATCACCGGGAACTACGCAAGTCCCGTCTTCAAGAACAACATCAAACTTCAGATCTTGATCGATTGTCGCGAAAAATTCTCCTGCAACCCTGATTCCTGCTAAAATTCCTTTCTCTTTTATCAGAAGTTTTGCCTTACCGTTTGTCTCCTCAGGTATGCATGCGAGTGATGAATGATCGCCATCCCCTAAATCCTCAGCCAGGCTTCTTAAGATGAATTCCTTGAGAATTCTATTTTCCATTGTCAGATTCAATACGTATTTGATGAATCAGAAGATCCTGGTCAACTTTTTTAAGCAGAAAATACACCCTGAAATCTCCTTTTTCTGTCTTAAGATTGCCTATGGCATACTGAGCATCATTTTTGGCACCCTGATGACGGATGGTGAAATCTTTAGCATGGTATTCCGCAAAGAAGTCTTTAAGTATGGTTTCAGCTACATTTTTTTTGTAGAAATCCTCCTTATCCAGAAGAAGAAGTTCAATGGTAGAGTTCATGTACTTTGATAACTCAGCAGCATTACCAGCTTTGAGAGCTATTGAAATTCCTCCCGGTATTTTCCCCTGATCCTGCGCTCCGAGAGAAAGGCAAATAATCGTAAGTGCAATAATTGTAAAAACCTTTATGAATTTCATTTGATATCACTTTTTTTTGTTGACTTTCATTATCATTAAATGACAAATTTAACTAAAATCATTTAAGAGCACCTCCAAAAAATACTTTTTTCAGCACAAGTATAATACGAAGAAGGCACTTATAAGGTTTCAAAAAACTCTTTATACCATTTTGTATCAAAATAAACCGTGTCAATTCCGGGCCCGGCGAAGGATCTCCTCTTATAAAATTATAGGTAACCGATACTCATATAATTTTTTAGGATGTTTTTAAGAATTTCTTAAAATTTTTTTAACAGTCGGGAGTTGATAATTTTTTTAAAATTGCTGCCGGAACAGAAAATAATTTAAAAGGATATGAAAAAATTTCTTTTCTCACTCCATGCAAACTCTATTGGTTTGTTAGTAGTAAATTTATCAGTATTATTGATCGCTTTTGCCAATCCGGCTTTAGCTTCCAATACGGTGAATTTGTATACTCCCTATACTAAAATATCTGTGCCACCGGGTGAATCGATTGATTATACTATCGATATTATAAATAACACCACTGAAATTCAAAATGTTGAAATTTCATTATCAGGTCTTCCACACGGCTGGAATTATATTCTAAAATCGGGAGGTTGGAAAATCAGCGAGATATCTGTCCTTCCCGGGGGAAAACAAACACTTTCTCTCTTGGTGGAAGTTCCTGTGCAAGTCAACAAAGGAAGCTACCATTTTAAAGTCGATGCAAAGGGATTTGATTCTCTGCCTCTCACTGTAACTGTATCAGAGCTAGGGACCTTTAAAACTGAGTTCACAACCACACAGCCTAATCTTCAAGGCTCTTCCACTTCAAACTTTAACTTTGAGGCACAGATTAAAAACCTTACTGCCAATAATCAGTTATATGCATTGAATGCGACTGCTCCACAGGGATGGAATGTTACATTTAATGTTGATTACAAGCAGGTTTCTTCAGTAACTATTGAAGCAAACCATATTAAAGGTCTTAGTGTCCAGGTTATTCCGCCAGCTGAAGCGAAGGCAGGAACTTATAAGATACTTGTAAACGCAGTAACACCAACTACATCAGCCAGTCTTGAACTTGAAACCGTAATTACCGGTTCATATAATATGTTATTAACTACTCCAACCGGGCTATTAAGTGACAATATCTCCGAAGGTGAGGAGAAAAGGATAGAACTACTGGTTAAAAATACAGGTTCATCTGAACTTAAGGACATTAAGTTTAATTATAATTCACCGGTTAACTGGGAAATCACATTCGATCCAAAAAATATTGACAGACTCGAAGCAGGCGCATCAGCCAGGGTTTTTGCCAAAGTTAAGGTAGCTAAAAAAGCAATTATAGGAGATTATATTACCAGGATCGAAGCAAATACACAGGGAATAAACTCAAAAGCTGAGTTCAGGATATCAGTTCGAACTCCTTTGTTCCTGGGGTGGGAAGGGATAATGATCATATTAATTGTATTCGGAGGTGTGTTTTATCTGTTTCGGAAGTACGGAAGGAGGTAAGCTGTGGATCAGAATATTATCGAGCTTGTCGATCTGACTAAGAAATATGGATCCGTAATTGCGGTTGATCATCTCAACCTGTCGGTTAAGAAAGGTGAAATTTTTGGTTTGCTCGGTCCCAATGGTGCAGGAAAGTCGACTACTATCCTTATGATGCTGGGGTTTACGGAACCAACTTCCGGATGGGTAAAGGTGTGCGATATTAACTCTACAACCAATCCTATTGAAGTTAAAAGAAAAGTAGGTTATCTGCCTGAAGATGTAAGATTCTATGACGATCTCACAGGGATGGAAAACCTGATTTATACTGCCAGGTTAAACCGTATATCCGATGAAGAAGCCGGGCAAAAAACCAAAGATTTGCTCATTCGGGTAGGTTTGTTGGATGACATGAACAAAAAAGCTGGAAAGTATTCACGCGGTATGTGCCAGCGTCTTGGATTAGCTGATGTATTGATTAAAAACCCTGAAATAATCATACTTGATGAACCAACATTGGGTATTGATCCCCTGGGAGTGCAGGAATTTCTGGAATTAATTCTAAAATTAAAAAAAGAGAAAGGACTTACGGTAGTTTTATCTTCACACCATCTCCACCAGGTTCAGCAAATTTGTGACAGGGTTGGATTGTTTATCAGTGGTAAATTATTAGCTGAAGGCGATATTTCTTCTTTATCGAGGAAGTTATTTTCAGATGGGACTTTCATTACTGAAGCAGGGATCTTACCAAATTCATTAGTTACTTCCGATTCTTTGCAAGTTACCAATAATTTGGAGCGGTTGGTAGAGAATGTGAAAAGCATTCAGAGTGTAATTTCAATTAATGTGTCGAATAATGTTATGCAAATCGGTTGTTCTCGTGACCTGACTGCCGATATTGCCAGGGTAATTGTTGAATCGGGAGCCGGATTAAGTTTTTTGCTTAAGAAAGAATATGGTCTCGATGAGATTTATAACCGTTATTTCGAGGGAGGGGTAAACCATGAATAAATTTATTACAAAGGCTCAAATAGAAAGAGGGAATTCACATCCATTTATTGTGATCGTGAATAAAGAAATTTCGGACCACGTAAGAAGCTGGCGGTTTAATATATTAATTGTCATATTAGTTCTCACATGTTTCGGCTCAATGTACACGTCTCTTACGAATATCAGCAAAGTTGCCGATGTTCAGGGTAATAATAGTTCATTCCTTTTTCTGAATTTGTTTACACTATCGGATGGTACATTACCTTCTTTCATTGTCTTCATAAGTTTTCTGGGCCCCTTACTTGGCATCAGCCTTGGATTTGATGCTATCAATTCAGAGCAGAACAGAGGGACCCTCAGTCGTATCATGGCTCAACCTATTCACCGCGACTATCTGCTAAATGCCAAGTTTTTGTCTGCTCTGATTGTAATTGGCATAATGTTTTTTGCAATGGGTTTTCTTGTTATGGGGCTCGGTATTCTTACAATTGGAATTCCTCCCACGGAGGAAGAGTTTTTACGTATTGTTTTCTTTATCTTAATCAGCATCTTATACGTGGCATTCTGGCTGAATTTATCGATTTTGCTTTCAATACAATTCCGTCAGACAGCTACTTCAGCTCTGGCATGTATAGCGATATGGTTGTTTTTCAGTGTATTTTATCATTTGATTGTAAATTTGATTTCAAAAGCTAATCTGCCAGCGGAAACTGCTTCTCCGCAACAAGTTATTAATTATCAAAAATTTATACTAAACTTATTAAGGTTAGAGCCGGACCGACTTTACAATGAAGCTACTACCACTCTGCTGATGCCATCTGTGCGCAGCCTGGGCCCGTTAAGCATGGAGCAGGTACATGGAACAATTCCAGGCCTGCTGCCTCTTGGACAAAGCATAATGATCGTTTGGCCACAGCTTACAGGGCTGCTGGCAGCCACCATAGTTTGTTTTGCCCTATCCTATGTTTCTTTTATGAGAAAAGAGATCCGTTCAAGATAACAGAGCATCCTTCCTCAAGTGGTTTGGAACGGGTCAATGGATTTGTGTACCCGATTCCCAACACTCTTTTTATATTTTTCGTTTCCTTTTTCACCACATTGTCTTAGGTAAATGAAACCATAGAAATAGAATTGCATGCACGGGTTATTAATTATATTTTTGTAAAAGAGTGACCGGCAGTTATAAAGGACAATAGTCACATCGTAAATCATGAAAATAGCATTGTTGCAAACAGGCAAGATTACAGATAAACATATTTTGGAATTGGTTGATTTATATTCAAACCGCATCAAAAAATATACGGGTTTTGAAATAATTACGCTTCCTGATGTTAAGAATACAAAGAACATGCCCGTTCAGGAACAAAAAACCAAAGAGGCAACAAAAATTATTCAGTCAGTTACTGATGATGATTATATCATATTACTTGATGAAAGAGGGAAGGAGTTAAGGACACTTGAATTTTCAGGAGTTTTGGAAAAGATGTTTTTACTTCCAAAAAAAAGGATCGTTTTTGTTATTGGTGGTCCCTGGGGCTTCTCGGAGGCAGTTTATAAAAGGGCCGATTATAAAATGTCTTTGTCAAAGATGACTTACCCTCATCAACTGGTACGATTATTGTTTCTTGAACAGCTTTACAGGGTATTTACAATAATTAAAGGAGAACCGTATCATCATGAATAAGCTATGAATATTAAATTATGAAAGCCTATCGTTATCCTATATTTCTTTCCATTCTGGCCGTTGTATTCATAATTCTGGCACTTGCTGCAGAAAAAGTTTATTTCAGCGATTTTGAGTATCGCTTCAGAACCAGGATGTTTAATAAAAATCTGGTTGCGAAAGAGAAAATCATGGAGGATTGCCTCAATGGGTTAAAACCTGTTCTGGCCAGGGAAAATCCTAATGATACTATTTCTAAAAATGACCTTTTTACGACTGCAGAAAAAAACAGGATCAGCCTACTTGAATATCTTGACAATAAACTTGTCTACTGGTCAGATAATGACTTTGATGTACCCAGGGTATTCATGGATTCACTCTATAACAAACCGTTGGTTTTTTTACAAAACGGATGGTTTCTTACCAAAACTATTCAGGCTGGAAATGACAGGATTATTGGCTTGCTCAGAATACGCACTGATTATGGTTTCGAGAATAACATCATCAAAAGCGGGTTTGAAAAGGAATTCGGGATTCCTGAGAATGTTGATCTGGATACCGAAAAAAACGCATCTGAATATCACGTTTTTGATAAAAAAGGAGATTTCCTCTTTTCTATCTTATTTCCTGCAGTCAAAGGGAATACCTCTTTTATTTATATCCCGTTATATCTGTGGGTAGGCGCATTGGTTCTGATCATTCTCCTTTCTTTCGAGCTTGTTAAATTATTTTGTAGTAAGGGGAGAGGTCTGTCCGGAGTGGGTTTTGCCCTTGCGATTTATACACTTATCTATTTGTTTCTTCTTCTCTCCGGTAAACCTCTGTCGGTTTTTCAGACCGAACTATTTTCTCCATACCTGTTCTCTCTAAACAAGATTATCCCATCATTAGGTCACCTTGTGATGCTCAGCATTCTTGCAGCGGCTTTTTCCACATTCCTTTACCTTTATTTTCCTGTTAAGGCACGAAAAGAGAATAAAGGGACAGCCAATTATCTGTTCCTTTCAGTTTTGCTCTTTACAGGAGCTCTGATCTTAAGTTTATATCAATGGATTTTCAACCAGCTCATTTCAATCTCCAATATAAATTTTGAAACTTATAAAGTACTGGAATTGAATGTGTATAGTTTTGCCGGGTTTGCATGCATATTCCTTTTACTGCTGGTTCCGGTGTTCTATCTGTTTAAAATATTTCAAAGTGCCAGACTATTAAGCACAGGAACTGTTATCTTTTCCATAATAACTTCATTTATTGTTCCGGCTATCTTTTTCTATAATAAGCCGGGAACTATGATCCCTTTGATAATATTTTATTTTGTTCTGGTCGTAAGTATTTGGATATCAACAAATAGAAATCTGGGCCTGTTAAGTATTACTGTAATTCTTTCCATCATCTCAGGAGTCTATTTTCTATATTTTATTACAATCCTGTCCGAGAAGAAGACAATTGAAAATCTTAAAATTCAGGCAGTCTCTTTTTCAACTGAAAATGACCCTGAAGCTGAACATCTTCTGCTCGATTTATACCCTGCAATTGTGAAGGATACTGCTCTCTCCAATATGATGAGGGTTAAATATTTCAACAAAGACAATGTCGAAAAAATAAAAAACTATCTTCAGGATAATTATTTCACCGGATTCTGGAAGAATTATCATATAAACATTATCCTTTGCCAGAATAATCAACTGTTGCAAATTGGTTCCGGCAGTGAAAAGTCGCAGAACTGCTTTAGTTTTTTTGATGACCGTATAAAACGGGATGGACATAGACTAACAGGCACTGATTTTTATTTTCTCGATAATCAGGGAGGAAGATCATACTATCTGGGCAGGTCTTATTACAAATCGGAGAATTACAAGACAAATGGCTTATTCATTGAACTATACAGTGATGTGAATGTATTCCAGCCAGGCTATTCGGAATTGCTTCTTGATAGAAAATACCATGAATATGCAGGGTTAAGGGATTATTCTTTTGCAAAATACATTAATGGTAAACTTGTTCTTATAACCGGTGAGTTTCCTTTTGATAAAACAGATGCCGAATACATTGATAAATTTTCAGATTACAGGATTTTCAAAACAGACGGGTTTAAACATGTTCTTTATAAAAACGGGAATGCTACCGTAATATTAACCAGACCAGATGTTACACCCGGCGATATAATAATCTCCTTTGCATATCTCTTTGCTTTCATCCTTTTCTTCTCAAATATGATTATTCTGTTGATCAGGAGACCCCCAGTCAGAGGTTTGAATATATTTAACTTCCGGCAGAAGCTTCAACTCTCCTTTATAGGAATACTATTATTCTCATTTATTTTGATAGGTGTAGTGGTGGCATATATTACCATTAGCCAATACCAGTCAAAACACTATGAAAATATAAAGGAAAAGCTTAATTCGGTTTATATCGAGCTCGAAAGTAATCTTTCGATGGAAAAGTATATTTCACCTGACTGGAAAGGTAATGGATATTCGTCACTGAATGAGTTACTGGTAAAGCTTTCCAATGTTTTCAATACTGACATTAATCTTTATAATCTCAGTGGATTCCTTATTTCTACCTCACGGCAGGAAATTTTTGACCGGGACCTGACAAGCGAGCGTATAAACAATATGGCATTGTATAACCTTGAACATCGTAAAATAAGTGAATATTATCAGAGGGAAAAAATCGGGAATCTTCAGTATTTATCAGCCTATATTCCATTTTTCAATACTGATAATAAAGTTATCGCATATCTGAATCTGCCATATTTTAGGATGCAAAGCGTACTTGCGAAGGAGATTTCAAACCTTATAGTCGCAGTTATTAATTTTACCCTGCTACTTATAATAATTACAATGAGTCTTGCTGTTTTTATCAGTGGACGACTGACCTCACCGCTCGATATGCTCAGTAAGGGACTTGCTACCGTAGGCGTGGGGAAAAAAAGTGAACAGCTAGCATACGCGGGAAACGATGAAATTGGGGAGCTTGTCAAACAGTATAACAGGATGGTTGATGAGATCGAGGAGAGCACTCACAAGCTGGCCAACTCCGAAAGGGAATATGCCTGGAGAGAAATGGCCAAACAGATTGCTCATGAGATAAAGAATCCTCTTACGCCAATGAAATTAAATATCCAGCAGCTGTTTAAATCGTGGAATGATAAAGTACCCGGATTTGATAAGACGATTGATCGTTTTACAAAGAACCAAATCGAATATATTGATAATCTCTCCTCCATTGCCTCTGCTTTTTCGGCCTTTGCAAAGATGCCGGTAAGTAACCCGGTGGAGGTTAACATCCTTGAGCAGATCAGGATAACCCTCGAACTCTTTAAAAATACTGAAAATGTTGCCTTCCGCGTACATTGGCCTCACGAAAGCAAAATTATTATTTATGCTGATAAAGAGCAACTTAACGGAGTCTTCTCGAATCTTATAAAAAATGGGATTCAATCAATACCCGCAGGACGGGATGGGCTGATAATGTTGAATATTGAAGTTAAAAGCGACAAAGTTATTGTATCGGTTTCAGATAACGGAACAGGTATACCTGAAAGCCTGCGAAGGAATCTTTTCACCCCTAATTTTACAACAAAGTCGTCGGGAATGGGACTTGGGTTATCAATTGCAAAGAAATATATTGAAAGTGCAAATGGGAAGATATGGTTTGAATCAGAGGTTGGCGAGGGCTCTGTTTTTTATTTTGAATTACCGGTTATATACACAGTTGAAAAACCTGGTGCCTAAAGTGCCTTGAGTACTTAGAGTTGGGAAGATTTAAACCAAGGATCAGTTTGGATCGAAAACAATTTGACCAACAGGGGCCCATATTAAATAAATATAAGTAAAAATATTCAGGATAATAGTTATATTAGCAGTTCTGATATCTAAATGATGACCGGCAATTTTTTGAGCCATAGCAAGAGACTAATTTTTTGTTTGCTGATACTTGGTTTTAACAGTAGTGTGTTATTATCTCAGAAAAGTCTGTCAGGGAACCTTAATCAACCTGCGGCTCATGTAATAAGCATACCGGCAAGTGACAGAGTTATTGTTGATGATGTAACTGGTTTCAGTGCACCCGATACCATCATACTTATTCAGATGCAAGGTGTTGGGATCAACACCCCAACCACAGGTTATGGTTTTATTCAAAGTATTTTTGGGCAACCCGGATTGCATGAATTTATGATTATTCAATCTGTCGATGGAGGTACTAACGAAATCGTTTTCCGAAATAATCTTATTAATACCTATGACCCAAAGGGTAGTATTCAGATAGTAAGAGTGCCATATTACAACAATGCGATTATAACAGGCAAACTTTTTTGTAATCCATGGAACAGCATTTCAAAAAAAGGAGGTGTTCTGGCTCTTGTTATTGGAAGAACGTTGACTCTGAATGCAGATATTGATGTGTCAAAATGTGGATTTGCCGGAGGTAAGGATACAATTGGAGTTGGCAGATGCGCTATGGTAGTTCCTACAACAATTCTTGACTATTATGCACGAAGTTTTACTAATGCAGGATTCAAAGGAGAAGGTATTGCTATTCATGATGACTTTGGAACTCTTCTAGCACCGTCACATATGAAAGGTCAGGGTCCGAATTATACAAGTGGAGGCGGTGGCAACGGAAGGTTCTCTGGAGGAGGAGGAGGATCAAATCATGGAGCCGGTGGTATAGGTGGATATGAAGACAACTTGTGTACAGCCCCACAAGCTGGTGGCTTGGGTGGATGGACATCTGAACAACCTACTTTTCCTTCATTTATTAACCGAATTTTTTTCGGTGGTGGTGGAGGTGCATCTACTTCTCTTACTGGCCTTTCACCTTCTGGTGGAAATGGAGGAGGAATCGTAATAATTGTATCTGATACTATAATAGGTAGGGGAGGTAAATTACTTGCTAACGGAGGTGATGGAGGTACGGCAGTTCTTAATGGAGGTTCCGGAGGTGGCGGAGGCGGAGGTTCAATAGCACTTTCATTACATAGTTATGGATCAACTCCTTTGACCTTTTCTGCATTGGGAGGAAAGGGAGGTGATAATCCTGGTGCTTTTGGCGAAGGAGGTGGTGGGGGAGGTGGATTTTTATATGTCAGCACTAATACAACAGGAAATATTACCACTGTTCTGAATGGAGGTCTTCCGGGTAATGATCCTTTTTCTTCTGCAACTGCAGGGAGTACGGGTGAAAAAAGAGAAGGCTTTAAAGCAATTTTGAACGGTTTCTTGTTCAACTCAATCAGTTCTTCTGTTACGGGGAATCAGATCGATTCAGTCTGTTCCAATATGATACCTCCAAAATTCAACGGGACTATTCCTGTTGGAGGAACTGGACCTTATACCTATAAGTGGGAGAAAAGTTATAACCAGACTGCCTGGACAACTCTTGTCAATGATCCTGATCCTACTAACTATACACCAGCTCTGATTGAAACCGCAACTGTCTGGTTCAGGAGAACAATTACAGATTCTTCAACTCCAACCGCTCTGGTTGATATCAGTAAACCAGTTAAAATTATTGTGCAGCCTTTCATAAAGAATAATATTGTTGGCACATCCGATACAATCTGTTTTGCACAGGATCCTCCTGCATTTACTTCTAAAGCAATATTGCAGGACGGTAATGGTATATACGCTTTCAATTGGGGAGTCAGCCTCAATAACAGCCTGTTTTCTACTCCAGCAAATCCTCATAATTCAGAGGGCTATACTCCTCTGCCTGCGCTTAAGTTTACCTCCTGGTACAGACGTACTGTAACCTCTGGCAGATGTGTAGATTCGACAACTATTGTTAAAATTACAGTCCTTGACACAATAAAGAATAACAGGATACTCAATTTTCCTCCCGATATTTGTTATGGTATGACATTTACCAACCTTTCAGCAACAACCTCTGCAACTACTCCGGCATTGGCAGGAGGAGATAATACCTATATATTTAAATGGGAGAGCAACATAAATGGTACGGGGTGGGGAACGGCACCGGGAGTCAGCAATGGAACCGGTTATAACCCAACAGAATTGGTTCAGAGGATACCCTCGAACCAATATATCTTCAGACGTGTTGTTTATTCAGGAAGTAACAATGTTTGTACGTCTACAAGTAACGCAGTTCTGCTTAAAGATTTCCCGGTTATAACAAATAATACTATTGCACCGGATCCGTCAATTTGTTCCGGATCTACACCGGCAAACCTTATCGGATCCAAAACTCCGACTCTCTCTGGAGGTAACTTAATTTATACCTATAACTGGCAGGACAGCACAAAATCTCATACATGGACCCTTATCTCCGGAGCAACAGGTCCTGATTATCAGCCACCTATATTAACTGATACAACCAGGTACAAAAGGATTGTATTCTCGTCAGCCTGCTTCGATGTCAGCAAATCAATAAGAATTATTGTTCATAAACCAATATTAAATAATAACATATCACTTTTTGCCGGGGGAGTTACAGAGACAATATGTTATAATCAGGTACCAAGCCTGCTGCAGGGTACTCCTGCTACAGGCGGGTCAGGTATTCCGGGGGATTATGCTTACCAGTGGAAATACTCGATCGATAATTCTGTTTTTAACCCTGTTCCTGCCGGAGGCACAGGAATTTCTTTTCAGCCGCCTTCGCTGACAGCAACAACATACTATAAACGAGAAGTTATATCCGGAGCATGCACTGATATCAGCAATTCAATTACTGAAACTGTTCTTCCGCTTATAACTAACAATACTATATCAGGCGATGCAAAAGTATGTTATAGCCTGGTGCCGGATATTATTACCGGGGCAACACTCTCAGGTGGTTCAGGTGTATATAAATATTATTGGGAACAGAGTATCGATGGGGGAGCTAATTGGACTGCAGCATCAGGCACTAACAGCTCTTCCAATTATCAGCCACCGGCTTTATTCGCTCCAATTAAATATAAACGTACCGTAAAATCGGGAGCCAATGATTGTTGCATTAGTGTCTCAACACCTCTGGATATTGGTATTGACCCGTTGCCGGTGAGCCAGGTTTATGCAGGGCCTGATACTTCTATCTATTCAATTGAGAAAATTTACCATATGAAAGCCATCAATCCGGGATTGGTTGGAGAAACAGGAACCTGGAAAGTGCTTGACAACGGGACAAGTTCAATTGAAGATACAACGAGTTATAAAACAGAAGTCAGTAATCTGTCTGTCGGTAAGAATTTATTTTTGTGGACAGTGCACAAAGGTCCGTGCAAACTAAAGGATTCGGTAGATATTGAATTATTGAAAGATTTTATACCTCAGGGATTTTCTCCAAACGGTGATGACTGGAATAATACATTTGTTATTGAAGGATTGAATCAGGATGATAATTATATTGATCTGAGTATAGTTAACGGAGCCGGTACGGAAGTATTTAAAACTTCTAACCGCGGCAATCAGAAATGGACAGATTGGGATGGGAAGAATTTCAAAGGACTTGATCTTTCGGAAGGCACATATTATTATATGTTGAAAATAACTTCAAAAAGATCAAATGGTCCGGTTTTCAGAAAAAGCGGATTTATTGTTCTTAAACGATATTGATGGCATAGTTTTTAATACGGTTTTATGGTGATCTTTAACGAATGAATAAGATAAAATTAATATTCTCTTTTTTCTTTTTATCAGTATTCACAAGTGTTCCAGGGCAGGCAATTCCTGACTCTACAGGGGTCAGCCTCGGGTATCCTGTTTATAGCCAGTATCTCCAGAATGGCCTGTTGATCAATCCTGCTTATGCTGGTTCGCGTGGGGCACTGAGCGCATTTTTATCATACCGGATGCAGTGGATGGGCATACCTGATGCTCCTGTTTTTCAGTCGGTTTCTCTTAACGCACCGATGAAAAACGACAAGGTTGGACTCGGCATAATGGCTCAGTTCATGAAATTCGGGTTTACTAAATCCCAAAGCATTTATGCAAGTTATGCCTACCGTATCAGGTTTGGAGAAGGAAAGCTTTCATTTGGACTAAAAGTGGGTTTTGATCGTTCGAACACTGACTACTCAGGTATTCTTACAACAACAAAAAATGACCCGGTTTTCACTGTAAATAACAAACCTTATTTTCTTCCCAACGTTGGTGCAGGAGTCTACTATTTCAGCGATAAATTATTTGCCGGAGTTTCTGTTCCCGCATTTCTCAGCTATAGAAAAAACATTTCAACAGGTTCCCTTGAAGCTTATAATAGTTTTAATAAATATGATTTGATATTTTCTGCCGGAGGACTTATTACATTTTCGCAGGCTTTTAAGTTTAAACCTTCGGTAATGATTGATTATTCACTGGAAAGAACAAAAAAGCTAACTCAATTTGATATAAACGGTAATTTTATATTTGGGGATCTCATCTGGTTGGGTGGCTCGTGGAGAACCTCAGAAGAGGTTGCTGTAGGGATTCTTCAGGTTCAGCTTAATCCGCAACTAATGTTCGGATTCTCCTATGATTATCCAATTGGAAGGATGAATTCCTACTCAAAAGGGTCGAGTGAATTTATTTTGCGATACGAATTCGGATATAAGGTAAGCGCTGCTAACCCGAGGTACTTTTGACATATGGTGAAAAGGATTTTAAATATCATAACATTTGTTCTAATCGTACTTCTGGTTTCATTTCAAACTAAAGCCCAGCAACCTTCTGTTTATGAGGTTAAAAGAATGTCATTTAGTTCAAATGGCTTTAGCGATATATCTCCGGTAATAGTCAAAGATGGAATTATGTTCTGTTCCAACAGACGATTCAGCGGCATTACAGATCGTACTGCCTTTGATGGTCGCCGTCTTTATAATATTTATCTTGCAGAAAAAAAAGACACTTCTGCATTCAGGAAACCAAGAATATTAAAAAGCGAACGCAGTGATAAATTCAATAATGGACCTTTATGTCTGGCTCCTGATGGCAAAACTGTATATTTTACAAGTGAAGTTGAAACTGGAGAAATAACCACTGAAAAGAACTTCAAGAACCATAATGGAATATTTATTGCTGACCTCTCTGGCACAGATCTTATATCTTTACGCCCTTTTAAATACAATAATCCGCAATATGAAGTTGGCCAGCCCTCAGTAAGCAAAGATGGGAAATACTTATTCTTTGCCTCTGATATGCCCGGAGGACAGGGAGGATCTGATCTGTACTACTGTGAATTAATTAACGGAGAATGGGCTCCTCCTGTTAATCTTGGACCTAAAGTGAATTCTTCTGGAATTGAAAACTATCCTTATATTCATCCATCAGGCAGATTATATTTCTCATCCAACAGACCCGGTGGTATCGGTAATCTGGACGTTTATTATACCTCATTCAATAATGGTTCATGGGAAGATCCTGTCCTTCTTCCCAAGCCAATTAATTCCACATCCGATGATTTTGCCTTTGTGGCTGAAGACAATCTTCAGACCGGTTATTTTTCCTCAAATCGACGTATAGAAGATAATATCTACAAATTCACTTCAACAATAATCAGGAAAGCATCTTGCGACACACTTGTTGACAATAATTATTGTTTCAGGTTTTTTGAAGAGAATGCGGTAAAGTATGATACTATGCCATTCCGCTATGAATGGAAATTCGGAGATGGGAACAATGCTACAGGACCGGTTGTTGAGCATTGTTTTAGCGGCCCGGGAACATACTTGGTTCAACTTGATGTGGTAAACCTTGTTACCAAAGAGGTTACGTACAACGAAAAAACGGAAACCCTTGTTTTAACAGAAATTGAGCAACCTTATATTTCAGCACCTGATAAGATTGCAACGGGCCAAAGGATAAAATTGAATGCCGACAGTACAAATCTTCCGGGATGGAAAATTGCACGATACTACTGGAATTTTGGCGATGAAACAATTGCAATTGGTAAAAACGTTGATAAAAGTTACACAAAATCCGGAACTTATAATATTCAGCTTATCGTATCAGCAGAACCGGAACCGGGAGGTGTGGTCAAGTATGCATGTGTATCAAAAAATATTATTGTATTTCGTCAACCTTGATGGTGAAAATAACTAATTTTGAGATTAATGAAATTGAATAAATCAAGATATAAAATACTTCTTCTAATTTTTTTATTTGGGTTTCCGATGTTTGCCAGATTATCCGGGCAGCCAGTTCCGGGGAAAGATGAAAATATTCCTTTTCTTGTGACTTTTGGGAAAGATGGTAAGACATCCTGGGGAGACGCTGATTTTTATCAGATCTTCTTCTTTAGTATTCTGAAAGATTTCACCCAACCGATTTATATAAGGGTTTTTGACCCCGATTGTGGTGGCGAATATGATGAAATACAAGACGAATTTAATACTAAAACGAAGTTCTCCGTTTATGGAGGTAAAGGAGTGGATCCTGAAAAAAACGAGGAATCAAGGGGTCTGTTGAAAGGATTAAACTACAAATCGGGTAATTTGTTGGCATCCAAGATTTTCGGTAATGACGCGAAGTATGATAATAAGTATTATACTTTCGGGCCGTTTAATCCTTCCGAAGGAGATTTTAACACAAGATGGAACAGTTATATTTTTAAAATAGTATGCGAAGGAATAAGTGGTGATGATGGGAATCTTTACAGGTATTTTCTAAGCAGTGATCCAGACAACAATATTCCGATTGAAGGAGCTAACGCATTCACCTATGCATATCATTTTCGTATGTGGAATGATTTTAAGAGTGTTTCGCACATATATCCTTATATTGATACCGGCATTGTGTACATCAGACAAAGTAATTTTGACTGGGACAATGATGGTAACATTTTAGTGGTTTCGAGATACAAACAGGGAGTTTCTGTTCCTATTTCAAATGAGGATAATTGGATCTTTTCTAAGATCCCGATTGAACCTGCAGAGGTAAAATCTTCACTTGATTTTCAGTTTCATAAAAGGCAGGACGAACTGGTTAAGAATAATAATGTGGTAATTACTCTGGAAAACCAAAGGGGCGATGCAGTCAAGTTTTTTAGTTCACCGATCGGTGGGGTACCTGTATACCAGCCTAAAGTAGGTTATGAGAAAGTAAAGCCAAAGAAATAACTAAAACCTGAAATGAGATTTAATATCAATTTGAAAATATTAAACAGCACCATCGGGTTCTTATTTTTATTTTCAGCATTATTAAATGGTCAGATTTACAGTTTCATGAATTATGGAACTGAGAGGAATATCCCAAGTGGTTATGTTTATACTATTAACCAGTCAAACAATGGTTTTCTATGGGTTGGATTAGGTAACGGGCTGTATCGTTTTGACGGTTATAAATTTTTTCATGTACAATACCCTGATTCATCATCTGGCCGGTACCCTACAAAAAGCCTTAAAGATAAACGAGGAATCCTTTGGTTCGGTTGCAGTGATGGCACGGTTTTATATGCTAAGGAGAATAATTTGAATATAGTTCCGCTTACGAATTCAAAAAGTATCAGCGAGCTTATTGAAGGGCCAGATGGTCTGATTTATGTAATTCCACAGGGGAAAGCGGTTTTTTCAATAAATCCTCTGAATCCTAAAGAGGTACATCGATATGCATTTTCTATTGATCCGGGTTTGTTTTCTGCTTCCTTTACAAACTCAGGTAATTTGCTTATTGGTACCCAGGAGAATCTTTTGGTGTGCAGACTTGAGAAAGATACTGTTTCGGTAATCAAAGTTGTTGAAGGGTTTGATTCTTACGGCGTTACTTCTATACACAAGATAGATGATGGCTTTAGATTTATTCTCGGAACTGACGGCAATGGGTTATTTCAATTAAGTATATCTGATAAAGGGAACGATCTCACACGTTTCGCAGACCGCCCCGAATTGAAATCACTGAAAGTTCAATCTATCACTGAAGATTCCAACAAATCATTCTGGGTTTCAACTACCGGTTCGGGAGTAATCCAGCTGAATCTCTCGGATAATAATGAAAAAGTGAAATTAGCCAGGTTTTATGATATGAATTCAGGACTGAATGCGAATGATGTGAGAACGGTTTTTCAGGATATTGAAGGGAATTATTGGTTCGGGTTATATGGCGAAGGCATTTCTATGCTGACGTCTTATTCTTTTAGTTATTATGCACCCGGGAAGAATTCGCAGGGGAACGATATCCTTTATATTAAAAATTTTGATAACAATTATCTTCTTGGTACACCAACCGGGTTTCACATTTTTGATCCAGTTGCCGGTAAGTCAGTCTCTTTCACTGATCTTGCCAATCAAATTGGAAATAAGGAGATAAAATCGTTTTATCTTGACCAGGAAAAAAACTTATGGATAGGGACCGAAGGAAATGGCTTATTTATCAGAAGCAAAAACGGCTCGGTAAGAAGGTTCTACAAGTCTGGTGATTCAGGAGCAGATAATATTAAAGATATTGAAATGGATAACAAGAATATCTGGCTGGCAACAACTAATGGTGTTATTGTCCTCAATAAAACAGGCAAAACTGAGAAACAATTTGATATCAATAATGGGTTACCTCATAACAGCATTAATAAGATATTCCTTTCTCATGAAGGAACTGCCTATATTGGTACTGAGAGTGAGAAATTATATAAGATTGATCGCGATTTTAATATTACATCGGGAACTGCAACCATGTTTGGAAGCACCAGAAACAGGATACTCTCTTTTACGCAAAGCAGTGATGGAGCAATATGGGCTTCGACTGAAGGCAATGGTATTTTTAAATTCCTTAAGGATACTGTTTCTGCAATAACCAGATCGAGTAATTTGATGTCAAATTATTGTTATAGTCTCCTTGCTGACGCTGAAAACAATATCTGGGTAGGTCATAGTAAAGGATTTTCAAGGTTTGATACTGAAACCGGAAATGTAAAGATTTTCGGGACTGATTTTGCAAAGATTGGTGTTTGCAATCCGGACGGAATGTTTGAATCGACCGACAAAAAAATCTTGATCGGGACAACAGAAGGTTTAATAATCTATGACCGGTTAAAGGACAAGCAGAGCAAGGTAACTCCATTTAATAACATAAATATTATAGAGATAAATGATGTGCCTTATCCTTTTCAAACATCGTTTACACTTCCTTATATGAAGTACAAGATCAAGATTTACTATTCAGGCATTAATTTCAGTGAACCGGGGAAAGTTTATTACAGTACATTTCTAAAAAACTTTGATCTTAACTGGAGTAAAATGACCACCTCGAGAGAAGTATTGTATAGTCTCAGCGACGGCAAGTATAAATTCAGTCTTACATCAGTAAACGAAAATGGCCTCTCCCAGGGATCACCTGTATCATTCGATATTTTAATTAAAAAACCTTTCTATAGAACATGGTGGTTCATTCTGTCAGCGATGGCAGTTATAGCCGGCATTGTAATTCTGATAATACGGGAAAGGGAAAAATCCCAGAAGAAGATTCAGGAATATCTTGAAAAAGAGCTCGCAGCCAGAACAAGTGTAGTAATGAAGCAGAAAGGAGAAATCGAACTTCAGAATATTGAGATCACCGATAGTATAAACTACGCCAAGCGCATACAAACAAGTATTTTGCCTGATATAAACAAGCTAAAGGAATCATTTAAAGATGCATTTATTCTGTTTCATCCCAGGGATATTGTAAGCGGTGATTTTTACTGGTTTGATAAGCTTGAAGATGATAAGTTTATTCTGGTCTGTGCCGATTCTACAGGGCATGGCGTTCCTGGCGCATTCATGTCGATGATTGGTTCCACACTTCTTCAGGATATTGTTACCAGAAAGAGAATTTCAAAACCCTCCGAAATTTTGACTCTTCTTGATAAGCAGATATTTTCTACCCTTAACCAGAATGTGGAATTAGGTGTCTCTAATGACGGTATGGATATGGTGGTTTGTGAATTTAATATTACAACCCGCCATGTCAGATTTGCTTCTGCAATGCGACCTGTAATTCTTGTCCTCGATGGTGAACCATATTATATTAAAGGTAACAGATCCTCGGTCGGAGGTGAATCTGTGATTGAGAAATTCTTCGATGATCAGGAATATTATCTTAAGGAAGGAGATACTGTTTATCTGTTTTCTGACGGACTGCCCGACCAGTTTGGTGGGAAAGATGGTAAAAAACTGAAAATAGCTAGGTTAAAGAGGATGATTGAACAGGTATCCAGATTACCAATGGATGAACAGAAAGAGGCTATGTCGAAATTCTACTTTGATTGGAAAGGTTCCTTTGACCAGGTTGATGATGTCCTTTTAATGGGTGTGAAAGTCTGAGAAGGTTATTTATAAATATTATTTACAGAAAGCACTATTTCACTTGTGGATGCAACATTACTCTCATTCAGGGCCCTGTCTTTAATATAAAAATCATATCTGATTGTATCAGCTGGAGAATAAAACAGATATAGGAAAGTTACGGATATTGTCCCTTTCAATATTTTATTCTGTCCCGTCCTCTCCATATAAGGGATCCTGTAAGGGGACGGTTTTAATGGATCATTATCCGGAGCAGGCATCATGACTCCATCCTCTTTCCTGTAAAGAGTAAGAAACAAATTTGTCGAATCAGTCTGATCTAAAGCAGGAGCATTTAACCCAAGGTCACCATCACCGTCTTCAAAATAAAACTTGAGTCTTCCTCCCTTTGAATTATTACCCAGAATATCGGTTGTGTCAAAAATTGTAAAGCTCGTGAATTCAATATGAGGAATTGCTGGCAGTTGCTCAACCTTCCTGCACGAATTCAGAACAAATATGATAATTAAAACTATAACCAGGTATCCAATTTTTCTCATGGTTCTTAAGTCAATAAATTTTCAATAACAAAAACCACACCAAATTTGATCATTTTTTTCTGAAAAATATCCTAATCGGGACTCCTGTAAAATCAAATTTCTCCCTCATCCTGTTCTCCAGATACCTTTTATATGGATCTTTCACATATTGAGGCAGGTTACAAAAAAATGCAAAAGCAGGAGTATATATCGGAAGTTGAGTCACATATTTGATCTTAACGTATTTCCCTTTTAATGCCGGGGGCGGATTGTTTTTGACAACCTGAAGCATCACCTCATTTAATTCCGATGTACTTATTTTCCTGTTCCTGTTCTGATTAACCATTTCTATCAATTCAAGCACTTTATGAATCCTCTGCTTATTAGTTGCTGAAATAAACAGAATAGGATAATCAGTGAAAGGGGCTGTTTTTTCCCTTATATCTTTTTCAACCAGAATTGTAGTATTATTTTCTTTTTCAATGAGATCCCATTTATTCACTAGCACTATCATGCCTTTGTTATTCTTTTGAATTAGCGACATGATATTGAGGTCCTGAGCCTCAATTCCTCTTGTAGCATCGATAAGTAGAAGACAAATATCTGAGTTTTCAATGGTTTTAACAGCTCGCATCACTGAATAAAATTCGATATCTTCACTTACTTTTCCTTTCTTGCGCAGACCTGCTGTATCGACAAGGAGAAAATCGTGCTGAAATTTGTTATATCTGGTGTATATTGAATCGCGGGTAGTTCCGGCAACCGGAGTGACTATATTTCTTTCTTCTCCCAAAAGAGAGTTTGCCAGTGATGATTTGCCGACATTAGGCCGTCCGACAATTGCTATCCTGGGCAGATTCGGTAATAGACCGGGTTCTTCGGCCGGCAGGTTCTTTACAACTTCATCAAGCAGTTCACCCGTGCCGCTGCCATTCATTGAACTTAACGGGAAATAATCACCAAGACCAAGATTATAAAATTCATTGGCATCCATTAGTCTTTCGCCATTATCAACCTTGTTTACGACGAGAAGTACTTTCTTGTCTACTTTTCTGAGAAGTGAGGCTACTGATGTATCCAGATCGTGGATACCACAGGTAACATCGACCATAAAAAGTATAAGATCTGACTCTTCGATGGCAAGCAGAACCTGTTTATTTATCTCTTCTTCAAAAATGTCATCAGAGTTCTGAACATATCCACCTGTATCGATTACTGAAAAATCGATTCCATTCCAGTAAGAAACACCATAGTTGCGATCGCGGGTAACTCCGCTTACTTCGTCAACAATAGCTTCCCGTGAATCGGTGAGCCTGTTGAAAAGTGTCGATTTCCCAACATTTGGTCTGCCTACTATTGCAACTATTCTACTCATATATTATTCTAATACTCGTCCTAACGATAACCAAATCGTTTAAGCATCAATGGTTTATCTCTCCAGTCCTTAGTCACCTTAACATATAATTCAAGGAAAACTTTCTTCTTGAAAAAATCTTCCATATCCTGCCTGGCTTCAGTTCCTACCTTTTTTAACATAGATCCTTTATGCCCGATAATTATCCCTTTCTGACTGTCGCGTGTGACATGAATCAGGGCCCTTATTCTGATGATAGCCTTTTCATCTTTAAAGCTTTCAATCTCTATCTCAACGGAATACGGGATCTCTTTTTTATAATTTACCAGAATCTTTTCGCGTATAATCTCCGAAGCAAAAAACCTTTCATATTTGTCCGTAAGCTGATCTTTCGGGAAAAATGGAGGGTTTTCAGGAAGCTTAACCAAAATTGCTTTCAAAAGATGATCGAGATTAAAGTTTTTAAGTGCAGAAATTGGGATAACAGGAGAATCAGGAAATGCCATATGCCATAATTCAACGATTTTTTCAAGATCACCCTGATTTGTAAGGTCAATCTTATTTACAGCAATAATTACAGGAATTTCTGTTTCTTTTATCTTTTCAATATATTCTCCTTCGTTAGCAGAATGTTCTGTTACATCAGTGATATAAAGAATCATGTCAGCATCAGACAGGGCTGTATTGACTAAGTTCATCATTGTCTCCTGAAGTTTATACTGGGGCCTTAGTATCCCGGGAGTATCAGAATAGACTATCTGAAAATCCTCCCCGTTAACGATTCCCATTATCCTGTGACGTGTAGTCTGAGCTTTTGATGTAATAATAGAAAGCTTTTCGCCGACGAGAGAATTCATAATAGTCGATTTCCCGACATTGGGATTCCCCAGAATGTTTACAAAACCAGATCTATGACTCATTTTTAGTTATTAAAAAATACCCCGTTTTAGCATGCTTACCTCCTTATCGTTAAGGTATCTCCACTTTCCACGTTGGACATTTTTTTTGGTAAGTCCTGCAAAATAAACCCGGTCGAGTTTCTTGACTTTATAGCCAAGCGTTTCAAACATTCTGCGGATAACCCTGTTTTGTCCGGAATGAAGCTCTATGCCAATCTGACTTTTATCGACAGGGTCAGCGTATGATACCGCATCCGCTATAATTGTCGTGCCATCAAGGTCTATACCTTCAGTCAGTTTGAACAGATCGTTTTTAGTTACAGGATTATCGAGAAAAACATGGTATATTTTTCTTCTTTTATACTTTGGGTGGGTAAGTTTTCCTGCAAGATCTCCGTCATTGGTGAGTAGAAGGACTCCTGTTGTTGCCTTATCAAGTCGCCCAACAGGATAGACTCTTTCGGGACAACTGTCGCCGATAAGCTCAAGTACAGTATGTTCAGCATGGGGATCTTCTACAGTAGTGACATAATCTTTCGGTTTATTCATAAGTATATATACCTTTTTTTTAACCGAAAGTCTTTTTTTCTTAAAACGGACATCATCATCATAACTGACCTTTATCCCCATATCTGTTACAATGTGACCATTTACTGATATCAGTCCGTTTTTTATATGCTCATCGGCGTCTCTTCTTGAGCAGACACCACTGTTGGCAATAAACCTGTTAAGCCTTATTTGTGCAGGTTTTCGGTTCTCCATATCAATTAATTATCAGGGTGCAAAGGTACAATTATTTGGCGATATTATGATTTGATGTTTTTTTTGCACCTTTGTGAGTCTGAAAATCATATCAATATGGCATTAATTAAATCTATATCAGGTATCAGAGGAACCATTGGTGGAAAACCGGGAGAAAGTCTCTCTCCTGTCGATATAGTAAAATTTGCGGCAGCCTTCGGTACATGGGTTCAGTTAAGGCATAAAAAAACTGGTTTGAAAGTAATTGTGGGTCGTGATGCCCGCAAATCAGGAAGCATGGTAAATAACCTGGTAATTACTACTTTACGCAGCCTGGGAATAAATGTTATTGATCTGGGAATGTCAACAACTCCCACTGTAGAGCTTGCTGTTACAGGGATACATGCTGATGGAGGTATTATAATTACTGCAAGCCATAATCCGGCTGAATGGAATGCTCTGAAACTGTTGAATGAAAAAGGTGAGTTTCTTTCCGCTCAGGATGGAATGAAGGTGCTGGAGATAGCTGCCGGAGAAGATTTCAATTTTATTTCAAGTGATCTGACAGGATCATTAGAACATGATGCTTCCTGGGATAAGAAGCATATTGATCTGATTCTCGGATTAGATCTTGTTGATGTAAAAGCAATTAAATCTGCCGGATTTACTGTCGCAATAGATTGCATCAACTCGGTCGGAGGCATAATTCTTCCTCAGTTACTCAAGTCTTTAGGAGTCGACAAAGTGATTGAACTGAATATAACTCCTGATGGTAATTTCGCTCATAATCCTGAACCTTTGCCTGAAAATCTCACAGATATTTCAGAGTTTGTAATTAAAGGAAAGGCACACATCGGGTTTGTTGTCGATCCTGATGTTGATCGCCTTGCTATTGTCTGTGAAGACGGAGTAATGTTTGGTGAAGAATATACACTTGTTTCGATTTCAGATTATATCCTTAAAAAAACTCCGGGGAATACAGTATCTAATCTATCTTCAACAAAAGCATTGAAAGATGTAACTTTAAAATATGGTTGTAAACACTACTCATCGGCTGTTGGAGAAGTAAATGTTGTAGAAGAGATGAAAAAAAGAGATGCAGTGATAGGTGGAGAGGGCAATGGTGGCATAATTTATCCGGAACTGCATTACGGACGCGATGCATTGGTTGGAATAGCTCTTTTTCTGACCCATCTGGCAAAAAGCAAAATAAAATGTTCCGCCTTACGAAAACTATATCCGCAATATGTCATTGCCAAGAAAAAGCTTACCCTTGATCCGGCCAAAGAGTTTAGCCAGATTGTACATGATGTGAAAGATCATTTTCAGGGTCATTTAATTGATGAGAGAGATGGCTTATGGATTGAGCACAAGTGTGGCTGGGTCCAGATCAGGAAATCAAATACAGAACCAATTATGCGTATCTATGCAGAAGGGAGAACCACTCTTGAGGCAGAGGACCTGGCAAACACTGTTATTGGAATTGTGAATAAACTCTAGCTGCATTTTATTTTTGACCTATCCAGGATAAATCAACACAATGGTATGTCGCTAAATCATAAAGCCCACAAAGTATTGATGTTAAAAATTGTTAATGACTATAAAAGGGAAATCCTTTTTAATACTTTTGTGGCTGATTTTTTGATTCTAATAAATTTTAATTTCAGATGAACCAAGTCCCGACTTGTCGGGACAAGCTCCATAAAACCTCTAAAATCAATTATATAATAATGAAAAGGACACTTATTATCACGGGCATTATAGTTGTTGTTGCAATCGTAGTTCTGATTGTTTTAAGCAAAATAACCTCAAAGAAAGAGATATCAAATCTTTATACCGAATCTCAAAAAGGTAAGTTTGATATAGTTGTCACAACCACCGGGGAATTGCAGGCAAAAAAATCGACTGACATTATTGGTCCTGAGTTTACTATGAGTAGAAACATCAGGGCAATGGACATCAAAATAACAGATATGGTACCAGAAGGTACCGAGGTCAAAACCGGGGATTACGTTGCTACTCTTGACAGGACATCCTTTGACAATAGTTTGAAGGATGAACTTGAAAAACTTACAACTTATGAAACCAACCTGGAGATGAAAATACTTGATACTGCTGTTACTCTCAGTAACTTAAGGGATAATATCAAAAATCTGAGGTTTTCCGTAGAAGAAGCCGCAATAACCCTTCAGCAATCAAAATATGAACCTCCCACAACCATACGTCAAGCAGAGATTTCTCTCGATAAAGCTAACCGTTCACTCGATCAGGCTATAAAAGGTTATTCCCTTAGAGTTGAACAGGCTAAATCAGATATGCGTACCGCTAAGACAAATCTTTCTGAGCAAAAGACCAGAGTCGGTGATCTTCAGACCGTTTTGTTAAAATTTTTAGTCACTGCCCCATCTTCAGGAATGATAATTTATAAACGCGACAGGATGGGAGCAAAAAGGAAAGTTGGCTCTTCAATAAGTCCCTGGGACAATGTCGTGGCCACACTTCCTGACATGTCCTCGATGATGTCAAAAACATATGTTAATGAAATTGATGTAAGTAAAGTTAAATCAGGTCAGCATGTTGAGATTATGGTAGATGCTTTTCCTGAAAAATCTTATACAGGAACAGTAACCAGTGTGGCTAATATCGGTGAACAGCTACCTAATGCAGATGCAAAAGTGTTTGAAGTGTTAATTGAAGTAAACGGATCTGACCCGATCTTAAGACCTTCAATGACTACAGGTAATAAGATTATTACAAAAACAATTAATAATGTAACCTTTATCCCTCTTGAAAGTGTACAGGCAGGAGCAGACAGTATACCCTTCATTTACCTTAAAAACGGAACCAGGCAGGTTGTAGTTCTTGGGGAATCTAATGAAAATAATGTTGTTATTGAACAAGGTTTACAACCGGGAATTCAGGTTTATCTCAGTACACCTGAAAAGGCAGAAAATTTCAAATTGATAGGCGAGGAGTTAATTTCAGTTATAAAAGAACGCGAAAAAGCGAAAAAAGCAGAAGAAATACGCATCAGGCAAGAAGCTGAAAAAGCTAAAGAAGAAGGAGGCGGCATGATGGGCAGAGGCGGGATGCCAAACCTTACTCCCGAAATGATGCAGCGATTTCAGAATATGAGAAGGAACCAGCCTGGTAAGCAGGGAGCAGGACAAAACGGTCAGGCTTCTGCCCCGACTACAATTAAGAATTAATCAAACAGAAAATAAAATGTTCAAATTTATATTAAGATATTTCCACGATATAGAAATAGCTGTTGAATCCATAGTCTCAAATAAGCTGAAATCAATGCTTACTGCCCTTGGAATAATATTTGGTGTGGCCGCTGTTATAGCAATGCTGGCTATTGGGAAAGGTGCGAAACAGGAGATAATGGAGCAGATGAAAATGGTAGGGGTAAACAATATACTCATCAACCCGGTCATCCCTGATAAATCTTCTTCTTCTACCGAGGGCGAGAAACAGCAAAAGAAATTTTCGAGAGGATTAAATCTTCTTGACGTTGACGCAATTAAGCAAACACTTCCTTCTGTGAAGAGAATTAGCCCGGAGATTTCGTTTAACTCAACAGCAATGCTTAACGGAGTAAAATATACCGCAAAGCTTGTCGGAGTATCAAATGATTATTTTTACTTATACAACCTGCCATTGGTCGGTGGGACTTTTTTTAACTCATTTCAGGAAGAGAATGGCATCCAGGTATGTATTATCGGGGCCAATATCAGAGCAAAATTTTTCAGTAAAATTGACCCTCTTGGGCAATATATCAAATTTGATGGGATCTGGCTGAAGGTAATTGGAGTACTTCAGAAAACCAATGTCAGTCTTACAGGATTTGAAGAAAAGGGAGTGAATGTTTATAATGATAACATTTATATTCCGATCCAGACAATGCTGTTAAGATATCAGAACAGAGCTCTTCTTAATACAAAACTTGCTTCAGAAGCCACTTCATTACAGTTTTTTAGCGGAGGTGGAGGAATGGCAAGAGTTGTTGTCAGCAGTTCTGATGCATCAAGTGATACTGAAACGAATTATAATCAGCTCGACAGGATAGTTGTTCAGGTAACTGAAACGGAGCAACTTCAACCAACTACTGAAATTCTCAGCCGTATGCTCACCAGAAGACATACAGGTGTAAAAGACTTTGAAATTACCGTTCCCGAATTACTGCTTAAACAGCAGCAGCGGACAAAAGATATCTTTAATATCGTTCTTGGAGCTATAGCCAGTATTTCACTTATTGTTGGTGGTATCGGAATAATGAACATCATGTTTGCCTCAGTTATGGAAAGAATAAAGGAGATAGGTACAAGGATGGCAATTGGAGCTAAAAAAATGGATATTGTTGTACAGTTTCTTTCTGAAGCAGTTCTAATTAGTGTATCAGGTGGTTTCATAGGTGTATTTTTTGGTGTAATAATGGCAAAACTGATAGAGCAATTAGCAGGTATTATGACAATAGTCTCCTTCTTCTCAGTATTTATTGCATTTGGAGTTTCGGCAGCTGTTGGTGTAATTTTCGGTTACTCCCCGGCAAAGAGGGCATCAGAAAAGGACCCTATCGAATCACTGAGATATGAATAAATAATTAAAAATGAAGAAATTACTTTTATTTTCACTAATAGTAGTGCTTATTCTTCCTTCGAAGGATCTAATTGCACAGGAAGTAAAAAAGCTGACTTTTGAAGAAGTTATTAAACTTTCGGAGGAGCAATCGCCTAATGCTTTAATAGCAAAACACAGATTCCGCTCCAGTTACTGGGAGTACAGATCATACCAGGCACAATATTTGCCATCACTTACATTGTCGGGTTCCACACCGGAATTCAGCAATGGACTTACGAAAGTTTACGATTCCAGCACGGATCAGTATATCTATACCCCAAAAAATACAATTAGTACCCTAGGAACACTGTCTCTGTCGCAAAACATCGGTTTGACAGGTACAGTAATTGCATTGAGTTCAGACCTTACTCTTTATAAAGACATTGCTCTAAAGCTTCCTGTTAATTATATTTCCGATCCTGCTTATATTCATATAACTCAACCTATAAGGCAATATAACACTTTGAAATGGCAAAAGAAGATTGAGCCTGTGAAATATAATGCTGCCCGAAAAACTTACCTTTCTAATATTGAAGGAGTTCATATGAGCGCAGTGATGAATTTCTTTTCCCTGGCTCTTGCACAAATAAATAAACAGATTGCAGAAATGAACTATTCCAATGCAGATACTCTTTTCAGGATTGCAAAGGGAAGATATCAGTTGGGAACTATTGCCGAAGATGAACTTTTACAGATGGAACTTTCCTGGTTGAATGCTGAAACTGCAAGAAAACAGGCAGATATGAATTTGCGCGACAAGGAGATCAGGCTGAGATCATTTCTCGGATATAATGAAAATGTAAGACTGGAATTGATTTTGCCTGATAAGATACCAAACCTACAGGTTGATATGAAGGAAGTACTCGATCTGGCTCTTCAAAATAACCCCGATATTCTGAACCAGCAGATCAATGTCCTTAATGCTCAGAGCAATGCGGCCCAGGCAAAAGCATCAAAAGGGCTTAATGCAAGCATTTCAGCATCGCTTGGTTATTCACAGCAGGCGCCATCTATTGAAACTGCCTATAACAATCTTAGTAACTCACAACTGGTAAGCATGCATTTTACTTTACCTATACTTGACTGGGGTCTTGGCAAAGGTAGATACCAGATGGCAAAATCGAGCCTCGAGCTGGCACAGGTTCAGGCAAATCAGGCATTGGTAGATTTCCAGCAGAATCTTTTTCTCGATGTTGAACAATTCAACCTGCAGAAAAACCAGGTTGACATCGCTGCAAAATCTGATACTGTTGCCATGAAAAGATATGAAGTGACAAAACAACGTTTCCTTATCGGTAAGATTGCAGTACTCGACCTAAATGATGCAGACAGCAGAAAAGACCAGAATAAAAGAGCTTATGTTCAGGCTTTACAGGATTACTGGAGCTTTTTCTTTAACATCCGGAGTCTCACTCTTTTCGACTTCATAAACAGAAAACCACTTGAAACCGATTATGAGAAATTGCTTGAATAATTACGCCCCATCTCTCTTAACGAGAAATCTATTCCGGGAGTAATACCCCTCTGCCGCTGCGCGGCATCTCCCCCAAGGGGGAGACAAATCTGACTAATTAAGTAAAATTGCATTAGCTTGCAGAGGATTTTTTCCCCATGGGCGGAATAAAAAGGGGATTATTATCACAAAGAAATAGCCTTCATCTGATTAATATTTGAATGTTTTTGCAAAAATTTAATATCTTTGCGCCTCAATAAAGTAGAAAAAGAAAAAATCAAACATAATCCCAAAAGACTAGACATATGCAGAATAAAGCAGCTATCATCGTTCTGGCAATTGCATTAGCGTTGGTATCATTATATCAGCTTTCATTTACAGGTGCAACCTATAAGGTTAAAAAAGAAGCCAGAGCATATGCAAAAGGAAACCTGGAAAAAGAAACCCAATACCTCGATTCACTTTCCACCTTGCCCAAGGAAAAATGGAGTTTTCTGGGGAACACCTTCAAAGAGTGTCAGAAAAAAGAGCTGAACCTCGGCCTCGACCTTAAAGGCGGGATGAACGTTACCCTTGAAGTATCTGTTGAAGATATTTTAAAAGCTCTTTCAAATTATAATCCTGATAAAACATTCAATGCAGCTCTTTTGCGTGCCAAAGAGCTTCAGAAATCGAGTCAGTCAGATTATCTAACTTTATTCGGTAAAGCTTTTCAGGAAATTGACCCGAATGCCAAGCTGGCATCAGTATTTGGCACTGTCGAGCTCAAGGAAAAGATCAATTTCAATTCAACAAACGAACAGGTTTTAAAGGTACTTGACGGTGAGGTTTCAGGTGCCATAACCAATGCATTTAATATTCTTCGTACCAGGATCGACCGTTTTGGTGTTGTGCAACCTAATATTACGCAGCTCGCAACAAAAGGACGTATTCTTATTGAGCTGCCAGGTCAGACTAACCCCAAACGAGTCAGGGAACTGCTTTCGGGTACTGCAAACCTGGAGTTTTGGGAGTGTTATGAAAACAGTGAGATAATCGGTTATCTGTCCAAGGCAAATAATCTTCTGAAAGAAATTCAGGCTAATACTGAAAAAGCTAAAGCCAAAGCTACAGAATCAGCAGAAAAAAATGTAATTACTGATACAACCAAAAAAGATCAATCGCTTCTCGATCTGATTAACAAAGATACTACCAAGGTTGCTGAAGGTACCTCACGTGAAGCATTTACACTTCAGAATCCGTTATTTGGTATTCTTAGTCCACGGGTAGATCAAAAGGGACAGCCTTTAGCAACAAGTATGATAGGACTTGCCCTTGCAAAAGATACTGCAAGAGTAAACGCTATCCTCAAAATGAATCAGATTAAAGCTCTTTTTCCACGTGATCTTAAATTGGCATGGAGCCAGAATCCTTATAAATGGGACCCTTCAAAATCATTATTTGAACTTCATGCAATTAAAATTACAACCCGCGACGGGCGGCCACCTCTCGATGGGAATGTAATTACTTCTGCAAGAACCTCATCAGGAGTTACTGGTTCGGATATAAAAGTCGATATGTCGATGAATTCCGAGGGCTCAAAGGTATGGGCAAGAATAACACGCGAAAATATAGGACGCTCTGTAATAGTTCTTCTCGATGGCTATGTTCGTTCATCCGCAACCGTTCAGAATGAGATCACGGGAGGTAATACGGAAATAACAGGTGGCTTCACAATCGAGGAGGCTGATGACCTGGCTAATATATTGAAATCGGGAAAATTACCTGCTCCGGCTCATATTATATCAGATACTATTGTCGGACCAACACTTGGCAAGGAAGCAATCAATTCAGGGTTTATTTCATTCTTTGTAGCATTTGCTCTCGTTCTGGCATTTATGATATTCTATTACAGTAAGAGCGCAGGAACAATTGCAGATATTGCTCTGTTTGCAAACCTTTTTCTCCTTTTCGGGGTACTTGCTTCACTGAATGCGGTACTTTCACTTCCAGGTATAGCGGGTATAGTGCTCACTATGGGTATGGATGTTGACGCAAATATTCTTATTTTTGAACGAACCCGGGAGGAACTCAGAAACGGGAAGGGAATAAAACTGGCTTTAGCCGATGGTTACAAACGTGCTTATCCAGCTATTATCGATTCAAAAGTTACCACATTCCTTACTGGAGTTGTACTTTATGTTTTCGGTAGTGGTCCTATAAAAGGTTTTGCAACAACTCTTGTTATTGGTACGCTGACATCAGTGTTTGCTTCGATATTCATTACAAGACTTATATATGAAGCTCTTCTGAAAAGGAACGTAGACCTTCACTTCTCGATTAAAATAACTGCTAATGTTTTCAAACATACCAAGATAGATTTTATCGGGATGAGAAAATATTTTTATGCTATTTCATCTGTCATCATTTTGTCAGGCATTGTTTCATTATTTGTCAGAGGTCTTGATCCGGGAATCGACTTTTCGGGAGGACGTACATATGTAATAAGATTTGATAAACCTGTTGTTACTGAAGAGATTGCTGCCAAACTTGCAGTTGCTTTTGGAGATCTGCCTCAGGTGGTAACTTACGGTAAGCAGGATCAGGTTAAGATCACAACCAAGTACAAGATCAACGAAACCGGTGTGGAAGATGAAGTTGATACCAAACTTTTTGAAGGATTAAAAAGCTTTTTACCTGCTGATATCAGCAAAGAAGATTTTCTAAAGACGTACAGAAAAAGTTCTGAAACTGTTGGTCCCGTCGTTGCAGCTGACCTTACGATAAATGCTTTCTATGCTGTAGGGATAGCACTTATTCTCATTTTCTTGTATATCTTCATGAGATACCGCTACTGGCAGTACGGTTTCGGAGCTGTAGCATCACTGTTCCACGATGTGCTCCTGGTACTCGGAGTTTATTCGTTGCTATGGGGCCACATGCCATTCTCAATGGAGATTGACCAGTCTTTTATAGCAGCTATCCTTACTGTAATCGGGTACTCTGTGAGTGATACTGTAATAGTCTACGACAGGACAAGAGAGTTTCTTCCTTTATACCGGAAAAGACCTTTGAAAGAAGTTCTGAATATGGCTTTGAACTCAACACTGAGCAGAACTATTAATACCACTTTTGCTGTGGTTCTGACAATTGTTGCAATGTTCATTTTTGGTGGTGCAGTTATCCGCGGATTTATGTTTGCTCTTCTGATTGGAATCAGTACAGGAGTATACTCATCTGTATTCGTTGCAACAGCGCTGATGTACGATACTACTCGAAAAGGACATGAGACAGTAGAAGAATCTTTGACAAAAATTAAGGCTAAGATTTGAAAATCATATTATAACAGGGGGCGTCTCAAAAAGGCGCCTTTTTTTTTTGTGACGCGAATAGAACCTGCATAAATATCATTAAACTTTTCTAACTTTGCCTGTTCTTAAGGGAGAAACATTTATTACAAATTGTTATGAGCGGACCGGAAATATTTGTTATCATCATTGTTGCCCTGCTTCTTTTTGGAGCTGAGAAGCTTCCGGATATTGCTAGAACTCTGGGAAAGGGAATGCGTGACTTTAAAAAGGCCACAGATGATATCAGGAGAGAGATTGAAACTAGCACGAGTGATTTCCGTAAGGATCTGACTGATGTTTCAGATACTATAAAAAAAGATGTGACTACTTATTCAGAGAAGCTTAAGAGTGATATGAACTACGTCTCTGAATCCATTAAGAATGATATGAATGATGTTACGTCAGAAGCACGTCAGAGTATGAATGAAATGAGTTCCAGCATTCGTAATGATGCGAATGAGATAAAGGAAAATATTCAGAAAAATGCAGAAGCGTCAAAAGATAATGTCAGCAAAGAGGCAGATGCGCCAAAGGATAATGTCGGGAAAGAGACAAAAGACGTTTCTGAAGGATATTATAAAGAGGTAAAGGATTAGCTGATAAAATGAATTGTCAATTTTGCCATCCTTCTCTTAAATTATGATCAGAACAGCCGGTATTAAAAAAGCATACGGAGACCTTAAGGTTCTTAAGGGGATCGATATCCGGATTGAAGATAAGGAGGTAGTCTCAATAGTCGGGGCAAGTGGTGCCGGCAAAACAACTCTATTACAGATAATTGGAACACTTGACCGTCCTGATGGCGGCACCATTTACTATAACGATTCAGATATAAGCCATCTTAAAGGTAGAGCTCTTGCAGCATTCCGTAATAATAATATCGGATTTGTTTTTCAGTTTCATCAACTGCTTCCTGAATTCACAGCTCTTGAAAATGTTTGTATCCCTGCATATATAGCCGGGAAAAGCAAAACTGAAGCTGAAGGCAGGGCCACTGAACTTCTTGGTTTTCTCAGCCTGTCCGAAAGACTCGAACATAAACCGTCAGAACTGAGTGGTGGAGAACAACAGCGCGTCGCTGTTGCACGTGCCCTGATAAATAATCCTTCGGTCATACTTGCTGATGAACCATCCGGTAATCTCGATACAGAGAATAAAAATGAACTTCATAAGCTTTTCTTTAAACTCAGGGATACATTTGGCCAAACTATTATCATAGTAACGCACGACCGCCAGCTGGCATCCATGTCGGACAGAATACTTCAGATTAAAGACGGACTTATTGTAAATGAGTCTTAAGCAATCATACAACGGCATTCCTGCAACTGAAATAAAGGCATTTCTCGAAGAAAAATTTCTTCAGTATAATAATCCTTCTTTTATAGAATGTGATCCTATTTCTATTCCTCACAGTTTCCCGGACTCCCGAGACAGGGAGATATCAGGTTTTCTTACAGCAGCAATTGCCTGGGGACGGAGAGATCTTATTCTGAGAAGCAGCCGGTTAATGCTGGAATTAATGGATAACTCTCCTTATGAGTTCATTATGACAGCAAATGAAAGTGAACTTTTAAGACTATCCGGATTTGTACACAGGACTTTCAATGGTACGGATTGTTTATACTTTATCAGAGGTCTCAGACACATCTATTCCGACTTTAATAGTATGGAAGATGTTATTCTTCAGGGAATGAAAACCTCCGGTTCAATTAAAGAGGGTTTGTCGCACATGCGTTTGATTTTTTTTTCTCTTCCTCATGCATCAAGAAATGAAAAACATTTTGCCGACGTTATGGGAGGTGCAGCAGGAAAACGGTTGAATATGTTTCTCAGATGGATGGTGCGTAAAGATAGTTTTGGGGTAGATTTCGGTATCTGGAAAAAGATTGATCCTGCAAAACTTTATATCCCCTTGGATCTTCACTCGGGCAATACTGCGCGACGACTTGGCCTTTTGACAAGAAAGATGAATGACTGGAAGGCTGTGGAAGAACTTACAGATGTCCTACGGGAATTTGATCCGTCAGACCCCGTGAAATATGATTTTGCACTTTTTGGTCTGGGCGTAAATGAAAAGTTCTGAAAAATGGCAAATGATTATTTCAGCTTTAAACAGTTCACTATATATCAGGACAAATCGGCCTTCAAAGTCGGAACAGATGGTGTCCTTCTTGGAGCCAGTGCTGATATTGCCAGTGTGAGCAGAATCCTGGATATTGGTACAGGTACGGGCCTTATTGCAATCATGCTTGCCCAAAGATGTAATGCTGAAATAGTAGCCCTTGAGCCCGACCTCGGATCATTCATCCAGGCCAGTGAAAATGTCAGCAGATGCAGATGGAGAAACAGGATAAAAGTTGAACACACTGACCTTCAACACTTTAATCCGGGACAGGAAAAATTCGACCTGATTGTAACCAATCCACCTTATTTTTCAGATTCACTCAAAAGCCCTGATCTTCGAAAATCAGCAGCCCGGCACAACGATTCCTTGACATCAGGTGAGATACTAAAGGGAGTTTCAAGATTAATGAATGATGAAGGACATCTAGAATTGATAATGCCTTTTGTTGAAGGCAATGTTTTTATAGCTGAAGCTCAGAAATATGGGTTGTATTGTAATAATATTCTGAAAATTAAACCATTGCCAACAGCTGAAATAAGAAGACTTATTATAACTTTTAGCAGACATCAGATAAAACCTTCTGAAAGATTTCTAACGATTGAATACGGTCGCAGACATGAATTCACTGATGAGTATAAAAACCTGACAAAAGATTTTTACCTGAAGTTCTGAATAATATTTTTAACTGATATAATTAAACAGAATTCTCCCCTCCTTTTGAAGAAGGGGAGAGTTATAGCCTGGCTGGCGCGGATTTGCAATTAGGGGTGTTCGGAAGATTTTTCAAAGAACGCAAAAACCAAAACTGGTTTCAGCATTTGACGAAAAACTAAACTTGGATCTAAAGGCAAAATTCTTGATTCAATAAAGCAACTTTATGGATATGATAAAAAAAATGATAAATTTATTATTGCAGAACTTATAAAATCTTCTCCGGTCATCGAACTTTGTGCTACCTGGTTCACATCAGCTAATACAGGTGAAATGGTTCTATTTCAGGATATTTCCAATCCTGAAAATGCCACATTAAAATGGGAATTTGAGTTTAAAACCCCCGATATAATTGTACAAACTGCCTTAAAAAATAATAAGGCGTATAAAGTAGTTACTACTACAAGGGTGAAGTAATAATTTTTGTTTCAACCCTCTTCAACTCTTGTCCGTCGAAGCCTTGCCGAAGTCGGATCAACTTTTATTTTTTCCCTTTTGTCTTTTATCTTTTAAGATGTCCGCAGACATGAGAATGTTAAGCGTACTCTTGAAGTAGCAGCAGCCGGTGGCCATAATATTATTATGATAGGTCCACCTGGGGCGGGAAAGACCATGCTCGCCAAGAGATTACCTACAATAATTCCGCCTCTTACACTTGAAGAAGCCCTGGAAACAACCAAAATACACTCGATAGCGGGAAAGATTGATGATCATACAGCACTAATGACAAAAAGGCCATTCAGAAGTCCTCACCACACAATTTCTGATGTCGCCCTGGTTGGTGGAGGTACTTTTCCCCAGCCGGGGGAGATATCCCCAGGACATAAAGGAGTGTTATTTCTCGATGAACTTCCTGAATTCAAACGGATTGTCATGGAAGTAATGCGGCAACCTCTTGAAGACAGGGTAATTACTATTTCAAGAGCAAAATCAACTGTTGACTATCCTGCCAATTTAATGGTTGTTTATTTGATTGTATTAAATAATTGATGGGAAATTAATAGGTTAAAAAGTAAAAAATCACAAATATTTCTATCTGGGGGTGAAAAGGTTATTTTTTATTAATCAAAAAGACTTTCTGTACCGATTTCTAGAGAAGTTCATTCACTTCCTTTTTTATTTCTATTATTTTTAGTTCCCTTTCGACTATCTGTTAGATAAGCAAGTTCTTTTTTAGCAAGGATTAACTCTGCTGCCCGTTTTGCTTTCTCTTCGTTAGCAATAATAAACTCTGCTACCCGTTTTGCTTTCTCTTTGTTTGCAATGACTAACTCTGCTGCCCGTTTTGCTTTCTCTTTGTTTGCAATGACTAACTCTGCTACCAGTTTTGCTTTCTCTTCGATTTGCAAGGCAAGTTCCAGTTCTACTTTTTTGAGATCGGTAATATCAACCATATTTACAAGGCATTGTTCTCCATTTTCGGAAGCGATGCCGATAAGGTGAACATACATTGGTAAGTTGTCATCAGTTGACAGGGTCACCTCACATGATTCTTTGGCTTTACTGGCAAATACTTTCTCGATAAAGAGGTTGAAGATTGGTCGTGTATCGTCAGAAACAAAAAAGCCAAACCTGCTGTTTATTAAATCCAGGCGTTTTTTTCTAAGCATTTGCGAACCACAAATGTTTAACTTAATAATTTCTCCTTCTTTGGAAATTGTAAAATTACCCGCTGGTGTAAAATCATATAATTTGATAGCATTCTCTGCCATGGATAATGCCAGTTTGAGTTTATAGTTCTTCAGTTTCAGTTCTGACTGGGATTCTCTTAGTTGGTATATGAGATTCATCGTTTCATCAGAAGGAATAGAAGTTGTTTTTGACGACTTCTTTTTCACCAATTCTTCTTCCTTTTGGCACAGGTTCTCGGCTTCAGATATGTTCTCTTTTTTCATTTATTGGCAATGTATAATAACTAATCCAAATTTTATATTCTCTATTTATCCTGTCTGAATAAATTTTCAAAGAATTAAAATAAATCCCCTAATTCCGAAAGATATTACACAATTACGGAAAAAAGTTACATAATTCACATATTTTTGAGTGTACACTAATCAGTTA
Source organism: Bacteroidales bacterium (assembly GCA_049512815.1). Lineage (GTDB taxonomy): Bacteria > Bacteroidota > Bacteroidia > Bacteroidales > VadinHA17 > LD21. The sequence continues at coordinate 133,446 of JBEKWS010000002.1, read as the reverse complement.
AGAAAGGTATTATTCAATAATGCAATCTTTGAAATACAGGCTGTTGCTTGAGGTATCTACCCTAATTGCTTCTCATCTTTGAGATGCCTTATGAAGTTCCGAATTGGTAGATCATTCTGAGGATTTGATTTGAATATGCCCTCTTAATGAATAGTGGCATTAATTCTTTGGCTTCAATTATTGTTTGGTTATGAGTATCGAAAAACTCTTTAACACATCTTTTAATCCTAAAAGCCATTTGTATTTCATTGTCGGTAATAGACATATTCAAAACAATTAAAAGACCATTGGTGAATTATACTCTGACTGATTCTGGTTTACTTTCTCTCCACATTTTTGAACTCTGCATAAAAACATCAATAACCTGAGCATAACTAAGAGTCTCTCTTTCTCCCAAAGCTTCTGCTATAGCAGTAATATGTAGCCAGTTAATTTTTAATTCCAATACTTCCTTGGTATAGTCAAGTAAAAATTTTTGATATTTTGAACTTAACTTATTTGGGAGACCAAGAAGTGTGACATTTATCCATTCCTCAAAATCTCCACCAGCACCTGTTTTATTGTTTTTGCCAGTATAAATTTGTTCTGTGACAAGTCCTGCAACCTTAATGAAATCGTTTTTAAAATATCTATTGAATTTAACTGGTTTAAAGAATGATGGAATTTCCCATTGATTTTTTATTTCAGATGGAATACCTCTTACATGCCCTGATGTTTCAATTCCATATCCATCCTTCATATTTTCAGGAACTATCGTAACATATTTAAACCGTTTATTTGTTAATAACAAAGCCAAAACATGTCCTGCTTCATGATATGCAGCATAAATAATTCCTTTACTCATAGGTCCATAGCTTAATATTGACATAGGAACTTTATTCAAATTCTATAAGCAGGTGTTTCACTCTGTTTCATTGTCCACTTAATTTCTAAACCAGCACACAGAAAAGCCGAACAAAGGTAAATCCGCTAATTCCGAAAAGCATTACACAATTACTAAAAGAAATTACATTATTCACATATATTTAATTGGACACTGATGATTTTAGATAATTACAGTTCAAAAGTGCTATCGCTTAAATACAAGGCTGTTGTCTCGGTGGTCAAATTGTCCTGACAAATAGAGAATTTAAAAGAAAGGCGACACTTGTTTTTGACAGATTCAATCCCCTTCCAATCCTTCAACATTTAAACTCCTTCAACCTTTTATCTTTCCCCCCTTCTTTTCTTCGAAAATCAGGGCAAGCTTTTGTCTTTTATCTTTAATTAGTTTATATTTGATATTGGTATCCTAATGTGCTAGTAAACTTATAATTATGTTAGTCAGAACATTTGCCAGTGCCGTTACCGGTATTGATGCTGTGACCGTAACGATCCAAGTTAATGTGTCGCGTGGCATCCAGTTTTTTCTTGTAGGATTGCCTGATGTTGCCGTGAAGGAGAGTCATCAGATAATTGAATCGGATCTTCGTGCACTCAATTATCATTGGCCCGGAAAGCAAGTGGTAATAAATATGGCGCCGACGGATATTAGAAAAAAAGGATCATCAACAGATCTTCCTTATGTAATTTTTATTTTACACGTATGACCTTTCTTATAGAGAGAGGTTTACCGTCAGCTTTAACTCCCTGTATATTAATTGTATAATCTGATTCCATATCAGAGCTATAGAATTCAATCCTGAATTTTCCATCATTGTCCTGTTTCAGTGAAGGGTTCCAGTAAAGGGTATTCCTGAAATCCGGAACATGATTGTTTTTTATAGCTTCAGAAGAATAATCGGGTGAAGAAAAAGAAAAGACAGGATCAGCCGACCTGAACCGAATATGCACAGCATAATCGGGCAGTATTACGCTGCTGAAATCAGCTTTCTTTGTTATGACATTGACTATACCTGAAATCAGATATTCACCCACAATATATTTATTCATTACCACATCAATCTTTTCGACCAGTTCGGGATCAAGATTTGCAATTACTGATGCATCCTTTACAACTACGCCGTCAACAAGAAGCATAGGTGGAGTATCATTTATAATGTGTTCGACAGGATCAGCAATAGTAATCTCCCAGACCGATTTCCTGTTCTTCAGGGCGACTCCCGGGATAAGCTCAAAGAATACTTCCTGCATTACAGGGAGCTTAATATAATCCTCCATAATCAGTTCGAAATCAGGTTTGCCGTAAAAGCTAACAGGCTCAATCAGATGCTTGTCCACTTTTATGGCATTGCCGGTAGAAGAAATTCCGTAAATTTTGCATATCTGGTAATTAGCACTCCACTGCGAAACATATGATGGTGCTATCCCGGGAAGTGGATTAGCCATTTTATTGACAGGAAAATATATATCAGGGAATGATGACTCTATCTTGATTATATCGCCCCTGTCAACCTCGGCAGGCTGAACTATTATTTCTTTTTCGGACAGAGCCGAAGGAATGGTAAAACTGAATCTTCCGTCACCGTCAGTTTTTGCATATTGGAAATATGCTGCTTTACCCGGGCGTGAAAGAAAAACATACCGGCCGGTATCAGGATCTAAAGTGCCCGATCTTAATAAAAACCCGGAAAGCGAATAATAATCTTTTTCCATTCTGTATTTAAGATCAGGGTAATTGCCTGAAAGAATTGCGTTCCAGTCAATCCAGTTGCTTTTTGCCGAAGCCAGAAAATCATTTATTGCCTCCAAAGGAACCAAGTTTAGTTTTTTGCCTCTTATAGCATCAGGTAAAGTTCCGAATTCTGTTCCAAAAACCACATAATCTGCCATGTCAGCTTCCTGATCATTAACTGGTCCTGATGCTGCTGAAAGGCTCAAGTGCATTTCCCCGGTCTTTGTGCCGGGAATATCGGCAGGATCAATTTCAACCTGAACTTTGTTTCTTTTTTTAAAGATCTCCCGTGAAGTCAGTGAAAGCTGATTCTTTTCTCCTGACGGGGTATAAAAATATGCTTCTGTCAGGAATTTACCCCGGGAACTGAATGCGACGAGCTGGCTTATTCCGGGAATCAAGATACTTTTCGGCAAATTTATTCTGGTTGTACTGCCTTTTAATCTTAGAGGTTCATTAAAATTAATAACACCATGTGTCTGAATGAATATGTAAAGAAGATTCCCATTCAATTGCCTGAAGCTTTCATTTGCACTGATCAATACCTCAAGTGTATCAGATCTGATGCTGTTGATTTTTAATATAAATCCCCGCTGGGAAAGTAAGTCTGAATCCTGAACAATGGTCTTTTTATCATTAATAGTTCCTGTACCAGCAATACCTGAAATTCTTTTGGAGTTCAATGAATTGTAGACTTTAATTTTTTTCATAAAACAATTGGCAGGGAGAAAATTTTTCATCCAGGCTGTATATGCCCTGAAGACATAAGTACCAGTGCTTAAAGTGTCAGGTAATACAAAAAGTCCCGGGCCGGCACCTTTTTCAATCCCGATCTTTTTCTGAACAACCGGCTGATTTTCAGAGTTCAGCAGTTCAGTGTAAATTACATCACTGCCCTCAGATAGTTTTGAGCCCATCCTGTCAAAAAGGTATGCGTTGAGCCATACATCTTCCCCGGCAATATATTCATCTCTGTCAGTGTGCAGATAAACATCCTCCCTGGGTATGGTTTTGCAGTACCTTTTGAATTTTTCAGCTATATCGATGTTGAAACAGGTACTTTGCTGGCCTTTCGATAAAAAAGACGGAAGTGAAAGAAAAAGAAAGAATAATATTGATTTAATATACTTGTTCATCCCGGATTCCTGCTTTATTTGTCATCTTTCCACCATGAAGGTTTGATTTTAGTGCCCCTTACTGTGCAGTCGGCACAGTTTTTGTTTGTTGTCAGGACATAAAGAGGGAATCCTCCCAATTGAAGTGTATCGATGACCCAGACCGTTTTATTAAGACCCTTGACTGAATTAGGATTAGCTACTGTATCAGAGGGACATTCTGAATAAAGATCAACAAGTCCGGTGAAATTATCAGCGATATAAAATCTTTTCGAAGATTTTGCCGATACGCTGAAATAACCTAGCGTATTCTGAAAAGGATCTTCGATACATGTTATGTTACCAGGTATAAATGAAGGGGTAATATCGTACAGAGAACCCACTTCTTCATTGACATTTTTAAGTTTTTGCCAATAATCAAATTCATCCTCACTGATCGAATACTGATTAAGGAGAATACTGTATTTCTTACTTAGCCTGTCGCTTGCAGGCGATATATAGTAAAGCGGGTATTTGCTTACAATGTCTTCCGACAGTACTGAAGTGTTTTTTACATTAATAATACTGGAGTTATCTGAAATCCAACATGTTCTGTTTGTAACCCTGTAAGGAAGCTGGAACATCCAGGTCTCTGTAAAATCCCATCTGTAAAATTTACATTTGTTATCGGGGTCGTGGCTGTCAATGAAAACCCGGCAGCCCTCTTTCAGAGGCCTGTAGAGTTCCTGAATCTCAACCTTTTCATAATATAATGTGTCAACAGGGGGAACCGGCAGCATTTCCACAAAGTCAGATTCGTACGTGTAATTACTGGTATTAATATTATTTGTCAATATCCTTAGTTTGTATTTTCTTCCAACAACTCCAAGAAACCTTGCGTTATCAGTAATATATGTGCCTGATGATTGTTCAATTAAAGAATAAACATTTCCCAGGTCATCAAGTATTTGAACAGTACATCCTTTATACGGGATTCCTTTTGCCTTACTGGTAAGTGACTGGGTTTTCGAAAGCTTAACAGTGTTTATATCATGCTGATCCGTAACAAGCCCTTCGACTATAAGCAATTCCTGGGGTTCTCCGGTTTCCGGAACGAATTTCGTTATACAACTCCCTGCAAACAGGGAAATGAGAATACAAATTAAATATCCCTTCGGTTTCATATTCCTTAAAAATCAAAGTTAAAGGTAAGTGATGGAATTGCCCTTCCAAATACTGACAACTTGTAACCAACCACCTGGTTATTTGAACTGGTGAAATATTCTGAATAGACGTTTTGCCTCCCAAGAAGATTATAAACTGAGAATGTCCAGTTTGGATGCGCAATTCTGTGAGACTTTAAGTTACCGCTGATCCTGAAGGACAGATCAAGTCTGGAATAGTCCGGTATCCGGTACTTGTTCCTGTCTGAGTAATAAATGAGATAAGAATTGTTAAAATAGTAAGCGGAGATCGGGTAAGTTATAGGTCTTCCTGTTGTATAAATGTAGTTTGACGAAAAGCTGAAACGGCGCGAGAACAGGTAATTAAACGTGACCACCAGGTCACTTGGCCTGTCATAGTTGGAAGGGAACCAGTTTCCCTTATTTATAATCTCATCACTGAATTTTCCGGTACTTTTGAGGAATGTTTTTGAAAATGTATATCCTACGCTCCACCTTACTCTGCCTTCTGCTTTTTTGATCATAAGTTCCAGTCCATAGGCTTCACCTTTAACCCCGACAAGATCCTGTTCTATATTTTCGTTCATACCGATGGATGTTCCTCCTTTGTAGGTAACCATGTTTTTAATAGTCTTGTAATATATTTCAGCTGAAGCCTCAATGGTTTTCCTGTTGAGCATCTGGTAAAAACCGACAGCATACTGGTCGCCTGTCTGTGGCTTCAGATAATAATCGCAGAGCTTCCAGGTATCAGATGGAGATATTGAAGCGGAATTTGAAAGAAGATGCACGTACTGCCTGGTCCTGTTATAATTCACTTTAATTGAATTTGAATTCGTCAGGTTGAAGTTCACAGAAACCCTGAATTCCGGACCTCCATACAATTTGTAAACAGAACCCGATCTGTATGTAACAGAATCAGTCACCGAAGAATTGCTTTTTGAGAAAGCCGGATCATAAATGAGTCTTGTTCCCGGACCAAAGACACTAAAAGATGAGAGTCTTATTCCTGCATTGATTGAAATATAATCATTCAGGATGAACTTATCATCAAAGTACAGGGCATTTTCCAGCGCTCTTTCTTTTTGAAGGTCCCGGGGTTTGACTATAGATGAATCATTTGCGGGCTTATTGCTTCCGGGGAGTACGGAATAAAAAGTAAAATCGGAACCGAAATTAATCTCGTTCCTCCCGAGGTAATAATTAAAATCAACTCGCAGTCCTGTACTGTTTACTCTGTGAGAGAGGATAAAAGCATTTATTGTACCGTTATCGCCTGTGATATCATACCTGTAATTGCTGTTATTAAGAGTGATGAGTGAAAAAAACCTGCTGTTGAAAAAATGGCGTAGCCTTGCAGTCACTATGCTGTTATAATAGGCATAAACAGTATCAGAACTAAACCTGAAGGAATCGTGGCTAAGGTACGAGGAAATATCCAGCTTATTGTTCTTGTTGATATTGTACGAAAGCTTGGCATTCAAATCATAGAAAGATGCCCTGCTTTTCTTTAGAGCAGGATTATTAATCAGCGTAAATAACCAGTTTGAATATGTTGTTCTTCCTGTAACGATAAATGTGCAGGTATCCTTTTTAATGGGACCCTCAACAGTCAAATGTGCTGTTATGGGACTTATGCCTGCATCACCTTTAAATTCTTTCCTGTCGCCATCTCTGGTTCCGATATCCAGAATTGAAGATATCCTTCCCCCGAAACGAGAGGGAATTCCTCCCTTGTATAATGTTACATCCTTGATGATATCGGAATTGATGGCAGAGAAGAAACCGAAGAAATGAGATGAGTTATAAAGCGGAGCACCATCTAACAATATCAGGTTCTGATCGGCCGAGCCTCCTCTTACATTAAATCCCGCCGAGCCTTCGCCAACAGTCTGGACACCCGGGAGAAGCAGGAAACTTTTAATGATATCTGATTCACCCATTGAGGTTGGCAACAAACGGAAAGAGGTCAGGTTAATCTTTTCAACTCCCACTTCATAGCTCCGGAGGATCATGTATCTATCAGCTGAAATAACAGTTTCTTTCAGTGGGGTAAGCATGCTGATCATCTCAACATTCATTTCACCGGTTCCGTTGAGATTGATTGTAAATGATTTTCCCTTCATTCCGATATATGAGAACTGAAGAAGATGCGATCCCCTCGGCATAGACAGAGAATAAAACCCGTATCCATTTGATATTGTCCCCAAAGAAAGCTTCTGGTTAAAAACAGTAACCCCTGCAAGAGGGTCCTTAGTGTCCCGGTTTGTAATGTACCCCGATAATATCACATTGCCAGGTTTGTTTTTATTGGCGGGATTGCCAATTTCAATAACATTTGTTGCAGATATCTGAGAATTGTCCTGTTCATTATTCTCCCCTGAAGGAATATATAAATGGCTGGAGTCGGCTTCTGTTTCTGTTTCTGAAGTTTTGACTATATAGCCTTTTGTAATTATCACATCGCCTTTATTATCAAAATAATAAAAGAGCGATTTCCCGCTAAACAGATTATCAAGTAATTCCGCTAATAAAACAGGACCCTGGTAATCTCCCAGTTTAAGATCGCTGACCCATTCATCCATGTAGAAAAACCTGATACTATCGCGGTTTTGCGCTGTTGAGACAAATCGACCGAAATCAAGACCTGAATAATCCCATGATATTGTTAAATCCTTTTGTGCTTCCAGATTGGTGAAAGAAAACAAAACAAGAAATGATATTAATATTTTATAAATGGTCTTCATTTCTTATTACTCAAGCTTATCCCAGAACTCGGCCAGGGGAATGAAACTTTCGGGAATCTTTTTTGAAACCTTCAGCTTATTGCTCCTGATATAGTTCTTAATTTGTTGTTTATAATTACCAAACAGCAGAATTATATTATGCTTGTTCCTTATCTGGTGCATTTTACCATCTTTCATCACGAATATCCTGTATGTCTGTTCAAAAGCGTCATACTTGTGATCCACAGCCAGCGGAAGAATTTTCTTAGTGTATTTGACAAACAGTGAAACAGTCCCCTGATATAGTACATTAATGTAGCCTTCAATGTTATTCAGGGAATCTTTATCCAGCTTAATGAAACGATAAATATTATTGCCATAATTTATTGTAAAAGAGCTGACTAATTCCTTATTAATCTGTACTATTAAGCCTTTTTCTGCTGTAGTTTCCAATTCATCATTACATATATCGTACCTGACATCCCTGTTGTGCCAGATTCTACCATTTGCCGTAATTGTGCCGGGCAGAAATAAATTGGAAAAAAGGAACTGGTCTCCCCTGATCCGGCTGTAAAGGTTTCTCCATACCTTTCCGTTAAGAAGCATCTGAATGTCAGTTGTATCCTGTCTCATGGATTCGGCCTGGCAGGGTTCACAGTATAGAGTTGATCTTCCTGAAAAAACTGTTCCGGAGAAAAGTGCAAATGACAAAACCAGTAATAATCCAAGTCTGTTCATGGGTCTAAAACTCAACAGGCAATTTACCGGATAAAACAAGGTCGGTACCCGGACAGTTAGTTTTCTTATAAAAGTCTATAGAAGATGAAATTTATTCCAAATGTAATAAATAACTCAAGTTGCTAGTTATTGTTTGTTGTAAAAATATTTAAAATATTGTAAATCAATAAAATATGTTGATAAATAGTGTTAATATATTGATAATCAAATACATATACATAGTACCTAAAAATTTCAGGAAAACCACCTAAAAGCTTTTCTGTGAGGGGATTTAGAATTTAAACCTTCTTCAACTTTTATCTTTTCCCCCTTCTTTTCTTCGAAAATCAGGGCAAGCTTTTGTTTTTTGTCTTTTTATTTTCTATATTTGATATTGTGTTTCTTAATGTGCTAAACTTATAATTATGTTAGTTAGAACATTTGCCAGTGCCGTAACGGGCATTGATGCTGTGACAGTGACCATTGAGGTCAATGTGTCGCGTGGCATCCAGTTTTTTCTTGTGGGATTACCCGATAGTGCTGTGAGGGAGAGCCATCAAAGAATTGAATCGGCTCTTCGTGCGCTCAACCTTCACTGGCCCGGAAAACAGGTGGTTATTAATATGGCTCCGGCAGATATCAGGAAGGAAGGATCGGCATACGATCTGCCTCTGGCTCTTGGCATTCTTGCGGCTGATGAAAAAGTTTCTAAAGGGGAGATTGAGTCATTTGTTTTGATGGGAGAACTATCACTCGACGGCACGCTTCAGCCGGTAAAAGGAGTCCTTCCGATTGCACTCCGTGCACGTGAAGAAGGGTTCAGGGGGGTTATCGTACCAGTGAAAAATGCAAGAGAAGCGGCAGTAGTTGGTGGTCTGGATGTCTATGGTATGGAAAACCTTGGGGAAGTAGTCCATTTCTTTAATGGCACCCAAAAGTTCAACCCGGTAAAAGTTGACCTGCTTGAAATCTTTGCCAGCGAGGCAAACAAATATGATGTTGATTTTTCAGATGTCCGCGGACAGGAGAATGTTAAGCGGGCTCTCGAAGTAGCGGCAGCCGGAGGGCATAACATTATTATGATCGGCCCTCCGGGAGCCGGAAAGACAATGCTTGCGAAGCGTTTACCGACGATAATTCCGCCTCTTACACTTGAAGAAGCTCTGGAAACAACCAAAATTCATTCGGTAGCAGGGAAGATCGACGATCATACTGCACTTATGACAAAAAGGCCTTTCAGAAGTCCTCACCACACCATATCTGATGTCGCCCTCGTCGGTGGGGGTACCTTCCCGCAACCTGGTGAGATTTCACTTGGACATAACGGGGTATTATTTCTCGATGAACTTCCTGAATTCAAGCGGACTGTTCTGGAAGTAATGCGGCAACCTCTGGAAGACAGGGTAATTACTATCTCAAGAGCAAAATCTACTGTTGACTATCCTGCAAGTTTTATGTTAGTGGCAAGCATGAATCCTTGTCCATGTGGGTTTCATAATCACCCCGAAAAGGAGTGTATGTGCTCACCCGGAATGGTACAAAAATATCTAAACCGGATATCGGGACCACTTCTCGATCGGATTGACATTCACATTGAGGTTGTTCCTGTAAATTATGATAAGCTTTCCGATTCCGGGAAAGTGGAACGTTCGTCTGTAGTACGCGACAGGGTTGTTAAAGCAAGAGCTATACAGGCAAAAAGGTTTGAGACAGTAAAAGGTGTTTACTCAAATTCACAGATGTCTTCGTCCATGCAGAGAAGATATTGTCAGCTTGATGATTCAGGGGGAAGACTGCTAAAAACAGCAATGGATATCAGGGGGCTTTCAGCAAGAGCTTACGACAGGATATTGAAAGTTGCCAGGACTATTGCAGATCTTGGTGATTCTGATAACATAACCGCTGAGCATATCTCAGAAGCTATTAATTATCGCAATCTCGACAGGGAGGGGTGGGCCGGTTGAGCCCGGCACCGAACTTACACTCATAAAGAGTCTGAGCGTTGATATCATCAGGAAGTAACATATTCAAATGAGGCGATTCAATTTCAAACTCCATTCTAAAGATTTTTGTTGGTGAAATAATCAAATTGTACTATTTTTATCGGCTTAATGAATTATCAGATCTTCTATTCATGGATCTTACCCGACGTATTCGCGATAAAATGATGAAAGAACGCCTGATGTTTGTGTACAGGGGCGTTGTAACAAATGAAAATTCCGTGCCGCTTCTAATGCTTCTTGAAAAGGAAATGGAGAATTCGGAGTTTGGATTTATCGGGAGGAAAAGACTCTTTATGTTTGTCCTTGAGAGTCTTCAGAATGTTTCGAGGCACAGTGATCAAAGTCAGCATGCCGATATGTCCCTGGTTGTTTATTCAAGAACAGATAAAGGCTATACTGTGACTACAGGAAATGTTCTTCCATCTGCCAATATAAATGATCTGAAAGTCAAACTGGATGAGATCAATAATCTTCAAACAAACGAGATAAGGAATGTGTACAGACAAATGCTCAGTACTACCGAATTCAGTAATAAAGGTGGTGCGGGACTTGGCCTGATAGAGATGGCAAAAAAAACAGGTAACAAACTCGATTATGATTTTGTTCCACTTGATAATGAATTTTCTTATTTTATTTTAAGCAAGACTGTTGATTCCGTTGGAGTCGGTGTGCACGGGGGCAATGAGCGACCTTTTTATGGTAAAGCCATTTCGCAGCTTGAAAGACTTATGGCTGAAAACAATGTTTACCTGATCTGGTCGGGACATATCTCAAGTGATGTGGGAAAAGAAGTTCTCTCTTTTACCGAAACGAAACTTGCTGAAGAAGATGTCGAATTAAATCTCAGGAGAAGGGTTTTCAGCATTCTTGTTGAAATACTTGAAAATGTGGCTAAATATAGTCCGGGAAGGGAGCCCGAGGAAAAGTTCGGAATGCCTGTTGCGATGATCAAATTAGAGGATGAAGTTTATTCCCTGACTACAGGCAACCTTATATTAAATGAAAATGTAGAGCATCTTAAAGGAAAGCTCGACACAATAAACAGGTATAATAAGGTTGGTTTGAAAGAGCTCTTCAGAAAATCTCTTTCGGGGCAGACCATCAGTTCAGACAGCACCGGGAATATGGGACTGATTGATATGGCAAGGAAATCGGGAAGCAAATTGGTATACCAGTTTGAACAGATAAACGAACTTTATTCTTATTATACCCTTACTGTTAAGGTAGAGGACAGGAACGACTAAGTTAATATTTTGAAGGTGAGCGCATTACCATCCCAATCCGCATAACTGCCCTTTTTAATCCAATCGCCAAGAAACACAACTTCTGTTTCCGGTTTTAGTTTAAAGGTCATTGCCAGATGCCGGTGCCCAAAAATAAAGTAATCAATTTTGTCATATTCAAGAACGGACCTGGCATATCTTATCAGGTCCTCATTCTCCTCGCCGAGAAATTCTTTTATTATACCTTTTCCAAGTCTGGAGTTTAAGGACCATTTATGTCCGATGCCAACCCCAATTGAAGGATGTAGAGCAGAATACATAACCTGCAACGGTTTGTTCCTGAAGATCGAAAGAAGTATTTTGTATCCGTAGTTTCTTGTTCCTAATCCTTCTCCGTGTGCCAGGTAGAATTTTTTCCCGTTAAATATAGTTGTAAAAGGAGTGTTGTGAATAGTGACACCACATTCACCGGATAGATAATCGCCAGCCCACATGTCGTGGTTCCCGGTAAAAAAATGTATAGGGATTCCCGAATCTGTTATTGCAGAAACTGTTCCCAGAAACCTTGTAAACCCGCGCGGAACTACAAGCTTATATTCCCACCAGAAATCGAAAATATCACCAAGAAGGTATATTTCTTTTGCATCACAAGAGACTGAGTTCAACCATCTGACTACCTTCTTCTCCCTTTCCAGAGGATTTGATACTGTTGGTAATCCAAGATGAAAATCAGAAGCAAAATATATTTTTTCTTTTTCTGTCAAAGCTCCAGGTTATTTGTTAAACAACTGTTCGAGTTTCAGTTGCAAGACTCTTCCATGAATGTTTGCTGTAATGATTTTACTTTCTTTGTCAATCAGATAGTTGGTAGGGAGACTCTTCACATTGAAAAGTATTGCATTTTTGGGATTTTGTGGATCATCTTCCCTTGTGCTGATCCATGGCAACTCATCAAATCTGACAGCTGCTTTCCAATCCGATTCATTTTGGTCGAGATTAATCTGGTATATCTCAAATCCTTTTTTATTGTAAAGTTTGTAAAACTCCTTCAGTTGAAGGTTTTCTTCGATACAATCTCTTGATTGGACCGACCAGAATGTGAGAAGTACGTATTTCCCTTTAAGTGAAGATAGTGCAATTCTTTTACCGGAAATATTTTGTAAATCAGGATCAAGTTTTGTCTGAGGTATTTTTTTGGCTTTCTGTTCCAGCTGAGAAACATACATTTGATTCATCTCCTTTTCAAAATCTCTTGCCAGGGCTTGCACTTGTTTTGAATTCGGATAATGATGTGTAAGGGAATCGGTTACTATTTTAAGATACTGAAGATCGTACGGTTCATAAAGGACATATGTTTCAGGGTTGATCCTCTGATACAGTGCTTTAATTGAGGCCAATGAGTTCAAGTTGTTAATAATAAATTCAATATTCTTTTTACGTTGCGCTTTAATCAATTCATTAAATTCTGCTTCAAGCAGAGGACCTTTAACATCAAATCCAGCTTCTCCCGAAGCTTTCGAGTATACGGTCCTCAGGGAATCAAGTTTTCTTTTAGTTTCAGCAAGATTGAGATCAAGAGTCTGCAATTTTGCAGATCCCACTGATCCATTGACTGAATAGTTCTCGAATAGATTTTTGCTATTGAACAAAAGCTTTATCTTTTCATGTGGTTCAGCTAAAAGTGTAATAAAGTTTGTTGACGAAAACCCAACCTGGTAAAAATCAGCTACCGTAGTCTTAACCTTGAATCGGAATACACCTTTCCTGCTGATTTTAGCAGAGTCGATAAGAACAGGAGTATCAACATCCAACCTATTGAGATAAATATATTTTTCTTTTGAATCTTTAATAACTCCATCGACAGCGAATTTGACCTTGTCTTTGCATCCGGAAAGAATAAGAACCAGAGCAAGTAGAAATAGTATTCGTTTCATTAAAAATCGGATTACCAGTTTGTATTCAGTTTTTTATTTAAATAATTCAGCCAGTTTAATCTGCAATTGTTCACCCCTCAGGTTTGATGCAATTATCCGGCCTTCTTTATCAAGAAGGAAATTAAAGGGGATTGATTCAATCTTATAAAGCGGTACAACTATCGAATTCCAGTATTGAATGTCACTAACATGTATCCATTTTTCCAGATGATCATCCTGGATACCTTTTATCCAGGCCTCTTTGGTTTTATCAAGCGACACCTGGAAAATCTGAAACCCTTTGTTATGATAAAGATTATAAGCTTTTACAAGATTAGGATTCTCCTGTCTGCATGGAGCGCACCATGATGCCCAGAAATCGAGAAGGACCACCGACCCTCTTGTTGAAGAGAGTTTAATTGTATCTCCTCCAGGTGTTGGAAGGGTGATCTCAGGAGCCTTGATTCCTGAAGCTGAAGCGATAGGCATGGTAGTTTCCCCTTTCATTTTTTCAACCATCTCCTTCACCTGTTCATGCAGTGATATAACCGGCTCATAATTCGGATAAAGGCTAAACATTGATGAGTCAACCTTTACAAAATATTTCAGATCCTTTGAGGGATTGAGGACATAGGCACTTGGTGCAACCTGCTGATAGAGTGCAACAAGGCATACCAGCGAATTGATATTATCATCAATATATTTTTTTGTGTATGTATTAATCTCGCTGAGGTAACCCTGAGCCATGCTGTCGAGTGATTCGATCACTTTAGGCAACTCCGGCTTATCTACATTTTGCATATAAATGTTGTTTAATCCTGACAGTTTCTTTATTGTTATTCTGAGTATTTTGTTATATTCTGATATTGACTCAGTGCCTTTTGATCCCTTTAATGATATTGGATCATTTAATGAATCACTTTTTGCCTTCAGAGTTATTTTCTCTCCCGGCTCAAGAAGCAGAGTCAGGAAATTGTTATCGTTACTTTTAAGCAGATAAAAGGAAGGTTGCTTAATCTCTCTTTTGAAATTAAATGTTCCGTCAGCAGAAAGCCTGGTTGAATCCACAGGCTTCAATTCATTGGATTTCAGCTCTTCAAGAAAAATATATGCTCCGTTTACAGGATTCACAACAATTCCAGATATTTTTACCATATTATTTTTACAGCCGGCAAATACCAATATGGCAAACAGGTAGAGAAAAAACTTCTTATTCATCAAGTAAAATGTTAATTGATAATTATTTTCATATATTGAATTGCAAAGTTATTCTTTTTTTAATCTGGCAATACTTTTAAGAAATTTTATTAATTTTCTTGCAAAATTGAGTCTGTTTGGCGAGTTCATTTTTTATTGTTATCTTACATAGGTTTTTTTTAAGCAAACTGTAATTATATGAGTTACATTAAGTTCGAAAAGAGTCAAGTGGTTAATCTTGAATATTCACTGGGAAGAGAGATGATTAGAACAAACAGAGCAGGGTCTTATTCTTCAACTACCCTTGTTGGTTGTAATACACGCAAATATCATGGATTACTCATTTGTCCTGTGGATGAGTTTGGCGGTGAAAGATTTGTGCTTCTCTCTTCACTCGATGTTACAGTTGTATATAATGATAAAAGTTTTAACACTGGCATAAGAAAATATAAGGGAGATTATTTTAGTCCGAAGGGTCATAAATATGTTGAGGACTATGACATTGATAATATTCCTTCAAGAATTTACAGGGTTGGTGGTGTAATCCTTAAACAGGAAAGGCTACTGGTTCATTATGAAGAACAACTTCTTATGAGGTTTTCAATAATGGAAGCATCGGAACCGATGAAACTGCAGTTCCGCCCGTTTCTAGTTTTTCGGAATATTCACCAGCTGACGCACGCCAATATGGCTGCAAATACAAAGGTTGACTTCATTGAAAACGGTATCAAATCAAAAATGTATGAAGGATTTCCTTCATTGAATTTGCAGTTTTCTACAAATGTTGAATTTATTCATAATCCTGACTGGTACTTAGGGGTAGAATATCCTGAAGAACAAAAACGGGGTTATGATTATTCAGAGGACCTGTTTACACCTGGTTTCTTCGAGCTCAAAGCAAAAAAAGGAGACATTATTGTATTCTCAGCTTCCACCAAAGAGGAAAAGACATCAGGGCTTAAACAGAAGTTTACAAAAACTGTCTCGGGTAAAATTCCAAGGGATAGCTTTGTTAATTGTTTAAGAAATGCTGCTCAGCAATTTGTTGAAAAACGGGGCGGGAAAACTCTTATTATTGCTGGTTATCCATGGTTTGGTGCGTGGGGTAGGGATACATTTATTTCGCTTCCGGGACTAGCTTTGGCCCGGCACAAACTGGTACTCTACAGGGAAGTTCTGGATACCCAGATTAACAATATGCGGAATGGTTTGTTTCCAAATATGGGTAGTACAAGCGATCCGGCATTTAATTCTGTTGATGCCCCTCTTTGGTTTTTCTGGGCTGTTCAGCAATATATTAGACATGGCGGCACTGATGGATGGGAACGATATGGTGCAGCCGCAAAATCGGTATTGAATGCTTTTAAAAAAGGTACCGATTATAATATCCACATGAGAGAAAATGGTCTTATTTATGCAGATGCCCCCGGTAAAGCGCTTACATGGATGGATGCAGTTGTAAATGGGATTCCAGTTACTCCGCGCAGAGGTTACGCAGTTGAAATCAATGCCCTCTGGTATAATGCTGTATGTTTTTCTCTTGAGATGGCCTACATGGAGGATGATAAAAAGTTCATTAAGGAATTTGAAATGATGCCTGCCCTGATAAAAAGATCATTTGTTGAGATATTCTGGGATGAAAAACTTGGCTATCTGGCTGATTATGTAAATGATGATGAGGGAAAAAATACTTTTATCAGACCAAATATGGTTATTGCTGTTTCATTGCGATATTCTATGCTTGACAAGGAACAGATGAAAAAGGTTTTGGATATTGCAGATAAAGATCTTGTTACAGTAAGAGGACTCAGATCTCTTTCACCGAGAAATGAATTTTACCAGGGTATTTGTAAAGGAAATCAGGAGGAGAGGGATAATGCATATCATCAGGGAACTGTTTGGCCATGGCTTTACGGCCCCTTTTGTGAAGGGTGGTTGAAAGTGTACGGCCAGCAGGGCGTACAGAAAGTAAAAAAACTGATTTATGGCCTTGAAGCTGTAATGAGCGAACATGGAATCAGTACCATTTCCGAGATCTATGATGGTGATCCTCCTCATTCACCTCAGGGGTCTATTTCACAAGCCTGGAGCGTTGGTGAGGTACTTAGGATAATAGACATGCTTGAAACAGAATTTGCAAATCAATAACAGGGGTTGGATATGCGTGTGTTAATGTTTGGATGGGAATTTCCGCCTCATATCTCAGGCGGATTAGGCACTGCCAGCTATGGTTTGACAAAAGGCATGGCAACACTCGATGATCTTGAAGTGATCTTTGTTGTTCCCAAGGCATGGGGCGATGAAGATCAGACTATGGTCAGGCTGGTTGGTGCAAACCAGGTACCGGTAGCATTCAGACTGGTTTTTTATAAGGGGTCCAAACGTCCTATTGAAAGGATTGAAGTATCATCAAAAATTGTTCCTTATACCGATCCTGAAGATTTCTGGAAATTGGTCAGATCAGAAGTCTCTTCTTATAATCTTTTTGTCCAGACAAACAGCAGTGGTAAGGTCGATTTTTCAGGAAAATATGATTGCAGCCTGATGGATGAGATTTATAAGTATTCCATAGTAGCCTCGGTGATAGCTGAAGAAAATGAATTTGATATTATCCATGCTCATGACTGGCTTGCTTATCCCGCCGGGATTGCTGCAATGGAAGTATCGGGGAAACCACTTATTATCCATGTCCATGCAACCGACTTTGACCGTAGCGGAGGGAGTGTAAACCCCGATGTTTACCACATTGAAAAAAATGGGATGGATGCTGCCTCTAAAATAATTACTGTCAGCAATCTGACCAGAGATATTGTTATAAACAAATACAATATTAGTCCTGACAAGGTTGAGACTGTTTATAATGCAGTTGAACAGGTGAAGATTGCTGAAAACCTTATTATCAAAAAAGGTTTTGATGAAAAGGTGGTCACTTTTCTTGGTCGGATAACCCTGCAGAAAGGTCCTGAATATTTTATTGAAGCAGCTTATAAGGTTTTGCAGGTGATGGACAACGTAAGATTTGTCATGGCAGGATCTGGTGACATGATGGAAAGGATGATGCGAAGGGCTGCCGCTCTTAAAATAACTGACCGGTTCCATTTTACCGGATTTCTTAAAGGGGCTGACGTTTTTTCTATGCTTGATATGAGCGATGTATATATAATGCCATCAGTATCAGAACCATTTGGTATCTCGCCACTCGAGGCAATGCAGTCAAACGTACCGGTAATTATAAGTAAACAGTCCGGGGTGGCTGAGATACTTACACATGCTGTAAAGACTGATTTCTGGGATATAGATGCTATGGCAGATGCAATTTATGGAATCCTTAATTATCCAGCGTTGTCCAACATGTTTATTAAAAACGGCAAGGAGGAAGTTATAAGACTTAAATGGGACAACTCTGCCAGGCATGTTCGTGATATTTACTACAGAGTAATTGGTAATAAAAAGTATTAAGATATGAGTGCATCGGGCAAAAAAGCGATTTGCTTTTATTTTCAGGTCCATCAACCGTTCAGGCTTAAGAGATACAGGTTTTTTGACCTGGGGCATGATCATTACTATTATGATGATTTCTC
The DNA here is from genome assembly GCA_049512815.1 of Bacteroidales bacterium. GTDB lineage: Bacteria > Bacteroidota > Bacteroidia > Bacteroidales > VadinHA17 > LD21. The sequence continues at coordinate 115,194 of JBEKWS010000002.1, read as the reverse complement.
TAATGAATCCATTATGAGAAAAGTGGCAGAGAAATGCTACCTGCCTGCTAACAGCATTATTATGGATCTAATACAAAAACACAAAGGTAAGTTTAAAGTCACCTTTTCTCTATCAGGGCTGGTGATCAGTCAGTTCCGGCTTTATGCCCCGGAGGTCCTTGATTCTTTCAGAAGGCTCGCTGAAACAGGAATGGTGGAATTTTTAGCTGAGACTAACTCTCATTCACTTGTTTCCCTGAAAAGCAGAAGTGGGTTTGAGGACCAGGTTACCAAACATAAGGAAATGTTAAAGACGTTTCTTGGAGTTGAAGCTACTTCATTCCGTAATACTGAATTAATTTATTCTGACATAATCGGGTCATGGGTGGCTGATATGGGTTTCAAATCGATCCTGACAGAGGGTGCCAAACATGTATTGGGGTGGAAAAGCCCCAACTTTCTTTATTGTAACTCACTAAATCCCCGTTTAAAAGTTCTGTTAAGAAACTTTGTGTTAAGCGATGATATTGCTTTCAGGTTCTCAAACAGGGATTGGAACTCGTGGCCTTTAACAGCCGATAAATATGCTTCATGGATAAGCAAACTTGCTCCAGAAAGCGAACTGATAAATATTTTTCTCGACTATGAGACATTCGGAGAACACAACTGGAAAGAGACAGGTATTTTTGATTTTCTGTATCATATGCCAGGCGCTATTCTCAGGAAAACACCTTTCAGATTTATGACCCCGACGGAAATTGCTGATACATTGCAACCAATATCTGCAATCAGCGTTCCATCACCCATCTCATGGGCTGATGAAGAACGCGATATCACCGCATGGCTCGGAAATGAACTGCAGGTTGCCGCTCTTGATAAGTTATACAGCCTGGCAGGAAAGGTATACAAATGTGAAGACGAACAGATAAAAAAGGACTGGGAATATCTCCAGTCGAGCGATCATTTTTATTACATGGCAACAAAATTTTTCTCCGATGGTGCTGTTCACGCTTATTTCAATCCTTATGAAACACCATACGATGCATTCATGAATTATATGAATGTGCTCGGTGACTTTGAAATCAGATTACAGAAATTATTCCCTGATACTGCTGAGCAGGATCATATATTTAAACTTGATACACAGATCATAGAAAAAGATATGATAATTGAAAGACAGGTAGTTGAGATTGAAAAGCTGACTAAAAAAGTTGCTAAAACAAAGCCAGTTGTAAAGTCATCCATAAAGAAAACATCAAAATCTGCAAAAAAGGTAACCACTAAGTTGGAACCCAAAAAGGAAGAAAAAACTCCTGAAAAAAAACAGACTGTAGCCTCAGCTAAAGAAATTGTTATTAAAATTGCAGCCAGAAATTCAAAAGCGGAAACAAAAACAACAAAAAGGACCACTCCTATCAAATCCGATAAGACAGTTAAAAGAAACAAAAAGTAAGAATAACAGGCTAAAACAAATAATTTCTTAAGATGAGGGTTGAATTTATTTTTGAAACCAGTTGGGAAGTTTGCAACAAGGTTGGAGGCATACATACGGTCATCTCAACAAAAGCTCTTAAAATTGTAAATGAACTTAGAGACAATTATATTCTTATCGGACCAGATGTATGGCGTGAAGATGTTAAAAATCCGGAGTTCATTCCTGATGAATTGCTTTTTGTTGAATGGAAAGCAAGAGCTGCTTCTGAAGGATTAAGAGTTAAGACTGGGAGGTGGAATATTGCCGGAGAACCTATTGTAATTCTCATTGACTTTACTCCATATTTCGGACAGCAGAATGAGATATTTGCCGGATTTTGGGAAACATTTAAACTTGACAGTATTACAGGGCAGTGGGATTATGTGGAGCCCGCACTCTTTGGGTATGCTGCCGGCAAACTTATTGAAAGCTTTTCAACATTCTACCACGATCATCATAATACTATCGCTCAATTCCATGAATGGATGACCGGGACCGGGATTTTATATCTGAAAAAGTATGCACCATGGATCGCCACTTCATTCACAACCCACGCTACAGTGCTTGGCAGATGTATTGCCGGTAATAATCGTCCTCTATATGGGAAGATGGAAGAATACAACCCATCACAGATCGCCAGGGAGTTCAATGTTGTCGCTAAACAATCGCTTGAAAAAATTTCTGCCACCGAGGCAGATGTTTTTACCACTGTAAGTGAAATAACTTCAAGAGAATGCCGCAACTTTCTTGGTAAGGAGGTTGATTTTGTCACACCAAATGGTTTTGAAGATTCATTCGTTCCTGCTAATGATATATTTGAAGAAAGAAGAAAATTAGCCAGAAAAAAGTTACTTAGCGTTGCTGGGGCTGTGCTTGGTTATTCTGTTTCGGAAGATTGCGTTTTAATAGTAAACAGTGGAAGATATGAATTCCGGAATAAGGGAGTTGGTATTTTTATTGACTCTCTCGGGGAAATGCAAAAGATAGAATCTATTAAAAAAGAGTGTATTGCCTTTTTCCTGATACCTGCTTATCATAAAGGACCACGCCAGGATATAGTGGACATTCTTTATAATAATGGTCCGGGCAACGGTGGTGACAGATACCTGACACATAGTCTGCATTATCCTTCAACAGATCCTGTTTTGCAGAAAGTAAAGGCTAATAACCTTTATAATGATCAAAAATCAAAGGTTAAGGTCATTTTTGTTCCCTGTTATCTTAATGGTAATGATGGAATCTTTAATATGTCTTACTTTGATTTGCTGATTGGATTTGACCTTTCAGTTTTTCCTTCATACTATGAACCATGGGGATATACTCCGCTTGAAAGCCTGATGTTTTCTATTCCAACTGTTACTACATCACTTTCAGGATTTGGCCTATGGGTCAGAACCTATTTCGAAAATCCCGGTAATGGTATATCAATAATTGAAAGGACTGATGATAACGAGATTAAAGTCATCGCTGATATCAGGGACTTCATGGTAATGTTTATTGGTTTGAATGATAACGAGATTAAAGCGGCAAGAGAGAAAGCTCATGAGGTTTCAAGAATCGCGATGTGGGACAGCCTTGTTAAATATTATTTCAACGCCTACGAACATGCGCTTATACAAACCAGCGAAAGAAGAGAAGAACCCAGGGAATTTATAAGGTTCGTTGAAGCTCCCGGATTACTTGTTCACAAACCGCACCAGGTGCCTGTTTGGAAAGACATTTATGTTCAGAGCGATGTCCCCGATAAATTGGCCTCATTAAAAGATCTGGCAAATAACCTCTGGTGGTCATGGAATTCTGAGGCTGAATTGCTATTTAAAAGAATGGATCCTTCTCTATGGGAAGAGGTTCATCATAATCCTAAACTACTTCTTGAAAAGATTGATTATAAAAGACTTCTTGTACTTGAAGATGATGATGATTTTGTAGCCGATCTGAAAGAAGTTACTAAAATATTTAAATCCTATAAGGATCGACCGGATGATAACAGCTTACCTTCAATTGCATATTTCAGTATGGAGTTTGGCATACATCCCTGCCTGAAGATTTATTCGGGTGGACTTGGGATCCTGGCAGGAGACTATCTAAAAGAAGCCAGTGATTCAAATCTTAATATTACCGGTATAGGGCTGCTTTACAGGTATGGCTATTTTAAACAGAAACTCGGACCAAAGGGAGAGCAGCTTACAATATATGAAGCTGAAGAATTTTCGCACCTTCCTATAAACCCGGTTAAAGATTCAAAAGGTAATAATTTGTATGTAAGCCTGGTATGGCCCGGACGCACAGTGAAAATTCGTGTATGGGAAGCCATGGTGGGGAAAGTTCGGCTTATCCTTCTTGATACCGATTTTGATGATAATTTGCCGGAGGACAGAACAGTTACTCATTATCTTTATGGCGGAGATAATGAAAACAGGCTCAGGCAGGAACTCATCCTTGGCATTGGTGGAATAAGAGCTCTTGTAGCAATGGATTTGAAACCTGATATCTATCACAGCAATGAAGGGCATTCAGCATTTATCAGCCTTGAAAGACTCAGAGGGCTGATAAATGATCAACATCTGACATTTAATCAGGCACTTGAAGCGGTTAGATCATCAACACTCTTTACTACCCATACACCTGTACCTGCAGGACATGATGCTTTTGAAGAAGACCTTCTACGTAAGTATATTTCTCATTACCATAGCCGGTTGACTATCACTTGGAGTGAACTTATGGCCCTGGGTCAATGTGAGGGAGATTCAGATAAGAAATTCAATATGAGTTATCTTGCTGCACGAATGTCTCAGGAGGTAAATGGTGTCAGCAAACTGCATTGCGAGGTTAGTCAGGGTATGTTTAATAAATTATGGCCAGGATATCTTAAAGAGGAACTTTTCATAGGCTATGTTACTAATGGGGTTCATCATCCTACATGGACAGCTCCTGAGTGGAGAAAGATTTATAAGGAGTTGACTGGTAACATAAATTTTGACCAGACTGACAGAAAACTCTGGGAAAAACTATATAGTCTGGAGGATAAAAAGGTCTATGAGGTAAAAACAGGTCTTAAAAAGAACCTTTTTTCAAATATCAGGAAAAGACTTCAATCAGACATGATTGAGAAGCACGTGAGCCCACGGACGCTATTAAATATTAGCAATCATCTCGATGAAAAAGCTTTGACTATTGGATTCGCCAGACGGTTTGCCACATATAAAAGGGCATCCCTGCTTTTCCGGGATCTTGACAGGCTTGCACGCATAGTTAATAATCCTGAGAAACCTGTCCAGTTTATTTATGCCGGGAAAGCACATCCCAAAGATGGCGGGGGTCAGGATTTGATAAAAAGGATTTTTGAAATATCAGAGATGCCCCAGTTTGCCGGGAAAGTAATATTCCTTGAGAATTATGATATTGAGATGGCGAAATACCTTGTCAGGGGTGTTGATATCTGGCTAAATACACCAACAAGATCTCTTGAAGCCTCCGGGACAAGCGGTGAAAAAGCTGTTATGAATGGTACAATCCACTTCAGCGTTCTTGATGGATGGTGGGTTGAAGGATATCGGGCATTTGCAGGCTGGGCGTTACCAAAGAAAAGAACATACGAAAATCAGGAACTCCAGGATGATATTGATGCTGAAACTATTTATAACATGCTTGAATATGAAATAATTCCGGCCTATTATTCATTTAATGAACAAGGAGTACGCGTTGAATGGGCTAGCCTTATTAAAAACACCATGGTAAAAATTGCCCCGGAATTCACCATGAAAAGAATGATTGACGACTATTATGAAAAATATTATTCCAAACTTTTCAAACGAAATAAATACCTTATCGGAAATAACTTTGAAAAGGCAAAAGAGCTGGCAGCCTGGAAAAAAACCATGAAAGACGAGTGGGATAATATTGAAGTTATAAATTATAGTTTTGAACGGGCAGGAGATAACGTTTACCATTCAGGTCAGGATTACAGAGCAGAAATTGCACTTGATATAAAGAAAATTCCGAAAGAAAACGTTGGCGTAGAGTTTATTATCACACATATGAGCAAACAGGGTGAACATGAATTCGTTGACAGTGAAGAGTTTAGATTAGTCAGCTATAAAAGCGGCAAATGCCTTTACAGGGCTAATCTTGTACCGGAAAAAGCAGGGTCTTTTTTCTATGGAATACGAATCTACCCGAAGCATAAAGATCTTCCACACAAGCAGGATTTCTACCTGCTTCGCTGGATTGATTAAAGATCTGTTGCTCGTCGTACAGGTTCTTTTTTAAATACAAGGGCTGTTCTTGAAGGCAGATATAGATAAAGGTATAAAGGGGCATTAATAATGTTCCTTTGTGCCTTTCTTAGTGAGAGGTAAACAGTTTTCCTGTCTATTCTGTTGAAGCCACCGAATGCCGGGTCATCCGTATCAAGTATAATCCTGAACCTTCCGCTAACCTGTATTCCGTAATCAGTAAATGAGATGTTCGGATGAAAGTTAAAGACGAACAGTAGTTCCCCTCTCATATAAACGATAACCTTATCAGCATTATTTTCATATATCCTGTTGACGGTGAGATCATCAAGTATTTTGAAGTCATCGTGAAGCTTCACCATTTTCCTGTCAAATTTTGCCAGGTTGTAATATTTAAGATCTCTGTTTTCTGCAAGTTGCCATTGACGTCGGGCATATTTAAAACTCCAGTTATTTCCTTCCCTTGGAAAGTCAATCCATTCCGGATGGCCAAATTCATTCCCCATAAAGTTAAGGTACCCACCTCCTGAAGTGCTGAAGGTGATGAGTCTGATCATTTTGTGTAGAGCAATACCTCGGTCAACTACAATACTGTGATATGATTTGTTCATACCGGAATACATTTCCGCATCTATCATTCTGAAAATAAGTGTTTTATCTCCGACAAGGGCCTGGTCATGCGATTCGCAGTATGATATAATCTTCTCTTCAGGACGATGTTGAGTCAGTTCATGCAACAACTTTCCCATATCCCAGTTTTCATCAGAAGTCTCTTTTACCAGTTTTATCCAGAAATCAGGAACTCCCATAGACAGCCTGAAATCGAAACCATATCCCATTTTTTCTGTATCAGATGCCAGGCCTGGCATACCACTCATCTCCTCTGCTATGGTTATTGCCTCAGGCTTAAATTTATGTATCAGTTTATTCGCAAGAAACAGGTAGATCAATGCGTCTTCATCCTGATTACCATCGAAGTATTCATTATATGATGTAAAATTCTTACCGAGTCCATGGTCATAATAAATCATGCTCGTAATTCCATCGAATCTGAATCCGTCAAATTTGTATTCTTCAAGCCAGAAGCGACAGTTGGATAGCAGGAAATGAATCACATTGTCCTTCCCATAGTCGAAACACAAAGAATCCCAGGCTATATGATTTCTTCTTTCATTTGAATGGAAATACTGTCCCAATGATCCATCGAACAAACCTAGACCTTCATTAACATTTTTAACCGAATGAGAGTGAACCAGGTCCATTATAACCCTCAAACCTGACAGATGAGCCTTATCAACCAGTTCCTTAAGTTCTTCAGGTGTTCCGAATCTTGATGAGGCAGCAAAAAAACTTGCGACATGGTATCCGAACGATCCATAAAAGGGATGCTCCTGGATAGCCATCAATTGGATCGTATTATATCCGGATTTAATTATCACAGGGAGAACCTTTTCCGTAAATTCACGATAAGTTCCGATTTTCTCTGCTGAAGTAGCCATTCCGATATGGGCTTCATAGATCACAGGAGCAGTGACCTGAGCAGTAAAATTTTTAATGCTCCAGTCGTATTTTTCCTTTGGTTGCCATACCTGTGCATTGAATATTTTGGTCTTATCATCCTGAACTACACGGTTAGCGTATGAAGGAATGCGTTCTCCACTTCCTCCTTCCCAATGAACAGAAAGTTTGTAAAGGTCTCCATGTTTAAGTATTTCGCGTGGTAGAATTATCTCCCAGTCTCCCATGGGATTAATTCTTTTCATCATGAATTCCTGTTTCTCTTTCCATCCTGTAAAAACTCCGATAACAAAAATGTTTATAGCATTCGGAGCCCATTCCCTGAAAACCCACGAATCGTTGTTCCAATGAAGGCCGTAGTAATGATGCCCCATCGCGAAATCACAGAGCGATCCATTGCCAACCAGCTGCTTTTCTTTTAAAAGGCATTTCCCGATACGTTTATCAATGAGATGTGTAAAGGGATTCAACCACGGGTCAGACATATAGAAACTGTTTGTATTCATACAGATTGGCAAATTGGAAATCTTTCCATAAAATTACGAAAACAAAATCATTAATTTGCTTCATTTCCATGGGCTTTGTTAATTTTGCAGACATAATCTTCTGGAATGATTATTCATGAAGGATATGAAAATCTTAATCTGATTGCTCCTGTTGCAACATTAGGAATTTTTGACGGAGTTCATCGGGGGCACAGGGCACTGCTTGATTGTCTCGTTTCATGCGCCAGTGAAGTAAAAGGAGAATCTGTTGTTATTACATTCTCGCCACATCCAAGGTTGGTATTGGAACAAAATAATATTAATCTCTCATTCCTGACAACAATGGAGGAGAAGAAGGCCCTTCTCGAAAAAGCAAATGTTGACCATCTCATAGTCATAGAATTCAATAACCAGTTCAGTAAGATTCAGGCATGTGATTTTATTAAAGATATACTTGTGAAAAAGATTGGCACGAAGCATCTTATCATAGGATATAATCATCATTTCGGGAGAAGAGGTGAGGGCGATTTTAATACTATAAAACAATGTTCAGAATCGCTGGATTTCAGTGTCGAGCAGGTACAGGGCTTCCATACAGAAGAGGGAGCAATCAGTTCTTCCTCAATTCGTGAGGCTTTATTAAAAGGGAAGCTTGATGAAGCTAACAGATGGCTGGGATACTTTTATTCAGTAAGTGGAACAATTATTGAAGGACGAAAGATTGGCCGGTCTATTGGATTTCCGACTGCAAATATTAAACCTGATTATCAATATAAATTAATCCCCTGCAATGGAGTATATGCAGTTGAAGTTCAGCTTGATGAAAAAGTTTATCCGGGAATGCTGAGCATCGGTTCCAATCCGACTGTAAACACTGATATCAGAATAAGGAGTATTGAAGTTCATATCCTGAATTTTGATAAGGATATTTATGGAAGTAAAATCTCAGTCACTTTCAGAAAAAGGCTTAGAGAGGAGAAAAAATTTGACAATCTAAAACAGCTTACAGAACAAATGAGACTTGACAAACAGGATACACTGCGACTGTTATCCTGAAAAATAACAAATGTTTTTGTTACCTTTGATCTCTCAAAAATCGTCTGAATTATAAATGTAACATTTGATACAATGCAGTACCAGGTAAAAGATATATCTCTTGCAGATTTTGGCAGAAAAGAGATTGAAATTGCAGAAAAAGAGATGCCGGGCTTACTGGCAATCAGGAAGAAATATTCTTCTGAGAAACCGCTGAAAGGAGCACGCATCACCGGCTCTCTTCACATGACAATTCAGACTGCTGTGCTTATAGAGACTCTCGTTGAACTTGGTGCAGAGGTAAGATGGGCGAGTTGTAATATTTTCTCAACACAGGATCATGCAGCTGCTGCTATAGCTGCCGGAGGTATACCGGTGTTTGCCTGGAAAGGGGAAACGCTCGAAGAATATTGGTGGTGTACTGCACAGGCACTTACATTCCCCGGAGGAAAAGGTCCCAATCTTCTTGTTGATGACGGTGGCGATGCCACGCTAATGGTCCATCTTGGATATAAAGCTGAAAAGAAACCAGAGATACTTAATAGAAAGCCAGCCAACAGGGAAGAGGCAATAATTCTCGCTACTCTGCGAGATATTCTGGCCAAAGAACCAGGTAAATGGCATCGTACCGTAAGTGAACTTAAGGGAATATCAGAAGAAACAACGACAGGAGTCCACAGATTATATCAGATGATGGAGAACGGTGAATTGCTTGTTCCTGCAATTAATGTTAACGATTCCGTTACAAAATCAAAATTTGATAACCTGTATGGATGTCGCGAGTCGCTTGCAGATGGGATTAAGAGAGCAACTGATGTCATGCTGGCTGGGAAAGTAGTTATTGTTTGCGGCTATGGTGATGTGGGAAAGGGATGCGCAAAATCTATGAAATCTTACGGTGCCAGGGTTATCGTTACAGAAATCGACCCGATATGTGCTCTGCAGGCATCAATGGAAGGTTTTGAAGTTAAAACAGTTGAAGATACACTAAATGAGGGTAATATCTTTGTTACCGCTACCGGCAATATGGATATTATAACGCTTGAACATATGTCGAAAATGAAAGATCAGGCTATTGTCTGTAATATAGGTCATTTCGATAACGAGATACAGGTTGAAAACCTTAATGGACTAAAGGGGATTAAAAAAATCAATATTAAACCGCAGGTCGATAAATATCTTTTCCCCGACGGACATGCAATTTTTATACTTGCTGAGGGAAGACTGGTTAACCTCGGATGTGCAACTGGCCATCCGTCATTTGTTATGAGTAACTCCTTCAGCAATCAGACCCTTGCACAGATCGACCTCTGGAAAAACAAATATGAAATAGGGGTTTACCGGCTTCCTAAAAACCTCGATGAAGAGGTTGCCCGTTTACACCTCGATCAGCTTGGAGTAAAGCTCACAAAACTTACCAGGGAACAATCTGATTATATTGGTGTACCTGAATCCGGACCTTATAAACCCGACTATTACAGGTATTAAGATAAATCCTTTTTAACCGCAAAGTAAGCTAAGTCCACCTACTCCGCCAATTGGCGAAGTAGGTGGGTAAGAAACGCAAAGTGCGCAAAGATAAGATGTGTATTCCAGATCTTTGTGACCTTAGCCTTTATGCCTTTGAGATCTTTGGAGTTAATGGATTTTATTTTAGGACGAGACAAAATTTATAATATTAGTTCCATACAGTAACATAGTTACCCTGGAAACTTGTCCTGTAGTTTTTCAGAGGATATCTCCCTATACCGGAAGCAGGAGTACCCCCGGCTGAAAGTGCATATGTTGTACCACATTTTGGACAGATAGCAATTGTTGAATTTGTTTTGTCAATATTTACCTTTATACTTAAACTATTAACAACATAATCATGTGGGCATGTGCGGTCGTAGGCATAAAACTCATCTACTCCCGCGTAAATAATAATTCCATTACCATCAAATCCTGCAGCACCGGCCCCCCAGTTATTTGTATGGGAATCTACTGTAACAGAACCACCCATGGCGTTAAGGTTAACAAACTCTGGGTCATTCAGATCGAGGGTGAAATTCACATAAGTACTGGGAATTACATCATTCTTCTTATTACAGGAACTTAAGACGATAACAAGTGCCATTGTAATTAAAAAATATCTTATTTTTGAATCTGAGGTCATCAGCAAATAATTAATATTGCAAAATTACTATTACAACCGAAAAATTAACGGAATCGGGAAATAATTATTGTAATACCTGAAAATGAATAATTTGTCTATGAGAAAGTTATTTGTAATTCTTTTTCTTTTATTATTGGCAATCGGGTCGGGTGACGCTCAGATTTTTCATAAAAATCCTGAGAAAGAGTTATCAGATAAATCTCTTGGCAAGAAGAAAGAGGTTAAAGCTAAAGAACCCAGGTCTGTACTTAAAGCTAAAAGGAAACAGGAAGCTAATGACAGGAAGCTTAAAAAAAACTATGAGAAGTCTATTAAGAGGTCCCAAAAAAGAACTATAGATATTCAAACACCTGAAGTACAAGCGCGTATGAAACAAAATAAGAAAGATTCTGCAGTGCGGGATAAAACAAAAAGAAAAAAAATGAAATCAGGGATCAAAAGAGCAGGGAAAAAATATAAATAATGTTGTAATTTTGGAGATAAATACTTGTAAAACACCTGATCACAGGATTAAAATTTGTAAATAATTAAAAAATTTTATATATTTGTTTTTGAAGAGTTCCGGCAACCCCGGAATTCTTCTTATTTTTTTAATATAAGAGAGAAAAATGTCAGAGGTGATATATGTGACTGTAGAAGGTCTTCAGAAGTTAAAAAAGGAACTCGACCAATTGAGAAATGTTGAGAGACCTTCAATATCCAGGCAGATAGCTGATGCAAGGGATAAGGGTGACCTTTCGGAAAATGCTGAATATGCAGCTGCCAAAGAGGCACAGGGCATGCTTGAATTAAGAATATCTAAGCTTGAGGATATTGTGGCCCGTTCAAGAATTCTTGACGAATCGAAAATCGATACCTCTTTTGTCAGATTGCTTAACAGGGTTAAGATCAGGAATAAATCTAATAATTCAGTTATGGAATACCTGATTGTTCCTGAAAGTGAAGCAAATTTTAAACTGGGTAAGATTGCTGTAAGTTCTCCTATCGCCCAGGGTCTTATCGGGAAAAAAGTAGGTGACATTGTAAAGATAAAAGTACCTTCAGGAACTATTCCATTTGAAATTATTTCCATTTCGATTTAGTAACTCTATTTATAAGCCGCTATGGCCACAATTTTCACAAAAATAATCAACGGAGAGATCCCTTGCTATAAGATTGCTGAAAACGACAATTATTTTGCATTTCTCGATATCAATCCTTTGAGAGCAGGACATACCCTGATCGTACCCAAAAGGGAGACGGATTACATTTTTGACCTGGATGATGCTTATTTAGCAGGATTGATTATTTTTTCGAAAAAAGTTGCTGTTGCAATTAAAAGTGCGATTCCCTGCAACAGGATCGGAGTCGCTATCTTGGGTCTTGAGGTTCCTCATGCACATATACATCTTGTTCCTATGGATACCATGGAAGACATTAACTTCAAAAACCCGAAGCTTAAGTTCTCCGCTGAAGAATTTAAGGAGATTGCTGCTAAAATCAGCCGTAAGGTTATTCTTTAAATCAATTCCATAACCTCTACCAGGTAAAAAAATCAAATTATTAAAATCTTTTTCTTCAATTTCTTATGCTCTGCGAGCAAAAGACATTACCGCGTAGCGGTTTAAGTACTGCAGAATAATTATTTAATAAGATTTGTATATTTCCGCGTAGGGGATAAAGAGCTCTCAGAGAAAAGTAATTTTATATCTTTATAGAATAATTCTGCATCGCTGCATGAGCTATTTATATGATTTATGGGACGATTTTATAAGCCTGCTGTTTCCGAGGCTGTGCTATGCCTGTGGGAACCATCTTATGAGGAATGAAAACCTTATATGTACCGAATGTTATGTACTCATTCCACGGACTAATTACCATATTGCCGAGGATAATCCGGTAGCACAGCTCTTTTGGGGAAGATGTATAATAGAAAAGGCAGCTGCCTTTTCATATTATAATAAAGGAAGCCGGATAAGAAACCTGATTCATAATATGAAATACAAAGGGATCAGGGAAATAGGAATTGAACTGGGCAGAATATATGCCTTGTCTCTTAAATCATCAGGTTTTACAAAAGACATTGACTTGATAATTCCGGTTCCGCTTCATCCGGTTAAAAAACGCACACGCGGCTTCAATCAGAGTGAAATAATTTCAATGGGAATTGCTGATGTAACCGGATTACCCGTTGATACTAAATCCCTTGTGAGAACGACGGTTTCAGAAACACAAACAAAACGATCGAGGTACGAAAGATGGACAAATGTTGAAGGTATTTTCCATGTTATTGATCCTCAAACGATAATGAATAAGCATGTTTTACTTGTTGATGACGTAATAACTACAGGATCGACAATTGAATCGTGCTCTTATGAACTTCTTAAGATTGAAGGCGTAAAAGTAAGTGTAGTGGCACTGGCTTTTGCTGTAGTATGACAGATCTGTCACTGCTTCTTCTTAATTCTCTTGGGATTTTTATTCAAAAAATCTTTCCAGCTGTTGTATGCTTTTTCATGCATGGGATTATTTGTCTGGTAAAAATGGCATAGTGCAGCAGCCAGGCCATCGGTGGCATCCAGTTTTATATCCGTAAGATCGAATTTCAGGATATTCATCAGCATTGCAGCTACCTGTTCCTTTGATGCTGCTCCCTGACCCGTGATTGACATTTTGATTTTTCTGGGGGCATACTCAAATATAGGTAATGAGCGTGTAAGTGCTGCTGCAATTGCTGCTCCCTGTGCCCTGCCCAGCTTTAGCATCGACTGGACATTTTTCCCGTAGAAAGGTGCCTCTATAGCCAGTTCATCGGGATGATATTCATCGATAATCCCGATTGTCCTTTCAAAAATATGTTTCAATTTGAGGTAATGATCTTCATATTTTGAAAGATCTATTGATCCGATGGTTATAAGTTCTGGGGTTGTTCCGACAGTTTTTATCACTCCATATCCTGTGATACTGGTACCAGGGTCAATACCCAGAATTATCCTTTCTATCGGTTTGACTTTCAAGATGCTTTATCTGTTGATAAATTATTTTTTAATAATATATGCATTATTATTCTTTTCAGGCTTTTCAGAAAACTGAATGGAACGTTGATAGCCATATATTCCTTTTGAGGTGAAATTTCCATGCTCCAGAAAATATATGGCTTCCGATAGACACAACTCATTTCTGTCACTCCAGTCATGGGTAATATCATCAGGGACATATTTATCGGGAGCAAATCCTTTATAAAAATCACCTTGATCTGCAGAATTAACCACAGCGAAAGATATTGGCCAAAACATGTAATCTGTTTTATATGGAATTCCGATCATTCCTACAGGTTTCCCGTTTGTTGTGTCCCCGATACATGTGACAGTAAGATCTGGTTTTAACCCATTAATAAGATCTTCACTGGCAGAGGCAGTTCCTCTGGTGCAGATAAAAACTACTTTTGTGAGATTCAGCGGGTAAGCTATAGGATTAAAATTATATGGTGTGTTATATATTGTATTTTTGTCGTTAAACGTTATTTTAAGAAATGTGGTATTAAACTTTGCTTCACCGGCAAGATAACTTGCCATATTTGTCAGTACACTCAGATCTCCGCCTCCGTTGTATCTTAAATCTACAATGAGATCTGTAATACTATTCTGCTGAAAAAATGCAAATGCTGTCGCTAATTCCTGATTTGATGGTGGAATAAACTGGTCGAAAACGAGATGTCCAGTTATCCCCGATTTCAGATGCAGAGTATCATAGGCAATAACAGTGTTTAACGTAAAAGAGGTTTTTGTCGATGTAATTGTGGAATCTCTTCCATCAGGAATCTGAAAAAGAAAAGTATTGGTTACCCCAGCCGTCGACGGACCAATTACCTGACTATAGGCAGCATTATCTCTGGCAATAAATATGGGTGCCAGATCAGTTCCGTTGAGGTTTTTTACAATCCATCCCCTGCGGACCCCGTTACTGTACAAAGGTGAATTCTTATAAATCTGAGCAATTCTTACTTTGCTATCCTGATCAAGACCAAGGCTGATCCCATGTCCGACAAAACTTCCCTGATTCTGAGCCTGGTATTCAGCATAGGTCTGCACAAAACTCCATCTGTCCAGGGTTTTATATTCCATTGCATCCAAAAGTTCATATGGATCCTTGTAATCCGTTTTAACTACAACAGGCATAAGGTTATACCAAAAATAATATTCATTCATAGCATCATACAGATAATCCCTTGCCTGTTCATCCACCGTGGGTACAGTGATCGCACGGGAAACATCTTTTTTACATGAACTGAATCCAAGTGTAGTCAGAAAAAGGATAATAAAGAGCTTTTTCATATTTCTGATAATATTATATGTAATATAACAATTAAACTATGGTTTTTGATCACCTGTTTTGAATAAATATTCCTGATATTATAAGTACTAAACCCAAAGGTGTAGTAAAATAAACGGGTTCGCGAAGAAAATAGTGTACAAAAACCAGAGAAAGAAAAGGCGCCAGGTAAACCAGGTTACATACTTTAGCTGTGGTAGAAGACATCTGAAGCGCTTTCAGCCAGAAAAAAAAGGTTATTCCCATCTCAAATATACCAACATAGACTGATGCAGCTGTACCCCTGAATCCTGTTTCAATTTGCCATTTTCCTGTAATAATCATTGTAACAATAAGATAGAGTGAGCCAAAAACAAAATTAAGAAGAAGTTTAACTCCTTCATCTCTTTTATCTTTTACATTCAGTATAAAATAGAAGGCCCAGAAAACTGAACTTCCGATAGCGAGAAGTACACCCAAAAGATTCGAATGGCCAGGTTTGAAAAGCCTGCCCTGGGATGAGATTATATAGACTCCTATAAAGCTGATAAACAGAGCGATAAAGTTTTTTCTTTCAATTTTTTGTCTGAGAATGGGGACCGACAGGAAAACAAGTATTATCGGCCATATCATATTAAGCGGCTGGGCGACCTGAGCAGGAAGCAACTGGTAGGCTTTAAGAAGAATCAGATAATAGATAAAGGGATTTATAAACCCAAGAATTGCTGAGTTTAAAAGTTCCTGCCGTGTAGTTATTCTGATAAGATTAGTTTTCTTCCCGGCTAAGACAATAATAAACAATACTATAGTTGAGGTAAGGGAAGCAATTGTAAGCACCGGAAGAATGTCCAGTTCACTGAGGCTGATTTTAAATGCGGTGGGTACTGTTGACCAGAACAAAATAGCCAATCCGGCATAGACATAAGATTGTCGGGACTTATCCATTATTTACTTGGCGTCCTTTGCGCCTTCTTTGCGCTCTTTGCGGTTCAGGATTTAATTAATCAGGGCAAATCCTGTATATGGTATCAAAACCTGAGGTATCTTAATTCCTGATTCGGTCTGGTTGTTTTCAAGTATTGCGGCAACAATTCTTGGCAGAGCCAGGGCACTGCCATTAAGTGTATGCACGAGGCGGGTTTGTTTATCTCCTTTTTCTTTAAACCTGCATTTTAACCTGTTAGCCTGGAATGATTCAAAATTAGATACGGAACTTACTTCAAGCCAGCGTTTCTGTGCAGCTGACCAGACTTCAAAATCGTATGTGAGAGCAGAGGTAAATGACATATCGCCGCCACAAAGTTTAAGAATGCGATACTGGAGATCAAGCTTTGAGACAAGACTTTCAACATAATTTACCATCTCTTCAAGAGATTCATAAGAATGATCGGGGTGGGCAATCTGAACTATTTCAACTTTATCAAACTGGTGCAGACGGTTTAGTCCTCTTACATCAGCTCCCCACGAACCGGCCTCCCTTCTGAAACAGGGTGTATATGCAATATTTTTAATAGGGAGCATATCTGCATTAAGGATAACGTTCCTGTAGATATTTGTAACTGGTACCTCTGCTGTTGGGATAAGGTAAAAATTATCAAGAGTAGCATGGTACATTTGTCCCTCTTTATCTGGCAACTGCCCTGTTCCGAACCCGGAATCTTCATTAACCATTATAGGAGGCATCATCTCACGATAACCTGCCTCTTCACCTTCATCAAGGAAGAAACTTATCAAAGCTCTTTGCAACTTTGCACCTTTTCCTTTATATACGGGAAACCCTGCTCCTGTAAGCTTAATACCAAGGTCAAAATCAATGATATCATATTTTTTAATCAGTTCCCAATGAGGAAGAGCTGATTCAGAAATCTGTTTTAAAACACGAGGCCATCTGACCTTTTTATTGTTGTTTGCTCCATAACCTTTGGAAACAGACTCATGAGGCAGGTTTGGGAGCCTAATAATTTCAGTTCTTAGGTCATTTTCAATAGAGACAAGTTTCTCTGAAAGGGATTTAATTTCTTCTTTTAATGAAGATGTTTTTTGCTTAGCTTTTTCAGCCTCATCTTGTTTTCCGGCTCCTATAAGAATTCCGATTTCTTTTGAAATCCGATTCATGTCTCCCTGAAGCGTATCAGTTTTGGATTGTATTTCCCTGCGCGTAGAATCGAGTGAAAGAATTTTGTTTACTATATCTTCAGCTTCAAAGTTTTTAACTTTAAGTCGTTTAATTATAAATTCTTTTTTTTCGCGGATAAGGTTTATTGTTAACATGTTCAGGTATGAGTTAATAAAAAAAGCAGACGGAAGATGCCTGCTGTAAAAATATTAAAAAACTCCCGATAATGCTTTCCTTTGGCAGAAAAGAATTTGGGGAGTCTGAATTTTTTATGGGAATCGCTTATTTGGTTACCGGTTTAGAGTGTGAAATAAACTAAGGATAAATAGATTTAGTAATGAATATGTTTAACTATTTCACACTCTTAACCGATACATAAGTCTTATTATCTTTTTTTCTTTTAAACTCAACCTCTCCGTCGGTGAGTGCAAAAAGAGTGTGGTCTTTTCCGAGACCAACGTTGAGGCCCGGATTATGTTTGGTTCCTCTCTGGCGAACGATAATGTTGCCTGCTTTGGCTACCTGGCCGCCGAAGAGTTTCACTCCCAGTCGTTTACTTTCAGAATCGCGACCGTTACGTGAACTGCCTGCTCCTTTCTTGTGTGCCATAATTCTATATTTTTTTACTTAAACATTCAATTAATTATTCTTTGCTTTTTGTGGTTTTCTTTGCAGCAGGCTTTTTCTCAGCAGGTTTTTTTACTGTAACTTTTTTCGCAGAAGCTTTCTTCGAAGGTGCTTCTTCTTTTTTAATGGTTGGTTTCTTTACAGCTTTCTTATTCTTTGCTGGTTCTTCAGCCACTTTAACTTCAGCTACCTTTGCTTCTTCTTTTTTGGGAGCTGCTTTTTTTGGTGAACTTTTGCCGTTTATACTGATGATTTCAACCTGAGTAAGATTCTGACGATGACCGTTTTTGACCCTGTAGCCCTTTTTCCTCTTCTTCTTGAAAACTATTACCTTGTCACCCCTCATATGGTCGAGAATCTTTCCCCCAACAACGGCATTTTTAATTGTAGGCTCTCCTATGGTTACTTTACCTTCATCTTCAATTAAAAGAACCCTTTCAAATAGTATCTCTTTTCCCTCTTCAACTTCCAGACGATGAACAAATATTTTTTTGCCTTCCTCAACTTTAAACTGCTGACCTGCAATTTCTACGATTGCGTACATCTTATTAATTTATTACGTTGCTCCGTGAGGCGTATATAATCATTTGATCACATAACTTTAAGCTGCCCCTGCGAATTTATCCAAAATTGGACTGCAAAGATATACAAATTAGATTATTTGCAAACCAATACTGTGAATTTTTTAATGGCAGGTGTAAATCAAAGATCAGATAGTCAGACCTGGTTATTATACCCGCATTAATGAATGAGCAAAGAAGCGGATATTATTGATGGGATGTTGATAAAAAAGAATAGTCTCACTCTTAGTGTTACTGCTAATATCTTTATATTTGTCAGATGCTATAAAAACCCGGTTATTCCTTTGGTGCATAAACAATTGATATGAAGAGAGTAAAGCTAAAAGTGATGGGCATATCTTACAGTCAGACTCAATCTGGAGCTTATGCCTTAATATTGGTTGAAGAAAACGGAGATAGAAGGATACCTATTATTATAGGGGGGTTTGAAGCACAGGCAATCGTAATGAAACTTGAAAATCTTGATCCTCCCCGCCCATTGACTCATGACCTTTTTAAAAAATTTGCAGATGAATTTAACATTTCTGTTATAGAAGTAATGATTTATAAACTTGAGGAAGGTGTTTTCTTCTCAAAGCTTGTTTGTAACAATGGAGAAAAGGAATATTCGATTGACAGCAGAACCTCTGACGCTGTGGCCATAGCATTGAGATTCGGCTGTCCTATTTATATTACCGAAGATATCCTTAAAAAAGCGGGAATAACAGTTAATCCAGGTGATAGCGAAATATCAACGGTGAATGAAGTTAACGGTATCTTTGATTCTGAAAAATCCAAGTACGACACCTATTCTGATGAGGAGCTCTATAAAATAATTGATGAGGCTGTTAAGACTGAAGATTATGAACGTGCTGCAGCAGTACGGGATGAGATCGAGAAAAGAAAGAGATCTAAAAATCAGTTATGAGACAATATCTTGATCTTCTGGATCATGTTTTAAAAACCGGGACTGAAAAGAAGGACAGGACAGGAACCGGCACGATAAGCGTATTTGGTTATCAGATGAGATTTAACCTTGATGAAGGCTTTCCGCTTCTTACAACCAAAAAGCTACATCTCAAGTCTATTATTCATGAATTGCTCTGGTTTATTTCAGGAGATACAAATACTAAATACCTGAACGATAATGGAGTAAAGATTTGGAATGAGTGGGCCGATAAAGATGGAAACCTGGGTCCGGTTTATGGGTACCAATGGCGTTCATGGCCTTCCGAAGATGGAAAAAAGATTGATCAACTGGAAAATGTAATCGGCTCAATTAAGAAATCGCCCGACTCGCGCAGGCATATTATCAATGCCTGGAACGTTGGTGAATTAGATAAAATGGCTCTACCTCCGTGTCATATTTTATTCCAGTTCTATATTGCAGGTGGCAGGTTATCGTGTCAGCTCTATCAGCGAAGCGCTGATATTTTTATTGGAGTGCCGTTTAATATTGCATCATATTCTCTTCTGACACTTATGGTTGCACAGGTAACAGGTCTTAAACCAGGGGATTTCGTTCATACACTTGGTGATGCCCATATTTACCTTAACCATATAGATCAGGTAAAACTTCAACTCACAAGGGAACCTTATAAGTTACCAACTATGACATTAAATTCTGAGGTAACAAGTATACTGAAATTTAGATACGATGATTTTACCCTGTCAGATTATATTGCACATCCTCATATTAAAGGCGATATTTCAGTATAATATTTAATGTATGATTTCAATTATTGTTGCTGTTTCTGAAGATTGGGGAATAGGAAAGGATAATGAGCTTTTATGGCACATTTCAGAAGATCTGAAGAGATTTAAAAAGTTAACATCAGGGAACACTGTAATCATGGGGAAAAAGACCTGGGAATCATTACCTCGGAGGCCATTAGCCGGACGAAAAAATGTTGTTCTCACAGATAACCCGCAGGAATCAATCGAAAATTCTGTTACTGCATATTCTATTGAGGATGCGTTAAGCAAATGCGGACCAGATGAAGGAATATTTATTATTGGAGGGGGGAGCATTTACCGCCAGTTCATGCCTGTTACGGACCGTCTATTTATAACACATGTTCATAAAAAGGCACCAGCCGATGTGTATTTTCCCCGGATTGATCCTGAAATCTGGAACGTTGTTGAAGAGGAGGAGTTTCGTGCCAGCGAAACAAACGAAATTCCATATACATATAGAATATACCTGAGGAAAAATAAGATTCAATAGAATAAAGTAATCCTTCTTTTATGATGCTTTCAATACCTTCAGGTTAATTCTTTCAAGTTTCCTGTTAGCGTAATCTATAGTTATTTCCAGCTCATTTGTATCAACAGATGGCATCTCGAACATAGCATCCAGCATAATGGTCTCACATATTGATCTCAAGCCGCGAGCCCCAAGTTTGAATTCAATTGCCTTATCAACAATATAATCAAGAACGCCTTCTGCAAAAGTAAGATCAATATTGTCCATCCTGAAAAGCTTGATATACTGTTTTACCAATGCGTTTTTTGGTTCTGTAAGTATTGCTCTGAGAGCCTCTTTGTCCAGAGGATTGAGATGCGTAAGTACTGGCAGCCTGCCGATTATTTCCGGGATAAGTCCATAAGATCTGAGATCCTGCGGAGCTATATACTGGAGCAGATTATTTTTATCTACTTTTTCCCTGATTTTTGAAGCTCCATAGCCAACGATCTGAGTATTAAGTCGTTGTGCGATTTTCTTATCGATGCCTTCAAAAGCCCCTCCACAGATAAAAAGGATATTTTTTGTATCTACCGGGATCATCTTCTGTTCGGGATGTTTACGGCCACCCTGGGGTGGTACATTTACAATGGAGCCTTCAAGTAATTTCAGAAGCCCTTGCTGAACGCCTTCCCCTGATACATCGCGGGTAATAGAAGGATTATCGCCTTTTCGTGCAATTTTATCGATTTCGTCGATAAAAACGATACCTTTTTCAGCAGCTTTAACATCATAATCTGCATTTTGCAAAAGCCTGGTCAGAAGGCTTTCGATATCTTCACCAACGTAACCGGCCTCTGTCAGAACAGTTGCATCGACAATTGTGAAAGGAACGTGGAGCATTTTTGCAACAGTTCTTGCAAGAAGTGTCTTTCCTGTACCAGTCTCACCAACAAGAATGATATTTGATTTTTCAATTTCAATATCGTCAGCATCAGGCTTTTGCGTCAGCCTTTTGTAGTGGTTATAAACTGCAACGGCAATTATCTTCTTTGCCATATCCTGCCCGATCACATACTGATCGAGAAATTTTTTTATTTCTGCTGGCTTAAGTAGGTTAATGGTTTCAAATTGTACATTCTTTTTGCTGCTAAGTTCTTCGTTCATTATACTGTGAGCCTGCTCAATACAGTGGTCACAAATATGGCCTTCCAGGCCGGCAATAAGCATATTGGCCTCCTTCTTGGTTCTGCCGCAAAAAGAACATTTATCCATTTTATTCTATTTTTGAACCTTCTGAAGAATCTCATCAATCATCCCATAGTCTTTAGCTTCCTGGGATGTCATCCAATAGTCTCTGTCAGAATCTTTTTCAACTTTTTCGATGGGATTTCCCGTATGAAGTGCAATTATCTCGTAGAGTTCTCTCTTAAGTTTTACGATTTCACGTACGGTAATTTCTATATCTGAAGCCACTCCTTCTGCACCACCCATTGGTTGATGAATCATTATTCTGGAATGTTTAAGAGCTGATCGTTTACCCTTTTTACCGGCGGTAAGCAGAACAGCACCCATTGAAGCAGCCATTCCGGTACAAATAGTGGCAATGTCAGCTGAAATATACTGCATTGTATCGTAAATACCCAGACCTGCATTAACTGATCCACCCGGGGTGTTGAAATAAATCTGAATATCTTTTCCGGGATCAGCCGAATCGAGATACAGTAACTGCGCCTGGATAATATTAGCAACATAATCATCTATGGGCAAGCCAAGAAAAATTATCCTGTCCATCATCAGACGGGAAAAAACATCCATCGAAGCCACATTTAGCTGTCTCTCTTCAATAATTGTAGGTGATATATAACTTCCATAAACAGAAGCGTATTTGTGCAGACTCAGACTACTGACTCCGCGCTTGCTTTTTGCATACTTCCCAAAATCGTCAAGAATACTCATATTTTCATGATTAAAAATTAAAGGACAAAGATAATAAATAAAAATATATCATCACAAAGCGTTGATTACTATTCAAAAAGCTTATTGAACTCTTCAACTGTGACACTACTTGTTTCAAGCTTCACGAGTTCCTTTATTAGAAGAATAACCTTCTCATCAAGGATCTTGTCAGCTATTCTTTTTGCATCATCATCTCTCTTGAGAGTCTCTTTTGCATAATTAGTTATCTGTTCATTGGTGGCATAGAACAAGCCATATTGCCGGAACTGATTTTTGGTTATGTCTTCAGCCTCCTTTTGCAGCTCTTCTTCACTGATCTTCACCTCATTGTCACGGGCAACTTTATTTCTTATCAGTTGCCATTTAAGGTCTTTTCTGAAATTATCGAATTCTTTATCGATTTGTTCCTGGGTGGTATTTTCATTGATTTTAAGGAGCCATTTTTTCAGGAACGCTTCAGGAAGCTGAAGATCGGTTTTTTCCATTGCCAGGTTTTTAATATCCCTCATCAGCTTAAAATCGCTTTCACGTTTCAGGTTTATTGCGATCTCATCTTCAATCTTTTTCATGAATTCCTCTTTCGAGTTCACAACTCCTTCACCAAAGATCCTGTTGAAAAGTTCTTTTCCTAATTCAGCCGGATGGAATCGGCTTATTTCATTGATTGTAAACCTATAATTACCCTCAAGGTTTGTTATCTCTTCCTTCTTCTTATGTAAAATCCCAGCTATCTCAGTATCATTAGGGAAAGCTTTTTTCAGGTCGAAGTCAATGGAATCGTTCTGAATTTTTCCGATAAACTGTTTTTTAATTTTTTTATCTTTTATTATGTCAATGGCAAGTGAAGTTTCTTCAACAGAAGGACCTGCGGGTAACACATTGCCATTATTATCAATAGCCTCAATTTTCCCTTTAATTACATCTTTTTCTTCAATTTGGTCAGCTTTTCTCAAATCACCATACCTGCGGGTATAATTATCGAGATAATCGCTCTTCATTTTTTCATCGATGGTGATCTCATACTGATTGGCTTTATTTTTTTTGGAAAGTTTGAGTTCAATTGGCGGGGTTAGTCCAAGTTCAAATGAAAAGGTAAAATCCTGTTGGGTTTCGAAATCAAATTTATCCTGTTCATCTGTTTTTGGAAGAGGGTCCCCAAGAATTTCAAGTTTTTCGTCAGCCAGGTATTTCTGAATGTTCTCTGTAACTATTTTGTTGATTTCATCAATCTGGACAGCTCTGCCGTACATTTTTTTTACAAGGCCAATCGGAACCATTCCGGGACGGAATCCTTTTATTGTTGCTTTCTTTCTGTAATCCTTCAATACTGTTTCAACCTTGTCTTCATAATCGGCCTTCTCGATTTTAACCTTTAAGACAGCATTCAGATCGTCGATGGTTTCTTTGGTGATATTCATTTTAATTATTGTTTATTGCAAAGTTAAAAAAACCGCCAAAACGCACTATTAAAGAGGTTACGGGCGGCTTGACACTTTTGTGCGGATGAAGGGACTCGAACCCCCACGTCACGAAGACACAAGATCCTAAGTCTTGCTCGGCTACCAATTACGACACATCCGCGGTAAAATTCCCCGCAAAAGTATAATAAATTATTATGAAAACAAATTGATCAGTTACCTGCGTAATTCAAAATTCTTACCGAGATAGACTTTTCTTACATGCTCATCATCTGCCAGTTGCGTAGATGTGCCTGATTTAAGGATACGACCCTCGAAAAGAAGATAAGCTCGATCGGTGATTGAAAGGGTCTCGTGTACATTATGATCGGTTATAAGAATGCCAATATTTTTTTCCCTGAGCTTCGACACAATCTCCTGAATATCCTCCACAGCAATCGGATCAACTCCTGCAAAGGGTTCGTCGAGTAAAATGAATTTTGGCTTAAGGGCTAAAGCTCTTGCAATTTCAGTACGTCTTCTTTCACCACCTGAGAGCTGGATTCCTTTATTTGTCCTTATTTTCAGTAAACCAAACTCACCCAGAAGAGTCTCAAGTCTTTCTATTTGCTCCTTTTTTGGAAAACCCGACATTTCAAGAACTGCACGGATATTGTCCTCAACAGACAAGTTCCTGAAAACAGATGCTTCCTGTGCTAGATATCCGATACCTTTTCTTGCACGTTTATAAACGGGAAGTGTGGTTATTTCTTCGTCATCCAGAAATATTTTTCCCTCTCTTGGTCTTATTAAACCGACAATCATATAAAATGTTGTTGTTTTACCGGCACCATTCGGCCCAAGTAATCCAACTATCTCACCCTGTTCAACCTCAACAGAAACATGGTCAACAACTGTTCTGCTGCGATATTTTTTTATTAGATTTTCTGTGTGAAGTTTCATTTATAATACTATGAAGTGACAGTTTCTGTCTTATCGGAATCCTCTTTGTTTATGAAACTATCTCGATCCTGGTCCTTTTGCTTCATTACCCTGGCAGATATAAAGATGCTGACTTCATAAAGAATCAGAAGGGGAATAGCGACAAGAGTCTGAGAAAAGACATCCGGAGGTGTAATTATAGCAGCTACAATAAAAATAACCACGATAGAATGTCTCCTGTATTTTCTGAGAAATTTGGGCGTGATCAAACCGATCTTCGTGGCGAAGAATGCTAATATAGGCAGTTCGAAAACCAATCCTGTGGCCAGACAAATTGATGTGATAGTACCAATATAAGATCTAATATTAATTTGATTCGTAACTTCGGGACTGATTTCGTAAGTCGAAAGAAAATGAATTGAGAGGGGAGCCAGCATATAATATCCAAAAAGAACCCCGATAAAAAACAGGAATGAAGCTGCAGTCACGGCACCTCTTGCATATTTTGCTTCATTGGAATGGAGGGCTGGTTTGAAGAATTTCCAGAATTCCCAGAGTATAACAGGAAAAGCAAGAATAAGTCCGGTTACCATAGCTACAGTAATGTGAGTCGTAAGCTGGCCCGACATTTTTATGTTAATAAGGTTAAACGGCTTGTTGTTAATACATAGAGCTGCGGCTTTAAGCAGTTCGCCAAGATGGCACAGCATCCGGTTGGTAAAGAAATTCGGATTCTTGGGTGCAAGAATAATATGATCGAAAATAAAGCTTTTAAAAATAAACGCTATTATCATAAAAAATACTATAGCTAAAATAGAACGGATAATGTGCCACCTTAACTCCTCGAGATGTTCAAGAAATGACATTTCCTTTTCTCCTTTATTCCCTTTATTCCCTTTTTTCCCAAAAAGTGCCATTTGCAACTGTCTAATTGGTTCAAAATTCAGCCTGTAAAGATGATAAATCTTCTCTAGCAAAACAATATTAATATTGAGCTGTGAGGAAATTAAGAGGATCCAGCTGTTTTGCATGGGGAATGTTCCCTTAATGATGCTGGTAGTCAATTAATTAGCCAGTATGCCAGTAGGGAACATATATAAGTTACCAAATTGATCCAATATACAGAAATAAGAAAACATAGAAGTTTGAGTATTTACAGGAGAATCATTTATGTTAATAATAATTTAAAAGTTTTATTTGATTAAGAAAATTATTAACTTTATATAAACTGTGGTAACAAACACTTTTACAATTGAACGATATTACCATTTTAGGAAGAAAATGTTGAATGATTCCACGATACACGACTATTTAAAAAAGTACTTTGGGTTTGATACTTTTAAAGGCAACCAGGAGCCGATTATAAGGAATATTTTGTCCGGCAGAGATACTTTTGTACTTATGCCTACAGGAGGTGGCAAATCTCTCTGTTACCAGTTACCGGCCGTTATGAAGAAAGGAACAGCAATTGTAATTTCCCCTCTGATCGCTCTTATGAAGAACCAGGTAGATGCAATGAGGAACTTCAGCACTGACGATGATGTTGCCCATTTCCTCAATTCATCACTTACAAAGACAGAGATAGCAAGGGTAAAAAAAGATGTATTGTCAGGAAAGGCAAAACTTCTTTATGTTGCTCCTGAATCGCTTACAAAAGAGGAGAATATTGAGTTCCTTAAAAATATAGAGATCTCCTTTTATGCTATTGATGAAGCTCATTGTATTTCAGAGTGGGGTCACGATTTCAGGCCTGAATACAGACGGATCAGACCTATAATAGATATGATTGGCAGGTCGCCGATTATAGCCCTTACTGCAACAGCCACTCCAAAAGTTCAGCACGATATTCAGAAGAACCTTAGCATCCTGGATGCAGATATATTTAAATCCTCCTTTAACAGGCCAAACCTGTATTATGAGGTAAAATCCAAACAGGATGTCACAAAGGAAATCATTAAATACATTAAGAACAATTCCGGAAAGTCAGGAATAATTTATTGTCTGAGCCGTAAGAAAGTTGAGGAGATGTCCGAAGTCCTTAAAGTAAATGGAATTAAGGCGCTTCCCTATCACGCCGGTATGGATTCCGTTACCCGCACAATGAACCAGGACAAGTTTCTTATGGAAGAGGCAGATATTATTGTAGCGACTATTGCCTTTGGAATGGGGATTGATAAACCTGATGTAAGGTTCGTAATTCATTATGATATACCTAAAAGCCTTGAAGGGTATTATCAGGAGACAGGACGCGCCGGGCGTGACGGGGGTGAAGGGAATTGTATTGCTTACTATAGTTATAATGATATTCTGAAACTTGAAAAATTTATGCAGGGTAAACCAATTGCCGAACAGGAGATCGGTAAACAACTGCTTCTTGAAACCGTTTCTTATGCTGAATCTTCTGTCTGCAGAAGGAAACTTTTACTTCATTATTTTGGAGAAGAATATCTGAAGGAAAACTGTGAAGCCTGTGATAATTGTCTCCATCCTAAATCACAGTTTGAAGGAAATGAGGCTGTCGTAAGTGTTTTGGAAACGATTCTGGCTGTAAAAGAGAAATTTAAAGCCGATCATATAGCAAATATCCTTTCAGGGAAAATTACATCA
This sequence comes from Bacteroidales bacterium, assembly GCA_049512815.1. GTDB lineage: Bacteria > Bacteroidota > Bacteroidia > Bacteroidales > VadinHA17 > LD21. The sequence goes on along the minus strand of JBEKWS010000002.1, from coordinate 87,630 downwards.
GCTATTAAATCTTATAAGCATCATAAAATTGAGTTTTTTGGAGTTGGGGAAGATAAAGATGAGAAATTCTGGAATATGGTTATCAGGCAGGCTCTTATAGCCAAATTTCTTACCAAGGATATTGAGAATTATGGCCTGCTAAAGCTGACAGAGAAAGGAATGAAGTTTCTCGAAAAACCTACCTCGTTCATGCTCGCCGAGGATCACGACTACGCTGACACAACCGATGAAGAAAATGCCTTTGGGGCCAGAACAGCAGCTGTTGATGAAGAGTTATTCAGTATCCTGAAGGATCTTCGTAAAAAACTTTCAAAACAGAAAGATGTCCCTCCGTTTGTGATTTTTCAGGATCCATCACTCGAAGACATGGCTATCCAGTATCCGATAACGATTGATGAACTTCAGAACATTTCAGGAGTAGGAGCTGGAAAAGCACAACGATACGGTGAAGAATTTATAGAGATCATCAAAAAATATGTTGAGGAGAAAGAGATAATCAGACCTCTCGATATGGTGGTTAAATCGGTTGTAAATAAATCAGGTATTAAAGTTTATATTATCCAGAGTATTGATATGAAAAGGCCTCTTGAGGATATTGCCGAAGCAAAGGGACTTGAGATGACTGAGCTTGTTACAGAGATTGAGGCAATTGTTAATTCAGGAACCCGCATAAACCTCGATTATTATATTAACATGACAATTGATGAGGAACGTCAGAATGATATTTTTTCATATTTCAGGGAAGAGGCTGAATCTGACTCACTTGAAGATGCAATTAAAGAACTTGGCAACGAATTTGAAGAAGAAGAGATAAGACTGATGCGGATTAAGTTTCTTTCGGAAATGGGGAATTAATATTTCTTTTTTCCCGTGATATAAATGAATAAAATACCACGGAAAGAACATAAAAAGGATAGATTAACTGAACTGGCAAAAACCATTTCATAAGGTATCTTTTGCCATATCTCCCTGAAGCGTTCAGCAAGATCAAAAAATCTGGAATTGATTTCAAAATAAAAATAAACAGGAAGACCCAGATTAAGATCGGATAGATCAACGATGCAATAAGGTATGATATCTGCAATATTATTGTAATAAATGTTACAATTCCAAGAATAATTGTATACCTGTCTTTGTAAACCTTCCCTTTGGAAATCCACCTGCGTCTCTGCTTCAAAAACGATCTTAATGTTGAAGATGAAGCCGTAGTCACCAGTGCATCAGCCGATTCCAGCCAGAATATTTTTGATTGATTTTCTTCTTTCAAACTGTGCAATAAGAAAACATCGTCACCTGAAATTAAATCATCATGCAGATTATCTGAATGATTCAAATATACTTCACGCGTGAATGCTAGGTTTGCACCATTGCATATTGTTCCTTCTGCTGAAAATGCCGAACCTGCAGTAATTCCCTGGAGACCTAAAAACTCCAGTTCCTGGAATTTTCCGAAAAACCCAGGGACTGATTCAATCTTAACAGGACATATTATCAAATCAGGTTTATCCTTTTCATAAAAGGCCGCGATTGTTCTGATCCAGTCCTTTCCCATCACGCAATCGGCATCGGTCGTGATAGTGAGGCTGCCTTTTGAAGCAATTATACCGGTTCTGAGAGCCTGTTTTTTACCGTTACCATTATTATTAATAGCAAGAATATTGCAGTTCTTGATAAATCCCTCAGCAATTTCATATGTATTGTCAGTGGAATTATCGTTAACAATTATGACCTCAAATAAGGATTTTGGATAATCCTGTGAAACAATACTGTTTAAAAGGACAGGGAGATTTTTATGCTCATTGCGACATGCAACAACCACCGATACGAAAGTTACCGGATCGGTTGAAACATTAAAGATGCTAAGATGGAGAAGGCTTCTGAAAATTTTTAGAAGGAGATAAATATAGGGAAGAACCAGTATAGCAGGAAGCCAGTACATCACTTAATCCTTCATCCATTCATACATTGTATAGTGTTCGCTATGCATTCCAAGAGCCTCATATGTTTGCTGTGCTCTTGAATTATTGATTTCCACGTAAAGACGAAGTCCTGCAACGCCTTGTTTCTCAGCTTCATTTTTTATATGCAGGTACATTGATCTGAAAATGCCTGTTCTCCTGTAATCCGGCAAAACATAGACAGACTGGAACCACCAGACATTACTATTTCTCCAGTCGCTCCATTCATAAGTTATGAGCAGAGAGGCCACAACTTTACCTTCATCTTCCGCAACCCAGTATTGTCCTCGAGCAGAATCAGCAAAAACACCATTTACTCCTTTATTTATTATTTCCGGAACAAGGGTCATCTGTTCAGTTTCCCAGGCCATTTTCTGCTGGAAATCAATTATTACGGCTGCATCCTCAGTTGTCGCTTTTCGTATAGTCGTCATATTGTATTGTAGTCTTATGGTTTGTTGCTAGTAGCTCGATGCTCGTTGCTGGTCTGATCAGAATCAGCAACAAGCAAACAGTAACCAGCAACTTGCTTCACTTTTGTCTTTTGCTTTTTGCTTTTTACCTTTTTACTTTTGTCTTTTTACTTTTGTCTTTTATCTTTATTTGTACTCATCCCAGCTCTTTATTTCCAGGTCGTCAATGCTCATCTTGCAGAAAGCGAGAATAAAAGCACTTGCCAGTCGCGCATTGGTAATTAAGGGAACATTATAATCAACTGCACTTCTTCTTATGGTATAGTCATTGTTAAGTTCCGTAGGACTGAGGTCTTTAGGGATATTTACCACAAGATCTACCTCGCGTGATTTAATCAGCTCGATCGTATTTGGCGATTTATTTTCATCGGGCCAGTATGCCACATGTGCTTCTACGCCCGCATTTTTAAGGAACTGCTGGGTTCCTCTTGTCGCATAAAGCTTATGCCCTTTTTCACGAAGAGCCTTTGCACTATTGAGGAGCTCAACTTTAGATCGGGCCGGACCGGTTGAAAGCAGGATACTCTTTTTTGGGACTCTGTAACCCACAGAAAACATAGCTTTAAGTATTGCTTCATAGAAACCTTCTCCGATACAACCAACTTCTCCGGTGGATGACATATCAACACCAAGAACCGGGTCGGCCTTAGCAAGACGCGAAAAACTGAACTGAGGAGCTTTAACTCCAACATAATCTAGCTCAAATACCGTTTTTCCCGGCTTATCTGCCGGTAAGCCAAGCATGACTTTAGTTGCCAGCTCAATCAGGTTGGTTTTGAGAACTTTTGAAACAAAGGGCATACTCCGGCTCGCACGCAGGTTGCATTCAATAACTTTGATATCATTGTCTTTTGCAAGGAACTGGATGTTGAAAGGCCCTGAAATATTAAGTTCCTTAGCGATCTGGCGTGAAATACGTTTTATTCTCCTTGATGTTTCAAAATATATTTTCTGAGCAGGAAAGACCATTGTTGCATCACCTGAGTGAACACCTGCAAACTCAACATGTTCACTGATAGCATAAGCTAACATTTCACCATCACGGGCCACTGCATCAATCTCAATCTCCTTTGCATTCTCAATGAACTCAGATACAACTACAGGATATTGTTTTGAGACCTGAGCTGCAAGTTCAAGGTAATGTGATAATTCATTTTTATTTGATACTACGTTCATTGCAGCTCCTGATAATACATAAGAGGGTCTGATAAGAACAGGGAACCCGATACGATCGACAAACTCAAAAATATCATTAATTGTGGAGAGCTCTTTCCAGCGAGGCTGATCAACTCCCAGATTATCAAGCATTCCCGAAAATTTATGTCTGTTTTCTGCCCTGTCTATAGAAACAGGTGAAGTGCCTAATACCGGTACATTCTCTTTATAAAGCCTCATCGCCAGGTTGTTGGGGATCTGACCACCAACAGAAACAATAACACCTCCGGGATTTTCAAGATCAATTATATCCAGAACTCTTTCGAAGGTCAGTTCATCAAAGTAAAGCCTGTCGCATATATCATAGTCTGTACTGACTGTTTCAGGATTATAGTTAATCATGATGGATCTGAATCCCTCCTTTTTAATAGTATCAATGGCATTAACTGAACACCAGTCGAATTCAACACTTGAGCCTATCCTGTATGCCCCTGATCCAAGAACGATAATCGATTTTTTGTCGGTTTCACAAATTATATCATGTTCACAACCGCTATATGTAAGATATAGATAATTTGTTACAGCCGGATATTCAGCGGCAAGAGTATCTATTTGTTTGATATAGGGAACAATACCTAAGGATTTTCGATAATTCCTTACTTTCATCAGGTCGTCGTTGATGTGATCGGGACCTGATTTTAATACATGCCTGGCAATCTGGAAATCGCTGAAGCCATTTATCTTGGAATGGGATAGCAGATCTTGAGGGAGAGAATCAAGGGTTTGAAATTTACAAAGCTCATTTTTAATATTTATTATATTCCTGAGTTTGAACAAAAACCATTTATCAATTTTTGTCAGTTCATAGATTCTATCAACAGGCATCCCTATTTCGAGGGCTTCCGCAATTGAAAAGATCCGCATATCTGTGGGTTCGGCAAGTTCCTTCTCAATATTCTCAAAGCCAAGATTTCGGTTTCCTGTAAAGCCGTGCATTCCCTGACCGATCATTCTTAATCCTTTCTGTATAACCTCTTCAAAGGTTCTGCCGATTGCCATAACCTCACCGACACTCTTCATACTGCTTCCGATAAGGTGTGATACTCCTTCGAATTTATTAAGATCCCAGCGGGGAATTTTGCATACAATATAATCAAGCGCAGGTTCAAAACAGGCAGTGGTGTTTTTTGTGACAGAGTTTTTCAGCTCATGAAGCCCCCAACCCATTCCAAGTTTCGCAGCAATAAATGCAAGCGGATAACCTGTAGCTTTTGAAGCAAGAGCACTCGACCGAGACAACCGGGCATTTACTTCGATAACCCTATAGTCTTCAGAATCAGGCGCCAGCGCATACTGCACATTACATTCACCGACAATTCCTATATGTCTGATAATCCTGATAGAAAGTTCTCTCAGTTTATGGTATTCACTATTTGTCAGAGTCTGGGATGGCGCAACCACAATACTTTCACCTGTATGAATGCCAAGAGGATCGAAATTCTCCATGTTACATACAGTGATACAGTTATCATATTTATCCCTTACAACCTCATATTCAACCTCTTTCCAGCCCTTAAGAGATTCTTCAACTAAGACTTGGTTTGAATATGAAAATGTTTTTGAAGCAAGTGTCCTCAGTTCATCAGAATTTGATGCGAAACCGCTTCCCTGTCCACCGAGAGCATATGCTGCCCTGATAATTACCGGGAATCCGAGTTTATCGGCAGCATCAATGGCTTCATCAACACCGAATGCTGCAATGCTGCTTGGCGTCTTAACGGCTATTTCGTCTAGTCTCTTAACAAAACGTTCCCTGTCTTCGGTATCCATAATAGCTGTCACAGGAGTACCGAGGACTTTCAAGTTATATTTTTCAAATACACCGGCTTTATAAAGTTCGGTTCCGCAGTTGAGTGCTGTCTGCCCGCCAAAGGATAATAGAATACCATCGGGTCCTTCCCTTGCAATCACCTTTTCGACAAAATATGGAGTAACAGGAAGGAAATAAATCTTGTCAGCCAGCTCTTCAGAGGTCTGAACAGTGGCAATATTCGGATTTATCAGAACTGTCTTTACATTTTCTTCTTTTAATGCTTTAAGAGCTTGGGAGCCGGAGTAATCAAACTCACCTGCTTCGCCGATTTTCAATGCTCCCGATCCCAGGATTATTACCTTTTTTACAACATCTTTCATAGTCCGGATTTGAGGTTCAAAAATAATACAATTTTTTAATTAGGTTTTGTGATTATGAAAAAATGGATATATTTGCAAAGTAAATGTATAAATATGCAAAAGACCAAAAGGCTTCTGGCAATAGAAAAAATTATTTCTGAAGAAAATATATCAATTCAGGACGAGTTGCTCAAAAAACTGAAAGGGAAAGGGATAAGCTGTACTCAGGCTACACTATCCCGAAATTTAAGGCAGTTAGGAATTGGGAGGATACCGGATGGAATGGGTGGATACAAGTATTCTCTATCAGAAAACATCAGGAGTCCGGAAAGATCATCAATAAAGCTGAATATAGTACCGGTTATTCGAGATATTATTGAAGCAAAAGGACTAATGGTAATAAAAACTATTCCCGGAAATGCAAGCAACACTGCTTTTTTTATCGATGGCACAGGAAGATATGAAATAGCCGGAACAATAGCTGGTGATGATACAATTCTTCTTATACCCAGAGATGGAATAACTATCCAGCAGGTTCATACCTGTCTTGAAATTATTCTTCCAGGAATACATGATCAGGTTAAGAAAAAATGAAATATCAGGCTAAAAATATCATAGTTGGTATATTATTTACCCCCTTCCAACCTTCCCCCACGGGGGAAGGGGTTGAAACTGATCATTTCCCCCTTTATTGGGGAAACAGCAAAGGGTGTTAAAAAAAATGAAATAAAATTAAATCCCCAAAATTAAACATTAACAAAAAATTAAATAATGAAAGAAAAAGTTGTTCTCGCGTACAGCGGTGGTTTGGATACTTCGGTAATACTTAAATGGTTAATAGAGAAAAATTATGACGTTATTGCTTTTGTGGCAGATGTAGGTCAGGTTGAGGATTTTGAGGCATGCAGAGAAAAAGCCTTATTACTCGGGGCATCCAAAGTGATTATTGAGGACCTGAAAAGGGAATTTATTGATAACTATGTTCTTAAAGCTATAATGGCAAATGCTATCTATGAAGACAGGTATTTGTTGGGCACGGCTCTTGCAAGGCCACTAATTGCAAAAAAACAGATCGAGGTAGCAAAAGCTGAAGGAGCCAACGCGGTTGCACATGGTGCAACAGGCAAAGGCAATGACCAGGTTCGGTTTGAATTATGTTATTATGCACTGATGCCTGGTGTTAAAGTTATTTCCCCATGGAAAGACAAAGAATTTCTGGCAACATTTAAAGGAAGGACAGATCTCCTTAAATATGCTGCTGAAAAAAAAATTCCTGTCAAGGCGAGTATCGATAAGCCGTACAGTGAAGATGATAACCTGATGCATATCAGTCATGAGGCAGGAATTCTGGAAGATCCTATGTACACGCTGCATAAGAGCATGCTGGAAAAGATGGTTATGCCACAGGATGCCCCCGATAAAGAAACACGGATAGTAATTCATTTCAAAAATGGGATCCCGGTAAAGCTTATCAATAAAGAGGATGGAACTGTAAAAGAAGACTCCTATGAAATGTATGTTTATCTCAATGAACTTGCAGGTAAAAACGGAATTGGGCTCCTCGATATGGTGGAGAACAGATTCGTCGGGATAAAATCGAGAGGTGTGTATGAGACCCCTGCTGCAACAGTTTTACATATTGCACACAAGGATATTGAAGGTATTGCTATGGACAGAGAGGTTATGAGGCTTGTAAACATGCTTACTCCAAAATTTGCTGAGATTATCTATAATGGTTTCTGGTTCAGTCCTGAAATGGATTTTCTTATGGCCGCTATTGAAAAGAGTCAGGAGCTTATTGATGGTAGTGTTCATCTCTGCCTTTATAAAGGGAATGTCATAATTGAAGGACGTGAATCATCATCTTCTCTTTATAATAAGAAGCTATCAAGTATGGATATTGAAGGTGGCTTTGATCAGACTGACAGTAAGGGATTTATAAGGATTAACGCTATCAGACTAATGGCACACAGGGCTATTGTTGAAGGGAGTCAGAAGAAATGATTTTTAATTAATTACTAACCACCTCCCCCCTCCGTTGCCGTCGGGGTGGTTAGAAATTTACTTAACAACTTAATTGAATTAATAATTGAAATTATGAAACTCTGGGAAAAAGGAATAAACCCTGAACCTGCCATCATCGAATTTACTGTAGGTAAAGACAGAAAAACCGATATGGCTCTGACAAAATGGGATATCATCGGTTCTATGGCTCATGTAATAATGCTTAATGATGTAGGATTAGTTTCAGAGAAGGAGAAAAACGACTTATTAAAAGCCCTTCATTCTCTTTTTGTATGGGATGAGGAGGGAAGTCTCCTGATTGAAAATGATGTAGAGGATATCCATTCACAGATTGAAAAGGAGATGTCCTCAATTCTTGGTACAACCGGCAGAAAAATTCATACAGGACGTTCAAGAAATGACCAGGTTCTGGTTGATATACGTCTCTATACAAGAGAAGAGATTGATAAACTTTCGGTTCTGATCAGCAGGTTATTTATGAGGTTACAATCATTGAGCGAGCAATATAAAGAGTTTCTTATGCCTGGCTATACACATATGCAGCCTGCAATGGTTTCGTCGTTTGGTTTATGGTTCGGAGCATATGCTGAATGTCTGGCAGATGATATTCTCCTGCTGTCCGGAGCAAGAGCTCTGAATAATCAGAATCCCCTGGGTACTGCTGCAGGATATGGAACCACCTTGCCAATAAACAGGAAACTGACCTCTGATCTCCTCGAGTTTGATGATCTTCTCTACAACTCAGCTTATGCAAGCCTTAGCCGGGGCAAAATTGAAATGGCAATTGCTTCAGCTCTGGCTTCTTTAGCCCAGACCCTTTCCAGGTTTTCGATGGATGTTTGCCTTTACATGACTTCTGAATTCAGGTTCATTGATTTTCCTGACGAATATATTACGGGTTCCAGCATCATGCCCCAGAAAAGAAACCCTGATGTTTTCGAACTTATAAGAGCCAGGTCCAATATAATTCAAACACTGCCTAACCAGATTGCTATCCTGACAAGTAACCTGCCTTCAGGATATAATCGAGATCTTCAGCTGCTGAAACAGCTTATATTTGACGCGTTCGGAGAGTTAAGAGAGTGTATTGAAATAATGCTTTTAATGCTTAATAATATCAAAATAAAGAAGAATATAACCGAGAACCCTTTATATAATACTATTTTCAGTACAGAAGAGGTGAACCGGTTGGTTAAGCAGGGTATCCCTTTCAGAGATGCATATAAAGCAGTATCTGAAATGGTGAGAAATTCCACATTTTCAAAAACTTCGTTGTCCGATTATGTTCATGAAGGTAGTATAGGCAATCTCTGTAACAAAGAGATAGCTGAAATTTTCGAAAACAGGATAAAAAGTTTTAAAAACAAAACGGCAACTGAATTCGCGGATAAAATGATGCATCATGTGACAAATGAAAAGGCTGACGGGTAATTATTTCTTTGACTTCTTAATATTCTCTATAAACACATCGAACAGATAATCAGTATCTGTTGGTCCTCCAGATGCTTCAGGGTGAAACTGAGTTGAGAAGAAGGGTTTGTATTTGTGTTTCATCCCCTCATTCGTCTGGTCATTAATATTGATGAAAAGAGGTTCCCAATCGGGCCCCAGTGTTTTGTTATCAACAGCAAATCCATGGTTTTGGGAAGTAATATAAGCTTTATTGGTACCTACCTGTAGAACGGGCTGATTGTGGCTTCTATGTCCATATTTCAGTTTATATGTATCAGCTCCTGAAGCAAGAGCCATTAACTGGTTGCCAAGACAAATACCGAATACAGGTTTATCACCCTCAAACGATTTTTTAATATTTTGGATCGTGATGCCACACATTTTAGGATCACCCGGCCCGTTCGAAAGAAAAAGTCCGTCAAAATCTTCCGTATGATAGTTATAATCCCAGGGTACCCTTATAATTGTAGTATCTCTTTTCAACAGGTTTCTGATGATGTTATACTTAACTCCACAGTCAACGAGTAGTATCTTATGTTTTCCCGACCCGTAAACTTTCCTTTCATGAGTGCTGACTTCAGCAACAAGATTCACTTTATTCGGGTCATAAAAACCGGTATCTGTTCCTTCGGGTTCAACCTTACCAAGCATGGCTCCTTTCTCACGGATTCTTTTTGTCAAAGCTCTTGTATCAATACCATAAACTCCAGGGACATTATTTCTTTTAAGCCACTCATCGAGGCTTTCAGTTGCATTCCAATGACTGTATTCAAAAGAGTAATCAGATACAATTAACCCTGAGATGTGGATAGATGAAGATTCATAGAAACGATAGAGATCATTTTCTTCGCTTTTACCCGGCGCTCCATAATTGCCAACCAGAGGATAAGTAAGACAAAGAATTTGTCCTCGATAGGATGGATCGGTTAAGCTTTCGGGGTATCCTGTCATTGCGGTATTAAAAACCACTTCACCTGCAGCAGGAATAGATGATCCAAAGGACCGGCCTTGATAAATCGTCTCGTCTTCAAGAGTTAAACTCACCTTTATACTGTTTTTCATCAAATATTAAATATTTCTGTTTATCTGAGTGCTGAAACAGCCTTTTCAATCTGTTCCATAGCTTTCATTACTGTTTGATGTGTTGTGCCCAGATTCATTCTCATGAATCCTTCGCCGCCAGGTCCAAAAGTTGATCCTTCATTCATACCGATACCGGTTTTGTTTACAAAGAAAACCTGAAGTTCTTTTCCTGTCATCCCAAACTTACGGCAATCGAGCCAGATCATATAAGTCGCTTCAGGTTGAACAGGGATAATTTCAGGAATCATTTTTTTGCAATAATCCATTACAAATTCAATATTATTGTCAATATAGTCAAGCAGTGCGTCAAGCCACTTATGCCCATGAGTATAAGCAGCTATTGAAGCTGTAGTCCCAAAGATATTTCCATTTCCGACATGTAGATTATCAACAATCCGGTTGAAAGACTTTCTCAAAACGGGATTTGAGATAATTACAGACGAAGTTGAGAGGCCAGCCAGATTAAATGTTTTGCTTGGAGCTATCAATGTAACTGTCTTTTCTGCAATTTTTTCTGAAATTGATGCAAGTGGAGTATGAGTGAATCCCGGTAGAACAAGATCGCAGTGTATCTCATCTGAGATGATCAGAATATTGTTTTTCAGGCAAATATCAGCCAGATTATTTAATTCCTCAGGTGTCCATACTCGTCCAACCGGATTATGTGGATTAGATATTATTATCATTTTTGTTTTATCATCAATTCCGGCAATAAGTGAATTAAAATCCATTGCCCATTTCCCCTCAGACTCGATCAACCTGTTATAAATCAGATTACGGCCATGAGATTCTGCTGCAGAGAAAAATGGGAAATAAACCGGAGGCTGAACAATTATTTTATCGCCGGGCTGGGTAAATGCCAAAGTACAGAAATTTAGCGCCGCAACAATTCCCGGACTAAATGTGATCCATTCTTTTTCTATTTTCCAGTTATGTCTGCATTTAATCCAGTTGATGATCGACAAAAAATATTCCACTGAGCGGAAAGAATAACCATAAATCTCATGCTCAAGACGTTTCTGAAGGGACTCTATAATAAAATCGGGGGTGTTAAAATCCATATCTGCTACCCACATTGGAATAACATCTTTAACACCGAATGTCTCTTCCCTGCGGTCAAATTTAATGCAGCTTGTGCCCTCTCTTCTGACAGGTTCATCGAAATTCCACATCCTCAAAAAATGATATATATTCAGGGGCTTAAAGATATATAAAAAACGGAAATGGCAGAATGATTATCTATTGGTAACCTTATCAGTACTTAAAGTGAGCTAAAGTTCGAAATGCCTAAAATTGAAAAATAATTTGAATTGCAGGAAATTTTAATCTCAAAAATGGAAACTTTAAGCATTTTAGTCACTTCAAACTCCAGGCACTTATTAGTTTCAATATTATTTATTACTTTTATGGACGGTTATTGAATGAATTTTTAAATTTTAAATTGACTCGAAATGAAAAAGATTTTTGCAGGTTTTATACTTCCATTGCTGATAATATGTTTCACTTGTCTCACTTCATGCAAAGACAAGACGACTGCGAAACAAAAAAAGGTTATGAAAGAACAGGTTAAAGTAATTGAAAATCAGATTGAAACGAATGTTTATCCTCTACCCACATCAGCAGAGGTGATCAAAATGCTTACTGAACTTGAGGTTGGATATATAATAGGTATATCAAATCCGGTTGAAAACTCAAAAAAATATTTCAGCAGCTCAACCCGGGCGATTAACGTTGGCGTTTTCGGAGCTGATCTTAGTTATGCAACACTTTATAATATACAACAGGAAGTTATCAATTACATGGATGCGATAAGATTGCTTGCCAACGAACTCAACATGTCTAAAATTTATAATGAAGAGTTATATACTAAGATAAAACAGAATTTTGATAATAGGAATGAACTGGTTAAAATACTGACAAGTGCATTTAATGATACTTATGCTTATCTAAGTGATAATGAGCAGCAGCCATTAGCTCTGCTTGTTGTTGGTGGTGCATGGGTTGAAGGTATGTATCTTACAACACACGTTTCCGAGGCAGCATACCAGGTTGCGGGTATCTCAAAGGTATTACTTGAGCAGAAGAAATCATTCGATCTTTTCCTCGAAATAACCAAACCATATGCTAATGATCCAAGTGTCAGTGATTTCGTGAAGTTACTAGATCCAGTTAAAAAAGTATATGAAGGAATTGGCACCAGTCTTACCGAACAAAATATTAAAGACATAACCAAAGTTATAGTTGGTGTAAGAAGCCAGATTGTACAATAATTTTTACATAGATATCTGGCCGCAAAGAAGATTCTTTGCGGTCTTTTTTTACTTAATGTTTTATGAGGGAATCGGTATTACTTGCCTTAATTCATATTTTTGCCATTGTATCTACCATCAACCCTGCCGGTATATCATCGAGGGGTAAAAAAATTCTGCGCAGTTACCTAAGAAGATATCTTAACAGGGAACTTGAAGAAGAGTACTATGCCCTCTTCGAAAATAATCTTGAGTTCTATTCCAATGAACTTAAAAGTGTTAATAAGGCGGAACTGTCAGATGATGAATCTCTTATTTCATTTCAAATAACAAATATCTGCCGGCAAATAAAAAAAGGGTTGTTTCTCGAAGAGAGGATGATCGTTTTTCTTCAATTGATTGAGTTTGCGTTTGAGGATGGAATGATTTCCGAACAGGAAAAAACAATTATAGACATTGTTTCAAGGACCTTTAATATTTCTAAAAAGGAATATGATAATGCAACTGCCTTCATGATAGGAAGGTCATATGATGAGGTATCACCCGAATGTATTCTCATAATTGAAAGCGATAATCCTGAATTTTCCGGATCCGGGATTTACAAAAATTATGAAAAATGGCGTCACATAAGATTAAAAGGGTTCAAAGGCCATCTTGTTGTGATGCATATTGAAAGCACCGGCACACTACTTTTTACTTACGATGGCTCGCTGGTTCTATATTTTAAGGGTAGAGATATTATTGCCTGCAGACCATATCTTCTTGACCGCGGTGTGAACATTAAGGGGCAGGGAATTGATCCGATTTACTATTCTAAAATTTACAAAAAATTTGTTTCCAGGAAATTTCCTGAAAAAATATTCTACGAAGGTCATGAAATTGAATTTTTCTTCAAGAACTCCGAAAACGGACTTCAGAAAATGAATTTCAGGGTCGAATCTGGCAACATGATAGGTATAATGGGAGGTAGCGGAGTCGGGAAGACCACAATGCTTAATTTGCTGCACGGCAAAATAAAACCTACATCTGGCAACCTTTTTATTAACGGATATGATATTAACGAAGATGCAGAACAACTTAAAGGATTGATAGGATTTGTCCCTCAGGATGATATGCTTATCGAAGAACTTACAGTTTATCAGAATCTTTATTTTAATGCCAGGTTATGTTTCGGTGATTATAATGAAGAACAGTTAAAAAACACTGTTCAGAAAGTCCTCCAGGACCTTGACCTCTATGAAATAAAGGATCTGCAGGTTGGAGATGTGATGAATAAGAAGGTGAGCGGAGGCCAGAGGAAGAGGCTTAACATTGGACTTGAGCTTATGCGCGAACCTGTGGTATTGTTTATCGATGAACCGACATCCGGATTATCCTCTTTCGATTCTGAAAAAGTAATGAGCCTGCTAAGGAATCAGTCTTTAAGTGGTAAACTGGTTTTCGCGATCATTCATCAACCATCGTCGGATATATTTAAGATGTTTGACAGATTATGGCTGCTTGATAAGGGTGGCTATATGATCTACGACGGAGATCCTGTTGAAGCCCTGGTATATTTCAAAACGGAGACATCGCAGGCAAATGCTGGAGAAAGTGAGTGCCCGAATTGCGGAAATGTTGAAACAGATAATATACTGCATATTGTTGAGGTTAAGGTAATTGACAATTCAGGTTATCCCGGTAAAGAGAGGCAGATCAGCCCGAAGGAGTGGTACGAAAAGTATAAGAAAAAGATGATGCCTGTTCTTGGTAAAAAGTCCGCAAAAACAGTTATTCCTCCGAGCAACTTCAGAGTTCCTAAAAAAACAGACCAGATCCGAACATTTATAAGGCGAAACCTTACCAGAAAGCTCGCTGACCGCCAATATATGACAATTAATCTTATTGAAGCTCCATTATTGGCATTCATTCTCGGTTATATCTCAAAATTCAGCGAAAATGGGGTATACAGTTTTGCTAATAACAAGAATTATCCAGTATTTCTCTTCATGGCAGTTATTGTTGCATTATTTATGGGACTCACTGTAAGTGCTGAGGAGATTTTCAGGGACCGAAAAATTCTTGAAAGAGAGAAATTCCTTGATCTGAGCAGATTAAGTTATCTCCTTTCGAAGATCAATTTTCTGTTTACCCTCTCTGCAATACAATCATTATCATTTATATTGGTAGCTAATTTAATTCTTCAGGTGAGGGGAATGCTTTTCCAGCAATGGATTATACTCTTCTCTACTGCCTGTTTTGGTAACCTCCTGGGGTTGAATATCTCTGCCGGAATGCGAACAGCTGTCAGCATTTATATCCTCATTCCGCTGATCCTTGTTCCGCAGCTTCTGCTTGGTGGAGCCATGATAAAATTTGATGACCTTCACAAATCAATGAGCAAAAAAATTTATGTTCCTATTGTAGGCGATGTGATGGTAACCCGTTGGGCATACGAAGCATTATGTGTTGAACAGTTCAAAAGCAATAGATTTGAAAAGCCATTCTTCAAATATGATATGGAAATAAGCCAGATCGACTGGTATGCATCCTTTCTTGTGCCTTCTTTGATAGTCAAGGTTAATAATTGTCTAACTGCAGGTAAAAATCCTGATTATAAGGAAGATACAGAAGCTAATTTTAAAAAACTTAATTTTCATATTAATTCTCTTTCATCCATTTCAGGAATTGTGCCCGGGAAATGGATAAGTAATATGAATTATCAGGCATTCAATGAATCTATTGCTGGTGAAGCAAAAACCTTACTCGACAGTTTAAAGACCTTATTCAGAATAAAAAGCAGGTTTATATCGTACAAGCGCGACTCATTGTACAAACAAATTGCAACCAGAATGGGAGAGGATCAGTTCTTTGTTATGAGGGCAAAAAATTATAATGAAAATCTTGCAAATGTCGTACTTAACAGGCTGGCTACAAATAAAATATATGATGCAGATAATAAGCTTATTCAGAAAGCAGATCCGATTTTTATGGCGCCGGGATCAAAACTCGGGCGGGCTCATTTTTTTGCTCCATATAAACAACTTGGCAATCTGAAAATAGGAACCCTGATTTTTAACATGATTGCAGTCTGGATTATGATTTCTGGTTTATTTATTACATTATATTACAATCTGCTGAAGCGTTTCATTGCATTTCTGGAATCACTTAAATTGCCAATCCTGCGAAAGTTCGGTAGAGACCTGCTTCAGTTTTAGGTTTAACTTTGCGTCTTTGCGTCAAAAAAATATTTTTCAGAATAAACTTATTTTTAATCAATCTCTCTGGATATGGGTACGGTACATCCGAAAAAAAACCTGGGGCAACACTTTCTTAAAGATACAGGTATAGCTCATAAAATTGCCGGTTCACTGACTGGTGACGGATACAACACTGTACTTGAAATTGGACCTGGTATGGGAATACTCACTGGTTACCTGATGGAAAGAGGATTTAATGATTTCAGGGTAATCGAAATTGATAACGAGTCGGTTCGTTATCTTCATACTCACTTTCCTGAACTGAATAATATTTTAACCGGTGATTTCCTTTCGATGGATATTGATAAGTTTTTCACTGAAAAAATGGCTATAATCGGGAATTTCCCTTACAATATTTCGACTCAGATTTTTTTTAAGGTCCTTAGATATCGTGAAAAAGTAGTTGAGGTTGCAGGAATGTTACAGAAGGAAGTCGCTGAAAGAATTTGTGCAGAACCCGGTTCAAAAACGTACGGTATTCTCAGCGTTTTGTTGCAGGCCTTTTATAAAACCGAATATCTTTTTACAGTTCCGGAGAATGTTTTTTCACCTCCGCCGAAAGTAAAATCGGGAGTAATCAGATTAATACGGAATGATGTTAAAAACCTCGATTGTGACGAGATATTATTTTTCAGGGTGGTAAAAGCCTGCTTTAACCAGCGCAGGAAAACATTAAGAAACTCAGTAAGAGCTGCATTTGAGCTAATGCGGGATGACTATCACGATTTCGGGTTACGACCCGAGCAACTATCTGTTGATCAGTTTGTTCAGCTAACCAGATGGATTGATGAGAACAGGATAATATCAGAATGAAAAACCGATTGCCTCAACAGGGTTCATTTTAGCTGCAGCATTTGCCGGAGCATAACCGGCTACCACACCTATTATTCCAGAAATAAATATTGCAAGAAATATATTAGCAACAGTTAGATACATATTTAGATCATAGAGATAATTTATTACTACCGTGGCAATAAAAATCATAAATACTCCCAATATCCCCCCTATTATTGAAAGAAGCATGGACTCGACCAGGAATTGCTGAAGGATAAAAAACCTTTTTGCTCCGAGCGCTTTTTGAATACCTATAATATTTGTCCTTTCTCTTACAGAAACAAACATTATATTAGCTATTCCGAAACCGCCGACAAGTATTGCAAAACCTCCAATAACCCAGCCACCAATATTAATTCCGGCAAAAACACCATCAAAGCTCTGCGAAATAAGACTGGCCCTATTCATAGAAAAATTATCTATCTCATTAGGTTGAAGTCTTCTTGCAGCTCTTAAAATCATTGTTGCCTCATCACTTAGTTCCTGCACCGGGACTCCCTCTTTTGCCTTGATCATCAACATAGCGTTGATAAAATTATTTTTCATATTTATAAAGGTCTTGCCAAAGTTTAATGGGACTAAAGTCTCCTCATCCATACCGCTATCACTTATCCCCCCTTTACCTTCCTTTTTAAACATGCCAATAATATTTGTTCTTTTTCCTGAAATTGTGATCTGTTTGCCTACAGGATTTGTTTTATCAAATAATCTCTCCGCAATTACAGCCCCGACTATTGCGACATTTTTCCCGGAAGCCGATTCTTCCGGTGAAAAATAGCGGCCATTTTCGATTTCAAATGATCTGATATTATCAAATTCTGGAGTAACTGCCCAAACATTAGCATCACTTGCGAGATTCTTCCTGTATTTTATCTGTTTAGGCTGGATGACTGTAAAGCATGCTGATGCAGTTTTTGTGGATCTGTTCAGAACGGACTGATAATCATCTTTAGAAACGACAGGCCATTTGATGATATCCCACCACTTAATATGTGTGTTGAGCCCCCAGGGCCATTTACTAATATAAATTACATTGTCTCCCATAGATGAAATGGAGTCGTGGATCGACTTTTCCATCCAATCAAGAACAGTGAATACCGATATTATGGAAAAAATACCAATGGTAATTCCGAAAAGTGAAAGAAACGTCCTTAGCTTATTAACATATATTGAGTTAATGGCGAATATGAAACCCTCTTTAAGAAGCTTGAAAAACATGTTGCAGTATTGAGATATTAATATTTTGGGTCAAATATACGAAAATCATTTAAAGCTTTTAATCATATATTATTATTGCATTGAGGTTAATAAAAAAATATCTATTTTTACACGCCATAAAAGGGACATCCAACAAAGATCGTAATTATCAAATAATGAGTGACAAAAGAATTCATAGTGCCCTGGTTTCAGTTTTTTATAAAGAAGGATTAGCCGATATTGCAGGAATTCTTCACAAATTAGATGTGAAAATATATTCAACAGGAGGTACTTTCAGCTTTATTAATGATCTTGGTATACCTGCTGAAAAAGTTGAAAATCTCACAACATTTCCCTCTATTCTTGGTGGAAGAGTTAAAACACTTCACCCTTCCGTATTTGGCGGTATCCTTGCCAGAAGAGAAAACAACGAGGACCTTGAAGAGCTTTCCAAATATAAGATACCGGAGATAGACCTTGTTATTGTTGATCTATATCCATTCGAAGAGACATTAAAATCAATTGCTGAAGAGGAAGAGATCATTGAAAAAATAGATATCGGCGGTATTTCATTGATCAGAGCAGCTGCCAAAAACTACAATGATGTTCTTGTTGTTTCAGGAAGAGAGCAGTATCCTGATATTCTTACATTATTAAATGAAAAACAAGGACATACCTCAATTACTGAAAGAAGATTCTATGCTGCAAAAGCATTTCAGACATCTTCGCACTATGATACTGCCATATTCAATTATTTTAACAGGCAAGCCTCAATCCCTGCATTCAGGGAAAGCATAAATACATCATACCCTTTACGTTATGGAGAAAATCCACATCAAAAGGGTATATTTTATGGTAACCCCCACCTGATTTTCGAGAAACTTCACGGGAAAGAAATATCATACAATAACCTTCTCGACCTTGATGCTGCCCTGAACCTGATTGATGAATTCACCGCACCGACATATGTGATCATCAAGCATAACAATGCATGCGGTGTTGCTTCACGGAAAAATCCTTTTGACGCATGGAAGGATGCCCTGGCATGTGATCCGGTTTCTGCATATGGAGGTGTAATCGTTACCAATACCCTTGTAGACGAGATAATAGCTGCAGAAATTGATAAAATATTTTTTGAAATCATTATTGCTCGGGAGTTTACGGGTTCTGCACAGGATATTCTTAAACAGAAAAAGAACAGGATAATCCTTGTAAGAAAACACTCTGACAAGATAGAATACGCGTTCCGATCGCTGTTAAATGGGGTGCTCTGGCAGCAAAGAGATAACAACACAGAGTCAGTCCTGCAGATGAAGCCAGTCACAATAAGGACACCTAAACCGGCAGAATTTGAGGATCTTGTTTTTGCCAATATAATAGTAAAGCACAGTAAATCGAATGCAATAGTAATTGCGAAGAACTGTCAATTGTGTGCCAGCGGTATTGGGCAAACATCAAGAGTGGATGCATTGAAACAGGCTATCGAAAAAGCCCGGTCATTCGGGTTCGATATTAATGGATCAGTTCTGGCATCCGATGCTTATTTCCCCTTTGCCGACAGTGTTGAAATAGCACACAAAGCCGGTATTACTGCGATAGTACAGCCGGGAGGTTCTGTCAGGGACCAGGAATCTATTGATTACTGTTCGTCTAATGGAGTTGCAATGGTATTTACAGGTACCAGACATTTTAAGCACTAAATATTAAATTAATTATCTCATATAATGGGACTATTTTCATTTTTAACTCAGGAGATTGCAATCGATCTTGGAACTGCAAACACAATAATTATTCACAATGATAAAGTTGTTGTTGATGAACCATCTATTGTGGCAATTGATAAAAATACCGGTAAGCTGATTGCAATAGGTGAAAAAGCAAGGCAGATGCATGGCAAGACTCATGAAAACATTAAGACTATCAGGCCTTTACGCGATGGAGTAATAGCCGATTTTAATGCTGCGGAGCTGATGATCAGAGGAATGATCAAAATGATCAACAAAGGACCACGCTTGTTTACCCCATCTCTTAAGATGGTCGTTTGTATACCCTCGGGCAGTACCGAGGTGGAGGTACGTGCTGTGCGCGACTCATCTGAACATGCCGGTGGACGTGATGTTTATATGATTTATGAACCGATGGCCGCGGCAATCGGGATTGGTCTCGATGTTGAAGCTCCGGAAGGTTGTATGGTGGTTGATATCGGAGGGGGAACAACCGAAATAGCAGTAATTGCTCTGGGGGGCATCGTTTGCAATAAATCAATCAGGATCGCCGGAGATGGATTTACAGCTGATATTCAGTCTTATATGCGGCATCAGCATAATATAAAAATTGGTGAAAGGACAGCAGAAGATATTAAGATCGGAGTGGGAGCAGCTCTTCCGGATATAGACAATCCTCCACCCGATTATGTTGTAAGAGGACCAAATATAATGACAGCTCTCCCGATTGAAATACCTATTTCTTATCAGGAAATAGCCTATTGTCTCGATAAATCCTTATCAAAAGTTGAGGCAGCTCTTTTAAACGTTCTCGAAATGACACCACCGGAACTATATGCAGATATTGTAAATAAAGGAATTTATCTTGCTGGTGGTGGGGCTTTACTTAGAGGTCTGGATAAGAGATTGACAGATAAAATCAATATCCCCTTCAATGTTGTTGAAGATCCTTTGCATGCTGTTGCTCGTGGTACCGGAGTTGCCCTGAAAAACGTCGATAAGTTTCCATTCCTAATGAGATAATCTTACGGAGTGAATGAGGAATCTGCTGAATTTTCTGACGAGACACAATAACCTGATCATCTTTCTTATTCTTGAAGGGATAGCTTTTTATTTACTTGCAACCGGGAATAATTATCATAACTCCCGGCTTGTGAATGGTGTCAGGGGACTGACTCGCGGTATCGAGGAGAAAATTAATAATACAAGGTCGTACCTCAGGCTTCACGAGATAAATGAAAACCTGGCTGCAGAAAACGTTGCACTGAAAAACAGGCTTGGTCAACTGGTCAGAAAAGAGAATTCGCTTTTTTTTTCTGTAGCTGATTCTATTTATAAACAGCAATATCTTCACACCTCAGCCGAAGTCATTGATAATTCAATAAACCGGCAGAAGAATTTTTTTACGATTAATAAAGGAAGACATCAAGGGGTAAAAGTTGACATGGCCGTTATTTCCGAAAAGAGTGTGGCAGGAGTAATTGTGGGCTGTTCCGAATACTATTCTGTTGCAATGTCGCTTATTAACCTCGATTTCAAATTAAGTGCAAGGATTAAATCAACTGGTTATTTTGGCTCACTGAGCTGGAATGGCAGGGACTACCGTTATGCTGTTTTAAGTGAGATACCCCAGCATGTTATTGTAAATGTTGGAGATACAATTGAAACAACCGGTTATTCTGCAATTTTTCCAGAAGGTGTAATTGTAGGTACTGTGAGCGATTATGAGAAATTCGGTGGTGACTTTTATAAAATCACTATTTCGCTGAAAACTGACTTTAAAAAATTGCACTTTGTGGATATTATTGCCAATATGAAGAAAACGGAACAAGTTGAACTTGAAAAATTATTTCAATGATCAATTCAATATTAAGGTTTGCTCTGATTTTTATTTTGCTGTTACTGTTTCAGGTTTTACTTTTTAACAATATCCAATTCAGCGGATATGTTAATCCGTACGTCTACATAATGTTTATTCTTCTTTTACCTATAGAAATACCCTCATGGTTATTGCTTCTGTTATCTTTTGTAACTGGACTGATTATTGATTTCTTCTCTGGTTCTCCGGGAATGCATACTTCGGCTACAGTTCTTGCCGGTTTCGTTCGTCCTTATGTTTTGAGACTTGTATCCCCAAGAGATGGTTATGAACCAGGATCCGACCCGTCTATGGTGATTTATGGCTTCAGATGGTTCTTAACTTATGCATTATTAATTGTACTTGTTCATCATACATCTCTTTTTTACCTCGAGGTATTCCGGTTTGCAGATTTCTTCAGAACGATGCTGAGAGTATTGTTGAGCACGTTTTTTACCATGACTTTTATTCTTCTTATTGAATTTTACAGGAGAGGAAGATAATTGAATCGAGAGTATGAAAGATGCATTCATTAACAGGAAATATGTTATAATGGCGCTGATTGTGCTGGCATCTCTCAGTTTATTAATCAGGTTGTTTATAATTCAGGTTGTAAAAAATTCATACAGGCTCTCAGCAGACAATAATGTTCTGAGATATGTTACACAATATCCAGCCCGCGGACTAATCTTTGACAGGAATGGGGAATTGATAGTCTTCAATCAGGCAGCTTACGATCTTATGGTTATCCCTGCACAGGTCACTAAAATTGACACTTCAGGGTTTTGCGATCTTCTGGGAATTTCAGCCGATCTCTTCAGAAAACAGATGAAGCTGGCAATAAACTATTCCAGACGTGCTCCTTCCGTTTTCCTGAAACAGGTTTCCAATGAGACATATGCAAGGTTCCAGGAAAAAATGTTTATGTATCAAGGATTCTATGTGCAACCCCGGACTCTCCGAAAGTATTCAAAACCTGTTGCTTCCCATATTCTTGGCTATGTGAGTGAAGTTGATGACGGCGTGATCAAAAAAAATCCTTATTATAAACCCGGAGATTATATAGGCAAGAGTGGAATCGAAGAAGCATATGAAAAGGATCTTCGGGGCAGACGCGGTGTGAAAATCTTTCTTGTGGATGTCTTCAGCCGTATCAAAGGGTCATATGCGAAAGGAAAACTCGATACACTTGCAGTTCAGGGATCAGATATAGTTTCCGGAATCGATCTTGATCTTCAGGATTACGGAGAGCTCCTGATGAAAAACAAAAGTGGAAGTGTTGTGGCAATAGAACCCCAAACCGGAGAAGTACTCACACTTATTTCAGCACCTGATTACGATCCGGCTCTTCTTGTCGGAAGGGTAAGATCGGAGAACTTCGCAAAGCTTCAGGGGGATTCAGTTTTGCAGCCTCTGTTTAACCGGGCCCTGATGGCATCCTACCCTCCAGGATCGACTTTCAAACCTATAAATGGGTTAATAGGCCTGCAGGAAGGAGTAATCAACCCGCAAACACTTTTTGAATGCCACCGGGGATATCTGTTTGTTGCATGTCACGCCCATCCATCGCCGCTTAACATAGTCGGAGCCATTGGGAATTCATGCAATGCCTTTTTTTGTCAGACATACAGGAGAGTTCTTGAAAATCCTGCGTATAATACTGTTGCTGATGCATACGATAAATGGAGAAAGTATGTGAATGAGTTCGGATTTGGCAATAAGCTGGGAACCGATTTTGTAAATGAACTCGCGGGATTTATCCCATCTACAGAGTATTTTGATAAATATTATGGCAAGAACAGGTGGAAGGCACTCACAGTCATTTCAATGGCAATCGGACAGGGTGAAGTTGGCACAACTCCTCTTCAGATGGCAAATTATACTGCTGCTATAGCAAACCGTGGTTATTTTTATACTCCTCATGTTGTAAAATCAGTTGGTCCCGAGCATTACATAGACAAACGTTTCACAACGAAACATCAGATAGATATTGATACAGCAAATTTTGAAAAAATTGTACTTGGAATGGAACAAGCTGTAAACAGCGGTACAGCTGCAGGAGTAAAATTAAAAGATATTATCATGTGCGGGAAGACCGGAACAGCTCAGAATCCTCATGGCGCCAACCATTCTGTTTTTATTGCATTTGCTCCAAAAGACAATCCTAAAATTGCAATTGCAGTATATGTTGAAAATGCCGGATTTGGTGCAACATATGCTGCTCCTATTGCCAGCCTGATGATAGAAAAATATCTGAAAAGACAGATAACAAATAAAGCTCTGGAAAAGAGAATACTTGACCTTAATCTTGAGAATCAGGGGATAATTAATGAATAGAAGCTTTAATATATGGAAAGGGATCGATAAGACTGCAATAGTCCTGTTTTTGCTTCTTGTTATAATCGGATGGTTCAATATTTATGCTGCAGTTTATAATGAAGAACACACCGGGATACTCGACTTGTCACAACGGTATGGAAAGCAGTTTATATGGATAGTTGCATCACTTGTAATTGCCATTTTTGTGACAATTATCGATAACAGGTTTTATTTCTTTTTCTCCTGGTTCATCTATGGAATTTGTATGCTGCTTCTGATTCTAGTGCTTGTTTTTGGGAATGTTATAAACGGTGCAAAATCGTGGTTTATAATTGGTGGATTAAGTTTACAGCCTTCTGAATTATCCAAGTTTGGAACAGCCCTGGCGGTTGCAAGTTATTTAAATACCAAGAGGCAGGATCTGACCAAAATATCAGTGATAATTCCTGCATCAGCAATAATACTTTTTCCGGCACTTCTTACAGCCCTTCAGCCTGATATGGGCTCATCAATTGTCTATTTTGCTTTATTTCTGGTACTTTTCAGGGAAGGGATGAGTCCTTATATCTTTGTATCGGGATTGCTGGTGATAGTTCTTTTTTTTCTTACCCTTCTTACCAACAATTTCTACCTTACAATTGCATTAATAGTTGTTGCAGCATTTCTTGTGTGGCTCGCAACACGAAAATGGAAATTATTACTTATCGGATCAGCGATTTTCGTTCTTATTGCCGGAACATTTTATTTACTTGATCATTATCTTTTTAAATCAATTGGTAATGAGCTGGTTATATTTATATCACTCCTTCTTTCCGGGGCAGTTTATGCTTTCTATATTTATAATAAGAAGGCGTCGTCAGTATTGATAATATATCTGTTCCTGATCGGAAGTATATTATATGTTAATTCGGTCGATTATGCTTTTAATAATTTTCTGAAACCTCATCAGAAAGAGAGAATTGACATTTTACTGGGATTTAAAACAGATTTTCATGGAACAGGTTATAATGTCAACCAGGCAATAATCTCGGTTGGTTCAGGTGGATTCTCTGGGAAGGGCTTTTTACAGGGAACTCAGACAAAATTTAAATTTGTTCCCAAACAGAGTTCAGATTTTATTTTCTGTACGGTAGGAGAAGAATGGGGTTTTCTGGGTTCCGGTATAGTAATTGGAATTTTCTTGTTTCTGCTTTTAAGATTGATTTCACTGGCTGAACGACAACGATCTGTCTTTTCAAGAATCTATGGATACTGTGTTGTTTCAATTCTGTTTACTCATTTCTTTTTAAATATTGGTATGGCCATTGGTCTTGTACCGGTAATAGGGATCCCGTTACCGTTTTTGAGCTATGGGGGCAGCTCTTTATGGGGATTTACAATTCTCCTTTTTATATTTTTGAGACTTGATGCAAGCCGTACGGAATATCTGGTATGATCAGAATGGAATTGTTATCCTGTGTGAGATCTCTATACCAAAATCTTTTTCAACATAATCAATAAGTTGCGGAAAAAACTCCATGAAATCATCCTGAAGAGAGTAATAATTTTTTTTAAGAGCATGCATGGCAAATCTTGTTTCATTCGGTAGAGTAGAACGCTTACTCAACGTATTTAAAACATGGCGGATTCCGTTTCTCGTCTGGTACGATTCTATCCAGTTGTTTATTATAAAAAAAGGCATCATTTCCCTGACATTGTCCGGCATAATTTCGTAATTGTTTACGAGTGCTCTATAAAAATTATAGGTGACGCTTTCAAGAGGTCTTCTTGAAAAAAAATCCCATTCTTTAGTAAGAAAATGATCATAAATTATATCGGTGATGACTCCTGAATATTTATGGTATTTCCTGGTGAAGAATATTTTGCTTCGGTGAACAACAGGATGCCGATCGGTAAATCCGTCAATATGGCGATGCAAAATGATACCTTTTCTGATCAGATCGGGGTACTTTAAGTAATCACGTCCTTTTACGTAATCACCAATGTAATTGCCAATAATTATTTTATCAGAATCACCTGAAAGATATATATGAGCCAACACATTCATAACATGACATAATAGTACAAAGAATTTGCCAGATACCTTCTCTTATTGAAAACATTTTCTTTAACATGTTTTCACCATATACCTGATATAGCATTAACAGATTATTATTCAGGAAATTAAAGCATTGGGAAGGCATTTAAAAAAATACAATAAAATGCTCGGAATTTCGGCATGCAAATTATACATTTGTTGGTTCATTTTAAAATGAAATTTCATTTCCGGCAGATAAATTTCTAATAAACTAAGGAGGATTTATGACTAAGAAAAATGTCATCATAATTGGTGCAGCGGGTCGCGATTTCCATAATTTCAATACCTGCTTCAGAGATAATGATTATTATAATGTTGTTGCATTTACAGCGGCTCAGATACCCGATATTGACGGGAGAAAATATCCAAAAGAACTTGCCGGTAAATTTTATCCTGATGGGATTCCAATTTTTGCTGAAGAATCCCTTCCTGATCTTATAAAGAAATATAAAGTTAATGATTGTGTATTCTCTTACAGCGATGTTACATACCAGAAAGTGATGGCTGTAAGTGCAATAGTGAATGCTGCCGGCGCGAACTTTGTTTTGCTCGGACCTTCTGACACCATGATAAAAAGCACAAAACCTCTTATTGCTGTTGGAGCTATCCGTACCGGTTGCGGCAAGAGCCAGACATCCAGAAAAGTAATAGAACTTCTTATGGAAAAAGGGCTAAAAGTGGTTGCAATACGCCATCCGATGCCTTATGGTGACCTTAATGCTCAGAAAGTACAACGATTTGCTGTTGTTAAAGATCTTGAAAAGCATAAATGCTCTGTTGAGGAAATGGAAGAGTATGAACCACATGTTGTAAGAGGAAATGTCATCTATGCCGGTGTTGATTATGAAGCAATTCTACGGGCAGCTGAAAAGGATCCTGCAGGTTGTGATGTAGTTCTCTGGGACGGCGGCAATAATGATTTTCCATTCTATAGACCTGATCTTATGATAACTGTTACAGATCCGCATCGCGCAGGTCACGAACTAAGGTACTACCCTGGAGAAGTTACTCTTCGTATTGCAGATGTTGTTGTAATAAATAAAATGGATAGTGCTGCTCCTGAAGCAATCCAGATTGTCAGGGAGAGCATTGACAAGGTTAATCCGAAAGCGATTGTTATTGATGGTGCTTCTCCAATTAAAGTCGACGACGCATCATTAATCAGAGGAAAAAGAGTGCTTGTAATCGAAGATGGTCCAACTCTTACACACGGCGAGATGAAACTTGGTGCAGGAGTTGTCGCTGCTCGTAAATTCGGAGCTGCAGAACTGGTTGACCCGCGTCCCTTTACGGTTGGCAGACTGAGTGAAACATTCAGGTTGTATCCCAACATTGGAACTCTGTTGCCTGCGATGGGGTATGGTGACCAGCAACTAAAGGATCTTGAAACCACAATTAACAATACTGATTGCGACAGCGTCATAATTGCAACACCTATCGATCTGAACAGGATAATAAAAATTAAAAAACCCAATACCAGGGTTTATTATGATCTTCAGGAGATTGGTGATCCTAATCTTTCTCAGGTAATTGATGAGTTTGTTAAGAAGTATAAACTCCAATCCTGACTATTTTACCCCCCAACCTACCAATTGGGGGACTAATTCTTACCCGTAATCGGACTTGGGTGGTGAGATTGCTTCGTTGATTCTCTCCTCGCAATCGCGAGCCCGACGAAGGAGGGCGTGGCAATCTTAAAATCCCAACCTGAATAAAATTGACAGATTTAGCCCCCCTTGTTGAATATGATCCTGAGAGAACCCTTTCCGGATTCTGTCCAGTTCTAACAACTGACTAAAGACAGAGCGACTATTAGAGCAACAACGAAATAACAGGAATTCTTCAGTTTTTTATATTAGGTAGAATTGATCTTAACTTTGTGTAATTATTATAATCTTTCCCTTAGTTTTTTACCAGCCTCTTCGAAACCTGGTTTATTAAGCAGTGCAAACATGTTTTTTTTGTAAGCTTCAACACCCGGCTGGTCGAACGGGTTGACATCCAGGATATATCCGCTTATTGCGCAGGCCATCTCAAAGAAATAGATAAGTTGTCCTAAATAATACTCATCAAGATCGGGGATGTTTATTGTTATAATTGGAACATTCCCATCGTTGTGGGCAAGAGTTGTCCCTGTTTCAGCATTATGATTGACCTCTGAAAGTCTTTTTCCGGCAAGGTAATTTAGCTGATCGGAGTCATCTTTTTCAATTGGAATGGTAAGGTGTTTTGATGGATTTTTAACAGAAATTATTGTTTCGAAAATAATTCTCTGGCCATCCTGAATATACTGTCCTAATGAATGAAGGTCAGTTGTCATGTCAACTGAAGCAGGGAAAATTCCTTTTCCGTCTTTACCCTCGCTTTCACCAAATAATTGCTTCCACCATTCAGAAATAAAGTGAAGTTTAGGGGTAAAACCTACCATAATCTCGATTGGTTTGCCACTCTGAAGGATCAGGTTTCTTGCTGCTGCATACATGAGCGATGGATTTGAAACGGTCTTTTTATTACTCCTTGTCAGTTCTTCCATAGCTTTGGTACCTTTCACCAACATCCTGATATCCAGTCCGCTGACTGCTATCGGAAGCAGTCCGACCGGAGTAAGAACAGAATATCGCCCTCCAATATTATCAGGTATAATAAACGTCTCATAACCATTCGTTTCGGCCAAAGACCTGAGAGCTCCTTTTTTTGCATCTGTAATAGCTATGATCCTTTCGGCAGCTGCAAGTTTCCCCACTTTTCTTTCGAGATGATCCTTAAGTATTCTGAATGCAATTGCCGGTTCAGTGGTTGTTCCTGATTTTGAAATTACAACGATAGAGTAATTTCTTCCTTCTAGTATTTCAAGAAGATCGGCGAGATAGTCTTCACAAATATTCTGACCTGCAAAAATCACATCATGGTGTTTTGTCTTCAGAAGAGAGGAGAAGGAATGAGAAAGAGCTTCAATTACCGCTCTGGCTCCGAGGTATGATCCTCCTATTCCTATTACTACAGTTGTATCGGAAAGTGACCTGAGATGTCTTGCAGTTTTTTCTATTTTATCAAGTTGGGGCAGAATATCGTCGGGAAGTGATAGCCATCCCAGAAAATCATTTCCGGAACCCGACCCGTTATTAAGTGTATCCAGATGTCTTACAGATTGTTGTGCATGTGCTACAATTTCTTCAAATGAGATAAAATTGCCGATGTTTTTCAGATTAATACTTAAATTTTCCTTCATTTCATTTAACTTTTCTATTCCGGTTATTATTTTTAATTGGTTTTTCAATAAATCAATACAATATCTTAATTAGAATTTTTATTACTCCTTTTCCTGTTAGAGCTGTCGAAAAAGAGTTGGTTTTTGACTTTTTTACTTTGTGTAACTTTGAGCCGTACTTTGTGATCCTTTGTGGTTCAATTAATTATATTTTACCACAAAGGCACACCAAGGGTCGCACTAAGGTTCACAAAGGACTTTTTCAACTCCCCCAGGTGTAAATCATCCCGCCTAGGCGGGACAAGAAAGGGGGTAAGCATAAAAAGTATCAGCTTACAAAGTTAAGAAAAAAGCCGGAGGAAGTAATCCAACGGCTTTTATTAATGTGGGGAATATATAGAGATTAGAAGTCATCTTTTATGAACTCCACCTGCACTGGAGGAGTGAGCATCCACATATTTAGGATCGCCCTTATAATTGATATCTCCCGCACTTGAAGCTCTGGCAATTATTTTTTCTGATACATTTACATCAGCATCTCCAGCGCTTGATACTGAAACATCAGCTTCTCTGGTCTTCAGATCATAAGCGTTAAGATCACCTGCACTGCTGAGATCAGCTTTAAGCCTGTCAGTTTCTCCTGAAAGTGTTATATCGCCTGAACTGCTGATGTCAATATCGATATCTTTTGCATATACGTCCAATTTGATATCTCCTGCACTGCTCGCAGATAATTCAAGCCTGTCACTTTTTATAGGGGTTTCTCCAATAACATCACCGGCACTTGTTGTCTTTATGGAATTTACCTCTTTCATTGTGACATATACCCTTTTCCGCTCCGCATCACGGATATTGTATTCGCTATAAACATTAAGCACTCCACCTCTAACTTCAGTGAGAATATACTCTTGAAGATTCTCATCAGCTTCGACAGAGACTGCTTCATTATTACCTTGTTTCAGATAAACGTCAATTCCGGCACTAACCTTAACACCAGTGAAAGACTCAGTTTTTCTTTCTTTTGTGACCACCTTTTTATTTCCGTACACGGTTTTCCAGAATTGGGCCTGGGTGCATGCGGAGATGCTAAAAATGATGATAATAATTGTTAAAAATTTCAGGCTTTTCATACTTCTTTTTTATTAATTTTTTAAACTCTAATCCGGAATAAAGACAGGTTTAAAAATGATTCGTTGCATAAGAATGAAATTTTATTGATGATAATAAATCAAGATTTTCACAGATGTAGATTGTAATGGATTGAATTTCCATTAATCCGATAAATCCTCTACGAGGAATGAAATAATTGGAATAATTTATTCTGCTACAATACCTTATCGCCTACGGCGAAAAGAATACGTCACTATTAGCTAAACTGCTAAGCCTCGTTTTTAATTTCGCTTTACGGCAGAATGATTTGTTTGGAATAATTCATTCTTTTACAATAACTTATTGCCTGCGACGAATACAATCATTTTAATGAAAGAGAACAAGAATGCACTTTAAAGTAGCGTGCAAGGTATAGCCCGTAGGGCTTAAGGTATTGTAGTTATGGATATTTAGCTAATTTAATATACCTCGTAGAGGTTAAGGGAGAATAATTATTATCTTTATTCATGGAGTACCAAGACATTCATTCTAATGCCACTTGAATATTTTTAATCCTACAGAGAAAAAGACAATCCCGGTTGCTGTCAGAATCAAAATTGGTAATGCCACTTCATGATAACCGGCCCCTTCGTTGAAAATACTTCTGATACCATCTGTCAGCATAGTTAAGGGAAGGTTCTTAATCACAGGGATACTCCAGTCGGGGAAATTCTGATAGCTGAAAAATATACCTGAAAGTACCATCATAGGGAATACCACAAAATTTATGAGCCCGTTACCAACTTCAGTATTTGAGGTATGTGATGAAACAAGAACGGCTATTCCGGCAAAAGCAATATTCCCGGCAAGGAACATTAATATAAGAGCTGAGATATCTCCCTGGATCGTCATCTTAAATGCAAAAAGTGCGAAAAGAAAAAGAACAAGCGATTCGATGAAATTCATTGTAATCCTGACTGTTATAAGTGCAATCAGGAAGTGCGACTTTTTCATCGGAGTAGCAACAAGTCTACGTAACAGTTTCTTTGATCGCTTCTCAATTATTCCATAGCTTATCCCCCACATACTTGACATCATAACACCCATAGCTATCAACCCGGGTACGAGAAAATCAATGTATCGCGTTCCTTTGACAGTAAGCGGTTTTATTTCTGAGTTGCTTTGAACCTTTTGTATTTCTCCTTTCCCTATGATATTACTAAGTTTAAGATAAGTCAGTTGGGCATCGGGATTCATCGGATCGAAATGGTACTCAACCGAATCGTTCAGGCTAAGAAGAAGTACATTAATTGTACCTCTTTTAAGAAGTCTTATTGATTCGTCCCATTTCATATTGTAGAACAGGAAAACTGAGTTTCCCAGCTTTTCATCCTTTATTATGTATTTCCATTGCCAGGTTTTCTTTTCCCGGGAGACATTCTTTTCACAATCCCTTTGCAAGAAACCTGCAACAACTGAATTCTCTGATCCGGCTGGTGATCTGTCAGTTATATTGATGATGGCAATCTTACGGATAACATCAGCTTTTTTTGTAAAAGCAAGTCCAAGTCCAAGTGACATCAGGATAGGAAAGAGTATTCCCCAGAAAAGTACTCCGGGTTCCCTGATTATTTCACGGAAAAGAGCAGATATCAGTTGCCATAACTGTTTAAACCTATTCATTTATCTTCCTCCCGGTTAGTGAAACGAAGAGATCATCCAGAGTCTTACGTCGACACTCCATGTGTTTGAGTGTTATGTTTTTCGATTTCATGAATGTCATAAAGGCAGGAAGCTCTGTTTCAAAATTAGTCAGCGTAACAAATCCCTTCTCAAGGGTTTCTCCGGGGTGAATAATAAAAGGTAAATCGGATGAATTTATATCCTCTTGAACAAGCACACTTTCCGCGGTGAATTCAACCACCTTTTCATGGGTATCATCTTCAAGCAGTTGTTCTAAAGTACCTTCTTTTAAAATTACGCCGTTATCCATTATAACAATATAGTCGCAGAGGTTTTCAGCTTCCTCCATATAATGAGTTGTGAGAATCATTGAAGTTTCTGATCTCTCCTTCAGACTCCTTAGAATTTCCCATATCTCTCGTCTGGCATTTGGATCGAGTCCTGTTGTCGGTTCATCAAGAAGAAGGATTGCAGGACTATTTATCAAGGCAATCCCTATTGCCAGTCTTTGTCTTTGTCCACCTGAAAGATTTACAACATATGATTTTCTCTTTTCTTCAAGGCCGATGATGTCAATTATCTCTTTAACGCGATCTTTACCGAAGTTAAAAAACCTGGCAAAAAGCAGTAATGTTTCCGAGACCCTCAGTTTATCAATAAAGTGGGTTTCCTGGAGGGAAAGTCCAATGATCCGGTGAAGTTCATCTTCATTTCCCTTCCACTTTTTACCCATGATGGTAATTTCGCCTTTATCAGGTTTTTGAATGCCTTCGATCATCTCGACTAGAGTTGTTTTACCGGCACCATTGGGGCCAAGAAGTGCAACAAATTGACCTTTAGGTATTTTAAGATCAATACCTTTTACTGCCTGGATTGTTTTGAAAAATTTCCAGACATTTTTAACTTCAATTACATTGTCAATTGACATAGCTTAATTAAACAATCGTAAGATAATAATTGTTCTGATGCAAAGGTGCAATGGCACAATGGTATAGTAGTGTTAAGGTATCAGGTCAGGAAAAAATTATTTATTTGGTTCCGAAAAGCCTGTCGCCGGCATCACCAAGGCCAGGAACAATATATCCAAATTCATCGAGTCTTTCATCGAGTGCGGCAAGATAAATCTGGACATCGGGATGATCCTTCATAATTCGTTCCACTCCCTGCGGAGCACCAACAACACAAACAAGTTTTATGATTTTTGACCCATAGTTTTTCAGAACCCGGATAGCATCAGTTGAACTGCCTCCGGTTGCAAGCATAGGATCGAGAACCATTACCACAGCATTTGGAAGATTATCAGGGAACTTGGAATAATAGGTCATTGGTTCAAGTGTCACGTGATCGCGGTACATACCAATATGGCCTATTCTTGCAGAAGGAATCAGGTTAGAGATACCATCAACCATTCCTAAACCTGCTCTTAATACTGGGACCAGAACAACATCTATTGCCAGTTCCTGTGTATTACATTTTCCAAGCGGAGTTTCAACTGTAATGTCTTTCAAAGGAAGATCGCGTGTAATCTCATATGCCATCAGTCCGGAAATCTCTTCCATCGTTTCACGAAAATCTTTAGTATCGGTTTCCCTACGTCGTAAAAGGGTAAGTTTATGTGTAAGCAGGGGATGTTTCAACAGGTTTAGCATAGTGTTTTATTTTAACCACTTTTCAACGGCTTCAGGACTCAATCCTGTGAGACCTAGTTTATTTTTTTTGTTAATACCATTCAGATCATTAGCAAGCTTGCCTGCCTTTTGAACTTCCTTCAATTTCGATACTGTAATATAACCCAGCTTCTTAATCGGATCAATCCATTCTTCCGGAATTCCAAGTTCCAGATATTCTTCCTTCTGGCTTTCGACTATCGGCTTATGGCTTTCCGGCTTCATCTGAGGAAATAAAAGTACATCCTGTATCGATGGCTGATTGGTGAGAAGCATAGTCAGTCTGTCGATTCCGAGACCCATCCCTGATGTGGGAGGCATGCCATATTCAAGTGCTCTGATAAAATCGAGGTCGATGAACATTGCCTCATCATCACCCTTTTCTGATAAACGGAGCTGATCCTGGAACCTTTCCATCTGGTCGATCGGATCATTCAATTCGGAATATGCATTGGCAATTTCCTTTCCATTAATCATCAGCTCAAACCGTTCAGTAACACCCGGTTTACTTCGATGCATCTTTGTAAGAGGAGAAGTTTCTGTAGGATAGTCAATTATGAAAGTGGGCTGTATATAATTATGTTCACATTTTGCACCGAATAACTCGTCTATGAGTTTCCCTTTTCCCATAGATGCTGTATTTGGAACATCCAGCTTATCGCATATAACTCTAAGTCCGGCTTCATCCATCCCTGATATATCAATGCCGGTATTCTCTTTTATGGCATCAGTCATGCTTATCCTTTTAAACGGGGGATTAAGATTGATGACCTTATCTCCATATAAAATTTCAGTCTTGCCATGGAGATCAAGAGCAGCTTTTTTTACAATCTCTTCAGTAAAGCTCATCATCCAGTTATAATCTTTAAAGGAGATGTAAATCTCCATTACAGTAAACTCCGGATTGTGGTCACGGTCCATTCCTTCATTACGGAAATCTTTAGCAAACTCATATACACCTTCAAAACCGCCCACTATAAGCCGTTTCAGGTAAAGCTCATTTGCAACCCTCAGATAGAGAGGCATGTCGAGAGTATTGTGGTGAGTAACAAAAGGTCTGGCAGCTGCTCCTCCCGGAATGGGTTGAAGAATAGGCGTTTCAACTTCAAGATATCCCTTTGAGTTAAACAGTTCACGCATGGATTGAATTATCCGGGCTCTTTTACGGAACACATCACGAACCTGTGGATTAACAATAAGATCGACATAACGTTGGCGATAACGCATCTCCGGATCAGTAACTGCGTCAAACAAAACCCCATCTTTCTCCTTTACTATAGGAAGAGGGCGAATCGATTTACTGAGAACTGTAAATTCATTGACATGAACAGTTGTTTCACCCATCTGTGTTTTAAAAACATGACCCTTCACACCAATAATATCACCTATGTCGAGAAGATGCTTAAACACTGTGTTATACATTGTTTTATCTTCGCCGGGGCTAATTTCATCGCGACGGACATAGATCTGTATCCTGCCTGAAGAGTCCATTAACTCTGCAAATGAGGCATTACCCATTATACGTCGGCTCATTATCCGACCTGCCAGGCAGACCTTCTGGAAATTGTTTTTTTCAGAACTATAATTATCGAGAATATCCCGAGCAAAAACGTTAATTTTATATTCTGCAGCAGGATAGGGATTTATGCCAAGTTTTCTTAATTCATCGAGAGAGGCTCTTCTAATCTGCTCCTGTTCACTTAAATTTAGATTGCTCATGGTTAATTGAAAATTTGTGCAAAGATAAAAAAAATCACCCTTTCGTGATAAAAAGATATTCAGCCTTTTAATGCTCTTATCTCCGCATCGAATTTATCACTGATTAATCTGGTTACCGGTCCCGGGACTCCTTCTCCAAGAGTGTTTCCCCCGAGTTCGGTGACCGGAGTAATTTCAGCTGAAGTATTAGTAATAAAGGCTTCCTGTATAATTCTGATCCTGTTTTCCTGCAAAGCTTCCTCTCTGATTTTAATTCCGGACTCTTGCGCAATCCTTAAAACATTTTTTCGTGTAATACCTGAAAGAACATGATTTGATTCGGGATGGGTAAATAGAGTGCCGTCAATTACAAAAAAGATATTTGAATGCGACCCTTCCGTAATGATTCCGTTTCGAACGAAAATACATTCTTTCAATCCATTTTCATGTGCTTCCTGAAAACTCATAGTATTAGGAAGAAGAGCCACCGATTTGATATCACATCTGCTCCACCTGATATCTTCTTTTAGCATGACTTTAATACCGGTTTCTTTTGACTTGCTGTCCGGCACAAACCTCCATGCAAATGCATAAGCTGTTGGCGGAACATCGGGTGAAGGAAAAGAGTGGGTGCGCTTGGAAGCTCCTCTTGTTACCTGGAGATAAACCATTGCCGGCTGGTTTTCAAGTTTATTTAGTTTTATAAGATCATTGGCAACAAATGGAAACGAATCTGCATCGGCCCAGCTGATCCTCAATTCTCTCAGACTTCTTTTGAGTCTTGTAACGTGGTCGTTCATGTCATAAAAAAAATTTTCATACCATCTTACGACCTCATAGACGCCGTCAGCGAAGAGGAATCCCCGGTCGTCAGGGCTTATTTTTATGTCATCTTTGGAAAGAAGTTTTCCGTTGAAGTATGCTGTTCCCATTTTTTGGTTCAATTATTTCTGTTTTGTAATTAATTGCGGAGCGTGCTTCTTCAGGTGATGCTGCATTTCCACAAGCCGCCTGAACAAATAATGAAGCACCGAGTACTGTAGTTTCTTTCTGATCAATAATTTTCAGAGTAACCCCTGTAAAATCAGCTCTTAACTGGTTCCAGAGTCTGTTTTTTGATCCACCACCAACACACAGGATACTTTCGGTTATAAATTGTCCGGCATTTTCAAGAGCTCTCTTTCCCTCAGCGAGTCTTGCAGAAAGTGCTTCAAGCATTGCGCGATATATTTCGTCGCGGGTTGATTCCAAAGTAAGACCGAGTATCTGACCTCCTGGTTTGCCCTTCAATTCTTCATAGAATTTTGGATTGATCCTTACACCATTGCAACCGGATGGTACTTTTTCTGCGCCTGAAACCATAACCTCATAAACATTTTCTTTTATATCGCCATATAGATTCCTCTTTGCCCACTCAAGTATTCCTGATGCAATCCACTGGTTGCCTATATTATACAAACCAGATCTGGAGTCCAGCTCTGTTGTTATGCCCATATCAAGCTGCTCTTTGCCCGACCTGAATCCTTCAGATCGAACCATCAGGATTTCCCAGGTTCCTGAGCTGAGAACAGGCTGATTTTTTTCAGCTTCTGATCCGAAAATTGCAAATTGAGTGTCATGTCCGGTTGCCACAACTGGAATTCCTTCCGGAATGGCCGTTACAGCAGAAGCTTTTGCATTGACCTTTCCGGTAATAGTTCCAGCTTCAACCAGTGTCCCAATTTTTTCGAAAGGGAATTTGATTTTATTAATAATATTTTTCGAGAAGTCCCTTGTCTGCAAGTTTGTCAACATCGATGTACCGGCCATGGTTGTATCATTGGCCATTTCACCTGTAAGCAGAAATGAGAATATTGATGGCATGAAAAGAAACCTGGAGCTTTTTTCGACTATCTCAGGCTTTTGTTCGACAAACCAGATGAGTTTATTTATAGTATTGAAAGAGAAAGGGAGTACGCCACTCTCACTATATAATTCATTAATAGGTAAGTATTTATCTATATTTGCCATTATAGGATTAGTCCTTTCACATTGCCATGATATAACCGGATAGAGCATTTTTCCGGATTTATCGAAGAGCGTTCCGTCAACACCAAAAGTAGTTACAGTGATCCCGGCAATCCTATTGATATTAATCTTGTTGACCACTTTTTGTGAGGCCCGGCACATTTTGTCCCAAATCTCTTTTACATCCCATATTCTGTATGAGGGATAAAACGGATCCGGCCTGGTATTGTTAGGGAAAGATTCAGATGCCAGAATTTCGCCTTTACTGTTGATTGCTATAGCTCTGACGTTTGTAGCACCACAGTCGAAAACGATTACAATATCACCTATTGACATTTGTAAAGAGTTAATCTAAACCGAATTAAAGATAACTGATGTTTCTTATACTCTGAAAACAGGAATCACTACTTTATCTGGTTCCTGATCATCCAAGTCCTTTTAGAAAGGCCATTGAAGATCCTGCAACAATTAATGCAACAATATATAATGAAAAAACAATAATTATCATGATCCCGATATATGCAAAACAGATTTTAAGATTCTTTATAGCTTTGTGAAGTTCCTGTTTGTCAAGAGTTTGTAATGCATGGGCAGTGTGTTTAGAAAAACGGAACAGGAAAAGTACCGGAAAAAAATAAATTACAGCCAGAAGCAGAATTGGCACGAACATAAGTGATTCAGGAATTCCAAGACTTTTTTCCCCGGAGTTAAAAGCTGTGAGAAAAGTTCCTGCAATTAGTCCGATCACAATTATCAGACCAAGCAAGATGAAGCCTATTATGGCAAGGAACATTGCCCATTTTCTAGTGGTATTGAGGTTTTTCAGAGTCTCCTGGTCTATTTCTATTTTTCTGTTTTCAAGAGGCGTTTCCATAATTAATCTGTTGTTTTTCTTGTTTCGCGTTTCTCGTTTATCTGAGCGATTTTTTTTACTACAAAGGTTCTGTAAGGTTTTCACTAAGGTACACAAAGGTATTTTTTGTCTCGCAGTCCCTTAGTCCCTTAGTCCCTTAGTCCCTTAGTCCCTTAGTCCCTTAGTCCCTTAGTCTCCCTTTCTCCCAATCTCCCTTTCTATTTATACAGCGCCCCAAATGTCAGGCATGCCCTGTAATCAGATCCTTCTTTATCCATCCCAAAGGCATTCCATGAACTTGGTCTGAAGACTTTCTCATCAACCACATTATGCATGCAAACAGGTATTCTCAGGATTGATGCAAGAGTGATGAGATCGGCTCCGATATGTCCATAGCTTGATGCACTGTGGTTAGCACCCCAATTTGCCATAACAGAATAGACATCGGTGAATGGTCCTTTACCTGTAAGTCTGGGAGCAAACCAGGTTGTTGGCCATGTTGGGTTTGTCCTTGCAGTAAGTATCTTATTCATCTTTTCCGGGAGTTCAACTGTCCATCCTTCAGCGAGTTGGAGAACAGGTCCGAGTCCTTTTACCAGGTTGACTCTCGAAATAGTTACAGGCATAATACCTTTTGTATCAAATTGTGATGAGAAACCTCCACCCCTGAAATATCCAGTGTCTGCGGGTGGCCATTGTGTTGCATCTAAACATGCATTTGCATCTTTGGCAGTTATATCCCAGAAAGGTTTAATAGAGGCTTCGCCTTTTTTAGTCTGCCTCCCTGAAAAATCAAGTGCAGAAGCTCCAGAATTGATTAGATGAATAACCCCATTTGAGGCCAGTCCTTCAGGTTTTATTTTAGTAACTCTTTTAATTGCTTCGGAACTCCAGTAAGTACGGATATCAGAAAACATCTGCGCAGTATTGGTCAGAAGATATCCGAAGAGCATAGGGACACCATTCATAGCATCGTTTTCTGTGGCAACCAGATATGGAGGTCTGATGCCATTCCAGTCAAATGATGAACAGAGGATTGCCTCAAGAAAATCTCCATTTGGCATATGATCGGTCCATTGCCGCTGTCCCTGGAAACCTGAAAGAATAGCATTATGTCCAAGTGCTTCTTCGCCAAATCCAAGTTTTTTGAGCTTTGGATTGCCAACCATAAGATCGCGGGCAATGAGTGTCATCTTTATAACAGTCTCCCATTCCATATCCTTCTGTTTCCTGGACTTTGGGGCAGGATTCAGATCTTTCCCCTCTTTGCAGTTTTTCTTTGTCCATACAAATGCTTTTTTGAATTCCTCTTTATCAAAAATCTCTTCATTCAGCCGGCGGGTAAATTCACTCATGTCAATATATTCATTCCTCATTCCAAGATATTCCTGGAAAAAATCTTCGTGTACAATTGATCCGGCAATCCCCATCGAAACTGATCCCATTGAAAGGTATGATTTGCCTTTCATAAACGATACAGCCAGTCCTGCACGTACAAACCTGAGGATTTTTTCACTGACATCTTCAGGTATAGTTAGGTCGCCTGAATCCTGAACATCATGCCCGTAAATCCCGAAAGCAGGCAATCCCTTCATTGTATGGCCAGCCAGTGCTGCAGCAAGGTAAACAGCACCTGGTCTTTCTGTCCCGTTAAATCCCCATATAGCTTTTGGAATATCAGCATTCATGTCAATTGTTTCGCTTCCGTAGCACCAGCATGGAGTAACTGTAAGGCTGACACCAACACCATTCTTGCTGAATTTTTCAGCACACATTGCGGCTTCAGCAACCCCTCCGATACATGTATCAGCAAGAACACATTCAACCGGTTTGCCATTCGGATATTTCAGATTTGATGAGATAAGTTTTGCAGCATTTTTTGCCATATTCATGGTCTGGTCCTCAAGAGATTCCCTGACACCAAGCATTCTGCCGTCGATTACAGGGCGTATTCCGATTTTTGGGTAGTCCCCTATAACTGTTTGATAATTATGGTTTAACTTAAATTCATTATTAGCCATTTGATTTATTCTTTTAATAAAATAAAGTTAAATTGTAGAATAACAAATATAAGTTTTTTTATATTCAAATTTTCTGTTTAAATAATGGCGCTTTTGTATTAAAAAACTCTGTTTACCTCAGTGCCTCCTCTGTGTAACTCTGTATAAGTTCTTTTTTAATTACACAGAGAACCACAGAGAATTCACAAAGAGACTCGGAGGGAAAAGAACAATAAGACTGGTTCTTTTTTGTACCTTTGTCACCTTAAAATCTTTTTAATTCTGATGGAAAAGAAAAGACGTTTACCCGGATGGCTTAAGATGCAGAGAGCAAGAGGTGAGAATTATTCATTTGTCAAGCATGTAGTCGTTGAGAATCATTTACATACAATTTGCACCAGCGGAAAATGTCCGAATATTGGTGAATGCTGGAACAGAGGTACTGCCACTTTTATGATATTAGGTGATATATGCACAAGGGCCTGTAAATTCTGTTCAACAACGACCGGGAAACCCTTTCCTCCTGATCCCTGTGAGCCTGACAGGCTGGCTAATACGATCAAAACAATGCGACTGAAGCATTGTGTTATAACTTCTGTCGACCGGGATGATCTTCCTGATGGGGGAGCATCTTTCTGGGCTAAAACAATTCGAAGTATAAAAGAGGTTAACCCTGATACGACAATGGAGACCTTAATTCCTGATTTTGACGGCAATACTGAATACATTCAAAAAATAATTGATGCAGGACCGGAAGTGATATCTCATAATATCGAGACTGTAAGACGTCTTACTCCTGTTATTCGTTCAAAGGCAAAATATGAAAGGAGTCTTAATGTCATAAGATATATTTCAGGGGAAGGGAAAATAGCTAAATCAGGATTTATGTTAGGGCTAGGTGAAAATCATGATGAAATACTTCAAACTATACTGGATCTTCATACCGTAAACTGCAAAATTCTTACTATCGGACAATATCTTCAACCCGGTCTGGACTTCATGGAAGTGGTGGATTTTATTTCCCCCGAAAAGTTTGAAAAATACAGAGTCAAAGCTCTTGAACTTGGCTTTTCTTTCGTTGAGAGCAGCCCGCTGGTACGATCGTCTTTTCATGCAGAAAATCATGTAAAGGCTCAATAAATATGATTATATTAGCATCACTTAACCACAAAATAAAAATTGAGCTACAGCGTTGTATATAAGGATATTGGACAAAGAGATTATAAAGAGACCTGGGAATATCAGGCAGAGATCTTTGCCAGACTTGTAGACAGCAAAAAACAGGGAATCGAGGTGGGCGATTCCGGCCAAAACATTCTTCCCGGCACTCTCATCTTTGTAGAACATCCTCATGTCTATACGCTTGGCAAAAGCGGATCAGAAAACAATCTTCTGCTTGACGTCATACAACTCCAGGCAAAGGATGCTTCTTTCTACAGGATTGACCGGGGAGGAGATATTACCTATCATGGCCCCGGACAGATTGTAGGCTATCCGATTTTTGATCTTGATGTTATAAAAATTGGACTGAAAGAGTATATTTACAGGCTCGAAGAGGCAATCATAAGAACCGTAAATGAATTTGGTATAACTGCTTCAAGATTTGGGGGAGGAACCGGAGTGTGGCTTGATCCTGAAATTTCCGGGAAGGCAAGGAAGATATGTGCAATCGGAGTGAAGGCGAGCAGATATATAACCATGCATGGTTTTGCATTCAATGTTAATTCGGATTTGACATATTTTAGTAATATCAACCCTTGCGGCTTTACTGATAAGGGGGTTACTTCACTTGAAAAAGAATTGGGTGCCCGACAGGATTTTGAATCTGTAAAGAGTATAGTGAAAAGAAATCTGCAGGTAGTTTTTGATTTGAAATGGATTAAAGAGTAAAAGGATGGAAAAAAGATGGGTTGTGAAAGAAAAGGGAGATAGCGCAGTTGTTAAGCAGTTATCAGGGGCGCTTGGAGTGTCGGAATCTCTCGCAAATCTAATGGCCCAGCGTAATATTTCCTCTGCTGATGAAGCAGCTGTTTTTTTTAATCCCAGTCTCGATTCTCTTCATGATCCTTTTCTGATGAAAGACATGAATATTGCTGTTGACCGGATCTCTGCAGCTGTAAAAAAGAATGAAAAGATTCTTGTATATGGTGACTATGATGTTGATGGGACCACTGCCGTTGCCCTGATGTACTCGTTTCTGAAAGATCAATACTCAAATGTAGAATATTATATACCCGACAGATATAAAGAGGGTTACGGTGTATCATTTCAGGGTCTCGATTTTGCATATCAGAATAATTGCAAGGTTGTGATTACTCTCGATTGTGGCATCAAAGCAGTGGAAAAAGTAAAATATGCCCGCACTAAGGGACTCGATGTCATTATCTGTGATCATCATTACCCTGGAGAGAAAATACCCAATGCGCTGGCTGTACTTGATCCAAAGCAACCATCCTGTGGTTACCCGTATAAAGAATTATCGGGATGCGGAGTTGGTTTCAAGCTGATTCATGCTTATTCAAGAGTGCATGGAATTCCGTTCAGCAATATATCTCATTATCTCGATCTTGTTGCTGTCAGCATAGCATCGGATATTGTCCCTATTACCGGAGAAAACAGAGTAATGGCATACTTTGGACTTAAAAGGCTTAATGAATCTCCCCGTACCGGCCTGAAAGAAATAATACGCGAATCGGAAGTTACAAAAGCGCTTACAATTGAGGATGTAGTTTTCAAGATAGGTCCCAGAATAAATGCTGCCGGAAGAATGGAAACAGGAAGCAAGGCTGTTGATCTTCTCGTTTCGAGAGATACCCGGGTAGCCACAGGAATAAGTAAGGAGATCAATAATTTCAATATTGAACGACGAAGTGTCGATCGGATAATCACAACTGAGGCAATGCGAATGATAGCAGAGGATCAGAGAACTGTAAATTCCAGAACTACAGTGCTTTACAATCCGACATGGAAGAAAGGAGTAATAGGCATAGTAGCTTCAAGATTAATTGAGACATACTACCGGCCAACGGTCATTCTTACTGAATCGAATGGTTTTGCCACCGGTTCAGCCAGATCAGTTCAGGGTTATGATCTTTACCAGGCAATAGAAGCTTGCAGCGATCTGCTTGAGAGTTTTGGTGGGCATATGTTTGCTGCCGGGTTAACTTTGAAAAAGGAGAATATCAGGCCGTTTATGGAAAGATTTGAGCAATATGTTAATAGCTCAATCACTGAAGATCAACTTGTTCCACGCATTTTTATTGATACTGAACTCTCATTTTCTGAAATCAATGAAGATTTTTTTAGGACCATGAGCCAGTTTCAACCATTTGGACCTGAAAACATGTCACCCGTCTTTGTTTCCCGGGATGTATTTGATATCGGATCGGGTCGTATGGTTGGATCGAGCGGCGAACATCTTAAACTGGATCTTTGTCAGGAATCAACAGGACAGAAAAGCTTCTCTGCAATTGCATTCAGCCAGGCCAACCATTTTGAATACATAAAAGGAGGGAATCCTTTTGATATTTGTTATTCATTGGAAATGAATGAATTCAGAGGAAACAGAAATCTTCAGTTGAATGTCAGGGATATTAAAACCCCTGATAGTAAGTAGATTAAGAAGAGGTGTATAAGAGACTGAGAGAATAAGAGACTGAGAGAATAAGAGACTGAGAGACTAAGAGACTGAGACTATACAACTCTGTGATTCATCTGTGCAATTCTGTGTCAGTTCTTAGTTTTTGAATACAGGCCTAAAACCAAATCCTGAACTGCATTTTAATTTCATCCGTATTTTCCATTGACTTTCCGGTCTTAACTGATGAAGTTATCCCATATTTTATTCGCAATTCCGCAAAATTTCCTATCTTCCATTTTGCCATGATATAACTCCGGCTTCCCTCTCCCGCTAATGCAGGTATGCTGTAACTGTAGAGAAGATCATTTTCGTAAGTGTAAATTCTGGAATTCCAGTCATCAGTGTCAAAAAGGCAATATCTGAACCATAACGTGACCGGGACCTGTCTGAAACTATAATTTATTTCCTGAAATAGCATCATTCCCCTGCTTCCTGAAGGATCAACAATCTTATAGTC
The DNA here is from genome assembly GCA_049512815.1 of Bacteroidales bacterium. Classification (GTDB taxonomy): domain Bacteria; phylum Bacteroidota; class Bacteroidia; order Bacteroidales; family VadinHA17; genus LD21. The sequence goes on along the minus strand of JBEKWS010000002.1, from coordinate 43,513 downwards.
AATTCGTGTTATAAAAGTCAGATTTTCGTATATTGAATAACGTACTGAAGCTTTTAAACTTTTTGTGATAATCTGATCCTGCTCAGGGATTCTTTGTGTTTCAGCATTATCGACCATCGATAGTCGGTAATTATATGAAGCATCAATTGTTAGTTTTTCGGAGGGCAGAAATCTGGCTTTAATTTCCTGCCTCACTCCATATGAAGGCGCGCTGCAACGGTACTTTAACCAGGGGAAATGCTGGACATCGCATCCTCCGCTAATGAAAAGATGCCTGGCTGCTTCAAATGTGAAATTCCCGAGAACCCCCTTTTCATTATCAGTTGTTGAACCGATTCCGGGTCCTTTACCATAAAAAGTTGTATAACCAGGATTGTAATTCCTGAATAATAAATTAATGGTTAACCGGTCAGATGGTCTGAATGATATACCTTGTATGATAGCGTACTTTTTATTATCATTTGCTGACAATTCCCCGTAGAGCAAAATTTTCCTAAAAAAGCTGTTGTAATAAATAGTATAGAGATTATTTCTGTCTCCCCTAAAATCAAAAACTTTTTCAGGATCATTGGTTGTCAGGTTGACAGGAAGTGAAAACCTGTTTTCCGACCAGATAAGCCCGACTTTCAGGTTATTAAAATTGTATGAAAGCTTTATTCCATATGCCAAGCAGTAAATAGCATCTTTTTTTAGCAACAACGAAGAAGTATTATGTACTCCCGCCAGATAGAAATTTTCAATATAATCGTTCGAAGAGCCTGATGATGAGGCAATCGTGGCATCTGAATGGTTTTTTGAATAAAATAAAGACAATTCTAAATTTTTGGTGGAAAACTCAGCTGCCACACCCCTGAAAAACCTGTTCTCTTCTGTTGATGTGTATGGATTAATCTCATCTCTGGCAGACATATAACCCGGGGTTGTAAGAGAAATGCCCGTCCTGATTCCGGTATTAGTGTTAGTTCCCTGACCAAACCGGGCTGAATAGTCACCGACGATAACCCTCCGGATCAGACCTCTTCCATTATAAGCAATATTGGCAGAAAAGAAATCAGGAAGAGGAGGACTGCCACTGAAAAATTTTTCTCCCGGATCTTTTTCCACAGTAAATCCACCGGAAAATCCACCGGCAGAGAACTTGTATCTTGTTAAAATTTTCCACAATGAACCTAATGAGGATGTATCATTATTCCCTGATTTTATTGAAAAATTGGAAATTAATGTGTTTCTCCATCTGACAGAATCTGGATTTATTACCAATTTAGATTCGAGGGTAATGAAAGGGATCATCATCTCGACGGTTTCTTTATCAAATCCCGGAATGTTGGCTAATTCATATACGGAAACAATTCTTCCTGATGAATGAGCATAATCTCTTAAAGCTTTTACCTGGAAATCAGAAAGAAAGAATAATCTTGAAATCTCATCTTCACCGGATGAATTAAGTTTTACAGGATTTTCAGCAAGGTCATGAAGCCTCTCAATAAAAGTTGAAACAGCTTCCGGATCATAGTCATCAGCGGCAAGTTCCTCTGCAATACTGATGATGGCATCTGACAATTTTTCTGACTGTCCATGAGCAATTGAAGAAGTTATAATAAACAAAAGGATAATTAAAATACTGCTAAAAGAATTTTTCTTTTTAACCGCAAAGGGCGCTAAGGTTTGCGCAAAGTCCGCAAAGAATTCTCTGAATATGATTTGACTCCTCATCCTGATAAAGGATTCATTTATATATGATTTACTATCCTCCTTATTCCATCTTTTAATAATGAAACATTAAAGTTGATAAGCAAACCTAGTTTATAACTTCCAAGCTTCATGTAGGTTAATGTTTGAGCCAAATGAACTTCATTTAATGCCTCAACACTTTTAATTTCAATAACCACTTTACTCTCGACCAGAATATCAATTCTGTAACCACACTCAAGCTTAACCTCTTCATAGATCAGTGGCATAGGCTTTTCTTTCTCAACCAAGAAACCATCTTTTTTAAGTCTATAGTACAAACATTCTTTCTATGCACTCTCAAGTAAACCAGGACCAAGCGATTGGTGGATAGTAATTGCTAATCCTATTATTTTATTTGATATTTCATTTTCATTCATTCTTTAAAGTCATTTTCTTTGCGTCCTTTGCACCTTCTTTGCGAGCTTAGCGGTTAATGGATTTCTCTATCATTATTATGGGTAGTGGTTTTTGTTTTTTAGTTAATCGATTTTAAATATTAATGATACAGAGGAAGTTACTCCAAGTTTTTCATGAGTTACGAAACCTAAATCTATCTGTGCGATTTTTACAAAATAACCCAACCCGAAACTGAATGAATTGTTATCAGTACTGAATCCACCTCTTAACCAGAGTTTCTTTGCTGCTTCGTATTCAAAGCCTGTCCTTATTATCAATTTACTTCCGGAACTCATCTCAGCTTCGATCCCTGCAAAAAGTAATTTATTAAGGTTAGTTCCGGCTCCAACCCTGAGTGATGTTGGCAGGTAAGTTTTTCTTATTGTATTGGGTACCGGGTTGAAAATATGAAGTCCGATCCTGAGATCTTCGGAGGGAGTAACAAGCAACCCGGCTTCACATGTCACAAATTGAATATTATCATATTCTCCGGAAGTTCTTTCTGAAAAATAATCAACTTGTAATCCGGCAGATATTTTTTTAGAAAGTTTCATTCCGCAAGCCAGACCTGTCATATCCCTCTTAAAATCTGCATATCCGAAATCGGAATAGAGTGCTGCGATAGAGACTTTTCCAACAGGGATTGTTATCCCTGCTGTGCGGGTTCCCAGTTCCTTGATATTAAATCTGTTTTCGTAGTTGAATCCTAAAGAAAATGAATTATTATAAGCCAGTGATGCCTGATTATGGAATGAAGACCAGAAACCGTTCTTCATTATACAAACGTATCCCGTTCCTGCTTCGCCGGCCCCGGCTGAAGGACGATACGGATCTCCCCCGGAAGCGGCTAAAGAGAAAAAAATAAAAAAAACAGAAACAGATATTTTCAGCAGCGAGCTCAACTGTTTCAAAAAATATTACAAGACTAAGATACAAAATATTTAAATAAGCTAATTGCGAAAAGAAAAAATAACCGCAAAGGGCTCAAAGATTTTATTTGCCCCCAAACTTCGGAGGGACAGGGGGAGCACCTGCTTTGCGTTATTTGCTGTTAAAAGGGAATAAACTTAATTAGTCTTATATTCGTATTTTACTACCTTTAATTCCTCATTGGCTTGAATAATCTTATTTTTAAGTGATTCCTTATATTTAACCACCTCTTTCATAATAATTTTGTCACTTGTGGCGATAATCTGTGCCGCAAGTATACCCGCATTCTGAGCTGCATTAACCCCCACTGTAGCAACCGGTATGCCGGGAGGCATTTGCAGAATGGAAAAGATGGAATCCAATCCTTCGAGTGAAGCTTTAATAGGCACACCAATAACAGGAAGAGGGGTCATAGAAGCAATTACACCCGGAAGATGAGCTGCCATTCCTGCTGCAGCTATAATCACTTTTATTCCTCTTTCTCCAGCATTTCTTGCAAATTTTTCTACTTCTTCAGGGGTTCTGTGAGCTGACAGGGCATTCATCTCAAAAGGTATCCTGAAATTATTTAGTATTTCTGCTGCTTTCTCCATTACAGGCAGGTCAGATGTACTACCCATTATGATGCTAACTATCGGTTCCATTTGAAATTATTTAATTTAACTTGCTGATAAGGACAAAAATAAGGTATTATTTTCATATTTTCGCACCTGCTAATAACTCAAATATTGCCTTCATGAAAGAAATCAGCATACAGGATAAAAAATTCAGAGAATTAATCACCGAAAAAGCTCTACAACTGAGGATTGAAGAGCTTGCCAGACAGTTGAATAACGATCTTGCCGGAAAAGAATTGGTTTTCCTTGGAATTTTAAATGGTGCATTTCTTTTTGCAGCTGATCTTTTAAGACGGATAGACCTTCTTGCAAGGATATCATTTGTGAAACTTGCATCTTATGAAGGCACAAGTTCTTCGGGTTCAATCAAAGAACTCATCGGTTGGAATGAAGATATCAAAAATAAAACAGTTGTTGTCGTTGAAGATATTGTTGATACAGGAAATACACTGGAAAGGATTGTGGATGAGCTTGTTATAAGAAAAGCATACGAGGTTAGAATTGCTGCTATGCTTTTCAAACCTGCCGCATATACAAAGGATATCCCTCTTGATTATATTGGATTTGAAATACCAAATGATTTTGTGGTTGGATATGGTCTTGATTATGGTGGTTTCGGACGTAATTTGCCATCTATTTATACATTAATACATTAATTTTTGTTCTATGGTTAATTTTTTAATTTTTGGCCCTCCCGGTTCAGGTAAGGGAACACAGTCAGTAAGGCTGGCTGAAAAATTCAATCTTATTCATCTTTCAACAGGCGACATGCTTCGTGCCGAGATCGCTGCCGGAACTGAACTTGGTAAAAAGATGAGTCTTATTATGTCGAAAGGTGAGTTGGTCCCTGATGCTGTGGTGATTGAAATGATTGCAAATAAGATAGATAGCAGTAAAGGTTCGGCAGGATTTCTCTTTGACGGATTTCCACGAACAGTTACTCAAACGGTTTCTCTCGAAAAAATGTTAAATGAGCGAGGCATGAAGATCGATCAGATGCTTGTTCTTGATGTTGATCATAATGAGCTAGTTAAAAGATTAATAACCAGGGCTGAGCTTTCAGGAAGGCCAGATGACAAAGATCCAGCAGTTATTGAAAACAGGATTGAAGTTTATAAAGAGAAAACAGAACCAATTATTAGTTATTGCAACCAGAAAGGATTATATCAACCGGTAAATGGTATGGGTACAATCGATGATATATTCAAAAGACTTTCTGATTATATGAAAAAACTAGTTTAAATACATTTTAACTATTTATCTTTTTTTTGATTACGAAACCCGTCCCCCGACACCTTCCCTTAAGTCTAAGGGAAAGGGAGGTAACTAATTATTAATCATTTGTTTCACCCTTCCCTTAGTGTTTAAGAGGGCCGGGCGTGAAAAAATTGCCTGGTAGGCAATTTTAGCGAGGGAGCCTGTCTGCGGGAAGGGATGGGGAAGGGTTAAGAGAACTGAAGAAGAGTTGCACAGAGAAATCAAATTTATGTCCGGATCAAACTTTGTTGATTATGTTAAAATTTATTGCCGCTCCGGTAGCGGAGGCGCTGGATCTGCTCATTTCCGCAGGGAGAAATTCGAACCCAAAGGCGGACCAGATGGCGGTGATGGTGGCAGAGGTGGGCATATAATATTGAGAGGTAATGATCAGATGTGGACACTTCTTCATTTAAAGTATCAGCGTCATATTTTTGCAGGCGACGGAGTCGGGGGTAGCAAACAGCAGTCAACGGGAGCCGAAGGAAAAGATGTGATTATACAGGTTCCTCTTGGCACTATCGCTAAAACCAGTGTGACCGGAGAGATCCTTTTTGAGATTACAAGCAACGGTGATAAGAAGATCCTGGCAAAAGGAGGAAGGGGAGGACAGGGGAATGTTCACTTTAAATCACCAACAAACCAGACCCCCCGATATGCCCAACCAGGAGAACCCGGAATTGAAGAAGAATTCATACTTGAACTAAAAATACTTGCTGATGTCGGACTCGTGGGGTTTCCGAATGCAGGCAAATCAACTCTTCTTTCAGTGGTGTCTGCTGCTAAGCCTAAGATTGCTGATTATGCATTTACTACTCTTGTCCCGAACCTGGGTATAGTCAGTTACAGGGATGATAAATCTTTTGTTATGGCAGATATTCCTGGTATTATTGAAGGGGCTCATGAAGGCAAGGGTTTGGGAATAAGGTTTTTAAGGCATATTGAAAGAAATTCAATGCTTCTTTTCTTAGTACCGGCTGACAGCAAGAATATTAAGACGGAATATGAGATCCTTATTAATGAGCTAAAAATGTACAACCCGGAACTCCTCGATAAAAAGCGTGTTCTTGCAATTTCAAAAACAGATATGCTCGATGAGGAACTGATAAATGAGATAAGGAATGATTTACCTGATATTCCTAGGGTATTTATCTCCTCTTTAACTGGCCAGGGAATTGTTACGCTAAAGGATATGATATGGAAAGTGCTTAACTTTGAATGATTGTATCAAATGCTTGAACGAATTGATCAACAGCTTTTCTTATTTATTAACTCATTAAACTCACCCTTCTTTGACCATGTGATGCATGCGATTAGCGGGAGATTAATCTGGGTTCCGCTTTACCTGGCTATACTTATCTTTCTGGGTATTAAATACAAAAGGAAATTCCTTATAATTCTCATTTTTATAATTCTGGCTGCTACTCTCGCCGACCAGACATCTGTTATTGTTAAAAATCTTGTTCATCGTCTGCGACCCTGTTACGAGCCCTCTCTCGAAGGACTTGTTCACGTTGTTAACGGTGAATGCGGAGGGAAATTCGGTTTTGTTTCTTCACACGCTGTAAACACATTTGATGTTGCACTTCTCAGTTTGCTTTTTATAAAAAGAAGATGGTATACAATAAGTATTATTTTATGGGCAACAATTATTAGTTACAGTAGGATTTACCTTGGTGTTCACTATCCTGGTGATGCGATGTGTGGCTCTCTTCTCGGCGCGTTTATCGGATGGAGTATCTATAGATTTTATGTGCTGACTGACAACAAGATACTAAAGTATAAATCATTTTTTAATATGCCCAAAACCACCCACCAAAAAGGCGCGGGATTGGAGAGTAAAAAGACAGGGAGTTGGAGGTATAAGAACCGGGGAAATTCAGAACCGTTTGAAAGGAATTAGAATTATATACTTAAGTGATGCATTTCATCAATCTTGAATCATACGACCCGTTCTTTAATCTTGCGATTGACGAATTCCTTCTTAAAAACAGGAAGGAAGAGTATATGATCCTTGGTATCAATGACCCCTCCGTTATTATCGGTAAGCACCAGTCAGCTCACAGGGAGGTAAACACAAAATTTGTCATGGAAAATAAGATCCCTGTCATAAGAAGAATTTCCGGTGGAGGAACAGTGTTTCATGATAAAGGGAACCTGAATTTCACTTTTATCAGACAAAGTGAAAGCGGTAAACAGGTTGACTTCAGGAAGTACACTCAACCTGTCATTGATTTTTTAATATCACTGGGAGTTGAAGCAAAATTTGAAGGGAAAAACGATCTGAAAGTTAATGGATTAAAGATTTCAGGAAATGCTGAACATGTTCACGGTAACAGAGTTCTTCATCATGGTACACTACTATTCAGCACTTCTATGGAAATTCTTAGAAATTCTTTACGGAAGGATACATCTTGTTATACATCCAGGGCTGTTGGATCAAAACCATCACCTGTTCTTAATCTGAAAGAAAAACTGACGAGCCTTAAGAGTATAAATGAATTCAGAGCAGAAATGATAAATTATTTTCTGAATAACTTTTCTGATATTGTACCTTATAAACTTACTCAGTCAGAAACGGAAGAGGCTGAATCGATTGCTGATTCAAAATATAAGACCTGGGAGTGGAATTGGGCGTATGGCCCGGAATACACTTTTAATAATAGATTTGAAATAAATTGGATACATCATTCCTGCAGCCTGTTTATTAAAGATGGGATTATATGGAAATGTAATATAGCGGGAAGTGATCAGATGAAGAGCGTTTCAAAAAAACTTATCGGGTGCAGGCATATGGTTGACGACTTATCGGAAGTTTTCCTGAAAGAAAATATTAACTTATCTAATGAAGAGATTTTTTATTTCTTTTAATTTGTCATAAGAAGAAAAGTATGTAATGTAAATCTCTGTGGCTCTCTGTGCCTTCTCTGTGTCAGTTCTTAAATTGCTAGTTACACAGAGTTGCACAGGTGATTCACAGAGGTACACAGAGAAAGAAAGAATTTTGATGGATATTTTAAAATCGATAATTGTTTGGCTCATAGGACTTTGCTATATATTAGTTACGTTCCCGCTGACCTTTATAATCTGGTTACTGGTTTTTCCGTTCGACAGGGAAAGGATAATTATTCACTGGCTCCTGATGTACCAGAGTCTGTTTCTGTCTTTTTTAATTCCCATATGGACAATCGACATTAAAGGGAGGGAAAATGCTGTAAGAGGGACTACATATGTTATTATTTCAAACCATCAGTCAATATTAGATATTCTATTAATAAATTGCCTCAGGTACAAATTCAAATGGATATCTAAAATCGAAAATATTGACGTCCCTGTTCTCGGTTGGTACTTGAGAATGGCTGAGTATATTACTGTTGATCGGGATAATGATGAGAGCAAAACCGAAATGCTTGAAAAGTCGTACATCTGTCTTAAAAAAGAAATTTCCATTATGATGTTTCCTGAAGGTACCCGCTCCCTTGACAAAGAGATAGGATTTTTCAAGAGAGGTGCTTTTCAGCTTGCAATACAAGCTGATGTCCCTATACTGCCAATTCTGATCGATGGAACCGGTGGCATTCTTCCCAAACATGGTCTGATTTTCGGCTCCGGCCATCACATCAGGATCAGGGTACTGGATCCAATTCCCCCAACCTTTTTTGGTACTGATAATCCAGAAAATTTCGCCCTGAAACTCAGATCATTAATGACATTGAAATTAAAGGAGTTAAGAGCCCAAAACAAACCACGATGACACATAGTATATCATATCGCAGACTGCTTAACAAAATGGGTTATTATAACTATCAGAATGGGCTGATATATAATCATATAAACCAGGAAGGGGGATGGGATAATCATCAAGAACGCTGCAGGAGTTTTATTATTAAAGCATTGGATTTTTATAAACCTGAAAAGGTTACGGTCCTTGGTAGCGGATGGCTGCTTGAACTGCCCTTTACAGAGTTAGTTGAAAGAACACAAAGAGTCTGTCTGGTCGATATTATTCATCCGCCTGATGTGATCAGTCAGACTGGTAGTTTTAAGAATGTTGAATTAATAGAGCAGGATATAACTGGAGGATTAATTGAGGAAGTATGGCAAAAAACAAGAAAATACTCATTCTTTAATAAGTTGCAATCACTTGAGAATGTTATTGTACCTGAATATAAACCGGATTGTGATCCGGGAATGGTTATATCACTTAATATTCTTACACAACTGGAATCCCAACTGGTAGATTTTTTAAGAAAAAAGTCAAGAATTAAGGAAGAAGAATTTAACATCTTCAGGACCGAAATACAAAAAAAACATATTGATTTTCTAAAGAAGAATAAATCTGTATTAATAACAGATATAACTGAAATATTCACTGATAATTCCGGTAATGTTACTAAAATCCCTACTGTTATTACAGATTTGCCTGATGAACATTTTAAAGAAGAATGGACCTGGCATTTTGATCTTGTCAGATCCGATTATTATACAAAGAGATCGGTATTTAAGATTGTTGGGATTATCATTTAACAGGGAGGCTATATTATGAGTAAAATCGATGGCACTAAGAATTCAGGCAATCTGGAGTTAAAGAGGGAGCTTGGTCTTGCAGCCGCAGTTGCAATTGTTGTAGGTAACTGTATAGGTTCAGGTATCTTTACTTCTGCTGCATCTTTAGCGGCTGCATCAAATCCTGAAACCGCTATTATTGCCTGGGTAATTACTGCGGCGGGATCGCTGCTAATTGCATTAAGTTTTGCCAGCCTGGGAACAGCTTTGCCAAGAACAGGAGGTCCTATCGTTTATACAAGGGCTGCCTTTGGTGATTTTGCAGGATTCTTAATTGCCTGGACATATTGGATTGGAGCCTGGGTAGGAAACGCAGCAATTATTACTGCATTTATGCTTTATTTCACTTATTTTGTTCCAGGTGCGACCACACCCATATTAGCATTCTTAATTACTTCAGGTGTATTGTGGTTTTTCACTATTATAAATATTCTTGGTGTTAAAGGAGCAGGCAAAGTTAGCATAGTAACTACAATACTCAAAGTTGGTGCTTTGGTGGTATTTGTAATAATTGCTGCATTGCATTTTAACCCGGCAATGCTTGGAACAGTATCCAGTGTAAAGGTCTCAGGAATGAATACCTTGCCGGCAGCAATTGCAATCGCACTTTGGGCTTTCGTAGGAATCGAAAGCGCGACAATTCCGGCAGGGGAAATTAAGAATCCACAAAGAAATATCAGAAAAAGCACAATATATGGTACTTTAATCGCAGCTGCAGTGTATATAATTGTTTCAATAGTGGGGATGGGTGTCCTTGATCAGTCTACCTTAGCTAGTTCCAATGCGCCTCTTGCAGATATTATTAACGCTGCAACAGGTGGAACATGGGGCGGAAACTTTATTGCGTTAGGAGCTATAGTATCCACACTTGGTGCTTCCTCAGGTTGGATACTAACCACTGCAAGAAGTGCATTTGGTGCTTCCCAGGATAAACTTTTTCCAGCGATGTTCGGCAAAATACATCCAAAGTATTTGACACCTGTTACTTCTCTTATAATAAGCGGTTTGGCTGCTAATATCCTTCTTATATTGAACTATATGGGAACATTAAACTCAGCTTTTAATTTTATGCTCTTGCTCGCTACCCTGGCATTTTTACCTGCTTATGCTTTTTCTGCAGCAGCGGATATTGTGCTCCTGAAGAATCATTCATCAGATTTTAGCTTTTACAGTTTCCTGAAGAATTCTTTCTTTGCATTGCTTGCTTTTGGATATTCTATATATGCAATTTATGGCACAGGAGCTAAGGTTGTAATGTATGGGTTTATACTTATGTTAGCAGGTATTCCGGTCTATCTTTTCATGATGCTTCAAAATAATAAGAAAGATAAAGTGGTGGATAATCTAAGAAAAAATGCAGGATTGGAACTTTAATGTACTCATCCCCTGCCCCTCTTTACGAAGTAGAGAGGGGGAAAAGAAAGGGGTGAGTACATTTAGTCAGTAAGAAGAAGACGGACTCTCGAGTATATGTCAGAGTGGAAGTCAGTGCTGTCACTTATCAACATTTTTACTGAAATCGTAATTGCCATTTAATCAGCTAAATATTTTAGATACTGCCTCACTGCAGCTTTTCCCTTGTTAAAATTAAGCCCGATTGTTGAAAAATTGCCAAAAAGTACCTCCTGTAAATAGTTATATTTGCGCAAAATTCTGCAAAATGTCAGTTGGATATTCAGAAGAGCATATAAAAACACTTGAGTGGAGAGAGCATATCCGCCTTAGGCCAGGTATGTATATTGGAAAACTTGGCGATGGTTCTTCTCAGGATGATGGTGTTTATGTACTGCTCAAAGAGGTTATGGATAATGCCCTGGATGAGTACATGATGGGGTATGGCAAAAAAATAGATGTCTCGATAAATGGCAAGGAGGTTAGGGTTCGCGATTGGGGCAGAGGAATACCTCTCGGGAAAGTACTCGATGCTGTCTCCAAAATGAACACAGGGGCAAAATACGATTCAAAAGCTTTCAAAAAATCTGTAGGTCTTAACGGTGTCGGAGTAAAAGCAGTGAATGCTTTATCCAGCAAATTTATAATAAGGTCCATCCGTGACGGTCAGCTTAAAGTTATTGATTTTGAACACGGGAGAACTTTGAAGGACCATCCACTTAAATCCACTAATGAGGAAAATGGGGTAGAGGTGATATTTGAACCAGATGAAGAAATGTTCGGCAACTACTATTACATATCGGAATATGTAGATGCAATGCTGAAAAATAACGTTTACCTTAATTCCGGACTGGTAATCAACTTTAACGGTAATAAATTCTTTTCACGTAATGGCCTTGTTGATTTGCTTAATGAGAACATGAGCAAGGAGGGTCTCTATCCGATTGTCCATCTTACCGGTGAAGATATTGAGATTGCATTCACACATGGACTGCAATACGGCGAAGATTATTACAGTTTTGTCAACGGGCAGAATACTACACAGGGAGGAATACATCTAATCGCCTTCAGGGAGGCGATTGTTAAGACAATCCGGGATTTTTATAAAAAAGATTACGACCCTTCCGATATTCGATCGTCAATAATTGCGGCTATCAGTATTAAGGTCGAAGAGCCAATCTTTGAATCGCAGACAAAGACAAAACTTGGATCTAAAGATATGGGACCCGAAGGACCGTCGGTCAGAAATTTCATCAGTGAGTTCATAAAGAAACAGTTAGACGATTTTCTCCATAAAAACCCGGAAACTGCCAGAACAATACTGAAAAAGATTCAGGACTCGGAGAAAGAGAGAAAAGCTATTTCATCGATCCAGAAGCTCTCCAGGGAAAGGGCAAAAAAAGTAAGTCTGCATAATAAAAAGCTGAGAGACTGTAGGATACATTATAATACCAATGATTCGAATAAACTCGATTCAACTATTTTTATAACAGAAGGTGACTCGGCAAGCGGCTCGATTACCAAATCGAGAAATGTGGAGACACAGGCTGTCTTCAGCCTCCGTGGGAAACCGCTTAACTCATTTGGCCTTACCAAGAAGATTGTATATGAGAATGAGGAGTTTAATCTTCTTCAGGCTGCTCTTAATATTGAAGATGGAATCGAAAATTTGAGATACAATAATGTGGTAGTTGCAACTGATGCCGACGTGGATGGGATGCATATCAGGCTACTTCTGCTGACATTTTTCCTTCAGTTCTTTCCCGACCTTGTCAGAAAAGGTCACGTTTATATTCTGCAGACCCCGCTTTTCCGGGTAAGGAACAAAAAAGAGACCAGATATTGTTATTCTCCTGATGAAAAGACTAAAGCCATTGCCGCATTAGGACCGAACCCTGAAATGACACGTTTTAAAGGTCTTGGGGAGATATCACCAGATGAGTTTAAACATTTCATCGGAAAAGATATGAGACTCGAGCCTGTGAGGATGAAGAAAAATGACTCCGTTAATGGTTATCTCGAATTTTTTATGGGAAAGAATACCCCCGACCGGCAGGATTTTATCATAGAGAACCTGAGAATCGAAGAAGACATTGTCGAAGAGGAAAATTAGAAGAATTATTATAATGAAGTGCAGGTTTATTTATGGGAGAAGAAGATATTGAAATAGGCAAAACAGACGGAAAAGAAGTAATTCTGCCAGGACCGGTTGCGCTTCATTCCGTAACAGCATTATCAGGCATGTATCAGGACTGGTTCCTTGATTATGCATCGTACGTTATCCTCGAAAGAGCGGTGCCGCACCTTCACGACGGTCTGAAGCCTGTTCATCGTCGTATACTCCATTCAATGAAGAGGATGGATGACGGACGCTATAACAAAGTGGCAAACATCATTGGACATACAATGCAGTTCCATCCCCACGGAGATGCCTCAATTGGTGATGCTCTGGTTCAGCTCGGCCAGAAGGACCTGTTAATTGATGCACAGGGTAACTGGGGGAATTTACTTACAGGAGATGGTGCTGCGGCCCCAAGATATATTGAAGCCAGACTTTCAAAATTTGCACTTGAAGTAGTATTTAACCACAAGACAACCGAGTGGAAGTTATCCTACGACGGACGAAATAAGGAACCTGTTACTCTTCCGGTAAAGTTTCCTTTGCTGCTTGCACTTGGAGTCGAAGGCATTGCAGTCGGCCTTGCTTCAAAAATTCTTCCTCATAACTTTAATGAACTTATTGATGCCACTATAGATTACTTGCAGGGAAAAGATTTTGTGATTTATCCTGATTTCCCTACCGGTGGTATGGTCGATGTTTCAAAATATAACGACGGACAACGCGGTGGCGTAATAAAGGTAAGAGCAAAGATCGAAAAAGTTGATAAAAAAGCTCTCATTATAACTGAAATACCATTCGGGAAAACAACCACCTCCCTCATTGAATCAATTATAAGGGCAAACGATAAAGGAAAAATCAAGATCAGAAAAATCGATGATAATACATCGGCAAATGTGGAAATAGTTGTACATCTGATCCCCGGAGTTTCCCCCGACAAAACAATAGATGCTCTTTTTGCGCTTACAGATTGTGAATATTCAATATCTCCGAATACCTGTGTAATTATTGATGATAAACCCTCATTTATGGGGGTTAGCAACATACTGAAACATTCCGCAGATAAAGCTGTTGAGCTTCTTAAATCAGAGCTTGAGATCAGAAAGGGGGAGCTTGAAGAAGAGTGGCATATGTCGTCGCTCGAAAAGATATTCATTGAAGAAAGAATATATCACGATATCGAAGAGTGTGAAACATGGGAGGCGGTGATCACTGCAATTGACAAAGGTCTTGATCCGTTCAAAAAGCTGTTGCTCAGGGAAGTTACGAGAGAGGATATTATTCAGCTTACTGAAATAAAGATCAAGAGAATCTCGAGATTCGATGTTAAAAAAGCTAACGAACATATAAAAGGAATTGAAACCGAGCTTGAAGAGGTTAAAAATCATCTTCAGAACATAATTTCGTTCGCTATCAATTATTTCAGGCAGATAAAGAAAAAGTATGGTAAGGGAAAGGAGAGAAGAACTGAATTAAGAAGTTTTGATACGATTGAAGCCACTAAGGTGGTGGCCAATAATGCAAAACTCTATATAAATTATAAGGAAGGGTTTATCGGAACCGGTCTGAAAAAAGATGAGTTTATCTGCGATTGCTCTGATATTGATGATGTTATTGTTATCAGAAAAGATGGAGTCTATCTAATCACTAAGGTTGCCGATAAAGTGTTTGTTGGTAATGATATATTGTATGCACAGGTCTTTCTTAAAAATGATGAGAGAACTATATACAATATTGTTTATCAGGATGGCAAGGACGGGCCATTGCTTGCAAAACGATGTGCCATTTCAGGTCTGACACGGGATAAAGAGTATAATCTGACAAGGGGGACACCGGGATCGAAAATAGTCTATTTCAGTGCGAATCCGAACGGTGAAGCGGAAGTAATTAAGGTCCATCATAAACCAAAAGCAAGGCTTAAGAAGATTATGTTCGAATTTGATTTCGGCCAGATGAATATAAAGGGAAAATCTTCAATGGGTAATATACTTACGAAGAACGCTGTTCAAAAAATAAGTCTGAAAGAGAAAGGGCTCTCAACCCTTGGCGGAAGAAAGATCTGGTTCGATGATGCAGTATTCAGACTTAATGTTGACGGAAGAGGACTTTTCCTTGGTGAGTTCAGTGCCAATGATAAGATACTGGTGATTACTAAAAACGGGTTTTTCAGAATTACAGGATTTGATTTGTCGAATCATTTTGAAGACAACATCCTGATAATTGAGAAATACAAAACAGGTAAGGTCTATTCAGTTATTTACTGGGATGCCGAACAGAAGTTTTATTATATTAAACGTTTCATGCTTGAAGAGTCTGAGAAACCACAATGTTTCATCAATGAAAATGTGGAATCAAAACTTATCAGCCTCACTGAGGTTGAATATCCTCGTTTTGAGATTCATTTCGGTGGGAAAAATAAGGGCAGGGGAAATGAGATAATTGAAGTAGCTGAATTCATTGGGGTGAAGAGTTACAAAGCAAAAGGGAAGAGGATGACCAGTTACATGGTGGAAAATATCCAGGAAATTGGACCTGTTATTAAAAAGGAGGTTGACACAGCAAAAGAAAAAACAGAGGAAGAGCCCCAGCATCCAGATATCCATGAAGATCCTGCACAGATGAAACTTGAGTTGTGATGCTCAAATACCATATAATTTATATAATAGGTTTTATGGGAAGCGGAAAAACAACCGCAGGGGAAAAACTGGCTTCACTTCTTGGCTGGTCATTTATCGACCTCGATAAAAATGTAGAAAAATATACCGGCAAAACTATTCCGGAAATCTTTTCACAACATGGAGAAGACTATTTCCGGAATATTGAAACAGAACTACTCAAAAACTTAGTGGTTCTGACAAACACATTAATTTCGACCGGTGGTGGAACACCATGCTATAATGATAATATGGATTATATGCTTAAAACGGGGCTGACTATCTACCTTAAACTGACACCAGGTCAGTTGAAAAGCCGACTTTCTGAATCAAAAACTGAAAGACCTTTAATAAAAGATTTGGATCCGGCGAGGTTGCAGTGTTATATTGAGGAAAAACTCGCATTTCGTGAAAAATGGTATGACCGGTCTGAAATAATTATTGAGGGAAATGATCCTGATTTCAATTTTTTGTATTCTCTTATTAAATCCAGACTTAACATCTGATTTTTTCCGGATTCAATCCTTGAAAGAAGGATTTGGTTTAGATGCACACCTTAATTGAGATCGATATATTTTAATTCAATAAATGACGAACTGACAAATCTTTTAAATTTAATTATTAATTTGGTATGCGATAATTTGTAACGCGGTAATTTATGAGAGATAAATTATTTACTCTCCTTGGAATTGAATCAGGAGAGGAATCAATGGTATCAATGCTTCTGGCACAATCGTTTTTTCTGGGGATTTTTTTCGGAGCATTCGATATTATTGCACACTCCCTTTTTCTCTCAATTTTTAACGAAAAAATGTTGGCACGTGGATATGTTATTTCCGGGATTACCGGAATAATCCTTACATCTATTTATTCCTGGTTTCAGACAAGAGTGCAATTCAGAAACTTTGCAGTCATTAACCTGATTATTGTTACTTCTATAACCCTTTTCCTTTGGTTTGCATTGATCCTTTCTCCGGCAAAGTGGTTGATATTCATTGTCTTTATTATGCTTGTACCTCTGAATATTCTCGCTTTGCTCGGATTTTGGGGAACGACAGGTCGTTTATTTACTTTAAAGCAGGGAAAAAGATTATCCCGGATCGTTGATGCGGGACTTATCATCGGTATTATTATTATTTCCTTTGCTGTCCCGCTCCTGCTGTCTTTAAAATTTCAATCACACAATATTTTACTTGTTAGTGCTTCTTCTGTTTTAGTTGCGGCTATTATCCAGATTATGATCGGTGAACGTTTCAGCCTGATTGGCGGGGAAGAACTAAATCCTGAAAAACCTAAAGAAAAGAAATCTCTTTTTACTGTTTTTTGGCAAGATCCCTATTTAAGGATAATTGTCATTTTTATAGCTCTTTCGGTTTTGACTGCATTTTTTATCCAGTATTCATTCTTGGCAGTTACAAGAGAACAATTTCCTGCTGTAGAAGACATGGCCAGATTTCTTGGAATTTTCACTGGTTGTATGATGATATTCACCCTGTCAGTTAAATTGGTTGTATTCTCATCTGTTTTACATAACTATGGACTTCGAACCTGTCTGATTATTTCTCCGATACTTATTGCTGTCTTTACAATAATGACAATAGCAATAGGTTTGTTTATGGGTTATACCCCTGAAACAACAAGTGGTTTCATGATTTTTTTCCTTCTTCTTGCATTTAGCAGACTCTTTTCAAAATCTCTGAAAGACTCAATGGAATTTTCTTCTTTAAAAATCATTTATCAGACACTTGATAAAAAAATAACCAATGAGCTCCAATCAGGAACGGTTAGTACAGTTAATGAAATCGCAACATTTTCAGCCGGACTTATCCTGACGGGTATGGGTATTATTAGTTTTGTTAAGCTCATTCATTTTTCTTTGGTTCTGTTCTTAATTATCTTAATATGGGTGTTTGTTGCTATAAGGTTATATAAGGAGTACAGAAAAACTATCAGAAGAGCAACTGAAAAAACAGGTCAACCCAAATCAGACTCTGATGGTAAAGATGAACCTGGTATTTTTAAAAACAGATTTTCTGCTTACTCTGCGTTTAGAAGAGATTATTTCAGCCTTATCTCTGGTGATTACACGGTTCTGGACAATATTGGGAACAAATTGTATTTTGAAAAATTAATTGACTATGCCGTCTCAAAAAATGACATAAATCTTTTACCGGTACTGAAAAAAATAGCAAACAATTCCAATTTTGATGAAGAGGTCCGTCAAGGTTCAACCGAAGCAGTTGAGATTCTTGAAAAGCATTCAACTTTTCTTAAAACTGAGGGAAAGAAGATCAGCGATGCAAAAAAAATCCTGTCCGGAACAAGAACACCTCAACCAACTGAAATCCTGAGACTTTTAAGGGATAACTCAATCGAATCGAAGAGACTGGCAATTTACATGATTGGGAAATTTAAAATATCTGACCTGCTGTTTGAAGTATGTCAATGCCTGAATATTTCAGGACTGGAAGCAGATGCTTTTGCTGTTCTCCGGACTTTTAATACTGTTGCAGAAGATGAATTGTTAAGTTTCTACCTTGTCTCCTCGGGAAATACCAAAACCAGTAAGATAATTCTCAGGCTACTGGGAAAAACATGTACAAAAGAAAGTTTAGGATTCCTATTTTCCCGTCTCTGGTCAAATTCAAGACAACTTAAAGAGGTTGCTCTTAAATGCCTTATTGATTGTGAGTTCAAACCATCAGAAGAGGATAAAGATCGTCTTAATCAACTAATATCTGAAACCATTGGGTTTATGACCTGGAATCTTTCAGCAAAGATCTGTCTTGAAAATAATAATAATAATTTCCTTCTAAAGGTAATGGGAAAGGAGATAAGCAGATGGAACAGGTTTCTTTTTAATCTCCTGTCAATCACTTATAATTCCGGTTCTATTACCACAATCATTGAGAACCTCGAAAGTGAAACTGTTGAGAGTGTCTATTCCGCACTCGAAATGATAGACTTAGTAGTAAATGATTCAATAAAGGCAGAATTAATTTCTCTATTCGATGTTGTTCCTGATGAAGAAAAGCTTAAGGATCTCTGCCAATTCTTCCCCGGAGAAATTCCAAAGCATAAAAAGCTTCTGGAAGATATAATTAACCGCGATTATAATCTGATTAGTTTGTGGGCCAAGGCTTGTGCATTAAGAAATATATCTGAGATTGAAGGGAACGATATGGCTGAATCGGTGGTAGCCCTTCTCTTCAGTCCTGAAGGAATTCTTCAGGAAGAGGCCGCAAACCTGGTTGCACGTTCAAGCCGTGAGCTTTACAAGTCAGCTTCTCAAAGAATACCTGAATCGGTAAAAAGCCAATTAGATAAAATAGTTAGTGGAGAAGCCGATAAAGATGAATTGATTTTCGAAAAGATACTGTTCCTGTCAAAATGTTTTGAAGGAATTCCGGAAGAAGATCTGCTTCCGCTGGCCGTAGCTATGAAGTATATTAAAAGTTTTGAAAAAGGATCCTTCAGACTTTCAGAAGGATGCATAATCTGGCTCTTGTTCCCTGATAATCGGGATAATGAAGTTCATTTACATTATGATGGACAAATAACCAAACTAACTCAGAAATATCAGGGCAGCAATAACCTTTCTTTCTACTTTTTACCTTTAGATGCAGTTGAAGAATATCATTTTCAGTTCCCTGACAAAACATCAGAGATTTTGAAATATATAGAGAAAATTGAAGGATACAATACTTTGTCAGATTAGAAAGAAGAGACACGTTACATCCTGGTAATCAATATAAAATTTAAGTAAGATATTATCATTATGGGACCAAAAAGAGACAATAAAGATTTCAATCCTTTTCCAGGATTAAGGCCCTTTGCTCCTGAAGAGAGCGATTTGTTTTTCGGACGAGAAGCTGAGAGCGAAGAAATCCTCGGGAAAATAGTGAAAAACAGGTATGTCACTGTCATAGGTGCTCCTGGAAGCGGCAAATCTTCGCTTATCAATTGTGGAGTTCTTCCAAAGATCAGGAATTTAAAAATCGGGGAATCATCTGAATGGAAGATCATTCCTTTTAGTTCGGGTAACGACCCGTTCGGTAATCTGGCTACAGCATTATCAAAAGAAATTTTGGACTCAGAGCAGAAATATATTGAAAGAAATATAATTCTTTCTGAACTTCTCGATAATCCTGACGGTTTTTCCTCTGTAATAAGAAAATACCTGATAAAATCTGAAAACAATGTCCTTCTTGTTATCGACCAGTTTGAAGAGATTTTCAGATATGCTCCTTTTGTAAAAGAAGAAGCTTTTCATGCCCCTGTAGCAAAATTTGTGGATTTTTTGGTAAATACTGTCAACCAGTTTTCGGTAAATATTTTTATAATAGTTACAATGCGTTCCGATTACATTGGAGAATGTTCACATTACAAGGGTCTTACCAAACTCGTCAATGACAGTAATTGGCTTGTCCCTGATATGGGAAAGGAAAATTACAGGAAAGCTATTGAAGGGCCGATAAATTATTGCGGAGCAAAAATAGACCCGGAACTTGTTGATATACTTTTGAATGAAGTTGTTGACCGGACGGATCTGCTTCCAGTTTTGCAACACGTCATGATGAGGACATGGACTCAGTGGCGGCAGCTTGATGAGCCTGACAAGCCGATAAGCATAATTGACTATGACTATGCTGGTACAATGAGTAATGCTATCTCAATCCATGCTGATAAGGTATACAAAGAACTGAATCAACGGGGTAAAGAGATCTGCGAAATAATGTTTAAAACTATTACCAGGAAAAGCCGGGATAATAAAAGCTTACGACATCCTTCAGATATTGAAACAATAAAGTTTGTTGCCGGGTGTACAAGTGAAGAACTAATTGATGTAGTTGAAAAATTCAGAAGTCCATCTGTATCCTTTATTACACCCCGTCAAAATATACCTCTGAGTGAGGACTCTGTTATTGACCTTAGTCATGAGGTCCTTATCCGTTTTTGGGACCGCCTCAGGGATTGGGTTGATAACGAAGCCTCATCTATGCAGATGTACTTGAGGTTATCAGAAGCATCAGCATTATATCAGCAGGGGAAAACAAGTTTATGGAGGCCAACCGACCTGAATTCTGCGATTACCTGGCGCGATCAGTTAAAACCAACGCTTGCCTGGGCTGTACAATACAATCCTGCTTTTGAACGGGCAATGGTTTTTCTTCGGACCAGCGAAAAAGTATATCTTGAAGAAGAGGGAAACAAGATCAGGCAGCAGAAAGGGAAAATGAAGAAGACCAGGCTGCTTGCGATCATTCTTGGTTTAACTGCTGTCATGGCTATGGGATTCATGCTCTTTGCATTTATACAGAAGAAATCCGCTGAAAAGCAGACAATGCTTGTAGAAAAACAAAGAATTCATGCCGAGAAGGAAAAAGCCATGGCAGATTCATCCACATTTATTGCTCTTAAACAAAGAACTATTGCAGATTCAGCCGCCGCTTTAGCTATTCATAAAGCTGCAGAAGCAAACCAGCAGAGAATTGTAGCTGAGATGCAGAAATCTTTTGCTGAAAGAAATGCAGCAGAGGCACAACGGCAAAAAAAAGTAGCTGTTGAACAATCTGATTCTGTCAAAGGGGCCAGCATTAGATCTGATCAAAATACAAAAGTTGCGATTGAACAAAGAAATTCAGCCCAGCGCCTACGGATGCTCTCTATTGGAAAATCAATGTCGCTCAAATCGTTGCAGTTGTTAGGACAAAAAGACCTGCAGTCCCTCCTGGCTTATCAGGCATACTTGTTTAATAAAAAGAACAATGGACCAGATAACGATGCTGATATTTATGCCGGGTTGTATAATGTTGCACTACAATATGGTAATATAAACTGCAGGTCATTCAAGGGGCATAATGGAGAAATTAAGAGCATCGCATTTGTGCCAGGGGAAAACGAATTTTTTACTTCCGGTAATGATGGACAGGTACTCAAATGGTCGCTTGACAGTAAAGATCAGACTCTTCAGGTCATCTATTCCGGAAGTGATATCATAGAGGTTCTGGCTGTCAGTCCGGATGCCTCCTGGCTGGCATGTGGAAGCGCAAACGCATCAATAAGGATGATCCCCTTAAAAGGAACCAATGTGGGTTATGAGATGACGGGACATAAAGGTGGAATAAAATCACTTATCTTCTCATATGACGGAAAGTATCTATATTCAGCCGCACTCGATGGGAAAGTCCTTAAATGGGATATTGCTGCCAGGACAAGCACTAATGTTACTACCGGATCGATGGAGATTACATCTATTGATATATCCTCAAATGGGACTTACCTGGCAGGTATCAGCACCGATGGCAATGTTGTTGTATGGAACCCCGAACACAACCCGGATAATTTCAGAATTGAAACAGCCGGGGAAAACATTAAAGTGATAAAATTCAATCCCGAGAACAATCTTCTCGCAATAGGTGATGCAAATGGTGTTGTTGAATTATGGGATATTAATCTCCGGAAAAAGATTTCCGGGGTGAAAGCTCATGATGCGCAGGTTAATGATATTCAGTTTAATACGACTCTGAAGCAGATGGCAACTGCAGGGAACGACAAAAAACTTAAAATATTTGATATTAAAGATCCGGCCGATCTGACGGAACCACCGGTTACTTTGGACGATAATGAAGGATTTGTCCTGGTGATGCAATTCAGTCCTGATGGCCAGATGATCGTCTCAGGGGAATCAGGAGGAAGTAAAAACCTTATCAGCCGGCCGTCGCATGTTGATTATCTGGTTCGAAATATCTGTAATATTATCTCCAGGAACATGACTCAGGAAGAGTGGAATAATTATGTTGCTAAGGATATCCCGCTGGAAAAGACCTGCCAGGATAAGAGTTTGAATATTAAGATAGATCAAATAAAATCAGCTAGCAAATGAAGATAAATAATATCTGGTGATTGATGAGTTTATTGGGGCTATTGTGATGACTTTAATCCTTAGATTTTGGCATCTTATGTTCTTCAACTAATTATCCTAAATCATCTTCTCATATCGGACTTAGTCAATTTTGACTAATTTTGTCCCCGGTTTACAACCATGAACAAGAGTACATTATTTTATGTTTAAGTATTTATTTAGCTAATGATTAATATGAAGAACAGGAAGACTTTATTAATGATACTGGATGGCTGGGGAATTGGCGATGGTTCCAGGGCAGATGTTATAAGCCAGGTGCCGACACCGAACCTTACATTTTATAAAAAAAACTATCCGAATTCAATACTTCATGCTTCAGGAGAGGATGTCGGATTGCCGGATGGGCAAATGGGAAATTCTGAAGTGGGCCACCTGAATATAGGTGCAGGAAGAATTATTTATCAGGATCTTGTTAAAATAAATAAGGAATGCAAGACAGGTGATAT
Organism: Bacteroidales bacterium; assembly: GCA_049512815.1. GTDB lineage: Bacteria > Bacteroidota > Bacteroidia > Bacteroidales > VadinHA17 > LD21. The sequence continues at coordinate 20,480 of JBEKWS010000002.1, read as the reverse complement.
CAAACATAATAAAGTTCTGACTGATGCTTTCACCTATGCCCATGACAACGATAAACAGGTCCATTTTATGGGATTGATGTCCGATGGAGGTGTCCATTCTCTTGATAAACACCTTTACTATCTGTGTGATATGACCATGGATTATGGGTTAAAAAATGTCTTCATTCATGCGTTTGGCGACGGTCGCGATACGGATCCACGTAGTGGGATTGGCTATATAAAGGATCTTTTGGATCATCTCAAAAAATCGAATGGAAAAGTTGCATCATTCATCGGAAGATTCTATGCAATGGATCGTGATAAAAGGTGGGAAAGAGTTAAAGAGGCATACGATCTGATTGTCAGCGGTATAGGCACACTAACCGGAAATATAACTGATGCAATGCAGGAATCGTATGATAAAGGAGTTACTGATGAATTCATGAAACCGATAGTTGTTATTGATAATGAAGGCAAGCCGGTAGGAAAAGTGAAGGAGGGTGATGTAATCGTGTTTTTTAATTTCAGGAACGACAGGGCAAAGGAGCTGACGATTGCACTTACTCAAAAAGATATGCCAGAGAATGGGATGAAAACTATCCCTTTGTACTATTGCACAATGACCCCCTATGATGCTACCTTCAAAGGACTTCATGTTATATATCCAAAGGATAATGCAGATAATACTATAGGAGAAGTCCTTGCGGCAGCAGGTAAACATCAGCTCAGAATAGCAGAAACCGAAAAATATGCACATGTAACTTTCTTTTTCTCAGGCGGAAGAGAAGAGAAATTCAATAATGAAGAGAGGATTATGATACCATCCCCTAAGGTTGCAACATACGATCTGCAACCGGAAATGAGTGCATATGCTGTTACAGATGCAGTTATCAAAGCTATTGAAGCGGGAAAGTTTGATTTTATCTGTCTTAATTTCGCAAATGGCGACATGGTTGGTCACACCGGGGTTTATGAGGCTATTGAAAAAGCTGTTAAAACTGTTGACGAATGTGCGGGGGCCGTTATTAAAGCAGCTCGCAATTTCGGATATGATGTGCTGATAATTGCCGACCACGGTAATGCTGACAAAGCATTAAATGAAGACGGATCGCCAAATACGGCACACTCACTTAATCCTGTACCTTGTATACTTGTCAGTGATGATTATAAAAAGATCAATGAGGGGATCCTTGCCGATGTGGCACCAACGTTACTGACAATAATGGGTATACCCATACCAAAAGCTATGACAGGGAAAGTACTTGTTTAAGTATGCTACGGATCGACGATACCGTATTCAGTTTCGACCTTCTCGAAAAAAAATTCAGATGTGACCTGCCTTTATGTCTTGGTAATTGTTGCAGATATGGGGATTCAGGTGCGCCATTAAGTGTCGCCGAGACACTTATTCTGGATGACATCTGGGTTGTTGTTAAACCCTATCTCAGGCCCGAAGGGATTGCTGCAATACAAGAGAAAGGCAGAAGTGTAAGAGATTTTGAAAACGAGAGAGTTACACCACTTATTGGCAATGAGGAATGTGCATATACAAATATGAAGGGAAATATTTTCATATGTGGAATTGAACATGCATGGTCAGATGGTAAAACCTCATTCAGAAAACCATTATCTTGTCATCTTTTCCCGGTTCGAATAAAATACTTCTCTGATTTCAAGGCTGTAAATTATGAAGAACTTGCTATTTGTTCACCCGCGCGTAAAGCAGGTAATGAAGAAGGCATTTATGTATATGAATTTCTAAAAGAGCCATTATTAAGGGCTTTAGGAGAAGACCTGTACAAAGAGTTGTGCATTGCTGCCGCAGAATTGAGAAAGAATAAGACTTTAAAAAAATAGGTATAATTCAATCCTCCTAAATACTCCTGTCTTCAAAGCCGACATGTTGATGGTTTAAGATACATTCAACAAAAAAATCCTTTATACTGCAGATTAAACCTTCCGATTGATGCAAATTTTGAAAAAGTACTCATAATTTAATCAATTTTTCCTTGAATTTTGTCTCATTTCCAGTCTAATCACTACTTCTATGAAAACTACCCGATTATTAATTATTTAACGTGAATTATGATATCGCTATTATTTTTAAGAAATTATAACGAATTGAAAAACAATTAATTCTGAATTGTTTTGTATGGGGTGCAGATACGCGCAATTTGCGCGTATCTGCATATTTTACGAAATGAAAATTTGCATTTCCGTTTTTTTTATCAGGCAAAAATTCATTTTATCTTAAAATAAAATTATTTAGTTTGGAGATTTAATAAAGTTCCTATATATTTGGCTGTTAAATTAAAACCTAAAACTAATTCGTATGAAGAAACTATTTCTGCTGATTGTTATGTTTGTGTTTATAAGTGGCTACACTTTATTGGCACAAACAATAGTCATTACAGGTACGGTTACCTCTTCAGTTCAGGGGGAGGGTGCTATTCCTGGTGTAACTGTAACTGTTAAAGGGACCACTGTTGGTGCCATAACAGATGTGAGTGGAAAATATTCCGTTACAGCACCACAAACTTCTACCACACTGGTTTTCTCCTATATCGGGATGAAAAGACAGGAGATTGAAATCGGAGGCCGTAAAGTAATTGATGCTGTTATGGAATCAGATATTCTGGGGCTTAATGAAGTTGTAGTAACTGCTATGGGTATCTCACGGGAGAAAAAATCACTTGGATACGCCACCCAGGGGGTTTCTTCTGACCAACTTTCCCGCGCAGGGAACACGAACCTTATGACCGACCTTTCGGGTAAACTTGCAGGGGTTGAGGTAAGACAATCATCCGGTATGCCAGGCGCTCCGGCGACTATCTTTATCAGGGGTGCAAGATCATTTAGCGGCGACAACCAGCCCTTGTATGTAGTTGATGGTATGCCAATTGCAAGTGATGCAGACTATGGTCAGGGTGTTACAGGATCATACTCTTCAGCAAGGTCACTTGACATTGACCCCAACAATATTGAATCAATTGACGTTCTGAAAGGCCAGGCCGCTGCGGCTCTTTATGGTCTTCGTGCATCAAACGGTGTAATTGTTATTACTACCAAGAGCGGTAAATCAGCTTCAAAAGGTGCACCTACCGTTAACTTAACCTCATCATTTACTTCTGATAAGGCTGCTGTCCTCCCTGATGTTCAGCAGACATATGCACAGGGCATGTATGTCGATAATGTATCCTCGTCTTTTATCCCGGCATATTCTTATTCATGGGGTCCCAAGATCTCATCACTTCCTGATGATCCGACTTATGGTGGCAACAGCCGGGGACAAAGCGGCAAATGGTATGATCCTTATAAAGGTGCATGGGTTGATCCCATAGCATATAATAACCCAAAGAACTTCTTTAAAAACGGATCATCTTTATATAATGGTATTAACATAAGCAACTCCACTTCATTTGGCAATTACCTTATAGGTATGAGTTCAACTAATCAGGATGCCATTGTGAAAAACTCAGGAATGCAAAGGTATACAGCCAATGCTTCTGCAACTGTCAATTTAGGAGACAAATGGAAATCAGGCTTCTCAGGTAACTATGCTGATGTTTCACTCCAGAAGTTGCCTTCAGGTAATGACAGTTGGCTATTCACAGTATATGGTGCCCCGGCATCATTCGATCTTATGGGCACTCCATATCATGAGACTGGAGCTCTCGGTGACTATCGTCAGATCAGCTACAGGAGAGGAACTGTTGGTGAGAACCCGAACTGGGCTCTTCAGAATAATCACTTCAATGAGCAGAACAGAAGATTCTTTGGTAACACATACCTTGAGTACAATCCGCTTACATGGTTGAATATCAGATACCAGATCGGTATTGATACCTATTCAAATGATAATGAAAACATATATGAAGCAGGTAGTACCGCAACCGGTCAGGCCCTGCCGACAAGTGCAGGTTATCCAAAACCATCAAACGAGGTATTTACTTATGTTGCTCCAACAGGCGGGCGAATAAATAACTATGGAATTATGAGGTCGGTGATTAACTCACTGTTTAATATCACTGTTAATAAAAACATTACTGATAATCTGAATTTGTTATTAATAGTTGGTAACGAGTTTAATGACTCAAGGAGCAGATCATGGGGTATGACAGGTTCAGGCTTTACCGTTCCCGGCTGGCAGAATATGGCTAATACAACTACACAGACTGCCACTGAATCAAAGGATCACAACAGAACAGTAGGAACATATGGCAACCTTGCGTTATCATACAGAAGCATGCTTTTCCTGAACACTACAGGCAGGTATGATATTGTATCGACCATGCCTCGTGGTGCAAGATCGTTCTTCTATCCATCAGTTTCTCTCGGATTTGTCTTTACGGAGCTTTCTTCGCTGAAGGGTAATAAGGTTCTGCCTTATGGCAAGATCCGCGGATCGTTTGCACAGGTAGGACAAGCTGGTACCTATAATCAAAAAATATATTATCTGGGTGGTGCCGGTAGCGGTTTCCTGACCGATGGTATTGTTTATCCTTTAGGAGGAGTTTCCGGTTTCAGACCTAACTCAACACTGTATGACCCGGACCTGAAACCTCAGAATACGGTAAACTGGGAACTTGGTCTTGAAATGAAGTTCTTAGATAACCGAATAGGTTTTGATTACACATATTCTAACCAGACAGCTACTAACCAGATCTTTTCTATTCCAATGGCAGGATCAACCGGTTACAGCAATTTTGTGACCAATGCCGGTAAGATGACTTCAAAAGCACATGAGCTTGTATTCAATGTAACTCCTGTCAGAACCAGTAGTTTTGATTGGACTATAAATGTGAACTTCACCAAGATTAAGAATGAGGTGGTCTCCCTTGCCGAAGGGATTGAGAGTGTTTTTCTTGTAGGATTTGAGGATCCAAACGTAAGAGCTTATGCAGGCCAGACTTATCCGACCATTTATGGTTCAAGAATGGCCAGGGACGCTAAAGGGAACATCCTTATCGATGATGATCCCAACAGCTGGTCTTATGGTATGCCAATGTCGGGTACTTCAGGCAAGATCGGTGATGTAACTCCCAAATTTATTATGGGAATGGTTAATACGCTTACTTATAAATGGATAACCCTTTCCGCACAATTAGACTGGAAAGAGGGCGGTGACATCTATTCAGGTACAAACCGGTTGATGGCGCTTTACGGTTCAGCAAAATATACTGAAGACCGTACAACCAAATGGCAGTATAAAGATATGCCTAACTCTAAAGGAGTAGGCGTGCTGGCTTCAACTGGCGAAGTTAACAATATCTCACGTGGAGGACCAGATGACATCTGGGCATACACTGATTACTGGAATAGTGTTGCTGGTAGTATAAGTGAAATGTGCGTATGGGAGAATTCATATATTAAACTCAGGGAGATATCACTTACGTTCAGACTTCCAAAGAAATGGGTTGAACCTATAAAAATGAAAGCCGCATCATTAAGCCTTATCGGACGTAACTTCATTCTCTGGTCAACCCTTCCGAACGTAGACCCGGAAACATCACAGGGTATGGGTAATGGTCAGATGGGCTTTGATTATATGTCACTGCCACAGACGACTTCTTATGGCGTTACGCTCAACCTGACTTTCTAAATAACAGAACTAAAAAAAGCAATAGAATATGAAAACATTTAAATTACTGCTTATAACAATAGCCTTGTTGGTAGTAACTGCTTGCAGTGAGAATGTTATGGACGACATTAACAAGGACCGCAACAATGCCCTCACAATGAGTGCTCAGAGTGAACTCCCGGATGTCATTCTGAAATCAGCCTTTGAAACCACGGGAACAGATATTGCGTGGTATGCTACGGTTTATATTGAACATAGCGCAGGAACATGGGCACAGTCATCTGATGCTGATAAAAGAGTTGGTCAGAAGGATGCTGCTCTGTTCAATAACAACTGGGTAAGTCTTTATGACGTAATGAGTATTCTCAATGATATGTTGACAAAGACTGACCCTGTTTCAGGTACTGAAGTAAACCCTTATGCACACGGTATTGCACAGATACTGACAGCATACAATCTTGCTGTAACTACCGACATGTGGGGTCAGATACCATGGACAGAGGCCCTGAAGGGTGCTGCCAATCTGCAGCCGGTTTACGACAATCAGTCAACAATTTATCCTAAAATTATACAATTACTCGATGATGGTATTGCTACCTTGAATACAGTGACAACTTTTTCAGTCGTCGGTGATTATATTTATGGAGGAAGCTCTGCCACCGCAGTTGCAAAATGGATCAAAGCTGCCAATTCTCTAAAAGCACGTTATTGCCTGAGGCTTACCAATGTTGATAATACAGCTTCAACAAAGGCATTAGCTGCAATTGCTGCCGGCGGTTTTGCAAGTGCCGCAGATAACTTTGTGTTTGCAAAATATCAGGCTACAGCAACAGGTGAAAACCCATGGTATCAATTCCTTAATGACAGGACACACTTGTCAGTGAGTAAAACTCTTTATGATATCATGAATGCCAGGAGCGATCCAAGGATTCCGGCATATTTCCTGCAGGTTGGTGGTATTTATAATCCCGCTCCAAACGGTACTGCAACTCAATCTCAGGGTGGTGTGTACTCCCAGTCAGCTATAACGGCTAATGGCAGAACAGCAGCCACACCGCTGATGACCTATCATGAATTGAAATTCATTGAGGCTGAAGCTAAATTCAGGACTTCCGATGCTACATGGCAGGCATCACTTCAGCAGGCAATTGAAGCTAACTTTGTTTTTCATGGCCTTTTACTTGCAGATGGAACTACGTATTTCACCACCCAGGTAGTCCCCAGACTTACAGCAGGGAATGAGATTAATGAACTCCTGACCCAGAAGTATATAGCTTTTTACGAAGCTGAAGCAATTGAAGCTTATAATGACTATCGCAGGGTTCCTTCGTTCCTTACACTTAATAATCCGAATAACCTGACGTCAGGCGGCGGATTCCCATGGAGATTCCCCTATGCTTCAAGCGAGGTTGCATCTAACTCTACCCACGTACCAGTTATCGACAATTTTGTAAATAAGACATGGTGGGAAGGTGGCACTGAGAAATAATACTTTATGAATATCTGAAGAAGAGGCTGACTCAATGAGGTCAGCCTCTTTTTTTTATTCAATCTTCAGATTTACCAATTCGAGCCTCGTTGTTGAGACCCTCAGCACTTTGATAACGATGTTGCCGATTCTTATAACATCATTATTCCCGGGTATACTGCCATGATAAAAAAGAATCATACCGGCAAGTGTTTCATAATCATCTTCCTCAGGCAAATTGAGATGATATTTTTCATTCAGGTAATCAATCTCAAAACGGCCGGAAAGTATATATTCATTGTATCCTACAACCTTTTCAGTGAGATCATTTATATCGTGTTCATCTTCAATATCTCCCACAATCTCTTCAAGCACATCCTCTATTGTCACCATTCCTGATGTCCCTCCGAACTCGTCAACCACCAGTGCAATATTCTTTTTCTTATCAACAAATAACTTCAGGAGTTTATTTGCCGGCATCGTTTCCGGAACAATTGCCAGTTTTCGTGTCATTGACCTGATCTCGGACGGGTTTTTAAAGATATCTTTCAATTCAAAATAACCTATAATGTTATCTATTGTGTCCTGATAAATCAGGATTCTGGAATACCTTGTCTGAACGAATTTCTCTTTTAATTCCTCTACAGAACTACCCGATTCAATTGCCTCAATTTCAGTTCTGGGAACCATGCACTCCCGGAGCTTTACATTGGAAAAATCAAGGGCATTCTGGAAAATCCTGATATTGTGGTGATCCGGTTCCGATTCTTCTTTACTCTGATTGCTCAGATTTACAAAATGGTCGAGATCAACCTTGCTGAAAACAAGATTCTCCTGTTTTTTTCCCCCAGGACTTATTTTGAAAAATATCCTGATGAACAGATTTGAAGCTGAGAGGGTAAATTTACTTACAGGGTAAAAAAGAAAAAAGAAAATCAGTGTCGGGATGCTTAGAAACTTGAGAAAAAAATTTGGGGAAATAATGAAAATTGTCTTTGGAAGAAACTCAGCAACCAGCAGAATAATAGCAGTGGAAATGAAGGTATTTAATATTAGGACCAATAGATCAGAACCGAGGATCGGTGACAGCAAAGCTCCAAGGATTTTGGAGAAGACCAAACCATAAATGACCAATGAAAAATTATTGCCAATAAGCATAGTGGCAATATACTGGCCCGGGTTATCTGTGAAAAGTTTAATTATTTTAGATCCGAAAACACCCTGTTTTCTGTCAAGCTCAATCCGCAGCCTGTTTGAAGCAACAAATGCAATCTCCATACCGGAAAAGAACGCAGATAAAACTATTGCGAGAAGTATAATCAGGATTACATTCATACATCAAAGTTAGCTCTTTTTTGCTGTGTATGGCTTATAAAATTTCCAGTACAAGCCGGGACCTATTTCTCATCCTTTAGATATATTATAGCTGTCACCTTATAGATCCTTCTGTTGGCAAGATGAGAATCTGACTCGAAGCCGATTCCCTGACTTACCACATCTTCACTTGTTATTTTAACAAATCTGTCAGTATGTATGAGGTCTCTATCCTGATTCCAATATAATACTTCGGTTTCAAGCTTTTCGTTATTCTCATTAAGTACAACAACACTGTCCCTGAGTTCCCACAAATTATCAGAACTGGTGTACTTTCCGTATTTTGCCGTTACTTTTACAACAGGATTCTGATTGCCATTATATAAATCTACCTTGATACCGGACCTGAATTCAGAATAGGGACGATCAACTTTATCGTATCTTTCTACAAGGGGAGAAGACATTATAAGCTGAATTCGTCCGGAATCAGTTAAAATAGTTTCAACATTCTTAGCAGTCTGTGAAGGAAGAGTCAACAGTTCTGATTTAGGTATCAGAGGAATTTTTTTCTCACACGATAAAGTCAAACCTGAAATAATGATGATGATTGTAATCAGGCAGGAAGTACGCAATTTGTTTGATTTCCGTTTCATATTCAACTTTAAATCAATCGCCTTTCCTGTTGCGTGTTTAAAATATCAAAAAAAAGTCTCTTTAGACTGTCCCCTCAGATCGGGGCTCTTATAACTTGAGTTAATAAAGTAACCATTGTTACCTGCATAACTTTTAATCATATTTGCGTTTAATAAACCAGAAATCGTACAGGTTAAGACTGATCCCCATTGTAAAATAGTCCTCAGTGAATAGATTATTTGATGGGGAACCGGTTTTCCTGGTAAAATCAAAATACAGATTAGTCTTGGAAAATGTACGTCTCATTGGTATGCCAATGCCGATGCTGGCACCGTACTCTTTAACTTGTTTCCCGTTGACAATTAAATAGTTATCTCCATAATGACCTCCAATACGATACTCCAGTCGGCTTATAAAGCTGTAATTTGAATATTTATCAGGGATATATTCAGCTCCAACCAGAACAGTTCTTGTATCGGCAGCGGAACCTGTGGGTCCCGGAATTTTTGAAGTCGACCATTTTGTCATGATGTAATCTATTCCGGTTATTAATTTATCTTTCTTTCCAAAAGCAATGCCAAACCTCCAGGTGGCAGGAATAAAAACTTTAGTAGACTTATCAGAAGTGTACGAAATTGTATCGTTTACATTGTATGTTGTATACAACAAAGAAAGTTGCTCGTATTTTGATTTATAATTTGTACCGGAAGTTAAAGATACCCCGGCATTAAAGAAAAAATCATTTTTCATTGATGCAGAGTATTGTATGCCATAATCGAAGTTGATACCTCCTAACCGAAGCTTTTCTGTGCTATTATCATTAAATACATTATAAAAGTCGCCAAACTCAATCTGATTTACTCTGTTTATCTGACCGAAAAGTATTGCCATGTTGACACCTGCTGAAAAATTCTTATTAATCTTTATGCCGGATCCTATGAAAAATTTTGTGAACCCTCCATCTCCTGAATGATTTACGGTATATGGCCCGATGGTTGGATTATATCCGGGATCGGTTTCTAAAACTGTTTCTGATATTTTATAATAACCATTACTCATCGGTATAATGCCTGTTGCAATACCCCATCCTTTTGTAAGTGGAAAACCCATCAGCAGATGACTGAAATTCATGTCCTGAGAAGAATATTTTGAAACACCATCTGAAAGGTAATTCTTACTGTAATCAACACCAAAATCAAAAACAAATGAGTTTGTATCCAGACTGCTGTATGACGCCGGATTTGTAAAATATATAGTGCTGTTGTCTCTTAATGCCGTTCCTGTACCTCCCATTGCAAGACTTTTAAAAGATCCTTCAGGATCAAGAGTTCCAATATTAAACCTAGAATAAGGGGAATTGACAAGTTTCTGACCGGAGACCGTAAAGGTAAATGAAAACAGAGAGATGTAAATGACTGTTATAAGCTTATTTCGCATTGTACTCCAGAATATAATTTAAACCATCAATCACAATATCAGGCATATATGTGATATGATAATCAATTTTGCTTTTAAGGAATTCACTGTCCCCGCCTGTCAGTATAATTTTAAAATCAGTGTGTTTATTCTCAAACGTGCGAATATACTCATTTATTTCATAAGTCACTCCTTCAATCACTCCGGCCATTATTGCATCATTAGTATTTCTTCCAGGGGACATATAACCCTCATATGGAGAAACCAGTGGCAACCTGCCGGTAAACTTGTTTAAAGCTTTGAATCGCATTGTCAATCCGGGAGAAATATTTCCTCCTTTATATATATTGGCCGAGAGAAATTCAAAAGTAATTGCAGTACCGGCATCTATTACAAGGATTTCTGCCCCGGAAAACAGATTGAAAGCTCCGGCCACAGCGGCGATCCGGTCAGGTCCAAGTGTCTCAGGAGTCTCATATTCAATTTTAAACGGAAGTCGTGATTTATGTGAAAGAACATGAACGAAGGGAATATTAGAAAAGAACAGATCAGATATGAAAGGAGGTAACTTTTTCACTGAAGAAACAATCGCTTTTTTTATCTTATAGCCTGTCAACTCTTTTTCAAGTTCCTCGTAACTTAGCTCATTGATCCTGGACAATGATAGCTTTTTCTGCCTCTTATAAACTGCCAGTTTTGTACTCGTATTTCCAATGTCAACTATCAGATTCATGATGCAAAAGTAGTAAAAATATTGCCCTCTTCAAGGGGGCTAATTCTGTCAGTTTAATTCAGAATGGGATATTAAGATTGCCACGCCCTCCTTCGCCGGGCTCGCAATTACTGTACAAGTAAAGCTGATACCGGATGGGAATTGAACAGAATTAAGGTAATTCTACGGTCATTGTGAAAAGAGAAGCCACGAAGCAATCTCACCATCCAAGTCCGATAATGGATAAGCATTAACCTCTCTTTAGGGGTTTGCAGGGAGGCTAACCTGATGTGAGTCCAGTATCTCATTCAGTATCCTGATTGCAGTTTTAATAGATTTCACCTCATTTATAGTTAGACTTAGCTTTGATGCTTTTTGTTTCATGCTCATCTGCTTTTGCTTCCTGTTTACATAATTCATTATTGAAACAAAAAGCGGGCTCCTATAAAATTGCGAATCAGGATCAGAAACAAAGTTGGCAATGAGGAGGTTATTTTTCAATAATATTTTTTCAATACCAATTTTTATAGCAATCCATTTAATTCTTACAATATCGAGAAGTGCCTGGGCAGGCTGTGGTATATTGCCAAACCTGTCAATAAGTTTCTTTTCAAACGAACATAATGTGTCTTCCGAGTCAATCTCATTCAGCTCTTTATATAACCTTATTCTCTCCGAAATATTCGAGATATATTCATCAGGAAACATAATTTCTAAATCAGTGTCTATTTGAAAATCAGAAATATATGGTTTTTCCTGCTCGATTTTTTTCTGTACTGCCACCTTTTCTTCTCCTTTTGAGAGTTCTCTGAACTCGGCCTCTCTTAATTCGATCATAGCTTCATTTAAAATGCGCTGATATGTCTCAAATCCAACATCGGCAATAAACCCGCTTTGTTCACCACCGAGCAGGTTTCCTGATCCTCTGATATCAAGATCCTGCATGGCAATATTAAAACCGCTGCCAAGTTCCGAAAATTCTTCAATAGCTTTGAGCCTTCTCCTGGCTTCGTGTGTCAGTGTGCTAAGAGGTGGAGCCAGCAGGTAGCAAAAAGCTTTTTTATTTGAGCGTCCAACTCTGCCCCGGAGCTGATGCAGTTCGGAAAGTCCAAAGTGGTGAGCATCATTAACAAAGATTGTATTGGCATTTGGTATGTCAAGACCCGATTCGATAATTGTCGTTGCCAGAAGTACATCATAATCGCCCTGGATGAAATCGTACATCACATCTTCTATGTGAGTGCCGTCCATCTGCCCATGTACAATTGCAGTTTTAACATTTGGACATATTCGGTTTATCTGAGCCTGTATCTGTTTTATATTTTCAACCCTGTTGTGAATAAAAAATACCTGCCCGTTTCTTGAGACCTCATATTCAATACCTTCTTTTATTATCTCTTCATTAAAACCGTGTAATTCGGTTACAATCGGCATCCTGTTGGGAGGTGGTGTGTTGATAATGGAAAGGTCACGGGCCCCCATCAGCGAGAACTGCAACGTACGTGGAATCGGAGTAGCTGTAAGTGTCAGAGTATCAACGTTTGCTTTAATCTTTTTAAGTTTTTCTTTTACCGAAACGCCGAACCTCTGTTCTTCATCAATTATTAAAAGCCCCAGATCTTTAAATATTACATCCTGCCCGACTAACTTATGGGTACCTATTATTATATCTATTTTTCCCTCAGATAATTGTGAGAGGATTTTTTTCTGATCAGCAGCTTTTTTATGACGGCTGATATATTCAATGTTACAGGGAAATCCTTTGAGTCGTGAAGTAAATGTCTTGTAATGCTGTAAGGCAAGAATCGTTGTTGGCACAAGAACAGCAGTTTGCTTACTGTCGGAAGCCGATTTAAACGCTGCTCTGATTGCTATTTCAGTTTTGCCGAATCCCACATCGCCACAAACAAGACGATCCATCGGGTGAGCGGCCTCCATATCTTCTTTCACAGCTATGGAAGCAGTCAGCTGATCAGGAGTATCTTCATAAATAAATGAGGCTTCAAGTTCGCGCTGAAGGTAGGAATCGGGTGAAAAAGAAAATCCGGGAGAGACCATTCTCTTTGCATAAAGGTGTATCAGATCTTTGGCAATATCCTTAACTCTTGTTTTGGTGTTCTGCTTAAGTTTCTGCCATGCGCCTGATCCCAGTTTGTAAATTTTTGGCTCTTGATTATCTTTCCCTTTATATTTTGATATCCGGTAAAGAGAGTGAATTCCTACATAAAGGATATCATTATCCCTGTAAACCAGCTTTATAGCCTCCTGTATCTTCCCGTTGACCTCAATTTTTTCAAGTCCGCCAAATTTACCTATCCCATGATCGATATGCACAACATAGTCTCCGGGATTTAGCCCTGTAAGCTCTTTTACCGAAATACTCTCTTTTTTTGTAAAGTATCCTCTTATCCTGAATTTATGATATCTGTCAAATATCTGATGATCGGTAAATACCGAAATCTTCAGATCATGATCGGTGAAGCCATTATGGAGATTAAGCAACAGCGAATTAAAATGAGTCTCAGGATTAATTTCTGCAAAGATATCCCTGAGCCTTTCGATCTGTGATTCGCTTTCCGAGATTATATAAGTAATATACCCATCAGCATTATTTGACAGAAGTTTTTCCGTAAGTAATTCAAAATTTTTGTTAAAAACAGGTTGAGATTCAGTATGGAATTCAAATCTGGCATCAGGTTCAAAAATGCTATGCTTTCCAAACTCGAGCATCCTGAAAATTTTACATTTGTCCAGGAAATAATTCCCAGTCATCACAATCTCTTTCTTGTCGGATATTTGTCCCGATTCTTCCCTTTGAGTGGTCTGAAAGAAAATATTGTTGATTTTATCCCTGATATAATCTGCATCCTCAATCCATATCAGCGAGGAGGGGGGTAAAAAGTCAGTGAACGAATCGTTTATCTCCTCAATGGATATATCCTGGATATTAGGTATAATGGATATCTGCTTGTGAATACTAACAGACAACTGATCATCAGTATTAAAGGATCTTATTGTTTCGACTTCTTCACCAAAAAAGTCAATACGGTACGGCAGATCGGCAGAGTAAGAGAATACGTCAGCAATGCTTCCTCTTATTGAATATTGCCCTGGTTCATAAACAAAATCAGTTCTTGTGAAATTGTACTCATGAAGCATCTCTTCAAGAAACTCCAGAGAGATTTTGTCTCCTTTGCTTATATTGAAAGTGTTCTTTTTCAGGTTTTTTCTGCTTACAACCTTTTCCATTACCGACTCGGGGTAAGTAACAATTATCCCCTTCCTTTTTCCTGAGGCAAGATGATTCAAAACTTCAGTGCGAAGAACAATGTTGGCAGGTTCGGTCTGTTCATATTGAACTGATCTTTTGTATGTTGATGGAAAAAAGAAGACTGATTCTTCGCCCAGAACGGAAACCAGATCGTTATAAAAATAGGCAGCATCCTCCTTTTCAGGGATAATTATTACATGAGTTGTCTGAGTTTTATGAAAAACCAACGACATAATCATTGCCCTTGATGAACCAGAAAGTCCTTCGATACGGATCTTCCGGTTCTTATCAGCATTGATCGTTTCAATAAGAGACGGGACGACCGGATGTGAGTTGTAATGATCGGTAACCTGGTTTTCTTTCATTTATAATAACAGAGACAGCGAAATTAATTAACAAAAATTTTTTTCGCAAAGATAATTATATAGGGATACTGAAATACAAATTGTAATCGATTCCTTAACTGAACAAGGCAAGAAACTCTTCAGTCTTCCTTACCATGTTTATTGATCCGGCATCTTTTGCTTAACCAATTACAATATTAATAAATGTTTGTTCATTTGCCCTAGCGCTTTAACTTAGTTATTTTAAGAATATTCTGTTTTTGTGGTTTTCTCTATGATCCTCTGTGATCCCGATAGTTATGTTGACTCAGTGGCTCTCTGTGTAACAAAAATAAGAACTGACATAGATTGACACAGAGAAGCTCAGAGTTACAGAGAAAATCTTACCCCTGCAGTCTGTCTCCTCCCTTAAATTAGCCCAAGGGCTAATTTCTTAACGGTCGACCCTCTTAGCGACCTTAGGTTTTAAATCTTTGCGCATGCCCCGAACGAAGTCTCGGGGTGCGGTTAATTGATTTCGACTTTTTAATAAAGAATTTAATTCAGGGAATTGTGTTGTGGGATGGAAATTCTAATTTTGTCACAAATTATTGAATTATGAAAGTCTTTAAGTTCGGAGGTGCATCGGTAAAAGATGCTGAAGGTATAAGAAATCTTGCAAAAATCATATTAGATGAGTCAGATAATCTGGTAATTGTCGTTTCAGCTTTCGGTAAAACAACAAATGCTCTTGAAAAGGTTCTTAAAACCTGGCTGAGTTCTGACGACCAATATAATGATCTTCTTGATGAAGTATATGCAGGACACTTATTAGTAATAAAGGAACTTTTCAGGCAAGGCTTGGAAATCAAAGGTAAGATAGATGTCTCTTTTGCCCTCCTGAGAGATTATTTATTTACTGCGGTAAAGGGGGAATACGATTTTGAATATGATCAGGTTGTGTCTTATGGGGAAATCTGGTCGACAATTATAGTTGCTGAATATCTTGAAACAATCCTTCCGGATGTAGAATGGTGTGATATAAGGGAAACCCTCGTGACTGACGACAGGTATAGGGATGCAAATGTTTTATGGAGTGAAAGCACAAAAAGAATACTTAAAATCTTTGACTTCAAAAAGAAAAGGATTTTTATTACCCAGGGTTTTATAGGAGGAACAGTTGCTGGTCAAACAACAACGCTTGGCAGGGAAGGATCAGATTACACAGCGGCTATCATTGGTAATATTCTTGATGCTGAATGTGTTGTGGTATGGAAAGATGTGCCGGGAATACTGAATGCCGATCCTAAATGGTTGCCTGATGCTCAGAAGTTTGATGAAATTTCTTATAAAGAAGCTATTGAAATGACTTTCTCGGGAGCGAAAGTAATTCACCCTAAAACCATTAAGCCACTTCATAACAAGAATATACCTCTAAATGTAAGATCATTTCTTGTCCCGGAAGAAAAAGGGACTTTTATCAAGGCTGATGCAATTTTAAAAAAGAGTGTCCCGGTTTTTATTAAAAAGGAGGATCAGATACTTATCTCAATTCTTCCAAAGGATTTCTCTTTTGTGATGGGTGATAACCTGAGCAGGATTTTCCATTCATTTATGATACATGGTATTAAGGTGAACCTAGTAGAGGCAAGTGCAATTAGTATTGATGTCTGTGTCGATGATGAAAGAACGAAAGTCGATTTCCTTATTAATGATCTTAAATCAGAATTTGCAGCAGTATATAATGAAAAAGTTGAAATGCTTTCGATAAGGCATTACACACCGGAGGCGTTGGAAAAAATTACAAAAGGTCGTGAGATTCTGCTGGAACAACGAACTAGAAGTACAGTCAGGTTTGTGGTGAGACAGGAATAATGTAAATAAATTGCTTCTTTATATTATTCTGACACGACTGTGAAGATTGCTTCGTCGCTTTGCTCCTCGCAATGACCCTGGAATTACCTTACTTCAGTTCAACTCCCAGCCAGAATTATCATTACTTGTAGAGTCATTGCGAGTCCCGCAATGCGGGACTCGCAATCTCAAACTACCATTCACAGAATTATCTGTCAAACATTAGTCGCTGACCCCTGTAATCATTATTAATGACTCCATTGTCATATACAATCTTACCATTCACAATCGTTTGGACAACTTTTGATCTGAAGGTTGTCCCTTCAAAGGGAGACCATCCGCACTTATAGAGAATATTTTCCTTTGAAACACTCCAGGGACTTGAAGGATCGATAAGGCACAGGTCAGCTTGATATCCTTCCCTGATAAATCCTCTGTTCCTGATATTGAATAGAATAGCAGGATTATGGCACATCATGTCAACGATTTTTTCGAGGCTGAAAATTTTTCTGTGATAAAGTTCGAGCATCACAACCAGGGAGTGTTGAATAAGCGGACCGCCCGAAGGTGCTTTGAAATAAGTGTTTCCCTTTTCTGCTAAAGTATGGGGTGCATGATCCGTAGCAATAATGTCGATTAGATTATTGTTCACACCATTGATCAGAGCATCCCTGTCAAATCTGGTTTTTATTGCCGGATTCCATTTTATTAAAGTACCCAGTTCATCGTATGATGAATCGTCAAACCAAAGATGGTGAATGCAGACCTCCCCGGTAATTCTCTTCTGGTTTAAAGTTAAAGCGTTACTGAAAAGTTTAAGTTCGTCGGCGGTTGAAAGATGAAGTATATGAAGTCTTGTATTATACTCTTTTGCGAGCTTTACAGCATGCGATGAGGAACGAAAGCAAGCTTCGCGGCTACGGATAAGAGAATGCATTTTAACAGGGATATCCTCCCCGTATTTTTCCCTGTAAATCTCACTATTCTTCCTTATTATGGGTTCGTCTTCACAATGAACTGCAATTAGCAGGGAGGTTTTTGCAAAAAGCTCTCTTAAAGCATTTTCATCATCCACGAGCATATTACCGGTTGAAGATCCCATGAATAACTTTATTCCACATACTTCAGACTTATTAACCTTTAAAACATCTTCGAGATTTGTGTTCGTAGCTCCTAAATAAAATGAGTAGTTGGCAAATGAATTTTCAGCACCGATCTGGTATTTTTCATTTAGTAAATTGATAGTTACTGTTTGCGGGTTGGTGTTAGGCATATCCATAAAAGAGGTGATCCCTCCGGCAACAGCGGCCCGCGATTCACTGTATATATCGCCTTTATAAGTAAGTCCGGGTTCTCTGAAATGAACCTGATCGTCAATCACACCCGGGATCAGAAATAAACCGGCAGCATCAATTATTTTTGTCTCTGACGGGATATTTATCTGGTCGGTTGATCCTATTGATGAAATAAGTTCATCTTTAATAAGAAGGTCGCTCCGGAATGTTTTTCCCTCATTGATTATTGTGGCATTCTTTATTAATATGCTGCTCATAATATGTTTTTTACCCCCTAAATCCCCCATATGGGGGACTTTTCTATTGATTTAGTCCCGCTTTGCGGGATTGGGGGGTTGAAAATTAGGAGGGAAATACCTCCCTATATATATAAGGTATACTTACTTCCTTGAATCTTTTATGAAGTAACTTCTTATTTTCATTCTTAATACTCCCCACAATGCCTCGTTGAAGATTCCACCAGACATTTTTGAAGCTCCCAATTTCCTGTCAGTGAAGATAATTGGAATTTCAACGATTTTATATCCGAGTCTCCATGTTGAAAATTTCATTTCAATCTGGAAACCGTAACCAACTGATTTGATCTTGTCCAGTCTGATTTTATCAAGTACCTCCTTTTTATAACACTTAAATCCGGCAGTAGTATCCATGATTTTCATACCAGTAATTACCCTGACGTAGATTGAAGCTATATAAGACATAAGAACGCGGGATAGAGGCCAGTTAACAACGTTTACACCACTTATATATCTTGAGCCGATTGCAAGATCTGCACCATCCTCTGAACAGGCTTTGTATAGTCTTACAAGGTCACGTGGGTCGTGCGAAAAATCTGCATCCATTTCAAAAATATAGTTATAACCTTTTTCGAGAGCCCATTTAAAACCTGCAATATATGCTGTACCTAATCCCAGCTTACCAGGTCTTTCAATGAGAAAGAGATTTGGAAATGATTTTTGAAGATCCTTAACTATGACAGCAGTACCGTCAGGAGAATTATCATCAATGATTAGAATATTGAAAGGTATTTTTTGGGAGGATATTGATCTGATAATTGATTCAATATTTTCCCTCTCTTTAAATGTAGGTATAATTACTATATTTGACATTTCGTCCATATTATTGCGAAAATAAGGAAATTCATTTAATAGGCACTATATCAAAAAGATTATTTGAAATTATCTTAACATTAATCCTGGGGGAAAAGAGTTAATAGTTGTTTTGAGCTAAAACAAGTAAGTAATATAATAAAAGAAAAAGACAGCAGGCAAAATTTTTCAATGAAAACATCATTTTGGATTTTCATTTTATTTCTTTTAATCAGTTCCGATGCGTTATCTCAGGAAAAGAACTGGCAAATTGATTTATTCAATTTTTTTGACAATACTGAGTTTGGACGATCTGTTTATAAGATTCCGCAAACTATGACGGGAGTTGTAATTGCTCCTGAATTCGGAGTAGTATGGGATTCAATTCATAAAGCGAATGTTGGAGTGAGTCTTCTGCATGAGTATGGCAGTCCGAATGCAATAGACAAATTCTATCCGACTGCATATTATGAATTAAGCAATGGCCCGGTAAGATTCATTATGGGCGCATTTCCCCGTTCCACAGCAATAGTAAAGTATCCACGACTCTTTTTCCAGGATTCTATCTTATATTATCGTCCCAACATAAATGGCATCTTCTGGGAATACTTACAGAACCAAAGCTATTTTAATCTCTGGCTTGATTGGACAGGCCGGCAGTCAAAAACAATGAATGAAGAATTTTTCATGGGTTTTAGCGGAAGATATCAGCCTGATATTTTTTATTTACAGCATTTCGGTTACATGTTTCATTTTGCGGGGAAGATGGATCCTGTAGTAGACGAACCCCTACATGATAATGGCCTTTTCCTTACATCTCTCGGGGTAGATTTATCGGGAAGAGCTTGTTTCAGGAAACTGGAAGCAAATGCTGGATGGGTAATCGGATTAGAGCGTTCACGGGCTGAAAATACTGGATGGCTTACATCGAATGGACTTCTCGTGGAAACTAGGATAGAATATAAATGGTTTGGGTTATTTAATACTTTCTACAAAGGTGGCGGGCTGATGCATTTTTACAACAAACTTGGTAATAATCTTTACTGGGGTGATCCTGCATACAGGGCAAAGACTTATGACCGTTCGGATTTCTATATAAGTTTTCTTCGAAGCCATACTGTAAATATAGAGCTTACTTATTCTCTCAACTTTATGGAGAACCGGATGTATCACGAGCAAATGCTTAAAGTTATTGTTAACATGAATACCCTAAAGAACTTACTAAGTACAAAAGACAGAAAACAAGCCAAATAAAGTACAAGCGCTATTATTTTGGAAGAAGTTTGAGTTTTTTTTAGTTTTCTCTTGTCAGAAAAAAATCAATTTATATCTTTGCACCCGCTTTTAGATGAAGAGTTGATTGAAGGGTAGAAGAGTCAGGCTTCCGGCTTTGAGAAGAAAGGGAAGATGGGAAAGAAAAATGGCCGGGAAAAATATCTCATTTTTTGTTTGGGAGAGAAGATATGAAATTTGGAATAGAAGATATGAAGTATTAACTTTGACGTCCCAAAAGCGAAAAGATCCGACTTCGGCATGAAGGCTAAGG
>JBEKWS010000001.1:0-280847 GCA_049512815.1 Bacteroidales bacterium | reverse complement strand
AATATTCAACAGGATTTTTTCTTTTTCCTGAGGAGTCCGTTTGTGAAGTTCTTTTACCATCAGCATAAAAGTACAATTTAAAATAGTACTTTTAGTCTAGTTTCTTAGGGGAGCAGAACAGTAGTCTTTGTCTTCTCTTTTAACTTCCGACTTCCGTCTTCTGACTTCCGACTTCCGACTCCAATACACTTCATACTGTTCAGTTGCTCTATTTTTCTATTTTACGGCCTTCAATAATACTTCAACAATTTGTTGCTGATCAGTTTCGGAAATATTCAAATGCAAAGGAAGACTGAGCAGGCGCTTCGAAGAATACCCGGCATTAGGGCAGGTGCCTTGGGCATAGTGGTACATTGGATAGTCAGTATTATCCAGGTAATGAACACCAGGATATATATGATGATCGTACATAGCCTGAATTACGTTATCGCGATTGGGGACAAGCACCTGGAAAAGATGACGTGATGATACACAATCGGGAGCAACAGGCACGATTTTTATATTCGTATTTTTTTGAAGAAGTTTAATATACTTATCGGCCAAGTTGTTACGGTATAGATTATCCTCATCAAGGTATTTTAGCTGAACCAGTGCTATTGAAGCAACTATAGAATTTCCGTGATACTTAAAACCTATGTTGGGGACATCGTATTGCCACTTGTAGCTTCCCTCAGTCTTATTATATCTTTGGTAGGTATCTTTAGAAATACCAAGCCAACTTAACTGGCGAACGAGTTTGTCTGATTCTTCATCACTGAAACAAATCATACCCGAGTCGGCCGAAGGGAGGTTTTTTACAGCCTGATAACTAAAAATTGAAACGTCTGCCTCGCTACCTACATGTTTGCCACGAAATTTTGTCCCAGCCATGTGAGCTGCATCGAGGATAAGTTTTAGTTTGCGCTTTTTACATATTTCTATAATTCGACCATATTCCCCTGTATTTCCTCCCATACCCACATACATAACTGCTCTGGTTCTTGGGGTTATTTTCCGTTCTATATCATCAGGGTCAAGACATAAATATTGATCGACATCGGCAAAAATGGGTTTGAGCCGTTCATACAATATAACATGATTAGTGGAAACAAAGGTTATAGGGGTAGTGATTATTTCATCGCCCTCTTCCCATTTGTTCTGCATTTTCAATTGATGAACAGCCAGATGTAATCCTGAAGTGTTAGAGTTGAGAAAATGAGCAAATGATAAACCAGAATATTCTTTCCATTTATTTTCAAATTCCTCGGTTTTAAATCCCATCCCGGTCCAGCCTTTATCGAGGCACTCGCGGATTCCTTCGAGGATTTCTTCGGTATGAAATTTAGGTACAAAAACGTTTATTGCCATATTAATTGAATTTATATCAGTTTTTAAGGATTGCTTCGTCCCTCAGGGCGGGACTCGCAATTAAGAAGTTCCACATTTTGGAATTAATATTTGTAAGCCAATTTTAAAAATTCCTAAATTTCTTTAACCATTATGTTTTTAACATTTTCATACAATTTTGTTACAGTCCAGGATCCAATCATTACAACAATAAAAACAATCGGATACCGGTATCGTTCTTCCGGCATTACCATGTATGAATGCAGTAAACTATGTAATATTGGAATTGATCCTATAAATAAACCTAATGGATTAAATTTAATACTCAGTAAAATTAAGCCAATGACATAAAAAGGTAAAAAGACCCCATAAAATGCTAAACTTATAAAATTGTGACGAAATGACCATTTTTGGAGTCTTGCTTTCTCCCACCAGCAGTATTTAACGTACTTTGCCTTGAAAAAGCAAGGTTGCCAAATATTTATGAAAGTTTTAAAATATAACCCTAACCCACTTAATTCATTAGATTTTTTTATTTGATTCTCCAGCAATTTATCCCTGTCATTTAGAACGATTTCACTAATAGGAACACTTCCCTCATTTTTTTTTATATAATCAAACCCACTTATATCTTTACCCCAGATCTTTGAAGTATATGAAGTTGTTCTGGAACTGATAATTACAACTTGTCCAAATACTATGTAATTCCTAATCCCCCATGGTAACATAAGAAGGAAAACAAGACCAACCCATATTACCATTGATCTAAATCTTTTTTGTAAGAGAATAGGCCTTTTTAGAAGAAATATCAATGTAAAAAATGGGAAATAAAAGAAATAACGTTCATCGGTGTGCATTAATAAGGTAAAAGAGATTGCAGATAATATTAAATAATAAATTTGGTTTTTAGATTTGACAAACTTTATTAAAAGGAGTATTGTCAATGGAATCAAAAGGTATAAAGTTGGCTCTTTTAATAAATGTGGTATATATTTAATGAATTCTAAATTTACCCCCCCCCATAATGCAAGCAGCCATCCTATTTTAGTATTAAACATCTCTTTACCCAAATAAAATAACACTGGGATAAGCAATACAGTAGCAAGCAGACTATAGACATAAAAGGGAATAATTGGATCCTTAAATAACCTTACAAACAATGCAATTAAGAATGGAATAACGGGCGCCACATTTAGATATGCTTCACCGTTTGGTTGATCTGTCCAATTTCCAGAAGCAATGTGTTCTCCTAAAGAGAGATAAAAAGAATCATCGCCCCATTCTTTTGTCCCAATATAGTAATATGTAGCAAAAACATAAACTGATTTTAATATCAATGTAAAAACAACTATAAGATACAATGCGAATTTTTCATTATTTTTTAATTGATATATTAAATATTTCATTCCATACTTTTTTTACACTTCTCAATCGAATAAAGAATTTATCGTTTAAATAAATAATTAAGATTGATAATAGTTATCGATTTTAATTTTATAATTTTATAGCTATTACACGCATTGTATCAAACAGATTGATTGGGAAATACGCTTTGCTCAAGAATTTGATTAAAGATTTTGGTAATTTAATATTACTTACCCTAGTTAACTGATATAATGCAAGTCCAATAGGAACTAATTTTATAGGAGTGCTCAAATCAATGACTTTAAAACCATGTTTTTCAAAAAGTTTTCGTATTAAATTTCGCGAAAAGAAAGTTGTGTGTTGTGGAGGTGTCATTAATCTCCAATGCTTTCCAGCAATTTTGGAATAAAATGATGCAATGTTACCAGTTGTTATTAAAACAAGTCCCCTTTTTGGCAAATGATTCGCAATATTTTTCAGAGTTTCAGAAGGATCGGGGAGATGTTCTATTACATCCAGCATAACTACAATATTAAACTTATCAATTCTATTAAGGGTTTCTTTGTCTGGTGTACCACAAATTACATTTTTGCACAATTTTCTTGCATTTTCTGCAGCATCAACAGATATTTCTATTCCACTGCATATAAAATGCTCTTTTGCAAGTTCAAGAAAGAAACCATAAGCACATCCAATTTCAAGTAAATGAATACCAGGTCCTGATTTAGTTAAGTCTAATAATTTTTGCAATATTTTATTAAATTCTTTTTTCATTACCTTCTCTGACCCAATATAATTAGCATATCCATCTGATTGGCCTCCCTGAAAATAACTCTCATTGTAAATTAATCCTAAATCTAGATTTGCAGGGACAATGGTTTTTACGAGGTTGCAATTTTTACACTTCACGATTTGAAAACCATTTTTATTGAATTTCAAAATATATTCAACGCTTCCACATAGAATACATGGGTTATCAATTATGTCCACTTTATCTTTTTTGTTGATTCTCTCTTGGATGAAAGTTCAAAGTTGATTTATACTATTAATAAATTTTTACTAAAAAATGGAATTTTTTATACCACTTCTGTATAAAAATGTATGAAACTAAGAATTATTCATAACTGTTTCCTGATTTGTGAAATCTGCTCAGCCAGTAATCCAAAGAAAATTATTATTATTCCAATACTAATGCTCAGTGATGCTCCTATACTGATACCTTTGTTTGCAAAAGCAATGGGAATTTCCCAAACTATTCCGGCAATAATAAAAAACAGACCAGCAGGCAGAAAAATCTTTATTGGATTAAACATGAGGACAATATTCAATATTTCGTAAACAGTAGTTATTGCTGTTTGGGTATTAATGGTACTTTCACCATACATTCTGTTATTTAATTCAATAGGGATCTCGATTACTAAATGCCGGTTATTGATAAATAGAAGCGCAATTATATCACTAAAAGCCATACCATTTGGACAATATTTTACATAACGCTTAGCCAATTCAGTTCTGTATATTTTCATTCCTGAATTAAGGTCCTCAATTGGAATCGTCATTAACCTTCTTGCAAAAAAACGAATTAGCTTTTTACCGGTATTCCGGTAAATATTGCTATCAAATTTCCGTTTCCCTACTATCATATCAGCATCTTTTGACTTAATTAGAGAGTACATTTTTTGAACATCCTCAACTTTATGTTGTCCATCAGCGTCAATAGTAATAATAAACTCCGTATTGACAGCCATAATACCGGATTTTAAAGCACCACCATATCCTTTGTTGAGCTTATGCTGAATAATTGATAATACACCAAGAGTGTTATGTTGCTCTAAAACAGAAAGTGTATTGTCATTAGAACCATCATTTACCACAATAAGTTTCCAGTTATTCTTTAAACACTCCTTTAATAATCTAGGCAAGTATTCTTGTAATGATTGCTCCTCGTTGTATGCGGGAATTACTATTGTCAGATCACTATTGTCCATTCTTTAACATTTAAATTATTTAAAAGTTGTAAAGTAGGGGTTATGAGTTGTTAATACTAAAAAAGTAGACTAGCATTTATAGTCTTTAATGTCTCTATGTCTTGCAGCCTGTCTTTAAATTTATTTCGTTGTCCGGCTTTGGTATTTCTTCGATCGGCATCACTTTCATTGCTTTTTATTCTATTGATTGTTTTTCCCCTTTTTTCATTTCAGGACTCTGTAAAAAGAATTTTGCAAATGCGATTTATTTCATCTCCATCTAACTCATAATACATTGGCATTCTGAGTAGGCAATTCGAATATCTATCTGACTCTACCAAATCTTTACCAATATAAATATTTTGATAAAATGGACTTTTGTGTAGACTTATATAGTGAAAAACTGAAAGTATCCCTTGTTTTTTAAGTAACTCTATTAATTGAGTTCTTTGCTCAATATCTTTACAAACTAAGTAAAACATGTGGGCATTATTTGTGTCATATTCAGGAATATTAGGAAGTTGAACTCCTGTATAATTCGACCATTTTACAAGTCCCCTCCAATAGCTTGTCCAAATTTCTTTTCTTTTCTTTTGAATATCTACAAGGTTCTCTATCTGTGCTCAAAGGAATGCTGTAGTAATTTCTGAAGGCAAAAAGGATGAACCAATGTCAACCCATCCATATTTGTTAACCTCTCCCCGGAAGAACTCAGCCCTGTTTGTCCCCTTTTCCCAGATGATCTCAGCACGATTAAGAAATCGATCATCATTAATAACTAGCATGCCTCCCTCTCCACATTGAATATTCTTAGTCTCGTGGAAAGAAAAACAGCCAAGATGCCCAATTCCTCCCAAACGCTTTCCTTTATAAAATGATTCTATAGCTTGAGCTGCATCTTCCACAATAAGCAGATTATACTTATGAGCAAGAGTCATAATTTTATCCATATCGCAGGCAATTCCGGCATAATGCACAGGCACAATGACTTTAGTACGTGGTGTAATTAATTCTTCAATTTTATTTTCATCAATCCCGGGATGATCAGTACGACTATCGGCAAATACAATTTTTGCTCCTCTAAGTACAAAAGCATTAGCTGTGGAAACAAAAGTGATAGGAGTAGTGATTATTTCATCGCCCTCTTCCCAGTTATTCTGCATTTTCAATTGATGAACAGCCAGATGTAATCCTGAAGTGTTAGAGTTGAGAAAATGAGCAAATTGTAAATCAGTATATTCTTTCCATTTGTTTTCGAATTCTATTGTTATAAATCCCATTCCGTTCCAACCTTTATCAAAGCATTCCCTTATTTCATTTAGAATTCCTCGGCATGAAACTTTGGAACAAAAACATTAATAGGCATATTTAATTTATTAAGGATTCTCTTATAATAGTGTAAAAATCGAAAAACTGATTAAATTCAGATGCTTTTTTGAAAGTTATCATGATAAACAATAGATTCATCAATAATAATTAATAAAAAGTACCAACCACGAAAAATCTTACAAAATAAATTAGCCCCATAAGCACGTGAAGAGAATAAACTGAAAATAAGAATTTATTCTTCCCTGTTAATCCCTCGCGATTAAAATCTTTTATTAAAGAGGCCAACGAAATAAAAAAGCATAACCAGGTACAAATCACTATTTGCCAATAAAAATTCCCTCCACCAGCTCTTGGGCCTGATTCGGCTATTAATAAAAAAATCAATACGGATACTATAAAAGAGCTAAATGTAAACCAAAACAGCAAAATTTTTTTCAATTTTGTGAAATTCAGAAATACATAACAAATCGGGAATAACAGTGAAAAGAAGAGAGAACTTGGTAAAAACAGTAAAGCAGAGCGCAGTGTATAGAAATAGAATGGATGAAAAACAACAGAAGAGATTTCCTTATCAGCAGGATTTGGTGTTTTATATATAATCCAATATTCCAATACTAACAAAAGTAACCCAATTACTACTGGCAACATTCCATACCAAAATTGTTTCTTTAGTCTGTATTTAATAAAAAGGAAAATGGGAAACACACAAGCAAAAACAAAAAAATAGCTTGGCTTTATGAATACATTCAAAAAAATCAAAACAAACATCCAAACATTCCTTTTTAAATTAAAAGCATTTAATTGCTCATTTGAAAGTCCAAAAAGCATTAAAGCAAATGGAAATAAAAATATGGTTGTTGAATTGTGCCAGATATTAGGTACAAAGTTTTTAAAGTAAAACTGCCCATGATGAACAAAATAACTTGGAATTGGTATTACAAAAACAAACATTAAACTTAATGCAATAAAAACAGAAATCCAGTAAATTCGAACATTGTTGTATGCTTCATTAAATAAATTATAGATGTGTTTTTGAGATAAATAGTAACGAAACGTTGTTGCTGCTGCGATAAGAAAACACAGACTAATTTCTGAAGGAGCTACTTCAGTACTAAAAAATGAAAAAATATTCACTAACCAAAAAAATAAAAAATCCCCTGCGTTTGTTCGTTCTCCGGTCAACATTTGCCGGGCAAAAGAAGCATGAGTAATAAAATCTTGTTCTACAAACCTGTCAATCAGTAAATAGAATGTAAAAAATAACAGAAATATCACAGGTATAACTAGTTTCTTATAACTAATTTTCTTCAAGATACTTTTTTAAAATCATTATTATCAATTCTAAATCTTTTTCTTCCAATTCATAAAACAGCGGGAACCTCACCAAACAATCTGAATATCTGTCTGATTGCGGCAACTCTCGACCATCATGTTTACTTTGATAAAATGGACTCCTATGCAGACTGAGGTAATGAAATACAGCTAAAATACCATTTGCTTTTAGATTCTTTATTACGTCTGAGCGTTGTTCCAGGTTATTACATACCAAATAAAATATATGTGCATTATTGCTTGCATAATTTGGCAATATTGGAAGTTCAATTTTTCTATCTCTTAAGGTTTTTAATTCCATATAATATTTATTCCAGA
Organism: Bacteroidales bacterium; assembly: GCA_049512815.1. Lineage (GTDB taxonomy): Bacteria > Bacteroidota > Bacteroidia > Bacteroidales > VadinHA17 > LD21. Next base: position 273,210 of record JBEKWS010000001.1, on the reverse strand, counting down.
GTTCTTTTCTTTTAGTTTGTGTGTCATCAAGGTTTTCCAACTGAGCATATAAAAATGAAGCAATTATTTCTGATGGCAAAAAAGAAGAACCAATATCAGTCCATCCATATTTGTCAACCTCTCCTCTCCAAAATGCTGAACGGTTGGTTCCCTTTTCCCAGATAATCTCTGCCCGTTTAAAGAATTTTTCATCATTTATGACCAGCATTCCTCCTTCGCCACATTGAATATTTTTTGTCTCGTGAAATGAAAAACAACCAAAATGGCCCAGACCCCCTAATGGTTTCCCATTGTAAAATGAATCTATAGCTTGAGCTGCATCTTCCACCACAAATAGATTATACTTATCAGCAAGAGCCAGAATTTTGTCCATATTGCAAGCAATTCCGGCATAATGAACAGGTACAATAACTTTAGTTCGGGTAGTTATTAACTCTTCGATTTTGTCTTCATCCATACCGGGGTGATCTGGCCGACTGTCAACAAATTTTATTTTTGCACCTCGCAAGACAAAGGCATTAGCCGTAGATACAAAAGTATATGAAGGAACAATAACCTCATCACCTGGTTGAATATTGCAGAGTATCGCAGCCATTTCAAGTGAATCAGTGCAAGAAGTAGTTAAAAGACATTTCCTAAAACCATATCGTTGCTGAAAGAACTCATGGCATTTCTCAGTATAATACCCATTACCTGAAATTTTACCTCGGGATACCGCATCTTTAATGTAATCGAGCTCTTTACCTGTGAGGTAGGGTTTATTAAAAGGTATGGTCATAAATTATTATTTTAAAGAATTTCGCAAATTCTTGACAGTGTTGATATAAGATCGAACCCGTCCCATGTCAATGAAAAATCAGAAGTCCTGCCTATTGGAACAATCCTGTCAATTCCAGTAAGCGCTACTTCTTTGACAAAAAGTATTAACTCACTTTTTTCTATTCCGTAATAAGCCAGTGTCTGGTATTTTCGGTTGATTATTTTAGATAGTTCCGTCAAGGATTCAGCATGATATTCTGAAAAATATCCACCTGAGCAACGATAATCATCAATATTTTGAGGCAAATGCTTAAGTTGTACCCGCCATAGGGAGTTGTCAGGCATATCAACTTTACTTGCCTTTTCTAATTTTACGGCCTGATTAAAGAAAGAAGTAAGTTTATCAACAGCTGTAACTGGCTGAATATTATATTTTACCTTCACCACATCGTACAAGTTTGTCCAAAATATTTCCTGAGATTTTTCAACATTTATATCGCTTCCCAACCAGATTACAAGATGTGGGGAAGAACACGCATTCTGGTCAAACAGGTAAGTATCGTTGTAAAATGCTAATGCAATTTTCTCTGGTGAGGTTTCATTAATAAAAACGTCTGCATTTATGACGCAAAGGGAGTATCTGTCAGCAAAGGTTACATCAAATGAACGAGGTGGTATAATGCTTTTTCTGATTTGCTCGATCGTGCTATCGCCTCCCCAGATAATTCTGACATCGCAGACAGACGAAAAGAATGCTGTTGCAGAACTTTGACGATCGTAACGCACCAGTAAGAGACGTTCAGAAATGAATTTATGTTTTTTATTGAGGCTCAACCTGTAAATCGCACTACAGATAACGCTTACTTGTTCAAATTCCTTAGATGGGACTCTTACAATGTTCAGATTTCCTGACAACAACCCGCAGATCAGTGAATAAGCAAAATTTACTGCCACATTAGACGGAGCAATATGAAACACAATTCCTCTGCCTAACCGTATTGTCTGGTTATTTAGATATTTCTTTTTAAAACTAAAAATATTTGCTTTTCTGCAAAAAAATGCAAAAGCAGCTATCTCACCATATTTTCTTGAATCAACATCTTTATTCAATTCAACAGACAGGTCGTTAAGAAACTCAATGGCATTTTCCGAAAAAGGTTCAAAAGGAGTCAGATTCAAAAAATTATCAATATCCAATTGAATTGGAAAAAGAAATTCTACATCACTAATATCTTTCTGCATATACATCGCTGCAACCCCTTATTTCAGCGTTTTTTAAACGGCCAATGATTTCAAAATACTTCCCTATTCTGCCGCAAGGGCAATTATCTTCACCAAGAAGAGTTCCTTCGTCTTCGGTAAGAAGAGAATGACCCGGGTAACTATGTGGAAGAACCGATAAAACCTGAATTATTCCTTTTTCGCCAATATCGGCTATCGAAAAATCTTTGGCTCGTCGAATAATAACATCAGAAAATACCGGTGTGTGCAAATGTCCGCATTCACATTCCATGTAGATTGAACCCGTTTGCTCAACCATGCCATAGTAATCGTGAACACTGGTTATGCCACAAACCTCATTCAATTTATTTTTAAATTCTTCAGGAGATACCGATTCGTTGGCAAGTTTTTTCCAACCTCCGCCATGAATTAATACAGAATTTGAAAGATCAAGTTTTATCCCCTTTTTGACTAATTCTTTATAAAAATGTTGCCAGATCATAAAAGTGAAACCAAACAAAAAGATTCTTTCGTTTTTATTTTTATCAATAAAATCTTCAATCAAATCAATATTAAGCTCCATTAGCTCATTAAGGGCAAAAATTCTTTTGCTTCCGAAAATAGAGAATCCCAAAATACCAACTCCCCTTGCCGAAAGCAGATTTCTGTTTTTCAGAACTTCAGGAGAATCGATAATTATCATTGGAACTCTTTGTTTGCCAATGAATGATGAAACTATTTTTGTGAGAGCTTTTGTCTGATTAGAAGAGGTTTCCCTGTCAAGAAATATCCTTGAGCCTAATTGTCCGGTTGTTCCTGATGACGTCATCGTTTTTACGATTTCACCTTTTTCGACACTATAAAGATCCATCATCTTAAAAAGTCTGACCGGAAGAAAAGGCAATTCAGTGCAATCGTATTTCTTAGCCGGAGTATATCCAATAGCATCCATCATTTTTTTGTACTCGGGACAATTTTTATAATGATGCTCTGAAAGCGATGACATTATCGAATTCAGCAATAGATGTTTTTCATTCTTATTTAAGGAATAAGGAGAAATATTTAATATTTCTTGTAAGTTAAAATTGCTCTCCAAAATACCAACTATTAAATTATTGCATATAAAACCAATTCCCCTGAAATCTCCTGCCTATGCTGCCGTATATAGAACTTATATTCCAGACAAAGAGACTTTATATAAATAGGGACTTCAAATAAATGTTCGGGTCTATGATAAATGCAAATAGCAAGTTTAGGTTGATTTTTCTTTATTGTTTCAGCGGCACCTTTTAATGCCTCAAGTTCGGCACCTTCTATATCCATTTTAATAAATGTAGCATCAGGGCAAAGATTATCAATTGAATCAACGAGAATTTCTTTGTCTCCATATTCAGATATCGAACCACTATCTATTCCATCTCCAGAGAATCTTAAAATCTCAGGTTTGCTCCAAAGCCCCTTTTGTATGGATGCAATGCCTGAAATATCGATTCCCTTAATTAAATCCTTAAGTTTTGAAGCATTTTCAGCATCAGGTTCAAAAGCATAATATTTGTAAAACCTTCCGTTAGTTTTTTCAATGAAAGGGAGCAATGTATCTCCGGTAAATGCCCCACCATCAACAAATACTTCATTATTTGAAAGTTTCACAATATCTTCACAAAAATATTGGTCTTTATTAAATGTACCAAGCAAATCAGAATTATGCGTAATTTTTGTATTAATGAAACCAATATAAGTTTTTTTTGATTGTTCATCACTCAAACTGTGATAAACAGCTTCGAATTTCTTTATATGTTTTCTGATATATTCAAAATTAAAGTGTGAAAAAACTTCGAGAAATAAGCAATCAAATAAATATACGCCAATAATTTGTTTACTGTCCCTTTGTTTTAGCCTTTTTCTAGTATCAGTAACTGCTGTAATATTTGCAATAACAACAGAAAATTTATCGAACATTTGTGAAACTTCTGAAAAGGTAATGATATTTTTAGCAACATTGCTTTTACTGTTTAAATACTCGTCGTCTACAAAAAAAGCATCAACAGTTAACCCATAACTATTCAAGAATTTTTCTACACCCAGTGCATAACTACCTGCACCATACGAAACAATGGCTCCTCCATTATTTTTAAGGGCTTCAATATCAGTTTCACGTTTATTCGATGTGGTTACAATTTCTTCTAAAAAGGTTTTCATCCATTACAATTTTGTGTAAATAGTTTTACCTGATGTATTTTTAGGAATATTGTCAATGTGCTTTATAGAAAATGCCTTAATGTTGATACCTGTTTTTTTTGACAGATACTCTCGTACTTCTAATTCCTTGGAGTGATCTGTGATATAAATAACCATATTATCGTCTTCACCGATACAGGCACAATCTGAAATAATGTTTTTCAGGATGCGTTCTGTTTCATCAAGGTTAATGCGATTTCCGAAAAGCTTAATAAATCTTTTTTTCCTTCCAACTATATAATAAAAATTATCACTGTCTCTTTTAGCCAGATCACCTGTGATTAGAGTCCCATTATTTTCATTTCCCTTTTGCAGATCGTCACCACATTCAGCATAGCCCATTGAAACATTTTTTCCTTTATATACCAATTCTCCCATTATTTCCGATCCTTCAATTGGTATGTTATTTTCATCCACCAGACTAAACTCACCTCCAGGAATAGCCCTGCCCATACTTCCCAGTTTTGAAAGAGCAAATTCATGTGGGAGGTAGCTCATCCTGGCTGTAGCTTCTGTTTGTCCGTACATAACAAAAAAGCGTTTATTATTCCGGATACAAAACTCAGTAAACTCTTTATTAAGTTCAAGGTTCAGTTTACCGCCAGCCTGGGTTAAAGTAGTCAGAGTGGGTAATTCCATTTTGAAGAACCGAAGCTTTTTCAGTATCTCATAGGTATAAGGAACTCCCGACAAAGTGGTAGCCTTTTCTCTCTTCAGAAAAGCCCAAAATTCTTTTTCCATCAATGATTTAGAAGTCAAAAGAATTGTTGCACCTACTAAAAAATGACTATTTATTATAGAAAGTCCAAATGAATAATTCATTGGCATTGTAGTGATAGGGCGTTCCTTAACTGTGATAGAAAGATATTTTGCTATCGATTTCGCGTTTGCTTCAATATTCTCATAGCTGATCCGAACAAGTTTGGGACTTCCTGTACTCCCAGATGTGGTTAATAACAAGGCTAAATCACAATGTAGCTGGAAGGTTTTGTCAAATTCCAGTTTAATCAGTGAGTATTCATCAGCCGGGTAGATAACCTTAGCCTGAGAAAATTCGGGGAGACGATATTTAGGTAACCAGAGGTATTCTGGCTTGTATGCTTCAATAAGATCATCTAATAACTCCTTGTCGAGCGAAGCATCGAGCAGCAAAGGGACAACTTTATTTGAGATAAACGATATATAACCACATAATGATTCGAGTTGGTTCTGACATAAGGAGAAAATCAGACAACGATGTCCAATTTTATTATAAAGCAAATTAGAAAAATTATGAATATCCCCATACTTAATGCTTTTACCTTTATCAGTGATGACAGCAGTATTACCTTTATACGTATCTAAAAGATTATTAAATAGCATTGTAAAATTATTTATCCTAAATTAAAACTGAACCATCAACGCCAATTGTCTGTCCGGTTACATAATTTGATAAATTTGATGCTAAAAACACAGCAACATTTGCAACATCTTCTGGTAAACCTATTCTTCCCATAGCAATTTTTGAAATACGATTAGATATAATGTCAGAATTAACATTAACCAACAAATCGGTATCAATTATACCTGGAGCAATCGCATTTACACGTATGTTATTATGAGCTAGCTCCTTAGCTGCTGTTTTCGTTAAAGAGACTACAGCTCCTTTTGAAGCAGAATAAACAATTTGACCGGGATTCCCATTTGTTCCAATTATTGAAGAAATATTAATGATACTACCCGATTTTTGTCTTATCATAAATTTGGCAGCATATTGTATCATATTAATTACGGCAAAAACATTTACTGAGAATAACTCTTGCATTAAATTTTCTGTGACCATTCCAATTAATGCATCTTGCATTTTTCCAGCATTATTAACTAGACAATCAAGCCGCTTTTGCTCCTTATTAATTTTTGTAAACACTTGTTTTAATGAGACTATATCAGTAACATCAAAATATACAGGGATAACTACGGTATTATATTTTTCTGAAAGTTCTAATGCAATATCGTCAATAGAACCCTCAATTCGAGCTGAAGCATATACAACTGCTTTTTCTTCAGCAAATCTTTCGAGGATAGCTCGTCCAATTCCTCTGTTGCAACCAGTTATTAATGCAATTTTATCTTTCAATAAATCAGATTGCGACATTATATTTTTTTAATATTTGCTTCCCCTTTTCATAAGAGGAAAAATCAATAATATCGTCGGTATCGATCATTATATCGAAAGCTTCCTCCAAAGCAGTTATTAATCCCATATGACCAATAGAGTCCCAGGCAGAAACCGACTGATAAGCCATTTTCGGCAGTTGTTGTTCTGTAATGTGAAAGTTATTAATGAAGACTGTATTGTATTTCTCTAAATTGTTCATTACTCTTTTATTTTTTTGTTATGTCTGACAAATATATATTGAATATCATGCATACTAAAGCCTTGTTGTATGTGTGACCGCACAACGATGGTATTGTTAGTTGAGGCATAAGTAGAAATTTCCCTGCCGTTTCGTTTTATAGCTTCGTCAATCGGTTTTCTTAATGTAGTAAAACCTAACCCCGAACTAGAATAATGTTTGTATAAACCGACTAAAAACGGATAATAAATTCCTTCTTCAGTTTGTTTAAAGGTAAAGAAACCTATGGTATTTTGTTTATATATAATTTTATAAACTTGTGCCGTTCTTTTTAAATCATCGCTAATCCAATTAATATAACGATTTGCTGCTTGTTCTTTTGAAAAATGGTTGTCAAGCAAAATTCTATCTGTAGCGAAAATGCCATTTTTAATTTCGCCGAAAAGCTTTTCCAAATCATTTTGGCCCATTTCTGAATAAGAAATAGTTGCATTTAACCTTTGTTGAAGCGGAGATAAAAAGGCATCTTTTAGATTGAGTTTAAAATTAATACTTCCTTCAATAAATACAAAACCATGCTTTGAGAGCATCTCGTAAAAATCAAAACGCCCGGTCGGAACTTTAAAAACAACGTATTCAGTAGATTCTATTGTACCAATGATGTTTGAAAAAGAAATTAGTGTGTCATTGTTTTCAATAATAATTTCTTTGCAATTAACACCTAAATTTCTTTTTTCCCAAAAGGCATCAATAATTCTCATCCTATATAAAAAGTTACGTTATTATTTATTCCGAAAAAACTCAATAAATCATTATGAATATAATTCAATGTTAATTTTTTGCTTAACAATATATTTTGGTCTATTCTTAACCTGGATAGATACTTTCCCGATATATACTCCAACCAGCCCTAAAAAGGAAATAATAATGCCAGTAGAAAACATTATGGTGATTATCAGACTGGTATAGCCTGGAACTAAAACTTTTCCTGTTAAATATTGTATCAAATAATAAAGTCCCATAAGAAATGATACAAAGGATATCAAAATCCCAAATTTCAATCCCAGTCTTAATGGTTTCTCAGAAAAGGATACAATCATATCAAATGCTAGCCTGATAAGTTGCCGATAGCTATACCCGGATTTACCTTCGTTTCTGTAACCGTGTTCAACATCGATATAAGTTTTTTTAAAGCCCACCCACTGAATTAATATAGGAAAAACCCTGTAATAGTCTCCCATATTAAGTATTGCTTGTATTACTTTTTTGTGAAAAATTCCAAAATTAGCAACAGTATAATCTTGCTTTGTATCTGTTAAATAGCTGAAAAAAAAATAAAATAACTTTGAAAAAAACTTTTTAAAAAAATGGTCTTTCCTTGCAAACCTTCTTCCAAATACTATATCATATCCCTCTAATGCTTTGTTATATAGCTTAAGTATTTCTTCCGGTTGGTCCTGTAAATCGCAATCCATTACGACCACCCATTCACCGTTACAGTTGTCAAGGCCGGCAGTTATTGCGTAATGCTGTCCAAAGTTACGGGAGAGATTAATCCCTTTTACGCGGGAATCTTTTTGGGCCAATTCGATTATGGTTTCCCAGGCGCCGTCAGGGCTTACATCATTTACCAGAATGATTTCAAAATCTTGAGTAATTTTTTCAAGAGTTTCTTTCAACCGGAAACATAACTCATATAAACAGGATTTGCAGCCATATACAGGAGAAATGACGGAGATGAAGGGGTGATTCATTTTTAATTTGAGGATTTAGTGGTCGGTCAACTATTTTAGATTGTATCAACTGATAATACAGGTAAAGTCATAACATGCATTTTTATTTCGCTTACCCTTTTACTCGATTTTCTCTAATACCATTCTTTATTGAAAGTAGTATCACTAAAGCAATCTGTCATATTTCAGTCTTGGTAAAATTTCATTTTACCTCTGAATTCCTTTATTATAAAATTTAGTGTGGTCTTATTTTTCATCAGTATAATATCCTGATGCTTTGTCTGAATATCCATATTTTCCATAATACCCTTTCCCATAATAATTATACCCATATGAGTAACCGTATCCTAAGTAATATCCGTACCTCATACCGTAACCGTAATACCCTGTGAGATTTATATCGTTTATTATAATGGCCAAATTCTTGAGTTCTCCTCGTCTGTAAAGTTGATCTATCATTTCAACTGTGCTGCGCGATGAATATCTCTGCCTTACAATAAAGAGATTAAGATCAACATACGGTGCAAGTAATAAAGCATCTGTCACAATGGCTATAGGAGGAGTATCAATTATTACATAATCAAAATCATTTTTAGCTTTTTCCAGGAATATTCTCATATTTTCAGTTGCGATAAGTTCCGCCGGATTTGGAGGGATCGGACCGGAGGGAGCGTAAAACAGGTTTTTAATCTGGGTTTCTTTAATAACTTCTTCATACTTGCAGTTGTCACTGAGGTAGGTACTCATTCCGGGACTTTTCTCAAATTCAAACACCCTGTTTATCCGGGGCTTTCTGAGATCGAGTCCTATCAGTAGAACCCTCTTACCAAGCATGGCAGTAATTGCTGCGATATTGATGGAGATGAACGTCTTTCCTTCTGAACTTATTGTGGATGAAACAGATATAACAGGTTTTTCATTATCTTTTATAAAAAACTTTATAGACGTTCGTACCGACCTGAATGACTCGGCAAGAGATGAACCAGGCTTTTCAACAACAGGAATCTCGCTTTTACTTTCACTGTGACTGATATATCCTATAACCGGAACTTTTGTCTTTTTCTCGACATCCCTTTTATCTATTACCTTATCATTGAAATAATCTATAAGAGCTATTCCCATCATCGGCAATATCAATCCCAGCATAAATGCAATAACGATGTTAGATCTCGTTTTTGGTTTTATCGGTCCGCCAGATGAAGCAAAGTCAATAATCCGGTTATCCGGTAAATTGGAGGCCTTTGCGATACCTGACTCAGCACGTTTTTCAAGCAGGTAAGTATATACAGTATTATTAAGTTGAAATTTTCGCTGGATGTTGATGAATTTCTTTTCCGTAGTTGGCAACCTGTTAATCAATGTGTCAACTGCTGCTATATTTCTATCCGATTCCTCAATTGAAAGCCTGAGACCGGCTATACCATTTCTGATATTTTCCATCAAAGCTTTCCTTGTCTCTTCAGATTGTCTGTCCATAAGTTCAAGAGCAGGTTGATTGACTTCCAGATTGAAATTGAGTTTTACCTTTTCATTCTTTATAACAGATAACTCATTAACCAGCCTGAGAAGTACCTGGTCGGTTATTCCCATTACCGAGGGGGAGATAATTGTTCCATTAATGTTTTTAATACTAAGGTACTCTGCAAGATAATTATAATACTGAAGTTGTAGTTCAAAAACGGATTTCTCATTCTCCAGTTTTTCAAGCTTGTCCTGGATAAGTGTCCCTTCCTTACTTACATCAAAAAAGCTGTTTGTCTTCCTGAAATTCTCCATCCTTCCCTCTGCATCCTTCAAAGAATCAGAAATAATATTAATTTGCTTATCAATGAATTTAATTGTCGAATCTGCAGTCCCGTTCTTGTTTTCAAGTCCATACTTGATATACACTTTCATTAGACCATTAAGGTAATCAACTTCCTGTTCCGGAACCAAACCAGATACTGAAAGAGAGACAATTGATGCGTCCTTTTCTATCGGAGCAACCGACAGTTTACCACGGTATTCATAGGCAAGATTTTCAGGATTATTAAAATAAAAATAGTACCTGTTTGAACTATTTTTGTCAAATATATTACGACCTGACTCTCTGGGCACAATCGTAAAATCAAATCCATATTCCTTAAACCGCACTCCAAAACTCATGGGAGTAAGGTTAAGACCATCGTCAAGTTTGATCCTGTATTTATTATCCGGCAATATCTCTATTTTGACCACCGTTCCTATCGGCTCAAGCTCAAGTGAATCATAGATCACCTTGAACGGACACGATTTATACATCAACTTTTCTACAATTCCTCTTCTGCCCACACTAATATAAACAACATGGAAGTCCTGAAGTTCCTTCATGACCCTGTAGTTTAAACTAAATGACCGCAGAATGCCCATTTCATTTTTCAGATTCTGCTGGCTCCTGAATATATCTCCTCCGGGGATCACACTTTCAGCATTGCTCTTTACACCGGCAATCTGATCATCCTTAATAAGCAATGTTGATGAAACGCTATAAATTCTTTGCGAATACCTGTTTATCGAGTATGCAATCGTTATCGCAATAAAAAGCGAAATGGCAAACCAGTACCAGTTGCTAATAAACAACGAGATGTAGCGTTTTATATCGAGATTGTCGTCTTCGGGGAGATTGTAGTTGTTGGGGTAATAATTGGGTTCCATGTGGTGTAAGTTTATCGTTTAGAGGCACAGAGCGCAGGGCGCAGGGCACGGGGCACAGAGCTAAGTTTATTTCAAAGATTTTCGGAAATTGGTAATTTTCTTACTTAATATTATTAGTTTAAGATATATAGTAGTTCTCTCTAATTGAGTAATAATTCCTCTCCGTTCGAAAATATAAAGAATATTTGCACATTCAAAAATCGAACGACGGCAAATATTCAAAAAATTAGCAAACTCTTTATCTGAGAAAGAACCCGAGCCTACTTGCCCTGTGAAATAATTATTTTGCACTATACAATTTATCTTAAAAGTTAATTCTAATAAAAAATCAAATTTTCTAATCTAAGATATTACACAGGGCTAACAATATTGTTTGATATACTCATTCCTGCAGCTCTTAATTGTTCAGCAAACTTGAAAAGTCTTTTATTATCAGCTTTATCAGCGTAATCAAAAAGAACATCAGAAATTTCAATAGCTTCTTTCCAAATATCTAACTGTTCAAACCTGAAATCTTCCATAATTAATACCGTTTATTCTACTCTGAACTATCTGCTCTGTACTCTGAGCTCTGAGCCCTGCGCCCTGTGCTTTCTCGTTTCGAATTGGTTTCCTTTTTAGCTTCTACTTAAATGTCTTCGATGGAAAGAGATTTATATTCTATTTTATAACCGTCGAGTTTATTAATAAGGTTTTGAGCATTATCTTTTAACAGGTTGGGTCTGAATTTTTTTTTATTCATTTTTACTTCAGCTATAAGTGCCTTATTATGAAGTTCGTCAATGGCAACAATATCCAATTCATTACGATTCCCTCTTTCCCAATAACTACCCAGCCTGGTGTATCTACCGCTAAGGGCAAGCTTTTCCCTGAAATATTTCTCGAGAAAAATCCCGCTGTATATATCAAAATCGCGTTCAACAATATGCCGTACATATTTAAAATTACCAATTTCAATGGAGCTGCGATATTTATAAATGAACCGGAACCAGAACGCCAGGAAGTTATCTTCAATAGTATATTTTTGTATCCTGCCTCCTGGTTTTGAAAACACCGGTCTGATACTTCTGATTATCCGGTACTCATTTTCGAGCCTGTCGAGATACCCCCCTATGTCCTTCATAAGAATCGATTCGATTTCCGTCCGCGATGTTTTTGAAGAGGCAATCAGTGATAAAATTGAAAAATATATTGTGTAATCTTTTCCAAATTCTTCAATTAAAATATTTTTCCCTTCATCAATCAGCAATGAATTTTCCCTGAATATCTCGCCAAGCATCTGATTAAAAGTAAATTTGCCTTTGTCGACAAACAGCTCAACATATTTTGCGACACCCCCTGTTAATATATAAAAAGCAAGCAAATCATTCTTCCTTATATCAGGTACCTTTGTTGTAACAATACTTCTGATCACATTAACATTAAAAGGCTGCAGGTTTATACGTTCATTTGCCCTGCCAAAAAGGGGTTCCTTTTCATTCTCAAAGATTTTCTTCATCATCGAATATACCGAACCGCTTAAAACCAGGTTCATCCCTGGTGTTGCCTTATACCTGTCCCATAGGTTCTGTATCTCGCTGAAAACCGATACGTTTATATGAGAAAACTCCTGAAACTCATCAATTATAAGTGTAAATGGTTGCGTTTGAGCTTGTACCATCAGGTATTCAAACAGTTTCGCAAAACTGTTGAATTCTCCCAGCACCCTTAGATTTAGCTTAATTTCAATTTCTTCAATAAATTCCCTGCAAAGTAGTATTTCACTTTTACGGGCTACAAAAAAATAGAGAGAAGGATATCCTTCTGATGCTTTAATGGCCAGAGTTGTTTTTCCTATTCTTCGCCTCCCGGTAATAACCGTCATCATGGCTGACTTTCCGGATAGTTTCCTGGTATTATCCAATAATTTAAGCTCTTCCTCACGGTTATAAAATTCCATCTGAAATGTTCTTTTTCAATTTAATATTGTCAAAAATCAAATATAAACAATTTTATCGTAATGAGGGTTACGGTAACCACCAAGACTATAATTCGAGGTTCGAGGTTCAACGATGTCTAAAATTTTGAGGTGTTGCGCAGGACTCAGGGCTCAGGGCGCAGAGTTCAGCAAATTTATAAAGTCTTTTTTCATCAGCTTTATCTGCATAATCAAATAGAATATCAGAAACCTGATTAGCTTCTTTCCAAATATCTAACTGTTCAAACCTTCACCCTGTGAAATATCACTTCCAAGTTAAATAATGAAAATGAAAATACATTAGCATTCTTAAAACTGAAAATTGATGAGATTGAATTTATTTCACAGGGTAAATCTTCCATAATTAATACCGTTTATTCTACTCTGAACTATCTGCTCTGTACTCTGAGCTCTGAGCCCTGTGCTTACTAAACACGGAACTTTTTATTTCAAATAATTGATCAGCAGCAGCGTCATCGTAATTGTCGCAGTGAAAGTTGATATAACAAACGAAATAGTCGGCACATTCATGTTAAAGATCTTCTGTCTCACTGGTTCAACGATTACCACGTCATTTGGAAGGAGAAAATATGCTTCAGATGTAAGAATATTTTTATCCTGCAGATTAATTCTATAGGTTTTGGTTCCCTTATCAATTGGACGAACAACCAGGATCCGGTTTCTGTTCCCTAAGTCGCCTACCCCTCCAGCGCGTCCAATTGCTTCGATAACAGTTAGATAATTGTTGTAATTAACATAGGTTCCTGGCGTTCTTACCTCTCCTATAACGGTAAACTTAAAACTCAGAAGCTTGCATTCGACAGTTGAATTCTTAAACACTTTATTGGCAGATTCCTGAATTAACCTTCTTGTTTCTTCCAACGTAAGACCGCCAACTTTAATAGGTCCTACAGCAGGGATTACGATGTTCCCCTCAGGACTAACATCATAACCATAAAGATAGCCCCCGGATTCTCCCTGTCCTAAATTATTTCCTGCATTATTTCTGGAAGGTAAAAGAAAATCATTAATTGATCCATCAGGCGTCATTGCTTTAATAGTAATATATAGGATATCGCGCGGCTGGATTTTGTAATCAGGAATCTCCATTGTAAAGGTTTCTTCGCCGTTTGGTACCGGGAGATTATTCAGGTAGGCGAGTTTCTTCTGGCTGGTACAGCCTGAAACCAGTAAGAGAGCTGCGGTTAGAACGAGAGTAATTTGTTTCATTATAATCTTTTTAAGATAAAAGACAAAAGTAAAAAGATAAAAGTGGGTTCAAGGAAAAAGTAAAAAAGTAAAAGTATAGATTAAGATAAAAGACAAAAGTTTACGAGGTTGCTATCTTACATTTTATGTCTTCAAGATTAGCTATTCCTTATTTCATGAATAAAGTTTCTGAATACGGGTAATTTTTTTGACACAATGGTGTAAATTATTTCCAAATCAATCTTTTCGTACCTATGGACAATAAAATTACGAAAACGAATCATATCGGGATATTCGGGATCATTTGTGATAATCCCCATTTCAATTACTTTTTTTACCACATTTGCTGATGTTTCTAGGGCTGAAATTCCTTCAAGTGCAAGTATGTGTTCACAAACGTCAATGATTGCCTCAATGGCTACCTGCAGAGCTCGTTCCGTCGCGTTGCGCAACATCGAATTCATTTGTAACTGCTGAAAAGAAATAATTTGCCAACTTTCTATTTCCAATAACTTCTCTTCTATTGTCCTGAGTTTTGCCTCAATGATTCCATTGTACTTCATAGCCCCGATATTGTAGTTGTTTTTGAATCCAATATATTTTGTCCTCGTATTCGGCTGCAACTTTTGAATAAAATGAAGCATAATTGAATTTTTGTCCTTCACGTACAAACAAAATATTTCCGGTAAGCGCTTTATGTGCCAACAACGGGTTTGCATCATAAATATTAACTATGTCAACAGGTATATTGTTTGAAACAGGTTCAAGGATTTCTAAAACTTTAACTTTTATAAAAGGATCAGAGCCATTATACCAAATCGCAATATCTATATCTGAACCCACTTTTACGACTCCATTTGCAGATGAACCAAAAATATGGGCAAAGGGAATTTCGGGAAAGTTCTCCTGTATTGCTGAAGCAAAATCTGATATGTTAATTGAATAATTCAATTAGAATTGAATTTTAGACCAATTACAAAATTAAATATATTTTTCAAATAAGGCTGAGGTTGAGGTTGAGGTTGAGGTTGAGGTTGAGGTTGAGGTTGAGGTTGAGGTTGAGGTTGAGGGAAAAGATAAAAGATAAAAGTCACAAGACAAAAATAGGGTTAAAGATAACTGTTTTATGTTTCGCGTTGAAGTTAAGACAAGGAGCACAACTACAGTTTTATTCTTCTGTTAATAAAAAGAGAATTTTGCCTGCCCAATAATAAATCACTTATTAATAATTGAAGTTGTTTTTCAAATGAATTTAAATCTTTAAGTGGGGCAATCCAGATAATTTCATCTAATTTATTTAAGGGAAAACTATCAAGAATTTTTGATGCTTCAACCGCATTAATCCACATATCCTTTTCAGATGCTTCTTTAATAATCTCAACCCAGTTAAATTCATAGTTTAATGCTATAAAAACTATATCAACCACATCTTTTTCTGATAGCCTGCTTAATGCGGTAAGTTTATTTGAAAGTATATTTTTAATTGATTTCAGGATCAACTCAACCTGTTTCTCAAAATTGGGATTTTGATTTACGAAGAAATCTAAATCATCAGAATATCTGTGATTTAAATAAGCTCTGCTTAGAGCCGTTTCTCCGGTCAAATAAAAATCAACCGGAAGCTTTTCCATGATACGCAATAACTTATCTTGCAGAGGATATAGTATATTTTGATAATAATTCTTTTGCATTTTTATAATATATCTGACGCTGCCTGGGATGCAGTTTGCTTATGACGCTTTCTGAAAGCAGCTGAAGTAAATTATTATGACCGAGAAGTTGTATCAAATCGTACCAGTTAAGGCTATTTAATCCACGTACCAATAATTGTTGGTCCTGGAATTCTTTTTGTGGATTTTGTAATATCCGTTCTAAAAGTCTTTCACTTTTTCCAGACGGTAAATCCCAAAGCATACCTTTTAATTTTATTTCTAACGACTTATCCATGTATGCAATTTAATCTTTTTTAGAGAACAAGAGTGGGATACTGCAGCTTGAGATTCCTCGTTGCGTGCTTTTAAATCATTCTCCTTCATCAATTAAGCACTTTTTACTTTTTCCTTTTTACTTTTTCCTTGATTTCATAAATGACACTCATTTCAGCCAGTTCCTGTCCGATCTTATTAATACCATACAGAATCCTTCGGCTTTGTTGCTCGGATGGTCTTTTATGACCTCTCACATATTGAGATAATAGGGTGGGATTCATGCCGATCTTCTCAGCAAGTGCTTTGGAGTTTATCACCTTATAGTATTGAAAGAACTGCTTAAAATCTATTTCATAGTAAATCTGTTGCGTACCGTGATTTTTATCCTCAAAGTAAAGGGTGAAAGCTTCATTGGTGTTTTCAAGCAATTCATTTACTGTTGCTCCTGTTGTAAATACCGGATAGTCTTCTGAATAAGCAGAAAATCCGGTATCTGTTTTTTCAATTATAACCACTAACTTCTTTTTTGTTACCATTTCAACAAGATAAAAGTATGGTTAAAGATAAAAGACAAAAGTCACAAGACAAAAGTAAAAAGATTGATTATCTGGTTTTTTGGACGATGGAGCCAAGGATGTTTTTGAGTTCTCCGGATTCTTTAATTAAATAATCCAGTTCTGATATATTTACCTCTTTAACAGTTCTTTTAATAATTCTGAGCCAATAATTTGATTCTCTCATTTCTCGTAGTGAAATCCTGACTTTATTTGTAAAGTCAGCTTTAGAAGATCCAGACTGTGATTCTTCATAGTTTGCACCTGCGGAACAAGCACTTTTTGATAGCTGCGTACGGATAGTTTTATTTTCTGGTGAATAAGGCAGCGTCTTCAAAAATTCAATAACTCTCACAGCGAATTCAAAGAGCCTTTCACAAAGATCATTCTTCTTTTCAGAAATATTCAGGGTTTCCATACAGTTATTCTTGTTTTGTTAATACTTCTACTAAAATAAGCAGTTAAAATGAACCCGTTAAGTTTAATTGGATATTGCGCATTAATTCGTTTCCATTTGAACTGACAAGTATTCCCTGACAGTTGAAGTTGGAATTAATCTTACGGTTGAGGTTGAGGTGCTAGGCGTGAGGCGTGAGGCGTGAGGCTTTCTGGAACATGCAATGCACAACGTGGAATGCAGAACCCGCAGCTAATATTCCTTCATAAGTAAAAAATCAGCAATGTGCCTGTGCTGAACGCCTTCAATGTTATCCTGCCACGTCTCATCCATTGTTATCACGTATTTAGGATAGTTGTCTTTTATTTCATGTAATGGAGCAAACTCACGGTCAATTGTAGTTTGCTCCGACATTTTGTAAGCGACCTGAATGTAAATTTTATTCCCTTTCAATTCGGCAATAAAGTCAATCTCTTTGTCATCCGATTTTCCAACAAATACATTGTACCCTCTTCGTTTTAGCTCAAGCATTACAATATTTTCAAGAACACCTGAAATATGCCTCTCCTTATACCCCATAACGGCATACAGTAACGATTGATCAGCTGTATAAAATTTTTCAAATGTCTTAAGTATCTCTCTACCCTTAACATCATAACGTGGTATCCGGTACACAATAAATGCTCCCTCAAGAGCAGTGAGGTAATTATATACAGTGTTAAGATCTATCTTGCGCTGCTGGCTTTTAAAATAGTCAGCTACATTTTTTGCCGAGAATTTATTACCTATATTGTCAAACACGTACCTGACAACACGTTCCAGAAGTTCAACATCCCTGATATTATATCGTTGTACTGTATCGCGAAGAATAGCGGATGAATAAATATCGTATACCACCTTATAGGCAGATTCATAAGTGTATTCCCCGGTATTGAGAGTCGGAAATCCACCAAGACGTAAAAAAAATCCAAATTCACGATGCAGATCGGAAGTCTCTTCATTAAGACGTATTTGTTTGAAAAAAAGATATTCAGAAAAGGACAGTGTATGAAGGTGAATTTCAACATAGCGTCCAGCCAGATAAGTGGCCAATTCCGAAGACAAAAGCCGGGAGTTGGATCCTGTAATGTAAACATCAGCGTTGAAATCAACTAAAAAAGAGTTAACAGCTTTTTCCCATGATCCTACTTCCTGAATCTCGTCGAGTAGGATATAATAACGTTTCTTGGTTTTAATTTTAGTTTTGACAAATTTGTAAAGCTTTTCGGCGTCATCTATTTCTGAAAATTCAAAACTTTCAAAATTTATATAGATAACATTTATCCCATTAATCCCTTTTCTCAACAATTCATCACGAAGTAACATCAGAATGGCGGACTTACCACTTCGTCTGATGCCGGTAATGACCTTGATAAAAGGCTTATCAATATAGCCGAAAAGCTGATTTAAATATAAATCTCTTCTGATCATCATAGTGAATTTACCAGACTATAACCACAAAAATAGTGATAATTGTTGACTTTTTATTGTTATAACCATAAAATGAGGCTAAGGTTGAGGTTGAGGTTAAGGTTGAGGTCACTAAGGTTGAGGTTAAGGTTGAGGTTGAGAGTCTCTAAACCTTAGTTCATGCATTATTCCAGGGATTTAATAAGTTTATTTAATTCATAAATAAGGTCATTATACTCGTCAAAAAGACGTTGAGTAATTTGAGTTTCAAAATAACCAACTTTGTTACCATATAATAAATGGTTTTGGGTTTCGAATGAGGAACCACGTGCAATTATGTAAAAGTTAGATTTGTCTTTTTTTGTACTTCTGCCAAATCCTTCAGCGATACATGCTGCTGCCCCATTTGATGATTTTCGAATCTGGGATGTCAATCCGTAATCTTCTGACCTTGGAAGATTAATTGTCAGGTTAAATACTCCAATTGCAAGTTTATGTGCTTTCTGCCAAACTGGCATTTCTGTGAAACTATTGTAAATCATGTTTTATTTATTCTTCTTCTCAACCTAAACCTTAACCTTAGCCTTAATCTTATGCCATAGATTTTATAATACTTCAAAGTGCCTTTTAACGTTGACGTATTTTTTTGCAGTATCTTGACTAATAGGTTTCTCCGGCTTTACATTTTCACCGTCAAGAAAAGTAATCGTAGTACCATCAGGTATCTTGTCAAGTATATCCGGGTTATCTATTATTTGTTCAACGAAATCAAAAGCAATTGCTATATCTCGTTGTATTTGTTCTTTATTTGTCATTTTTAAGTTTTTTTAAATATTGCGTTGTTTTTTACGCCCGCAAGCGTAACGCCATCAGGCGTAACGGAAAAGAAACCTCTTAAAGAATGGATCAGATATGAAATAATTTCCTTCAACTTTCTCCACAATCCCGCTTTCAACTAATCCAATCATCGCTTTTTGAGTAGTAGAGGTTGCAGATAACCTAAATCGCTTGGCGTAATTTGTCGAAAACAAATTTTCTCCGCTTATTAAAAGAGATTTTAATAACTTCTTCTGATAAGCAGATTGTTTGCCGTAAAGTTCAAAATAATAATCATTTTTCAAATCCACGATTCTCTCAGCACATAAACCAACAACTTCAGCATTTACCTCTTGTTGTGAGGAAACCATATATTGCCATACTTCGGAAGCCAGTAATTGAATATAATAAGGTATATTCCCGGCTTGCTCTATTAGATAGAGAGAAACCGTTTCATCAATCAGAATACCGGAAAGAGAAAATCTGTCTTTCAGGAATTCAATAGTATCGCTCTTTGGCAAAGATTCAATCTGCATCAACATCGCTGCATTATAGAAGGCCTTGTTTTTATTACTAAACATGTCGTTGAGAAGATGAGTCCGGCTTCCTAAAAAAAGATAGTTTACATGTTCCTGCCGTTGAATTTTGCTGCGAAGAAGTTTTTCGAAATTTTCACCATTAAGATTATTAATTTCCTGAAATTCGTCAAAAATAATAATATACCGGTTACGCTCAGAAGCTAATCTTTCCGGTAAGTCAATAATATCTTCAAGGGTTTTCTCGCTAATTTTATCATCTGTAAAATCCAAAGTGAATTCTGGTTTTCCAGATTGGTCGAAAACCAACTTTGGCCGGATACCTTTTATCAAAGTTGCGATTTTTTTTACGCCCTTCTGCAGGTTATTTTGTCGGGAGAGTATCGCTTTGGAGTAAGCTTCAATAAATGACTCTCGTGAGTAAACAGGCATAAAATCGAAATAAACACAAATATAACCTAAGGTCACCAATTCTTCAATGGCACGAAACACAAGCGAGGTTTTACCAAACCTTCGGGGTGCAAACAGTACAAGATTATTTCCACCTGAAAGAGTTGTAATAATTCGCCGGCATTCCTCGTGCCTGTCGTAAAAGTATTCTCCTTTAACAATGGTACCGTAACTGAATGGATTCATTTTATATTAATATTATACGCAGTCAAGACAAAAGACAAAAGTAGGGTTAAAGATAACTGTTTTATGTTTCGCGTTTTTCGTTTGACTTCGTCGAGCTCGTCCCGCTGAAGCGGGACTCGGTTCGCGTTTCTCGTTGACTAGAACCAGGGTGTTTTTGGTGATTCTCTTTATTGCTTTTTGAATTCTTCGAAGAATGTTTTTTTATCCATTTTTATATGTCGTAATACTTGCTTCACGATAAATTCCGGAACCGGATCAATATGCGTTTGTATGGTGATTGGTCTGTCCATGCCTGATTTGGACCATTTCTCATGACCACCTCTGCCCCCTGCTGTCCTTTATAAGGTTTAGTCCCTGGCTTTCAAGAAATTTGCGAAACTCTTTTACGGGAATGTTTGATAATTTAGATGTTGACATTCCAACCTTATTTTAGATGAAGCAAGGCAACCCAACTTCCTGGTGGTACGTATTGACGGGATATTTGTCAAATATCTCAGATACATATTCATTGTCTTTTATAACAGATGTAATACTTGGTGCTATGACCTTCTTTGGCTTATGGGTCGACCCTTTCAATGCCCACCCTAAGCTGGTTAATACCTTACCTAACGTTTTCTTCTTAAGCGTATAATCAACAAAATCTTCAAAAACTATTTCAAAGGACTTCCTGGCATCTTCGAATTTATTTCCGTATCCAGTCAGATCAAGATGAGGAGAATAAATGAAGTGAATATTATTTTCATCCTCAAAATGAAACAGCAGCAGCTTAACCTTAACACTTGCTGACTTATTTTGATATTTTCCTTCAAAAATATATTGTGACATAATACTTATTGATTAATTGCAAAGTTAATTAAAAAATTGCGTTGAGCGTTTATCGTTTCGCGTTTGTTTTTTTGAGGCGCAGAGCGCAGGGTGCAGAGCTCTGTGCCCTGAGCTTCCAGAAACGCGAAACGCTTTTAACTTTTCACTTCCCCCTTTTGTCCCCGCTTTGCGGGATTTCGTCACTTCGTTCCTCAACTTTTTACTTTTGTCTTTTGTCTTTCCCAGCCATGCTTCCGCCCCGTCAGTCACATCCAGTGAAGTGCCCAACTAGCAGAATTAGTCCCTGTTTGCAGCGGTTTCAGCTATATCCGAAACACATTGCTTATATCTTCTTCATCATGTTCCGGTTGAAACGGAATGATGTAACATCAATTTACTTTCCTCGCTGTTCCATAATGGCAGCAGATCTGCCGGTTTTACCTTTAAAAGGTGATTTTCAGACTCATCCGGGTGAAGTACAACATAACTTACCTTTCGTCCGACAAGTTCCTCAGCCTGCATAACTTTCCTTGCAAGGTACTCGCGGTCGATATTCTCTCCTACGAGAATAAGATCTATTACGGGACTATCTTTGCCTCGTGCAAAATCGCCGGTGAGATAAACGCAAATAAGATTTCCGATACGATGAATCACTTTATCAATTACCCGGTCGATACCGGCCTCTTTCATTATAATACTATGTATATCACCAAATAAGGGGTGGTTACGGTTTGCCTGGTAAACCTTTTTATTACCGTCGCGCAGGGAATGAAGGAGGCCCGCCTTTTCAAACCTATTCAACTCAAGACGGATTGCATTTGAGGATTCTCCAAATTCAGACTCCAGTCCCCGGAGGTGAGCCTTGGTGCTGCTGTTAAGGAAAAACTTCCTGAGTAGCTTTATCCTCGTTTCAGAGGTTATAAGGGCATTAATCATTGGGTCAGGTTCGGATTAATGAGTAACAAATTTACTCGTTCTTTTTAAATTTGCAAATCCAATTCGATAAATATGATATTATTTTGAGCTGGAAGAAGGGAACAGGGAACAGGGATCAGGGATCAGGCACCAGAGATCAGGGACCAGGGATTAGGCATTTAGAAAGACTTTGTCTTCCTGAATTTTATAAGTCCCGCCAACATCTTTTTTATTGCTACTAACTTTTCACTAATCTGAACATAATCTTCTTTACTTAAAAAATTCAGGTTATTAGCAATTAAAAGCTGAGTATCTAATTCAGAAATTGATCCTTGAGAAATAAATAAAAACCTGAGAAACTCTTTATTTGATTCTCGCGCTGCACCCTCAGCAATATTAGACGGAATTGAAATTGCAGAACGTCTAATTTGTGAGGTCAAAGCAAACAATTCATCTTTCGGAAATGATTTTGTTTTTTCATAAATAAGTGTTACAAGGCTTATACTTTCTTGCCAGACATTCAGGTCTTTATGTGTTTTCATATTGAAATGTTTTAAGTGTTTAATTGAAACAGATAAATAAATGTGTCAACAAATTATTGCACCCCAGGGACAAAATCGATGCTGAAAGAACTTTTTCTTCAAATACTAATCCCTGATTTCTGATTTCATTTCCCTGTCATCTGATTTCTGATCTCTGATTTCTGATCTCTTTCCACTTTGAATTCTCCATATCGTATACCTCATGCCGCATGCCGCGTACCGCATGCCTCACACCGCAAATCGCACGCCGCAGAGCCTGATCACATCATCTGCCCGATTCTATCTGTGAGTTCATCAAGAGACACCACATCAATTCCTTTTCCGGCAGGATATCCTTTTTCGACAGGAGATACAATAAAAGTAAATTCCGGCTTCAGATCATGAATTGCGGAAAAAGTACCTTTCGACAATGCAGGAGCTTTAGATGCTTTGCATTCAACGGCAATAAAACCCTTTGGCAGCATAACCAGAAAATCAATTTCAGAACCATGATTTGTTCTGTAGAATCTGATATCCGTCCCCGGGAAATGTCCCTTCAGGTTTGCCAGAACAATACCTTCCCATAAACTGCCAAGAACAGGATGACCTGCCAGTTGCATAAAATTTTTTAATCCAAGGAGAGCTGTTAAGATACCAGAGTCATTAATGTAGACTTTTGGTGACTTAATAAGTCTCTTCCCCGTATTTGTCATGTGCGGGGGAACAATCTCAACCATAAATGTTGACTGCAGAAGATCAATATAGTTTTTAACAGTTGTATTACTTACACCAAGCGAATTTCCCAATGACGAGAAGTTCACTGTCTGTCCGTTTAAATGAGCCAGCATTTGCCATAGTCTGCGTACTGATACAGGTGATGAACCTGTCCATTGCATAAGATCTCTTTCAATAAAAGATGATATAAAATTTTCCTTCCATTCCATTGAAACAGAATTACTTTCAGCCAGGAATGATCCCGGAAATCCTCCTCTGATAAGATAATGTTCAATACCACTTTTCTGTTTAACTTCACACCACAAAAACGGAGTTAACCTCTTATATGAAATTCTTCCTGCAAGCGATTCCGAACTTTGCTGCAAAAGGTCTCTTGAAGCAGATCCCAGAATGACAAAGCTGCTGTTTTTTCGCCACTCATCAACAAGGCTTCTTATCAACTGAAATATTTCCGGTTTTCGTTGTATCTCATCGAGACAGATTAATTTTCCCTTCTGCGACTGAAAAAACCATTCTGCTTCGTTTAGCTTTTGCAAATCCGACTGTCTTTCAAGGTCAAGATATACCAACTCCTTATCACTTTCAAGCAGATATCTGATAAGAGTTGATTTGCCACATTGTCTCGGTCCAATTAGCGCCACAACGGGAAAATGTCTGAGACTTTCATTTATTTCAGTTGTTAACTTTCTTTCTATAAGTTCCATTTATCGATTATTTTACTGTGTAAATCTAAACATAAATTTTTAATATGCACGGTTGTTGGATGTTTTTTTACCGGTGTGAGGTTTGCGGCTTGCGGCGTGCGGCATGCGGCAATCTCAAACTCCCAATCACCGAGTCAACTTAACGTCACCATGCACCTTGCACCACGCACCACGCTTTGAACTCCGCTTGCTGCCCATCGAAGCGAAGCGTAGATCCCGCTTCGGCGGGACCGCGCACCGCACGCCACATACTGCAGACTCCTTCACCGTCATGCTATTGAGCCTTTACGCTGTTCTGCTTTTTTGCCGCGTACCATACACTGAATGCCGCTCACCGCATACCGCATACCGCATACCGCAAACCGATTACCCCCGTTCGTCAATAATCAAACATTTCTCATAATCTTATTGCTAATAATTATTATATTTGTAAGTTAACTGCAGTAAAATACCTTATGCAACCTATCAAGGATGTAATGGGTCCTAAGATGAAATATGAAATACACAGCAGTATGAAAAAGATATTATTATTTCTAATTATAGTATTTCTACCATACATTTTACTTGGGCAATGGTTCGGGAATGGTCTTACTTCAAGTACTGCTTACTATGGGAAAATCAATAGTGCCAATCCAATGGCAGACTGGACCATTGCAAATTATTCAGGAGGGGTTATCTATGTTGGACAGCCCGCAGTCAATCAAAATGATCTTGAAATAGAAGCGAGTGGTAGTTTAACTATTGGTCCTGGAATAACCATAAAATTCTGTACAACAGAATCTGATTTAAGAATTACCGGTTCAGGAATACTTTCAGCAATTGGTACAAGCTCATCCTTTATTACCTTTACAAAAGATACTCAGGCCTCCTGGGGTCATATATCTTTTGAAGGGTCCACTGGAGCATCAAGTATTAAGTTCTGTATAATTGAATATGGATTAAAGTCTGGCACCTATATGGAAGGTTTCGGGGGAGGTATTTTTGCTAACACCAGCAATTTGACAATTGAGAATTCAATAATTCGATATAACAGTGCTGTTGCAGGTGGTGGCGTTGCTGTAGATAGAAGTCAAAACCCTGCTATAATAAATACTCTCTTTTATTCCAATTTAGCATCAGAACTCGGGGGTGGCTTATTTTTATGGGATTTCTCAAGTTCCATAATTGAAAATTGTATTTTTGACAGTAATTCCGCTTTAGGAACCTCTGCTCCTTTTTATACTGGTGGAGGTTTGTCTGCTATGTCTAATTGCTCTGTAAATGTTATTAATTGTACCTTTGTTAATAATACTTCTGCAACAACTTATGGGAATGGAATTCAGCTAAATAACTCTGTAGATTCAAAAATAGTTAATTCTGTTTTCTGGGGGTCATCTAACCAAACATGGCTTTTAGGTACCAACACCATCAGTTATTCTGCTTTTCAGGGTCAGACAATTTCCGGGACTGGCAATATTAACCTTAGCTCGTCAAATACTGACATAAATGGACCAAATTTTGTTGATCCCTCAACCAGAAACTGGGCAATAAATTTTGTCTCACCCTGCCGGGATGCAGGAACAACTCCAAGTCCGACAATTCCTACCGACATTATTGGAAATACCCGAATAGGGCCTTATGATATTGGCGCTTATGAAAATCAATATAGCAGATGGGTTGGAGGAGCTTCTGGTGCAGAAACAGTTTGGACTAATCCGTCCAACTGGGTTGCCAATATTTTGCCTTCGACATCGATGAACGTTGTAATTCCACATAGGAGTAACAACCCTAATATTACTACTTCGGATGTTGCCATTACCAATTTGATCACGGAAGTAGGTGGTCAATTAATCATACAGGCTGATGGATTATTGACTGTGATTTCTGTGACAAATGTTGGTTATATAACTTTACAGCCAAAGGCTAAAGCAACAATTAACTACCTGATCAATAATGGGACGATCAATCTTAATTCTGATGATTCAGGAATTTCTTCCCTTTTAATGAACAGCTATACAGGAACCGGACTTGCAAACATTGGAATGTACCTAACCGGAGGTGGCGGAACAGACAACTGGGCATGGCATTATGTCGCTGTACCAGTCAATTATATTGGTGACAAATCCGTATTCACAAATATTAACCCCCTTGACCTGATACAATATGATGATTCGCAAATCCCAAATACAACTTCTGCTACTGATAATGATGGCTGGGTATATCAGGATGGTACCGGACCAAGTTTTTCAGATTTAATTGTTGGGCGGGGGTATGGTTTTTATCATGCCAATCCATCTGTCATTGTAAATTTCAGCAATTTAACATCTCTTCAGACTTCTCTTGGCCCGTTATCACTTCAATATAGCGGAGTAGGCAAATTAGTCACTTCTAATTATGGTTGGAATTTATTAGGCAATTCTCTTAGCTGTGGAATTGACTGGAATCTTGTGGTTCCAAATGGGGATATTAACGCTGCTGTTTATTATACAATTAATTATAAAATTGGAAGTTATATACGCTCAGCTCCGGATGGGATAAATGGTGCAACTAAAGATATACCTCCTCTGCAGGGATTTCTAGTGAAAGCAAATGCTATCAATGCCTCACTTAACTTTTCTGCGGCAAGAGAACATACAGGCCAGCAAAGATATAAGAAGAGCCTTGAATTAAAGGGCAGTGATTCAAATGGCAATGGGTCTGTTGACCCCATGATCAAGCTTGAACTAAATAACTCAGGAAATCAGGATGAAACCCTGATCTGGTTGAATGAAAATGCAACCAGTTCATTTGATGGAAAATTTGATGCCTTAAAATTATTATCATCTGGTCATGATCAGATCTATACCATGGTCGGCTCTGATAAGATTGGCATTTATGGGATCCCCTACCCATCTGATACAGTTATTATTCCTGTAGCTGTAAAATTTCTTAATACCGGATCAAATTACAAAATAATTGCCTCCAAACTTCAGGGGCTGGATAATTATAAAGTCACTCTAACGGACAAAGGAAATTCTGACTTTATTGTCGATCTGAAGAGTACAAACAATTACACTTTTTCTTCTGATGCCGGAACATTCCCTTACAGGTTTGTTCTGACAATCGCTACTATTTCTACCGGCATCTCAGATATTAATATCCCTGATAAAGCATTTAACATTTATTCTTCAAACGGAATAATCAACATCCAGACCCTGGGCGATACCTGGAACGGGAAACCGGGCGGTATAAAAATCCTCGATATGACAGGAAGAGTTTTCACAACAGAGGACAATGTTGTATTTTCAAAAGATGATATGCGCCAGATCCCTGTCAGGGCGGCAGAAGGAATCTATCTGGTTGAAATAAGATCGGGGGTGATGAGGTATGTGGGGAAGGTGATAATCCGGTAGGCGGTGAGCGGTATGAGGTGCGCGGTGTGAGGTGTGAGGTGTGAGGGCAACGGTATCCGCAATCCGGAAGCCGGATGCCGTTTAGATAAATTTGTTAGATTTGAATTAAAAAGTATTTTTGTAACATATATCATTAACTTTAATCAGTTGAAGTTGAACTCCCTTAAGAAAAAATGATCCCTAAAAAACGATATATAAAACCTGAGATAAACTGTATTAATCTGGATAATAGTATCTCATTGGTAATGATGACTCCAAACCCTCCTCCTCCCAGGGGTGGCTCCAAAAAGGGAAATGATACGCCGTTTCAGAGTCCGTTCGGGGATAAACCGTTTGGGTAATGGCTCAGGGCTCAGGGCACAGAGCACAGGGGAAGAACGAGATTTAGGAAATTAAGAGTCCGGGAGAGGGCTCTTTTTTGTTTATGAAAAGGCGTCAGGCGACGGGCGGCAGGCGACAGGGATCTCGCGTCGGATGAAAGGAAAAAGGCGGCAGGCGTGAGGAAAAAGGCGGCAGGAAACTGGCGGCAGGCGACAGGAAGCAGGTGACAGCCTGAAGCCAGACGCCCGATACCTGACGCCCGATGCCAGAAATTGAAAAATTCATTATCTTTGTTTTATGATAAGTAAAAGCTTTGTAATAGAAAGATTGAATGAACTTAAACCATTCCTTCAAAAAGAATATTCAGTTAAAAGCATCGGATTATTCGGTTCATTTTCTGATAATTCTTTTTCCGATGAAAGTGATATTGATATCCTGGTTGAATTTGAGAAACCTATAGGATGGAAATTTTTTACTCTTGAAATATATCTTGAAAAAACATTCGGACGCAAAATTGATCTGGTTACAAAAAATGCTTTAAAGGACCAGATTAAAGACAGGATACTGAAACAGGTAAAATTTATTTAATTGAAAAAGAAGGATCGCTCAGATAAATTATACCTTCAAGACCTTTTAACAGCAATGAATAGGATTGCTGAGTATATTAAGGGGTACAATTTCGATCAATTTAAGCAGGACTATAGGACAGTCGATGCAGTTGTCCGGAACTTCGAAATAATTGGAGAGGCTGCTAAAAATGTTTCTGATGCTTTAAAAGACCAAAATCCCAAAATTCCCTGGACTGAGATGTATTATCTTAGAAACAGGGTAATGCATGAATATTTTGGAATTGATTATGAAATAATCTGGGACGTTGCAAAAAATCATTTGCCCGAGAACTACCTGCAAATTGATAAGATTCTTAAATCGCTTCAATGAATTTCTCATTGCTACAAGATCACTTAGTTCCACTTCCCATTTGGCCAGGATCGAGATTTATATAAATCAGAGCATGGGGGGTGCTCTTTTTTATTTAAAAAAGGCGACGGGCGGCAGGCGACAGGATGTTTAAATCCCCTTTTTGCCCGATGCCTGTAGCCGGAAGCCTGATGCCTCTGATCGTTATGCTGTTTTATATATTATCCACTGTGCAAGAAAAATATCATTCAGACGATATTTTTGCCCGGAGAAGAAAACAAATTCTTTATCTGACAGACTTTTTATAGCCTGACTAACTGAGCTGGCTGCGCCAAGATCATATTTCGAAAGAAACTCCTTTGATAGCGGATTGCCTATCCCGTCATTAATTGCGATTGCCTTCAGCACACGGTATTGCATCGTGGTGAGAAGATTAAGATAGTTAGCATACACCGGCTCATTTTCCCTCAGAATGGTAATTAATGTATGATCTACATCATCGGTGTCAATGTTAGCGTATTCACTGTAAAGACGGTTACAAAAATACTGGACATAGAATGTATGAAGTCGGGTAATCCCGTTTATCCTGTCGAGAGCCGGACCTGTAATTGAAATTGATCCCTTCGTAAACTTATCCCTGATAAACTTCTTATAGACTTCCGGTTCTATAGCACTTATTTCCATCATCTCAGCGATATTATAGAATGGCCTGTCCGGAGAAGAGAAAATATCTGTAAGAATATGCTTCCTGCTTCCGGAAAAGATTACACATACATTGTTGACAGTCTGAAGATGTGTCCTGAGGATAGCTTCGAGATTCTTCTCAGGATAACTTGTGATCTGCTGAAACTCATCTATAGCTATTGCAATCGTATAAGGCTGATCAGCAAGATAACGGAAGATTGTGTCAAGAGACTTCTCTGCTTCACGGGCATTATTCACATCGAGTGAAAGAGCCGGTTCTCCTGTAACATGATCAATTGTGAGTTTAAGTCTTAAAGCCGACAGACTTTTGAGGATTTTTTTCATTAATGCCTCATTCTTACCGATAGCAGTCAATACAGCTTTACCGAAGGTCTCAGAAAACTCCCGGAGACAGGTTGTTGCCATAATGTCGAGGTAAACAGGAGTGAATTCCTTCTTTTTCTTCGCCCGGTAAAACAGATGCCTGATAAGGCCTGTTTTACCCATTCTTCTTGGGGAGAAAAGCATAACATGCCTACCATTATTTATCGCATTCAGCATCCTGGCTGTCTCCTCTTCTCTGTCGCAGAAGTATTCGGGAGAAATATATCCGCTTATAATAAATGGATTTTGCTTCATATTACATATTTTATGTTACATATTTTATGTAACGCAAGATATGGAATAATTATTTTATTTCAAAAACTGTTTTTAAAATTTTGGATAAGAACGAGATTTAGGAGAATCAGAGTGCGGGAAAGCACTCTTTTTTTTTAATAAATAGTCTTACGCTGCGTAATTGTATTGATTTAAAGAGGAGCGTTGCCCCTAACCGTATCTTTTGGTGAATTTAAGATTGTTATTGTTCATTTGGCTTCGCCGAGCTCATTTCGTTCGGTTCTTTTATTCGTCCAAATCCATGTTACTTTCTTTGTCTTGAAAACAAAGAAAGTAACCAAAGAACCGATGCCCCGCAGGGGCGAGCTCGCGAACACCCTTAAAAATAATAAATTGTGAGCAAAATTCAAGGCTGTAGATAATTTTGGGGCTCCTGTTTTTCAGCTTGCCCACGCAATACAACTCGCTCGTTTCACTCGCTCAAACAGTATTGCTTACTTCATGCCCACGCAGCAAGTTTCAAAACAGTCTCTTTTCCCCAAAATTCTCTGAGGCCGTTTGAAATCCAACCAAAAAAATAATGTTACTGATTTCTAAGTTCCAGCGCGAGGGCAAATCGGAAATGGTGCGAACTTCAGTCAAAACGGTAGCGCCATTAAGGCTAGTGTAGCAGGCGCCCGTTTTGGCTGAAGTTGTCATTTCCGACCTCTTTTTCTTTGGTTCATTTCTTTTGGAGGAGCAAAAGAAATGAATAAATTAAACAAAAATAACAGGGGCTCAGGGCACAGAGCATAGGGCACAATACAGCACAAAAGACGTTTGAAAAAATGTATCTTACATTAAAAATCAGATATGAGAAGAGCTAAAATAGATGAATTGATAACCTGGAAAAACTCGTCTTCCCGAAAGCCATTGATCATCAGGGGTGTCAGGTGACAGGATGTTTAAATCCCCTTTTTGCCCGATACCCGATGACCGATGCCTGACGCCTTTATTTCACAATCTGTAACTTTTACTCGGTTCGCACCATTACACCTTCCTCAGAAAGGCTTTCGGTATTTTGAGTATCAGATTCTGATCAAGCCTGTCGATCCGCACCACTACACGGTTATGGCTCCCGATTTTTATAAGTTCTCCCGTCAACCCGATGAGAGAACCGTTGATTACCTTAACATTATCCCCGAATGCTAACTTCTCGAAAGAGACTTCAATCTCAGCATCACTGTTAATAAGCAACCGGAGATTATCTATCTGATTCTGGGGAATCGAAACGGGTTGCCCTTCGAAGGAGACGAATTTAACGACACCATTGGTTTTATAAACCCTGGGAAAATTCTTCTTGTTTGTTTTTACAAATATATATGAAGAGAGAAGCGGCTTTTCAACCAGCTTCTTCCTGTCACTCCACATCCTGTATGTCTTTTGAAGAGGGAGGAATGTTTCTATACCCTCCTCAACAAGTCGCTGAAATACCAGCTTCTCAGCACGGGGTCTGGTATAAAGAGCATACCATTTTTCTTCAGAAATATTGTTCTTTTTAATTTTTTGTTCTTTTGAAGGTATGGTCTCTTGTTCTGTCATTTTTAAGATATAAAGATGATCCCAAAGGTAATTTTTTTATTTGTTCATTTTTTGCTCGCCAAAGAACCATGTTACTTTCTTTGTCTTGAAATTAGGTTTGTTCATTTTTTGCTCGCCAAAGAACCATGTTACTTTCTTTGTCTTGATGCTAAGAAAGTAACTAAAGAAAGATCAAGGCTGCAGATAATTTTGGGGCTCCTGTTTTTCAGCTTGCCCACGCAATACAACTCGTCGTCCTTCGTCCTCCTCAAACAGTATTGCTTGCAACAGGCCCTCGCAGCAATCTTCAAAACAGTCGCTTTTTCCCAAAATTCTCTGAGGCCATTTGAAATCCAACCAAAGAAAATAATGTTACTGATCATTCTAAGTTACAGCGCGAAGGCAAATGAACAAATTAAACTAGATCAAGGGGCAACGCCCCATTGGCAATACCCGCAATAGTTATATATTTGCCTTTAAAATCGTTTCTAAAACAATTTTGAAAAAGTACCTCCTCATATTCTCGCTTTTCAGTTTTATTCAAATATTGAATATAAATATTTATTCCCAGGAGGTTCCCCAATCAGTTAATAACTACGGTATATATGAATTCCTTGATGAACTTGCCAACAACCAGATAATTTCGATTAACTCCGCTGTAAAACCTTATTCACGGCTATTCATATCTCAATGCCTGAAAGAGACGGAAACAAAAAAAGATCAGCTTAATAAGAGGCAGCAGAAAGAACTCGACTTCTACCTGATGGATTTCGGAAAGGAACTTAACGCAGGAAAAGAGTGGAAAAGACGCAAAGATCTTTTTTATTACAAAGACTCTCTTTTTTCACTGACGATAAACCCTATTCTTGGCGGGGAGGTTTTTACCAACTCTTCAGGAAGGGCAACTTACGTACGCAACGGGGCAGAGGCTCGCGGGTATATTCAGAAGTGGGGATTCTATGCTTCACTCCGCGATAACCACGAGAAACCACTCCTCGGATTGCCAGAATATCTTACCCGGAGAGTGGACGGCCATATTAAAGGGAACAACGACTTTAGTGAGATGAAGGGAGGAGTGACTTATTCCTGGAAATGGGGTGATGCAGGACTGGTAAAAGATAACATGCAATGGGGAAATAACTATAACGGGGCAAATATTTTCGGGGGAAACAACCCTTCATTTGTGCAGCTAAAACTGCATCTCTCTCCCGTAAAATGGCTTGATTTCAATTATTTCCACGGATGGCTGAACTCCATGGTTGTTGACAGCCTCCATTCTTATTGGGTCACGAACAGCTATGGCACCAGCTACCGTGAGGCATATCATAAGAAATATATTGCTGCCAATATGTTCACCTTCACCCCTTTTAAAAATCTTAATTTGTCAGCCGGGAACAGTATTGTTTACGATAATGAAACTGCAAATCCGGCCTTTCTGATACCCCTGTTCTTTTATAAGTCGGTCGATCACTCTCTTACCTCCGGAATTGACAATATGAATTCACAGATGTTTTTTGATATCAGTTCAAGACAGATCAAAAACCTTCATCTTTATGGCACCTGGTTCATTGATGAACTATCGGTGAGCCGTTTTACAGATAAGAATGCTTGGAACTTCTTCAGTTGGAAAGCCGGGTTCAGATTAACTGATCTCCCGGTTACGAACCTTTCTTTCACGACTGAGTTCACCTATACCTACCCTCTTACATTTCAGCACTATGTCCCGACTCTTACCTTTCAGAATTCCGGATATAATCTGGGTTATTATCTGAAAGATAACTCAAGGGAGTGGTATGTTGCTTTTGATTACCATCCGATAAGGACCCTCGATGTAAATCTCTGTTTTATCGATGCGATACGCGGTCCGGATTATACAGAACTCGGGACTAATCGTGTTGGCAATCCGCCGATGGCTTTTGTGCAATGGCATAATACCTCTTATGAACTGAAAGCTTCTTACCAGGTTATTAATGACCTCTATACATGGATTTCTTTCTCAGCCGGCAATATAAGGGGAGATGCCAGGTGGAGCCCGGAATATTTTTATGGACGGAAGAACACCCTGAATCTGGGAGTGAGTTTAGGATTTTAGCGCTCTTATCCACTCTCCAAATTCTACTATTTTTTGCCCCCCAATGGGGCTGTTTAAAAAGCCCACTACCTCCGGGCTGTTGAAAAAGATGAAATCCATTAACCGCAGAGGTCGCAAAGAATTAAAACAAAGATCGCAAAGAACTGATTGATATCGTTTTAGCTTTGTGTGCTTTGCGCCTTCTTAGCGCACTTTGCGGTTAAAGAAGATTTTTTCGATGCCCCCGTTGGAGGGCAAAAAGAGCGGAGTTGAGGAGCAATAATGAGGGGAACTTTTTCTTAAGCAACCTTGCAACATATTATCTGGTCTTATCAGAACAATCTGATCAAATTTTTACTTACTTCACCATATCAAACCAGTCGTTTGCAAATAACTGATGGAGAAACGTAAATTCGGGACAATCACATTAATAGCGGACATTGTTATTCTGACATTATCCTTCCTTGCTATGGTATGGACAAAACCTGCCAGCCTGAAATCGTACCTGCCCTCTCATGCACCATTTTTCTTGGCCCTGGCTTTAATGTGGATCGTCGTTTCGCTGGTTAACGGGAAGATGCACCGTGGCAAGATTATCAACTTTACAACACTTTTTACAAGGGTTCTGACCAGTAATATTATTGCTATTTCAATTACTGCCCTTGCCATGTATATTATAAGGGATTACGATTATTCCAGAACCATTGTTCTGGGAACAGCTTTACTCGCAACAATACTGGAGCTTCTTTTCGGAGTAGTCTATATAGCCTTTAAAAAGGCAGTTGTGCAGGATTATGAGGCGTACGAAAAATATAAGATATATAAAAAGCAAAGTGAATTTGATCTTGTTAAAGGTGCTAATGGAAACGGGGTACAGACAGAAGAACCCGGAGAAGTGAACCCCGGGATTGTTCAGGCAATTGAGAAAGAGTGCGGATTGGAGATGACCCAGGCAATCTTAAAAATGACTTGCCGGAACTTTACCGAGCACACTGCCGTGTTGTCAACCACTACTATTTTTAATATTAACAGCCTGGCTCATGAGAAATATGATTATATTATCAATCTTCACAAGATCAACGATATCAAGAGACTCGACAGTTTCCTGGATGCCGTAAACAGTAAACTTGAAATGAAAGGTTTTTTCTTCTGCTGTGTAGAGACAAAGGACCAGAGAAAACACAGGCTCTTAAAAAAGTATCCTCCTTTGTTAAATTATATCTATTATTTCTTCGATTTCATTGTAAAACGTATCCTTCCAAAACTTAAGTTCACACGGGGAATTTACTTTTTCCTTACCCGCGGAGAGAATGCTGTAATCTCGCGTGCCGAAACGCTGGGAAGGATTTCAAGGGCAGGATTCAGGATAAAACAGGAGTCGTTTATAGGGAATCTGTTATGTATCGAGGCAAGGAAGACCAATGAACCCTTTCCATTAAATGAAAATGTTTATGGCCCGGTGATTGCTTTATCAAGGATTGGTAAAGACGGAAATATGATAAAGGTGTATAAGCTTCGCACAATGCACCCTTATTCCGAATATATACAGGACTATGTCTATAAGTTATACGATCTTCAGGATGGAGGCAAGTTTAAAAATGACTTTCGTATAACCTCCTGGGGAGCGATCTGCAGAAAGATCTTTCTTGATGAGCTGCCTATGCTTATGAACTTCTTCCAGGGCGACATGAAGATTGTCGGGGTGAGGCCTTTAAGCAAACAATATTTTGAACTCTACAGAAAAGAGGTTCAGGAGAGAAGAATAAAATACAAACCCGGACTGATCCCGCCGTTCTATGCCGATATGCCTGCCGATCTTGAAGCAATACAGGCTTCCGAATTAAAATATCTTGATGCATTCGATAAACACCCGTTCTTTACCGATTTTCGTTATTTCTGGAAATCGAATTGGAATATATGGTTCCATAATGCAAGGAGTAATTAATTGGGGCGTTGCCCCTTGATCTAGTTTAATTTGTTCATTTGCCTTCGGCGAACTCGCAGAAATTAAAATTGGTTTTCTGATCTATGCTTTTTATTCTGCTCGGTTCTTTTGTTCGTCCAAATCCATGTTACTTTCTTTATCTTGATATAAAGAACCGAGGACCGCTTTAGCGGGACGAGCTCGACGAAGTCAAAGTAACCAAAGAACCGATGCCCCGCAGGGGCGAGCTCGCGAACACCCTTAAAAATAATAAATTGTGAGCAAAGATCAAGGCTGCAGATAATTTTGGGGCTCCTGTTTTTCAGCTTGCCCACGCAATACAACTCCCCCGAGGCTTCGCTCGGGGTCAAACAGTATTGCTTACTGCAGGCCCTTGCAGCAAGCTTCAAAACAGTCGCTTTTTCCCAAAATTCTCTGAGGCCGTTTGAAATCCAAAAATAATAATGAATTAACAACATTCTATAATTAACGGTGGGCAAGCAATCCGGAAATGACCAAAACAAGGTTTGGGGCATCACCGCACTTTGAATAATGTTATATATATATTGTTCCCTACAGCTCGTAGAGCGTAATTTTCCAGTGATTTTTAAATTAATAAAAAAATAATACCTTTGCCAGATAAAAAAATACACCATGGCTGAAAAGACACGATATTCTGATGATGAGCTTGAGGAATTCAGACAAATTATCCTCATGAAGCTGGATAAAGCCAGAAAAGATTATGAGATACTTAAGTCCAGCATAACACACGAAGAGAGCAATGATACTATGGATACCTCTCCTACTTTCAAAGTACTGGAAGAGGGTGCAACAACATTATCGAAAGAGGAAGCGGGCCGGCTGGCCCAACGGCAGGAGAAATTTATTCAGCACCTTCAGGCTGCACTGATCAGGATTGAAAACAAGACTTACGGTATCTGTCGCGAGACCGGAAAACTTATATCTAAGGAAAGACTCAGAGCTGTACCTCATGCAACTCTTTCCATGGATGCTAAAATGAAACAGAAATAGGGAAAAAGGTGCAACGGTATAACGGTGCAAAGGTAAGAGGGAAAAATATGAATGGTTAATATAAAAGCTGCTCAGTATAATGAGTGGCTTTTTTGTTGAATTTGTTCATTTGGCTTCATCAAGCTTTATTTATTGTTCATTTTTTGCTCGCCCAAAAAACGAACCAAAAAAGGGCGGCCTCAGATCTTTTTTGGGATTAACATTTTCTCGGCTGCCCACGCATTACAACTCGTCGTCCTTCGTCCTCCTCAAACAGTAATGCTTACATTAGCCATTCGCTTCGCAGCCTCCAAAATGCTAATCTTTTCCCAAAAAATATCTGAAGGCATTGATCGCCTGACGGCGATTTGTGTTGATATTTCTAATAACTTCAAAACAGTCGCTTTTTCCCAAAATTCTTTGAGGCCGTTTGAAATCCAAAAACAATAAATATTTTACGAAATTCTATAATCGGCGGAGCGAGGGCAAACCCGGAAATGGCGCGAACTTCAGTCAAAACGGTAGCGCCAATAAGGCCAGTGTAGCAGGCGCCCGTTTTGGCTGAAGTTAGAATTTCCGGCCTCTTTTTCTTTGGTTCATTTGCCTTCGGCGAGCTCGCAGAAGCTGGTGTGAATTTGTAATCCGTGCTTCGTATTCTGCTCGGTTCTTTTGGAGGAGCAAAAGAACCGAGCAGAATAAAAAGCATAGATCAGAAAACCAATTTTAATTTCTGCGAGTTCGCCGAAGGCAAATGAACAAGTTAAACAAAAGTAACTATGGTTTAAGGCAGCGCTCCGATTATAGTTTTTCACGGCTGGGATAAAATGGCAGCGAGTAAACCTATTGTATCTTCAAAAATAAATTTCTATTTTACACTACAAAACAGAATATGAAAACTTACACCGTCGTAATTCTATTTTTTCTCATATTTTGCAATACCTCTGGCAGGCAGGTTCCGGATTCATTAAAATACAAATCGCTGCCTCCTGCTGAATTTCAATCAGAATATCAAAAGGCTGAAAAACCGTTGCTGATTGATGTCAGAGAAATTTTCGAGTACAAAAAGTCAAGGTTGAAAGATGCAATAAATATTCCTTCATCGGGAAACCTTGAATCTGCAGCGGATTCTATTGATAAGCACCATGATCTCTTTTTTTACTGTACCTCCGGCTTCAGAAGCAAGAGAGTTGCTAAATTCTTCTGTGCTAAAGGCTTTCCTAAAGTATATTCGCTTGAGGGAGGAATAATGGCGTGGAAAAGAGAGGGATTGCCGGTGGTCAGGAAGAAAATCAGAAAATAAAAGGGATCTATCTTCCTAGCTGCTGCCTCACAATTTTCGCAATATACTTCCCCAGAATATCGAATTCAAGGTTTACAACAGTCCCTTTTTTTATCTGGTGAAAATTGGTAACCTCCCAGGTAAAAGGAATTATTGCAACTTCAAATGATTTTGGTTTTGAATTAACTACAGTAAGACTCACTCCGTTTACAGATACAGATCCTTTTTCAACAGTTAAATAGTCGTCCTGAGCAGGCTCATATTCAAAGATATAATACCAGCTTCCGCCTGCCTCTTTAACCCCGGTACATATTGCGGTCTGATCAACATGTCCCTGTACCATGTGCCCGTCAAGACGTCCATCGAGACGTGTGCTCCGTTCCAGATTGACTTTGTCTCCAGGTTTAAGCAATCCCAGGTTGGTCTTTTCCAGTGTTTCTTTTATTGCAGTCACAGTATACGTCTCCTTATCTTTCCTGACGACAGTAAGACACACTCCGTTATGAGAAATACTCTGATCGATCTTCAGTTCATTTACAAATGAACATTTCATAGTAATATGAAGGTTATCCTTATCCTTTTCAAGTTTCACAACCTGAGCGGCTTCTTCTATTATTCCGGAAAACATAGGTAACTTATTTAGTTATTTGTAAAGACAAAAATAAAGATTTTGAAAACCAATAACCGCAAAAAATCCAAAGATTTCATTTATTCGTTTCCTACAATACTAAAACCGCTACGCTGTTAAAACATTGTTTGACTCTGATCCCATCGATCAGTGTAATTAACCTAAATATCACTGTATTAGCCTCCCTTTAGGGGGTTGGGGGGCTGAAAAAAGAGGGGCAGATAAAGGAACGCAGGAATAAGAAGTGATTATTTAGTCCAAATCAATTTCTTGCCAAATCCAAGCCTGTTATCCGTCATTTTAATAAATAAGAGCCTGACTACCCAGAGACGAGTATCCATAAGTACTGCAACTGGAAATCTTTTAAGATAGGCCCATCTGGCTTTTGATAACATTTCGCCTTCCGGTTCTGATACTGTTCCCTGAAACTGGATTCCCCGTATCTTGCCTATTACCATTGTTTCAAGGACAACTGATCCTGCAACCATGGGATTTTCAACAAACTCCTTCCCGTGACGGGTATCACCTTCCGTGGTGAATACCAGTGCATTTTCTTCTTCGAGATATACGTAAAAACAGTTTGCACACCAGGGTTCATTTTCAACTGTAGTGCAAATTGTCAGAACGTGATGTCTCCTTAAGAACTTTATGACTCTGCTGTCAACCATTCTTCATCCATCTGAAACCGTTACTGTCAAATCCTGCAAGGTCGATGATACGGTCAATAACTGTCATAACAAGATCATCTATGTTTTTGGGGTTACTATAGAAAGAAGGTGTTGCCGGACAAATTATTGCTCCTGCAAGGGTAAGTTTTTTCATGTTTTCAATATGTATCAGGCTGTACGGCGTCTCACGTGGAACAATTATGAGCCTTCTTCTTTCCTTCAACATCACATCGGCGGCACGGGCAATCAGATCATTGGAAGTTCCGTTAGCGATCCTTCCTGTTGTTCCCATAGATGCCGGGCATATAATCATGGTGTCATATTGAGAGGACCCTGATGCGAACGGGGCATAGAATGTTTTGTTATCAAATTCCTTCGCAGGAGGTGCCGGGTGAAATTTCTTTCCAATTTCTGCTTCCCATATATCCCTGGCAGTTTCTGAAAAAATAACAGCAATCTCCTCCGGGGGTCTTTTTAGCTGCTTAAGTTTCTCCAGGAGCTTCTGAGCGTAAATTGAACCGCTTGCGCCGGTGATGGCCAGTACTATTTTCCGGGTATTAGTTATTGAATGGTTCATTTAATAAAGTAAAGAAGGCAAAGATAAGTAATTCAAGCCATTTTTGCCCCCTGTCTCCTTTGTCCACAACGTACTCACCCCTGTATGGACTATAGACATGGTATACAAGGGGGTGAGTACATTAGATATGCTGGGTCGGAAAGTAGATTTTCAACAGCCTCTCAGTTAAAATCTCAATCCCTGTTGATGCCTTTTCCTTTATAACCTCCACTCTCCTGTTAACAGGAACAGCGACATCTTTAGGATCAATGAGCCAGAGAGATGCTTTTTCGGGAGCATAGTTGATTAACCCTGCTGCCGGATAAACATTTAATGACGAGCCTACC
Organism: Bacteroidales bacterium; assembly: GCA_049512815.1. GTDB lineage: Bacteria > Bacteroidota > Bacteroidia > Bacteroidales > VadinHA17 > LD21. Next base: position 233,133 of record JBEKWS010000001.1, on the reverse strand, counting down.
ACAACAAAAATATCTGCATCACACGTAAGGTTCACTGCCTCATCCATCATTGGCACCTCTTCACCAAACCATACAATATGCGGCCGTAGCTGGCTCCCCTTTTTGCAGTTGTCACCGGGATTAATATCCTTGTAACCTATATCATAAATGAGTGATGGATCCACTGTACTTCTTGCTTTTGTCAGCGCCCCATGAAGATGTAAAATTTTAGTACTGCCGGCACGTTCATGCAGATCATCAATGTTTTGTGTAATGATCTGTATATCAAAATATTTTTCGAGATGAGCCAACCCGAAATGGCCTTCGTTTGGCTCACAACCGGCTAGCTGTCTTCTTCTTTCATTATAAAATCTTAGTACCAATTCCCTGTTTTTCACCCATGCCCCTGGTGTTGCAACCTCTGATACATCATACTCTTCCCAGAGTCCGCCGGAATCCCTGAAGGTTTTGATCCCGCTCTCCGAGCTCATACCGGCACCGGTAAGAACTACCAGACGTTTCATTTTGCAAAGATTAAGGAGTAAAGATAAGTAATCGTTTTTAGATAAGACAAAGGGACGAAGAAACTGAGGGATGGAGAGACTTAGAGACCCTACCAACTCCAATTCTCAGGATGAAGTGACATGTTGACTAGTTTTCCGAATATTTTGTCATAGGTTTCATACAAAGTATTATGCTCTATTTCAGTCATATATCCACAACTTAAGGAGAAATCGAGCCAGGTTTGGCTTTCAGCAGCCTCACTCTCCGAATCCGAAAGTTTAGAAATGAAAGATTTTTGGTATCTTCTTTTTCTGAATGCTTCTGCCAGATTCGAGCACACTGATCTTGAAGATCGCCTGATCTGATCAGTCAAAGAATAAGTCTCTTCTTTAGAAAATCTTTTTGTTATTTCAAAAATCTTCATGGCAGTGTCAAATGAAAGGTTATATACTTCCAGTTCCCTATGAGATCTGATTTTCATTTTTAGCGATTTAGATAAGACATATATAATTCCAGTCTAAAATTATAAAAAATTATTGATTGAGTTGTTTCTTTTGTCACTCAGTCACTCAGTCCCTCCGTCTCTTCGTCACTCAGTCTCTTCGTCACTCAGTCATTAGTTATTCGGGATTTTGTTATCTTTGTCCGAAATTTTTCAATAATATAAATTATAATAACTGGTTGATCCAATGGGGAAACGGTTTCCTGAATATAAAGGTCTTGATCTCTCGCTGATAAATAAAGAGATTCTTAAAGTATGGGACGAGAATGATACTTTTCATAAGAGTGTCCGTGAAGTAAACGGAATTGGTGAGTTTATTTTTTATGAAGGCCCTCCTTCTGCAAACGGCATTCCCGGCATTCATCATGTTATGGCCCGTACGATTAAGGATGCGATCTGCCGTTTCAAAACGCAATGCGGATACGAGGTGAAACGCAAAGCAGGCTGGGATACACATGGACTGCCTGTTGAACTTGGCGTTGAAAAAGCTCTTGGCATCACTAAGGAAGATATCGGTACAAAAATATCAATTGAGGAATTCAATAAGGCTTGTCGCATTGATGTTATGCGTTACACCGACCTGTGGGAAGATCTTACGCGAAAAATGGGTTACTGGGTGAATATGGATCATCCGTATGTGACCTACGATAACCGGTATATCGAAACACTCTGGTGGCTCCTTAAACAACTCTTTACAAAAGGATACCTTTATCAGGATTATACAATACAACCATATTCCCCGGCAGCAGGAACCGGGCTAAGTTCGCATGAGCTTAACCTCCCGGGATGTTACCGCGATGTAAAAGATACAACCTGTATTGCCCTTTTTAAACTGATAAGGGATAAGAAATCCGAATTCCTTTATAAAAACACGGATACTCCAGCCATTCACATGATGGCCTGGACCACGACTCCCTGGACACTCCCTTCAAACACGGCCCTTGCTGTCGGAAAAGAGATTAAATATATAAAGGTAAGGAGCTTCAATCCATATTCGGGTGAACCAATAACTGTCATTATTGCTAAAGAACTTCTTAATGCAATGTTTACCGAATCGAATGCAACTCTTGAGTTTTCAGAATATAAACCGGGCAATAAAAAGATCCCTTTCAGAATATGCGGGGAATTCACCGGAGCTGAATTGGAGGGCATTAACTATGAACAGCTGATTGACTGGATTAAACCGGGGGAAGGTGCATTCCGGGTATTAACAGGAGATTTTGTCACAACTGAAAACGGCACCGGTATCGTTCATATAGCTCCCACTTTTGGTGCCGACGATTATAAAGTGGCAAAAGAAAACGGGGTACCTCCTCTGATTGTTAAAAGAAAAGACGGCTCCTTTGGTCCGATGGTTGACAAACGGGGCTATCTGGTTCCCATTACAGATCTTGATGAATCTTTTGTTAATCATAGTGTCAATAAAAACACATATACAGGTTTTGAGGCTCGTCCCGTTAAAAATGAATATGATGACAGTCTCGCTCCGGAAGCAGAAACAATCGATGTTGACATAGCTGTTATGCTTAAGCAGCAGGGCAAAGTTTTCAGGATTGAAAAGCAGATACACAGTTATCCTCATTGCTGGAGAACTGACAAACCGGTTTTATATTACCCGCTCGATGCTTGGTTCATCCGTACAACCGCTTTCCGCGATCGTATGATCGAACTTAACAACACCATTAACTGGAAACCGCAATCAACAGGTACCGGCAGGTTTGGTAAATGGCTCGAAAACCTTGTTGACTGGAACCTTTCGCGTTCACGGTTCTGGGGTACTCCTCTTCCGATATGGGTCGCTGAAGACAGAAAAGAGGAAAAATGTATCGGATCTGCTACGGAGCTAAAAAGTGAAATTGAAAAATCAATCAGGGCAGGATTCATGAAGAAAAATCCCCTCTCAAAATTTTCAGAAGAAGATAACTCCCTGGAAAACTATGAAAAGTTCGATTTGCACCGTCCGTTTATTGATGAAATATTCCTCGTAAGTGAATCAGGAAAGAAAATGTTCCGCGAGCCTGATCTGATAGATGTCTGGTTCGACTCAGGTGCGATGCCTTATGCACAGGCACATTATCCTTTTGAGAACAAGGATAATTTCCATGAGATGTTCCCGGCCGATTATGTTGCTGAAGGTGTTGATCAGACAAGGGGCTGGTTCTTTACACTTCATGCCATAGCAACCATGATTTCCGACTCAGTTGCTTTCAAAAACATTATCTCAAACGGGCTTGTTCTCGATAAGAACGGGAACAAAATGTCGAAGCGTCTGGGGAATGCTGTCGATCCGTTCTCTGTTATCGAGGAGTTCGGGTCCGATTCGTTACGCTGGTATATGATAACCAACTCACAACCCTGGGATAATCTTAAATTTGATATTTCAGGTGTGGATGAAATTAAACGCAAGTTCTTTGGTACTTTATACAATACCTATTCCTTCTTTTCCCTTTATGCAAATGTTGATAATTTCAGATATTCCGAAAAAGAGATTCCTATAAATGAAAGACCCGAGATAGACCGTTGGATAATTTCCCTGCTTAACTCGCTTGTTAAAAAGGTCAGAAGCAGTTATGAGGATTATGATCTGACACGTGCAGGACGTGCAATACAGGATTTTGTTACCGAAAACCTCAGCAACTGGTATGTGCGCCTCAACCGGAAACGCTATTGGGGCGGCGAATACGATAAGGATAAACTTGCGGCTTACCAGACACTGTTTGTTTGTCTTGAAAAAGTGAGCCAGCTGGCTGCTCCGATAGCTCCATTCTATATGGACCGGCTTTTCAGCGATCTTAATAATGTCACCGGAAGACATAAGGAAAAATCGGTTCACCTGGTTCTCTTTCCGGAATATGATGAATCGCTTATCGACAAAGCTCTTGAGGAGAGAATGGATATAGCCCAAAAAGTATCTTCCATGATTCTCGGGCTACGCAGAAAAGTCAGCATTAAGGTCCGTCAGCCGTTGGCCAGGATCTTGGTTCCAGTTCCCGATATACATTTCAGAGAAAAATTTGAAGCGGTTAAAGATCTGATACTTGCTGAGGTCAATGTTAAAGAGGTTGAATATATCGATGACACTGCTTCAATACTTGTCAAGAAAATAAAACCAAACTTCAAAATACTTGGTCCGAGATATGGTAAACTGATGAAAGAGATCAGCAATACCATCTCTGCACTTACCCCACAGGAGATTGTAGCTTTTGAAAACAATGGACATCATCCTGTCACAATTAACGGAAAACAAATAGTTCTTACTGTGGAAGATGTTGAGATAATCTCCGAAGATATTCCGGGCTGGCAGGTTGCCAATGACGGCAAACTCACTGTTGCACTGGATATAACAGTTTCTGACGATCTGCGTTACGAAGGTATCGCCCGTGAGTTTGTTAACAGGATCCAGAATATCCGGAAGGAGACCGGATTCGATGTTACCGACAAGATAACAGTTCTTATTGAAGATCATGAATTTGTACATGAAGCGGTAAAAAGACATGCTTCATATATAGCCTCACAGACACTTGCCACAGCGGTAAACCTGGTGAATAGTTTTCCTGATAACAGTACAAGGCAGGTAGATATTGATGAGGTGGTGGTAAAGGTACTGGTTACGAAGAATAGTTGAGATCCCTGACCCCCTTTTAATTCCCCCAAAGGGGGAAAAAATCTGCTTTTTTTTCGAGTTTTTTCTCCCCCAACGGGGGAGATGCCGCAAAGCGGCAGAGGGGTTTTCATCCCTTAAACTGAACCCCCATGGGGGAGATGCCGCGGAGCGGCAGAGGGGTTTTACAATCCGACGTAGAATCCTATTGGAAGGCTTTGGGAATATATTCAGAAAAACTAAATTTTAACTACATTTGTTTCATCATCAAACTATTTAATCATATCAGATGAAACGAATTCTCGTCACCGGCGGTGCCGGTTTTATCGGTTCTCACCTTTGTGAAAGATTACTTGATCTGGGACATGAAGTAATCTGCCTTGACAACTATTTTACAGGGTCGAAGAGGAACATAATCCATCTGCTCAATAACCCATATTTCGAGCTTATACGGCATGATGTTACGATGCCTCTTTTTGTTGAGACTGATGAGATTTATAACCTCGCCTGTCCTGCCTCGCCCGTCCACTACCAGTATAATGGGATCAAAACAATCAAGACATCGGTAATGGGTGCAATCAATACACTTGGTCTTGCTAAAAGGACAAAATCAAAGATACTTCAGGCTTCAACAAGCGAGATTTATGGCGATCCTGAAGTTCATCCTCAACATGAATCTTATTGGGGAAATGTCAACACCCTCGGCCCAAGAGCATGTTATGATGAAGGGAAGAGATGTGCCGAAACACTCTTCATGAACTACCACGATCAGAATAAAGTGCGAATTAAAATTGCCCGGATCTTTAATACGTATGGCCCCAGGATGAATTCCAACGACGGCAGGGTTGTTTCTAACTTTATAGTCCAGGCGCTTAAAGGGGAGGATATTACAATCTACGGCGACGGTTCCCATACACGTAGTTTTCAGTATATCGATGACCTCATCGATGGCCTGATTAAATTAATGGATACCCCTGACCGTTTTATTGGACCAGTGAATCTTGGAAATCCTGTAGAGATAACAATCAGTTCTCTTGCAGGAATGATAATAAAAATGACCGGATCAAAATCAAAGATCGTTTATCTTCCTCTTCCGCAGGATGATCCGAAGCAGCGTAAACCCGATATTTCTCTTGCTAAAAAAGAATTAGGCTGGTCACCGAAAGTTGACGCGGAAACAGGGCTGGCAAAGACGGTGGAGTATTTCAGGAAAAGTTTGGGGTAATACTTCTCTGTGAATCTCTGTGCTACTCTGCGCAACTCAGTGCCAGTTCTTATTTTTTAGTTACGCATGGTTTCACAGAGTCCCGATAGCTAGGACCACAGAGGGCCACAGATGGGCAGAATAAATGAATATCTTTGAATCATGATAGACCGATCCACCATTGAACGTATTCTTGATGCTGCTCAGATAGTTGATGTGGTGCAGGAATTTGTTCCCCTGAAGAAGCGGGGAGTAAACTACCTTGGATTGTGTCCTTTCCATAATGAAAAAACTCCTTCATTTACCGTATCTCCATCGAAGGAGATCTTCAAATGCTTTGGCTGTGGAAAGGTTGGCAACTCGGTCAATTTCGTCATGGAGCATGAGCACCTGAGCTATCCTGAAGCTCTTAAATACCTTGCAAAGAAATACCACATTGAGGTTGTAGAAAAAGAGCTCACCCAGGAAGAGCTTGAAAAACAGAATGAAAGAGAGAGCCTTCTTGTCGTAACATCTTATGCAGCACGTCAATTCACTGAAAATCTTTTCCATACTGATGAAGGAATATCCATTGGTCTTACTTATTTCAAAGAAAGGGGCTTCCGTCAGGATACCCTGAAAAAATTTGAGGTTGGTTACAGCTTTGAAAAACGCGATGCCTTTTCTAAAATGGCCCTGGAAGACGGATACAAACAGGATTACCTTGTCAAGGCCGGACTTTCAATTCAGCACGAAGACCACATCTTCGACAGGTTCAGTAGCAGGGTGATGTTCCCTATTCATTCTCTTTCAGGACAGGTACTGGGATTCGGAGGAAGAATTCTGAAAACTGACACGAGGACAGCAAAATATCTGAACTCTCCGGAATCGGAGATATACCATAAAAGCAGGATACTTTATGGAATATTCCAGGCACGGAAATCAATAACACAGGAGGACCGGTGTTATCTTGTTGAGGGTTATACAGATGTGATGTCGCTTCATGAAGCCAATATTGAAAATGTCGTTGCATCATCAGGAACCTCTCTCACCCAGGAGCAGGTAAGACTTATTAAAAGATTTACCCAGAACATTACAATCCTGTATGATGGCGACGCTGCCGGCATTAAAGCCTCACTCAGAGGAATAGACCTGGTGCTTGAGGAGGGCATGAATGTCAAGATAGTGCTTCTTCCCGATAGTGAGGACCCCGATTCCTATTCAAAGAAGGTAAGCAATGAGGAATTCATAAAATTCCTGAAAGAGAACGAAACAGATTTTATACGTTTCAAAACACAGCTTCTTCTGTCAGAAGCTAATAACGACCCTGTAAGGAAAGCCGATCTGATACGCGATGTTGTGAAATCAATCGCCGTTATTCCTGAGGCAATAACCAGAACAGTATATATAAAAGAGTGCAGTACCGTGCTTGAAGTAAGCGAACCCATCCTTTATCATGAGGTTAATAAACTGAGGCAGCAAAAGAATTTCCAGGACAGGAATAAATATCCGGGTCCGGAAGATCTTCCTGTTCCTCCACCTGTAATCATTAAGCCGGTACAACATGAAACTGTCACATATTATTCTGAAAAAGAGATAATCAGACTGCTTCTGAAATTCGGAAGTTCGGAGTTTGAACGGACAATTAATAAAGAAGATGGCAAGGAGGAAATGTTAACTGTATCTGATTATATTGTGAGGGAAATCACATCTGACGATCTCCTGTTTGATGACAGGGTATGTTCAAAGATCTTTGCCGATTTCCGGTTTCACGTTGAAAACGGACTTATTACAGGTGATAAGCAGTTTGTCAAGCATGAGGACCCCGAAATATCAAGTCTGTCTGCCGATCTGCTTTCAGACTCGCACATGCTGAGCAGGATATGGAAAGATAAACAAACCTATGTTGAGACGGAAGATATGAAACTTAAAGAGATCGTGGGGGATGCCGTTCTTAAATTCAAAAGCGATAAGATTATGATAAAGAGAAAAGAGATCATGATTCTTCTCGAAGAAGCTGTAAAGGCCAATGATACAGAAAAAGTGCTGTTGTTACAGAAGAGATATGCAAACCTTAGTGTTGTCCTTGGGTTAATTTCGAGGAAACTGGGGAACAGGATATTGTTGTAAGATTTTTATTACTAATTTTGAGAGGTTAATCATGAAGAAATGAAAAGGCCACTCTATTTCCTTATAATGCTTTTAATACCACTTACCTTTTCCTGCAAACCCGGAAGAAAGGTAAAGGTTTCTTTTGTACCTGTCTTCTCAACCTATAAATCAGACTCTACACAGGCTAATGCTCTGATGCCAAAGAATGAAATATTCTATGGAATTCTCACCCCCGTTGAAATATGTACAATCTTTAACAGGCTTGGTGTACCTTACAATAAAGCCACCCTAAATCCGATATCTAACAGAGATCAGTATTTAAGCAGCTCAAAAGCCTCAATAAATACCGGTATTTATGGGGTTGACTTTGGATATCTTAAGGTATTTGGTATCGGTCAGGAGATGATCGACTATATGGTGACAATCCGCGAAATGAGTAACAAACTTGGCATCCCCGATAAATACCTTACCGAACCGATCAAGAGGGTTCAGAGCGATATTTCTGAACCCGATACGATCCTGTTCCTCATGAATGATGCTTACACCAAAATGGAGGCTCATCTTCGTGAAGGAGGGAGAGAGAGTACTGCCGGGCTAATGGTCATGGGAGGATGGGTGGAAGCAATGTTTATAGCTACGCAACTCGTTTACGATCCTTCAAAACCCGATCCTGAAGTGATCCAGAGGATTGCCCAGCAGAAATATACCCTGACTTCCCTTCTCAGTTTCATGAAAAACTATTATGACGACCCTGTAGTTGTCTATTATTCTAAAAAACTAAAGTACCTGAAGAACTATTTCGACTCTTTCGATATCTACTTTAAAAAGGGCGATCTTGAAATTGACACAGCAAAACAGGTTTTCCGTTCAACAGGCAGCAAGATGACTGTTACTGTCGAAACACTAAATAAGATCCGTGATTATGTAGGCAAGCTCCGGACGGAAATGGTTACTCCATAATAAGATTTTCTTACGCTTCGCGGCATCTTCCTTAAAGGATCTCTGTTTCGGGAGAAAAACCCCTTTGCCGCTTTGCGGCATCTCCCCTAAAGGATCTCTGTTTCGAGAGAAAAACCCCTCTGCCGCTTTGCGGCATCTCCCCTAAAGGATCTCTGTTTCGAGAGAAAAACCCCTCTGTCAGCTTCGCTGACATCTCCCCCAAGGGGGAGATAATACTCTGACATTTAGGCAAATTACACTAAAACAGTGAGTATTTTTCCCCCCTGGGGGGAATTAAAAGGGGGTAAATATCTCAGAATAAAGTCTCCTTTAGGGGGGTTGGGGGGCAAGAATTGGGCTTGGGGGGCAAATACAGGGAATTTATTTGTATTTTAGATTCGCTAATCTAACATACTGTTAAATTAAATACCTTGAATATGAAATCTGCAAAACTCATTTCAATTCTTTTAGTTCTCCTTCTGTTAACCTCATGTCTTTCAAAGGATAATAAACCTTTCCGGCCATTAAAAAGTCAGACTGAGGATGCTTTTCCAGTAAATATCCCTCTCGATAAAGGATTCAGCGAATATATTTCGGGGTACACTTCTGGCATAATTCCGGCGAATTCGGTTATTGAAATAAGGTTCACACCGGAATTTGCAGCTAAAGCTGATAAATCAGTTTCAAGTTTGTTTGTTTTTGAACCGGCTTTAAAAGGAAAAACCGAATGGAAAGATGAAACGACTCTTGTCTTCACTCCTTCCCGGCTGCTCGATCCCGGAAAAACTTACACAGGTGGACTTAATCTGAATAAACTCTCGAAAGTGAAAGAACGGTTGAGAGTTTTTCCACTAAGGATACAGACTCTCAAAAAAGATTTCCGTGTAACAACCGGGAGCCTGGAATGCTCCACATCTGAAGGAAACAGCTATCTCCTCCATGGCCAGATTATTGCAGCCGATTTCATTGAACCGGCAGAAGCCGAAAACTACCTCTCAGCAAAGCTGGGCAGAAAAAAGATGGAAATAACCTGGGACCATTCGGTTAACCCGATTCATAAATTCACCATAACCGGTATTGACCGGAGCGACAAATCGCAGGATCTTACACTTACCTGGGACGGCTCTTCTGCAGGAGTGAAACAGAAGGGCTCTTCCACAGTCAGTATTCCTCCTAAAGGAGATTTTAGTATATTGGATATAGTTACGGTCCCCGGTGAAAGTCAGAAAATTGATATCATATTTTCTGATCCTGTCGATGCCTCACAGGAGACTGACGGATTGATTCATTTTGCTCCATTAATGGAAACCACAATTAACATAAACTCGAATGTAATAAGCATCTTCCCCACCAACAGATTGCAAGGAAAGGTCAATCTGAATGTTGAATCGTCAATAAGAAATAATAAAGGAGTAACTCTCTCATCATCAATTTTGAAACAACTGGACTTCACCTCCGTGACTCCGGGTATAAGGCTGGAAGGCAAAGGGGTTATCCTTCCTTCTTCAAAAAACCTAATTTTCCCTTTCAAAGCTGCAAACCTAAAAGCAGTTGATCTCAAAATAATCAGGATATTTAATAACAATCTCCCTTATTTTCTGCAGAATAATGACATAACTGGCAGCAACTCCATAAAACAATTCGGTCGCCCGGTGTATTCAGGAAGAGTTGATCTGGTCACAGGTTCAGGAATGAATACCGGCGAATGGAACCTTTACACTATCGATCTTGCCGATTATATCGACGTTGAACCTGGGGTACTTTATAAAGTGGACCTTGGGATGAGAAGATCATACTCTCTTTACCCTTGCAACGGTGCAACAGAAGAGAGTAAATATGAAGAGTCCCTTCAGCAGTCTGAAGAACAGAGCCGGGAATTCTGGGACGACCCTGATAATTATTATGAAGACAGTAATGATGCTGTTTTTTATTCTTTCGGATTCGCATGGGAAGATCGCAACAACCCGTGTAAGGATGCTTATTACAGTCCCGACAGAAGGGTTTCAAGAAATGTCCTTGCATCAAATTTAGGACTGATGGCAAAAAAGGGGGATGACAACATTCTGCATGTGATGGTGAACGATCTTCTTTCTGCGCTGCCACTAAATGAAGTTAGCGTGGATGTTTTTGATTTCCAGATGCAGCTCATTTCTTCAGGAACCACTAATCAGAATGGTTCCGTCGCAATATTTTGCGAAAGAAAACCTTTCCTCATTATTGCAAAAAAGGATAAAGACCGTAACTACCTTAAAACTAATGATGGTTCGTCTCTTTCATTAAGTTCTTTTGATGTTGCCGGAAATAAACCTGAAAATGGTATAAAAGCCTTTATATATGGTGAAAGGGATGTCTGGAGACCCGGCGATTCCATTTTCCTTTCAATCTTTATAAAAGATATGAAGAACGATCTTCCTGCAGGGCATCCTGTCCAGTTCGAACTTATTAACCCGCTCGAACAGAGAGTTGATAACCAGGTACAGAAATCAGCCGGAAGCAATCTGCTGGTCTTCACATCAAAAACTTCGCCTGACGCTGTCACAGGAAACTATAAAGCTCAGTTCAGGATCGGAGGAGCAACGTTTACAAAACGTATAAGGATTGAGACAGTCAAGCCAAACAGGTTAAAAATAAACCTTAATTTCCCGTCAGAGGTATTGGGCGGGTCGAATCCTGTTACAAAAGGCACTCTTAATGTAAAATGGCTCAACGGGGCCGTTGCCAGGAATCTTCAATCGTCTGTTGAGTATATTCTCAAACATACAAAAACCGAATTTGAAAAATACGGACAGTATATTTTTGATGACCCGATAAATGAATTCCACTCCGAATCTGTTAATATTTTTAAAAATGCGGTCGATGATAATGGAAATGCATCTGTTGTATTTGATCCCGGAAAAGAGATCAATGCTCCGGGGATGCTGAATGCCGTTTTTACTGCCAAAGCTTCGGAACCTGGAGGCGATGAAAGCATTACCCAGACTACCTGGAAATACGCTCCTTACCCGGTATTCGTCGGGATTAACCTTCCCGGACTGAAAGGGACAAGCAGAATGCTTTTTACTGATACTGACAATGAAGTTAAATTAGTTACTGTTGATGAGAAAGGCAAACCGGTAAGATCGGAGATTAAAATAACTGTATATAAAATCTCCTACAGATGGTGGTGGGAATCGGACCAGGAAAACCTTGCATCCTTTATTTCCAATAACCATTACAAACCTGTGATAAGAAAAACAATTACCACCTCCGGTGGAGAGGGATCTTTCTCTTTCAATATTGATAAAAAAGAGTGGGGCCGTTACCTGATACGAGCAACAACCCCTGCAGGTCATTCCACAGGAAAAATACTACTTATCGACTGGCCATGGGAATATGGGATGAAAGGAAATACTGAAGGGGCCACACTGCTCGCGATCAATACTAATAAAGAAAAATACAACCCGGGAGACGAAATAAAACTCTCTTTCCCGGCTCCTGAAAATGCAAGGGCCATTGTAACTCTCGAAAACTCAACCGGTGTTCTCGATGAGATCAGGGTTAATACAGAGAAAGGCAGCACTGTTGTCACCTTCAGGGCCAAACCTGAAATGGCTCCGAACATCTATGCATATGTTACAGTTATTCAGCCTCATGCCCAGACTGTCAATGATATGCCCGTAAGACTTTATGGCGTTGTACCGGTAATGGTTGAGGATCCTCAAACCCGGCTTGCACCGAAAATTGAAATGGCCGATGAGATCCGATCACAAATACCTGTTATGATAAAGGTCAGTGAAACCAACAAGAAACCAATGACCTATACGCTGGCAGTTGTAGATGAGGGTTTACTCGATATTACGGGTTTCAAAACTCCCGATCCATGGAAGTATTTCTATGCCCGTGAAGCTCTCGGGGTCCAGACCTGGGATCTCTACGATTTTGTGTTAGGGGCTTTTGGCGGAACTCTTGAAAGGATCTTTGCGATCGGAGGAGATGAGACTGTTATTGATAAATCAGCAAATAAAGCCCAAAGATTTGTACCTGTTGTAAAATTCCTCGGCCCCTTTAGTCTTGGAGCAGGGAAAACAAATACTCACACATTAACTCTTCCTCAATATACCGGTTCGGTAAGAACGATGATTATCGCCGGAAGCGACAGGGCGTTTGGAATTGCAGAAAAATCTGTCTTTGTAAAGGACCCATTGATATTATTGGTTACCGCTCCAAGGGTTATCAGTCCGGGCGAAAAAGTGGCTCTTCCAATCTCTCTTTTCATTCAGAAAGAAGGGATTAAAGATATCACCCTAAAAGCCGAAGCCAATGATCTTATAAGCTTTGAAGAGAAAACAAAACCCGTATCAGTGTCAGGAACAGGAGAAAAGGATACTGAATTTTCATTTACAGCAGGCCAAAAAACAGGGGTGGCTAAAATAAGTGTCACTGCAACCGGAGGCGGAGAGAGTACGACATACAATATGGAGATTGAAGTAAGAAGTCCGAACCCGCCTGAAATACGTTCTGAAGTAAAAGTTATCAGGCAGGGGGAAAAATTTGAAACGACCTTCAAACCATTCGGAATTGAAGGGTCTAACTCAGCTCTTCTTGAAGTCTCTTCCCTTCCTTCAATAAATCTTGAAAAGAGGTTGGACTATCTTCTCGATTATCCGTATGGCTGTTCCGAACAAATCATATCGGCAGCTTTTCCGCAGTTGTGGCTCAGTGAACTTACATCAAATGATCCATCGGCTACTCAATCCGCATCTGCCAATATCACGAAAGCTATCAATAAACTTATTCCCCGGCAGATGATCAGCGGAGGAATAGCTTTATGGCCCGGTTCCTCACAGCCTGATAACTGGGTGACATCTTATGCCGGACATTTTATGACTGAAGCTGAAAGAAAAGGATATAGTATCCCCTCAGGATTCAAACAGAAGTGGATCAGTTATCAGAAGAAGACTGCACAGGACTGGCGTTTTGACACAAGGTATAAACAGTCGGCCAACGACCAGGCATACAGGCTCTTTACCCTGGCTCTTGCCGGTCAGCCCGAAAAAGGGGCAATGAACAGGCTCAGGGAATCGTCCGGAATTCCTCAGTTATCCCACTGGTTGCTGGCGGCAGCATTTGCAACAACCGGACGTCCGGAGGTTGCAGCTAATCTTCTGGATGTCAGGAACACAGGAACAGAACAGGAGTACTATAATTATTACTACGGCAGTGAGATGCGCGATAAAGCAATTATATTATATACCCTTACTCTTCTGAAAAATGAAGAACAGGCAGTGTCTCTGCTGAAAGTGATCTGCGACAATTTCAATAATGATGACTGGTTAAGCACCCAGTCAATTTCATGGGGTCTCTTTTCCTATATGAAATGGACAGAGTCGTTACCGGGGGATAAAAACAGTCCGTCAAAAATAAAGATCACCTTAAACGGCAATAAATCGGAACAGACAATCCTGTCAAAACAAGTCTGGCCAAAGGATCTAAAGCAGAACAACGGGAATAATTCACTGATAGTCGAAAACAGTTCTGATAAACCTCTCTATATCACTCTTACAAGGAAAGGAATTCCACTCAATTCCGACGTAATGCGTGAAGACAAAGGGTTAATCATGAAGATCGATTATATGGATATGAACCTTAAACCGGTCGATCAGAAAAACCTCAAACAGGGATCCGATTTCATGATGGTTGTGAAGGTGACAAACAACACTTTTGCAATGGTAGATAATATTGCGCTCACGGAAATGGTTCCTTCCGGCTGGGAGATTCAGAATACCCGGTTGTTTGAAGCGGACTATGGCATCAAGGAAAGTGCCTATGATTATCGCGACTTCAGGGATGACAGAGTAAACACCTATTTCAATTTAACTCAGGGGCAAACCAAGACTTTCGTTTTGATTCTCAATGCCGCATATAAAGGTGAATTTTATCAGCCATCAGTCTGGTGTGAAGCAATGTACATCCCAAATTGTTATTCAAGATATCCCGGAAATCCTGTAAAAGTAACCGGACAGAAAATTGAATAGAAAACTTAAAATATTTGTAATTGCAACCGGAGTAGTTATTACTCCGGTTTTACTTTCACCATTACCCCGGTTCAGGATGTCACTCTCAACTGTTGTAGAGGCAAGCGATGGAAGCCTGCTTGGAGCAAGAATAGCTGATGACGGGCAGTGGCGTTTTCCAGGGAATGCACAGGTTCCTGTAAAATTTGAAAAATCTCTACTGACTTTTGAGGACCGCTGGTTTTATTATCATCCCGGTATAAATCCTGTTTCAATATTCCGGGCTCTGCGAAGTAATATTGAAGCCGGAGAGATAGTCAGTGGAGGGAGCACAATCACCATGCAGGTTGCAAGAATTTCAAGAGGAAATAAACCACGGAATTACACAGAGAAATTTATCGAAATGTTTTCCGCACTTAAACTGGAGATGTTCAGGTCAAAAAAGGAAATACTTCAGATGTATGCGGCCAATGCCCCTTTCGGAGGAAACACGGTTGGTGTCGAGGCAGCTGCCTGGCGTTACACCGGAAAATCAGCAGAAGATATTACCTGGTCCGAAGCTGCCGCACTTGCTGTTCTCCCTAACTCTCCGGCGCTTATCTTTCCCGGAAGAAATCAGAAGACACTCAAAACCAGGCGCGATGCTCTTCTCAAACGTCTGTATGAAAGAAAATACATTGATTCAATCACATTGGTTCTGGCTCTCGACGAACCCGTTCCCGGAGAGCCGAAAACGCTGCCTTCGAAAGCTCCGCATCTTACAGATCATTTTCTCATGACCAACAAGGGCGAGTTGATAAGGACGACCATTGATCCGGTGCTTCAGGAGAGAGCAGCAGAAATCATAAATACTCATCAAAAAGATCTCGCAGGAAATTACATTTTCAATTCTGCCTGCCTGATAGTGGAAGTTGAAACAGGGAATGTCCTGGTTTATGTGGGGAACAGTACCCTCGAAGATGCTCAGTCGCATGGAAGAGATGTTGACATTATACGTTCTTTGCGCAGCACAGGGAGCATCCTCAAACCAATTCTTTATGCAGGTATGCAGCAGTCGGGTGATATTTTGCCAAATACCCTCATACCTGATGTCCCCACAAGGTTCCCGGGATTCTCGCCTAAGAACTTTGACCAGAGCTTCAGCGGGGCAGTAAATGCCGGCTCTGCGCTCTCTCAATCTCTGAATATTCCGGCGGTTAAAATGCTTCAGAAATATAACCCTGAGAAATTTCAGGATCTCCTTCATAAAACCGGATTTACAACTTTCAATAAATCCGCAGATTACTATGGTCTTTCTATGATTCTTGGAGGCGGAGAGACATCATTATGGGATCTCACCGGAACATATGCATCTCTATCCAGGGTTTTGAACAGGTACCTCAATAGCAAAAAATATTACAGAGAGGATTATCATCCGCCGGTTCTTATCCGGAAACCGGATATAAAAACTGTGAAGACCGAAGAGCCCAATCCCCCCCTTTCAGCCTCGTCAATCTGGCTGACATACGAAGCTCTTCAAAGGGTTAACAGGCCCGAGAGTGAAACCGGATGGCAGTATTTTGCTTCTTCTCCCGATCTTGCGTGGAAAACAGGTACAAGCTTCGGCTTCAGAGATGGCTGGGCTGTCGGAACCACTCCAAAGTACGTTGTAGGTGTATGGGTAGGAAATGCTACCGGTGAAGGAAGACCGGGATTGACAGGAATTTCAGCAGCAGCTCCGGTAATGTTTGATCTTGTCAACCTGTTGGGGTCTGGTGCCTGGTTCAGAACACCTTATGAAGATCTCACAATGATCCGAGTATGCAGTAAGAGCGGCTTCCGTGCAGGACCCGATTGTCCGGAAATCATAGAAATACCGGCCAGTTTGAATGGATTAAGAAGTGAAGCCTGCCCTTATCATCAGATCATACATTTAAATAAATCTAAAACCCTGCAGGTAACTTCAGATTGTGCTTCACCCAATGAGATTACCAATGAATCCTGGTTCGTCCTGCCTCCGGCGATGGAGTATTTTTACAGGAAGAAACATCCTGAATATAAAACCCTTCCTCCTGTTGCTCCAGGTTGTTTCATCAGTAAAAATATACCGGTTATGGAGTTCATCTATCCGACATCAGGAATTAAAATATTTATCCCGCGTGATCATACCGGAGCATTAACAAGGGTGATAACTGAAGTTGCCCACAGGAACCCTTCAAAGAAAATCTTCTGGCACCTCGACGAAACATATATCGGCACCACCAGGTTTATTCATCAGCTCGAAATATTGGCCGGGTCAGGCAATCATGTTCTCACTGTTGTGGATGAAGACGGGAATATGATTAGGTGCCCTTTTACGATAATTGGGAAAAGTGATTGAAACCCCCTTGCCCTTCGGGCACTCCCCCCAAGGGGGGAGAGAATCTGCCTTTTTAGTATGTTTTCTTCTCCCCCAACGGGGGAGATGTCCCGCTTTGGCGGGACGGAGGGGTTTTTGGAGAAGAATTAAATTTTCTAAATTTGCCACATTATGAAAAACTCTGATCCCGAAGAATGGTTCCTTATCGTCGATGAAGATGGCAAAACCATCGGCAAAGCCTTGAGGAGCGTATGCCATGATGGGAATAGCATGCTTCTTCATCCTGTTGTTCATCTTCATCTTTTTAATGCCAGTGGTGAACTGTTTTTACAGAAAAGAGCTATAACAAAAGATATCCAGCCGGGAAAATGGGATACATCAGTGGGTGGTCATGTCAGCCCCGGTGAAACCATCGAAAAGGCTCTTGAAAGGGAAGCTGGTGAGGAGCTTGGATTGAATAATTTTATACCTGAATTTTTGGGAAAATATATTTGGGAATCTTCGCGCGAAAGAGAACTTGTTAATTCTTTCTCAACGATCACTGATATACCCCCTGTAATTAATAAAGATGAAATTGAGGAAGGAAAATTCTGGTCGATCCGGGAAATAAAGAAAAGCCTCGGAAAAGATATTTTTACTCCGAATTTTAAACACGAATTTAAGATGCTGTTTTCGAAATAGCCCTTTTTTGCCCCCAACGAAAGAAAGGAGATTGGGGGTAAAACTAAATGCTTTTTATCATTTCACCTTAAACAATAAATGACCTGAAATTGAGTATATTTAGAGTATATTGGATTATTAAACTATCAAGTAATTATGAAGTTAGATAAAATTTATTTGTCCCTTGCACTACTTATAATTCTCACAACCTTTTCCTGGTTCACTTCATGCACTCATCTAACCGATATTGCTAATATCCCTGAGATCTGTTTTACAGGGGATGTCTTGCCAATTTTTATTAATAATTGTGCCATTTCCGGTTGTCATGATGGAGGAGGGAGAGAATCGCGCATGGCCCTGAATAACTATGCTGATATAAGTCAGGCCGTTGTTCCTGGCAATCCTAATGGCAGTAGACTCTACCAGGCAATAATAACAAAATGGGGAAATATGATGCCGCCGAAACAACCCCTTTCCGAGCAAAACAGAACAATAATCCGATTATGGATTGAGCAGGGTGCGGCACAAACTGTTTGTACGGATACCACACATACCGGTGGAAGTCATGTGGCGCGTGCCTGTTTTACGCGAGACATCCTGCCGGTGATAGTATCTTATTGCGCTACTACCGGTTGCCACGATGCGGCTTCACATAAAGAAGGATATAATTATACAACTTATACCAATATAATAAATTCTGTTACACCAGGAAATCCGGGTGCAAGCAGATTGTACACTGTTATTACATCTTCCGGCGAGGAATCTAAAATGCCTCCTTTAAACAGCCCTCAATTGTCCACTGCACAAATCGATTCAATTGGCAAATGGATCAGCTATGGAGCTCTTAATGAGACTTGTGGCGAAGTGTGTGACACAATAAACCCTGTCACATTTTCCGGAACTATATGGCCATTAATGCAAACTTCATGCACAGGATGCCATACCGGGGCATCTCCGGGCGGAGGAATTGCGCTGGCAAATTATGCCAATGTCCAGGCAGTAGCGGCAAACGGAAGTCTTATAAATTCTCTCACTGGAACCGGGGTCCCCAAAATGCCACTGAATGGAGCATTCTCAACCTGCCAGATCAGAGAATTTGAGATATGGGTAAATAACGGATCTTTAAATAATTAGATATTCATTTAACATGAAGCGATTACTTGTTTCTCTTGCATCTCTTGCTTTATTCCTGTTGTTATTCGTCTCCTGTTATTACGATAATGAAGAGGCATTATATCCTACACTCAGTAATGCATGCGACACCACTAATGTCACCTACAGTGGAACAATTGCTCCTTTACTGAGTAATAATTGTACAGGCTGCCATGGTGGGTCCATACCATCAGGAGGTATCTTACTGACAAATTTTGCCAGTGTGCAGACTGTCGCTTCATCGGGATTACTTATGAATGCACTTAACGGTAATGGAGTTCCGGTAATGCCCACTTCAGGATCCTTAGCTAAATGCAAAATAGCACAGTTCCGGATCTGGATAAGAAACGGAATGCTTAATAATTGAATGAATATAATAACATTTATAATATGAGACGATTATCCTTTGTCTTTCTTTTTTTTCTGATCCCATTATGTATTTTTGCCCAGGATGACTTGATGAACATTCTTAACCAAGACTCTTCCAAGGTAATTAATTACACTACAGCCACCTTCAAATCAACCCGGATAATGAATGGCCATTCAGTAGAGAGTATGCCTCCCGGACAACTTGATGTAAGGATATCGCACCGTTTCGGAACATTTAATTCAGGGGGTTACAATTTTTTTGGTCTTGACCAGTCGAATATACATTTAAGCCTTGAATATGGAATATTTAAATGGCTGATGATTGGTGTCGGGAGGGGATCATTCGAAAAGATTTTTGACGGATTTTCAAAGTTCACAATATTGAGACAATCTTCTGGCGCCAAAGTTATGCCGGTCTCTGTTTCGGTTTTATCTTCAGTCGCCCTTAAATCATTAAAGTGGACCGACCCAACCAGAACAAATTACTTTTCATCCCGGTTAACATATGTATGGCAGATCCTTGTTGCCCGGAAAATCAGCCAGGGATTTTCATTCCAGCTGACACCAACATATATCCACCGTAATCTCGTTGTCACAGAACTTGATCCAAACGATCTCTATTCTATAGGTGCCGGTGGCAGAATAAAGCTTACTAAAAGAATAAGCCTGAATGCTGAATATTTCTACCTGATAAATCCAAGAACCTATATGAGCGAGCAGGTTTACAATCCGTTATCAGTTGGTTTCGATATTGAAACCGGGGGACACGTATTTCAATTGTTTTTCACAAACTCTGTTGGAACTATCGAAAAAGGGTTTATAGGAGAAACAACAGGACAGTGGAAAAAAGGAGATATCCATTTCGGATTTAATATTTCAAGAGTGTTTACGCTGAAGAAAAATAAGAAACCTTCAAACTAATAGAAAAGAATGCGCAAAGGGTACAAAAAGAACGGAATAAGAACTCAAATGATAAATATTACAGAAGTTCCTTTGCGTTCTTTGCTAAGCTTTGCGATCTTTGCGGTTACAAGAAATTCATATTTTTTACGTTAATTACTTATATCCTTAAAAGTATCATTATGAAACGTTTATTTTTTTTAATACTCTTTTTAAATCTTGCTTTTGCATTAAATGCACAGAAATACATGACCAAAAATGGCTATATCGGTTTCTTTTCCCATACTCCGATGGAGGATATTAAAGGAGATAATAACCAGGTAGCAGGGGTTCTCGATATTTCAACCGGAGAAATGGTTTTCCAGGCACTCATCAAATCTTTCCATTTCGACAGAGCTCTTATGGAAGAACATTTCAACGAAAACTATATGGAGTCGGATAAATTCCCCAAAACGAGCTTTAAGGGAAAGATCACTAACCTTTCATCCGTAAATTTTTCAAAGAACGGAACCTATGATGTTACGGTTGAAGGAGATCTAACCATACATGATGTAACCAACAAGATCAGTGTAAATGGCACCATCGAGATAGTTACAGGAGGAATAAATGCAAACTCAAAATTCAATATTGTTCCTGAAGATTATAAGATAAATATCCCTGGTGTTGTAAGAGAAAAAATTAATAAAAACCTGGAAGTTACCGTTACAATGAAATATTCTCCGCTTGCGACTAAGTAGAAGATTTTCCCAAGACAAAAACATAATATATTACCCCTGGCAATGAAACCCTATGTTAAAATAGCATTATTTGTTGTCTTATTTATTGCTTTAATCACAATTTTGGCCGCTCTGATTCTATATAATAAGAAACACACTGATATGGCTAAATCCAAACCGGATTTTGTTGTTCCCGCTGCGGCTTTGCAGAAAGAATTTGAAGATAATGAAGCAACCGCATCTGCAAAGTATATTAATAAAATTATTGAGGTTACTGGTACAATAGCGTCTGTAACGCTGGTCGATAGTAATAATTTGAACATTTCTCTTAAAACAGGGAGTGATATCTCTTCTGTAATTTGTACCTTACCTGCAGTTACCCATTCTGCAATGTTCAGAACTGGTGATGAAATCATACTCCGTGGAGAATGTTCCGGTTATACGCAGATATTTCCAGGGAAACCACCTTTAGATGTACTTCTTAATAATTGTGCAGCAATCGTGAATAAGAAATAAAACTATGAGTAATCCTGTAAAAATACTAATGTTTCATAACGAGATTGAGGCGATTCTTCTCGATGAAATATTAACAGAAAAGAAAATTCCACATATCATCCGATCATATCACGATTCTGCTTACGATGGATTATGGCAAACCCAAACTATATGGGGCCATGTTGAATCACCAGAAGAATACAGGGAAGAAATACTTCAGACATATAATGAGATGTCTCACTAATCGTTATTCTTTATATTATCCGTTTTATTAACTTAAGTTTTTATCTTTGTTCTTCATCTTTTATGCCGATCTCATTGGTAGATGAATGCGCAAATGTTTATACTACAGGTAAATGAATCGTATTAATAAAGAGAAAAACAGCCTGCTTACTTATACTTCAGAGATGCTTCATTCCATTATACCGGTGATAAAAAGCAAGTATTTTTATTTTGGTATCCTTGCAGTTATTGCCGGAGCCGGATTAAACTTTGCTTCCGAAACTTATCTCCATAATTACATGAGTGAAGGGAAAACCTTACCGATGCTTTCAGATTTTATTCTCGACCACCTTCCCTTTTATAATGTTTCTCTGATTTATGATATTTCCTGCCTTATTCCTATTTTCCTGGTATTAATATATATTGTCCATAAAAAAGATTATAACAGGATCCCCTTATTTTTTTTGCTGACTGGCATTTTTTATATAGTAAGAGGAATTTTTATTGTTCTGACACCATTTGGAAATCCACCAATGTTTAATGGATCGGACCCTTTATTTCATGGATTTTCAAACTTTGAACTTGGAGTATATCCATCGGGACATGCAGGAAATGTTTTCTTAATGTTTTTGCTTGTAAAAGATAAGAACTATAAATGGCTTATCTTCATTTGTCTGGCTTTTGTTATAACCGCATTGTTCCTGGCTCGCGGACATTATAGTATTGACATCCTTTCCGGGCTTTTCTTTGCATATGCTATCAGGGCTTACGGAGAAAAGCATTTTGTAATGTTTGATCTTGGGAACAGGAAAGAATCTGAAAGGCTTAAGATTGCGGGGTAAAGTCCGGAAAGAATTTCAGCCACTGAATCTTTCTCCGGAGCCGGTTTCACCCTTTTTTTCAAGTCTCCTGATGAAAAAATAGTTAATAATACCTATAATCACCATAGCTAAAATGAAGAGCGGATAGGTAAGTTTCCAGTTATCAGGACCTGTCATCATTGTCCATTCCGACATACCACCTATACTTGCAAGCAATGTCAAAGGCATAAAAATGGTGGCAATCAGAGTAAGTCGCCTTACAGATGTATTAGTATCGTTCGACATTTTAGTCATCAGATTGTTAAGAAGGGATGTATATAACTCCATCAGACTTGTTTCAATCTCACGGTATGTTTCCGTCAGCTCAAAGAATTTAGAGAGATGATCATATATGTCGCGATAATGAACAATAGCCTTCTCAGTAACAAAAGGACAGTCCAGCCTGCAGATTTTGACAAGAATTTCCCTTTCGTGATATAAAGTTTTTCTCAGCAACATCAGATTTTTTCTCATATGGATCAGCTGCATCGGTTGAAATTTTTCAACATTGCCAAGCAACGATTCTTCTGCTACTTCAAGCTCATCTTCCATATCATCGAATGCTTTGTATTTCTGATCAACCAGCCAATCCAGTATAATATGCATTAAAAAATCCGGACCGGCCTTAGCATTTGAATGACCGTTTTCAATGATCTCTGCAACATTATTCAAAGGTTTTCTTTCTTCTGAATTGTGCCCGCTGACAGTTATCAGAAAATTCTTCCCTAAAAACAGATTTATCTCATCTATAAAAAGTTCATTTTTTGCGTAACTGAAAGAATTAAAAATAATAAATGTATTATTCGCGAAATATTCAATCTTAGGAACCTGTTTTTCATCAAAACAATCTTCAACAGACAATGGATGAATGCCAACTGTATCAACCAGGGAAGATAGTGTTTCTTTGGACGGCTGATAAAAATTGAACCAGATAAAACCGCCTTCTGTAGTTGCTGCAACAGCCTCTTCAAGTGTTTCAATACCGTAAGATGGTCCTCCAGCAGAAAAATGGTAGAATTTTGATTCTGACATGAGCCTGATTGTTATAATTTTATTAAATTCTTTTTCTAAAACTGAATCCAAAGTAATATAAAAAACAATATCATGAAAATTTCTTTCAATCTCGGTTGACCGAACATTTCTACAATGGATGTGTTTAATCTCTGATACTTTAAAATATAAAGAAGAACATTACACAGAGGATCACAGAGAAAAACCCCTCTGCCGCTGAAGCGGCATCTCCCCTAAAGGGGAGCTAATACTCTGATATTTAGTTGAATTATATTCGAAGAGAGAGAATTAGCCCCCCTCTTTAGAGATGGGGGGCAAGAAATCAGGGGGATGGGGGGCAAAACTCCCTGAACTTTTGAGGGTATGGGAGGCGAAACAAAATAAAAGTCATTGGAAATAATAAACAAAAAATTCAATCTTGCATGAAATTATTAAGATGAATAATGCCATATACAATTTCAGGGAACCAAAAAACGAAACGATTTTATCCTATAAGCCGGGGAGCCAGGAACGATTATTGCTTGAAGAAGAACTAAAGGTTCAAAAAAATCAGGTTATCGATATCCCTCTCATTATCGGCGGGAAAGAGATCCGGACAGGGAAAACCGGTAAGGTTGTGATGCCTTCTGATCATCATCATGTTCTTGCAACATATCAGATGGCCACAGAAAAAGAGGTTTCGCAGGCAATTAATGCAGCTCTTGACGCCAAATGCGAATGGATGACCCTGTCATGGATGGAGAGGGCAGCCATAATGGCCAAAGCAGCTGAACTGATTTCGAAAAAACACAGATATAAGATAAATGCAGCCACAATGCTTGGTCAGGGAAAGAATATCCTCCAGGCAGAAATTGACTCCGCATGTGAAGTTGCAGATTATCTTCGTTTCAATATTTTTTTTGCTTCGCTCATCTACATGGAGCAACCTATATCGGAAAATGAGAGCATAAACCGACTGGAATATCGCCCTCTTGAAGGGTTTGTTTATACCGTCTCTCCTTTCAACTTCACGGCTATTGCTTCAAATCTTAACACAAGTGTTGCCCTGATGGGAAATACAACTGTGTGGAAACCGGCTACAACATCGCTTCTCTCAAACTACTACCTGATGAAGGTATTCGAAGAGGCCGGGATGCCAGCCGGAGTTATTAATTTCGTGCCAGGTTCCGGATCTCTAATTAGCAGTATCGTTTTAAAACACAGGGAGCTGGCCGGGATTCATTTCACCGGTTCAAATGCAACATTCAATGCCATGTGGAAACAGGTTTCTGATAATCTTTCTGTTTACAAATCATACCCAAAGCTTGTTGGGGAAACAGGCGGAAAGGATTTCATCTTTGCCCATCAATCAGCTGATCCTCTCGAACTCGCGACTGCAATTGTAAGGGGTTCATTTGAATACCAGGGACAGAAATGTTCGGCCGCCTCAAGATCATATATACCAAAGTCAATCTGGGAAGAAACCAAAAAAGAGATAATAAAAATGATCTCCGCAATAAAGGTTGGAGATGTTATGGATTTTAAAAACTTCGTAAATGCAGTAATTGATGAAGCTTCGTTTGATAAAATAATGTCTTGTTTCGAAATAGTAAAATCATCGGGTGATGCAAAGATAATTGCCGGGGGCACCGGCGATAAATCAAAAGGCTACTTTATTGAACCGACAGTCATTGTAACTGATAATCCCCATTATTTCACTATGGAAGAAGAGATTTTTGGTCCTGTTATGACAATATATATCTATGATGATGATCTTTTTGATGACACTCTTAAGCTATGTGATGAAACCTCCCCCTACGGTCTGACAGGAGCAATCTTCAGCAATGATAAATATGCAATGATAAAAGCATGCCGGGTATTGCGTTATGCAGCCGGCAACTTCTATATCAATGATAAACCGACAGGTGCAATGGTAGGTCAGCAGCCCTTTGGAGGAGCAAGGGCCTCCGGTACAAACGACAAAGCAGGGAGCCACCTTAATCTTCTCCGCTGGGTAAGTCCGAGAACAATCAAAGAGACCCTAATTCCTGCTACAGATTTTAAATATCCTTTCATGGAATAACTATTCCTGATACTCTAAAAGTAAAGAAATAATGCCCTATCCGGAACATCTTCATTGTTTATTTCGTAACATTGAAGAAATCTTGCTTAAATTTGAGCATGAAAAGGCCTGTAAAAGAAAATATTAATAAAGCACTGTTTGTTTTAAACCCAAGTTCGGGTGTGCCTCCTATTAACTTCATTGTATCAAAGGATCTTGAGCACCGTAAAAATGAATTATCCTGCTGCAAATCATTGACCAAAGAAGATACCGGCTTACTCATTAAGCAAAACTTTAATAAGTATGATGTTTTTGTCGCTGCCGGAGGAGACGGGACTGTTCACACTGTAGCAAAAGAATTGGTAGGCAGCAACAAAATCCTTGGAGTGTTGCCTCTGGGTTCCGGTAATGGGTTTGCAAAGGAATTTGGATTTAAAATGAATGTCCGCTCCCTTCTGTCCGATATTAAGAAGGCCGACAGCATGAATATTGATGTGATTGAGATCAATGATAACTTATGTCTTAATGTTGCCGGAATCGGTCTCGATAGCTTCGTTGCACATTCTTTCAATAACCTTAAGCTTCGCGGTTTCCTGCCTTATGTGTGGTTGACATTGAAGACTTTTTTGCAGCTTCGTCCTTTTCATGTTACAATTAGATGCGGCGGAGAAGAAGTATTCTCTGATAAATTATTTGTCCTGACTATTGCAAACACAAGACAATTCGGGAATTATGCTTTCATAGCACCTGACGCAAGACCAAATGATGGAATAATTGATATTGTTTTAATAAAACCAATCCCTAAGATCTTAGGTCCGATTTTTATAATCAGACTCTTTACAAAAAGAATAAATAAGTCAAAATATGTCAGGCATATTCAAACGGATAAAGAGATAGTTATAGAGACTGATGAAACAAGGTTCCATATCGATGGGGAACCATTGGAAATATGCGGCAAAGTCGTGATCAGGATCAAAAGAGAGGTTTTGAAAGTCCTGAAAACAAAAGGATATAAGTTTGTTGGTAATTCACACCCTGATCTGTAAGACAGTGCTCAGAATGACTGTTCAGGTAAGGTTAATTCGTTTTGTGTTACACTGCACTTGATAAATAACACGGTCATTGCCAGGAGTGAAACGACGAAGCAATCTATCATTCCCAGGTGTAAACAATCTAGAATTAACTTTGTGATCCTATGCGTGCGTTTCGGTTAATAGATTTATTCTACTTACTTTTATATCCCTGTCCTGAGAATTAATAATTAATATCATGAAACTCTCTGTCCTGAATTATGTCATTTTAATTTTCATTGTCCTTTTTCTTTCTGACTGCAAACAGAAAAAGCCAGTACTCTCCGAAGAAACTTTTCTTGGAGAATGGTATGCTGTCAAAGGAGATATGGAGGCATATAGCTTCCTGAAGGACAGCAATAATTATATTTTTGTCGGAACCCAGGGTATGCGGCCGGTTGTGTATGGAACCTGGAAGATCAATAAAAATAAGTTCCTTATCACTATGGATAACGGAATATCTATTTCATATACTTTTGTTCTTTCTAATGATACCCTTTCCTTAAACGGTGGTGCAGAAATTTATTCGCGTATAGCACCGCTTGAAGTTAAATACCCGGAAATAAGGGTATTGGCTAATATTTCTTCCAAATTCAGCCGTTTGAAATTTTCAGCACCCCACCCTGCTGATTTGAATTGGGATTTCCGGTCTGACATCACTCAGTCACCTCAGCGTTTTTCTTTAAAAGGCTATTCCATTTCTGCACTGTCTCCACTAACTTCAGATGCACTAACAGAAATCCCCACCTACCTTAAAGATTATGGCTTTGAGCAGGATACAATATCTGCTGCACAAACCTGTAATGGCTTCCGGGACGACAATCAAATTGTTACAATCTGCACCAGCCAATATCCTAAAGCAAAAAACGACTCGATTTATATTCAGATTACCAGCGGATTGATCAAAAAATAAATTTATTCAGTCTAATCGATATAAAATATTTCTCTCTATGAAAACCCGTATTTTATTTCTTCTTCTCTTCTTCCTGACAAATGTTTACGGACAAGACTTTTCAATCATTCTGATTCCTCAACCAGTTGAAATACAACTATCTGACGGTATCTATCTGCTGACAAAAAATTCGACTATTGGTTTCGACAGCCAGGAAAGCCGTAAAATTGCTGAAATGTTTGCTCTGAAACTGAATGTCCCGACCGGTTTTTCAATTAAAGTGCAACAAAACGCAGCCGCTGCAATACAATTCAATCTGAATAAAGTGCCTGTTGCACAAATTGGTAAAGAAGGTTATACCCTGGTTTCTTCCGCAAAAGGGGTGGTTATAACTGCCAATGAACCAGCCGGGCTCTTCTATGGCATGCAAACGTTGCTTCAGCTTTTGCCTAAAGAAATTGAAAGCAAAACCGCAATTAATATGAACTGGACAATCCCGGCAGTTAAAATTACAGATTATCCCCGTTTTGGCTGGAGAGGTATAATGCTCGATGTAAGTCGTAATTTCTTCTCAAAAGAGGATGTTAAACTTTATATCGACCAGATTGCAAGGTATAAATACAATACCTTTCACTGGCATCTGACAGATGACAATGGCTGGCGGATTGAAATCAAGTCATTGCCAAAACTCGCCGAAGTTGGCGCCTGGCGGGTACCTCGTTTCGGACAATTCGGCCAGCGCGCAGAACCAAAACCGGGTGAAGCATCAACCGTTGGAGGCTTTTATTCCCAGGCTGATATCAAAGAAATCGTTCAATATGCAAAAGATCGCAATGTAACAATCGTACCCGAGATTGATGTTCCGGGACACAGTATGGCAGCAATTGCAGCCTATCCAGATTTGAGCTGTACAAAAGATCCGAATACAAAAGTTAATCCGGGGACTTCATTTTCAGAATGGCATAACGATGGCACCTTTAAGATGCTGATTGATAATACTCTCAATCCATCAGATGAAAAAGTATATGAATTCCTCGATAAGGTTTTTACTGAAGTAGCCTCTCTGTTTCCAAATCCCTATATTCATGTTGGCGGAGATGAGTGTTATAAGGGCTTCTGGGAAAAGGATCCCGGTTGTCAGGCACTCATGAAAAAATTGAATATGACGCATCCTGAAGAACTGCAGGCCTATTTTATGAAGCGGGTAGAAGGTATTTTGAAAGCGAAAGGGAAAAAGCTGATTGGCTGGGATGAAATTCTTGAAGGAGGTCTGGCTCCTGAGGCCTCAGTGATGAGCTGGCGTGGTATCAAAGGCGGAATAGAGGCAGCAAAAATGGGGCATGATGTTGTTATGACTCCAACTACTTTTGCATACCTCGATTACCAACAGGGAGAACCTTCGATCGAACCTACTATTTCTGGTAATTTACTGTTAGAAAAATGTTACAGTTTTGAACCCGTTCCTGAAGGAGTAGACACAAAATATATCCTGGGTGGCCAGGGAAACCTGTGGACAGAACAGGTGGTTACTCTGCGTCATGCCGAGTATATGACCTGGCCTCGTAGCTGGGCATTGGCTGAAGATTTCTGGTCACCAAAAGAGTCGAAGAACTGGGCAAATTTTGTACAACGTGTGGAAAAACAATTTGATCGTGCTGATATAGAAGGGGTTAATCATTCTATTGCAATTTACGATGCAATTATAAAGGTCAGGGGGAAAGAGGGCAAGATGACTCTGGAGATGGATTCTGAAGTACCTGGTCTGGATATTTTTTATACCATTGATGGTGCAATGCCCGACAATTATTCAACGAAATATTCAAAACCCGTCGATCTTCCTGAGGGCCCGGTCACATTACGGGTGATAACTTATCGTGACGGTAAACCAATCGGTCACCTGATTACACTTAAGCCTGAAGACTTAAAAAAGAGAGAAAATGAACGGGACTATTAAGAAAATACTGATTCTGTTTCAAATAATTCTGATTGGCTTTGCTATTAATCTTCGGGCCCAGACTCTTAAAGAAATTGAATCTCATCGTGTTTCCCTGCCAAATGGTTGGAAGTTGTCACCTGTAGGGAAATTGTTGCCTCTTGGCGATTTACCTCTTAATATTGCTGTGTCACCTTCAAAAAAACTTGCAGCAATTACGAACAATGGAGAAAGTGATCAGACTATTCAGCTTGTGGATATTGAGCGGGAAGTAATTCTTGACTCAATAATTATCGGAAAAGCCTGGCTGGGATTAACTTTCTCGGGTGATGGTAAATATTTATATGCTTCAGGAGGAAATGATAACATAATCATCCGGTATGCAATCCGGAACAATCACTTGTCAGTATATGATTCTATCAGGATAGGAAAAGCCTGGCCTGTAAAGATCTCCGTTGCAGGGATGGCGCTTGATGATGCCAAAAACAGGCTGTATGTTGTGACAAAAGAAAACAATTCCCTCTATGTTCTTGATACACAATCTAAAAAAGTAGTCTCACAATATCCGTTAGGCGGTGAAGGTTATACCTGTATTTTATCTCCTGATCATAAACTCCTGTACATTTCATGCTGGGGCTGTGATAAAATTGTACTGTTTGACACATATCAGCAGAAGATCACCGGATCAGTTGCTGTTGGTGACAATCCCAACGATTTATGCATTACAGGAAATGGGCATTATCTATTTGTCGCAAATGCAAATGATAACAATGTATCAGTAATTGATACCCGCCAAATGAAAGTAATTGAAACACTTAATTCGGCATTATATCCAGATTCGCGTGCCGGTTCAACAACAAACAGCGTGGCACTAAGCACCGACGAAAAGACTCTTTACATTGCAAATGCTGATAATAATTGCCTTGCTGTATTTGATGTTAGTCTGCCCGGATCAAGCATAAGTAAAGGATTTATCCCGACCGCATGGTATCCAACCTGTGTGAGGATTGCAAAGAATAAAATTCTGATAAGTAACGGAAAAGGTTTGTCTTCCTATGCAAATCCTTATGGCCCGAATCCAAATCGTAAAGGAGATGAGGTGGTTTATCAGACAGGAGACAGGGAACAAAAAATAAAAGTTCAATACATAGGTGGCCTCTTCAGAGGAACCCTTAGTATTATGAATATTCCGGATGCTAACCAAATGGCTCTTTATTCACAAGCTGTTTATAACAACACTCCTTACAATAAGAATACGGAGTTGATATCCGAAGGAGCCCCGGGTAATC
This sequence comes from Bacteroidales bacterium, assembly GCA_049512815.1. GTDB lineage: Bacteria > Bacteroidota > Bacteroidia > Bacteroidales > VadinHA17 > LD21. The sequence goes on along the minus strand of JBEKWS010000001.1, from coordinate 202,372 downwards.
CTGTTCCACTGAAAATAGGTGATTTTTCTCCTATTAAATATATCTTTTACATCATTAAAGAGAACCGTACATACGACCAGGTTTTGGGCGATATGTCCGAAGGAAACGGTGATCGGAATCTTGTGCTTTTTGGTGAAAACATAACCCCAAATCAGCATGCTCTTGCACGAGAATTTGTTTTACTTGATAATTTTTATGTCAACGGAGAGGTTAGTGCCGATGGTCATAACTGGACCATGGGAGCCTATGCTACCGATTATCTCGAAAAAAACTGGCCAACCAGCTATGGCGGAAGAGGAGGAAACTATCCGGGCGAAGGGAAGATGGCAATTGCCAACAACAAAGATGGATTCCTGTGGGATGATTGTCAGCGTAATGGAGTGAGTTACCGCTCCTACGGTGAATTCATTGAGGGCCGTAAAGCTAGCATCCCCGTTTTAAAAAAACACTTCTGCAGATCTTATACAAGCTGGGATTTGTCAATCCGCGATACTGTCCGTTTTGGCCAGTGGAAACACGATTTTGATTCACTTCTGGCAGCAGATGTCCTGCCTCAGCTAAATACCATACGCATGGGCAACGATCATACCGAGGGGCTCTCTCTCAGAAAACCAACACCTTTTGCACATGTGGCTGATAATGATCTTGCAGTTGGTCTCTTTGTAGATTATCTGAGTCACAGCCGAATCTGGAAAAACAGCCTGGTAATTATAGTCGAAGATGATGCACAAAACGGGCCGGATCATGTGGATGCCCATCGCAGCACTGCTTATCTTGCCGGAGGTTATGTGAAAAAAGGCTTCGTTGATCATACTGCCTATACAACGACATCTCTTCTACATACAATAGAGCTGATCCTGGGGCTTCCTCCCATGAGTCAGTATGATGCATCATCAGTTCCTTTGTGGAGAAGCCTGAATAATACCCCCGATCATCCTGCTTTTACAGTCAGACCGTGCCTGGTTGATTTGAATTTAACGAATATGGCTGAGAATATATGGCAGAAAAAAAGTGAACAGTTTGATTTTGCAAAAGAAGACATGGTGAGTGATGCTGAATTCAATGAAGTTATATGGAAATCTGTAAAAGGGTTTGAATCACCATGTCCGCCAACTGTACATGCAGCGTTTTTTATGCCTGATAATATAAAAGAGAAAGATTGAGTAACATCGCGGGAGACACGTAATATAGTACTGTTTCGGGTATACAAACCCCCTTTTTATTCCCCCCAAGGGGGGAAAAAATCCACTTTCTTTCGAGTTTTTTCTCCCCCAATGGGGGAGATGCCGCAAAGCGGCAGAGGGGTCTTTATCCCATAAACAAAACTCCCTAAAGTGATACCCGGATGCTGGAAGAAGGTTTTATTCCTACATGATAAAGAAGGTGCGGACCACTGATCCGCACCTTCTTTATTTATAAAATTCGAACCTAATTAGCTGATTTTATTTTAAGCTAAATTCCACCGGTACCTTCACCTGAACATCAACCGGTTTACCAGCCTGGCTTCCTGGTTTCCAGTCAGGCATGCTGCTTATAACCCTTATAGCCTCAGCGTTAAGCAAAGGGCTTGCTGATTTACTAACGACTACATTTTTTACCTTCCCTGTGCTGCTTACTATAAAATTGATGTATACTTTCCCGGTGATTTTGCCTTTTACAGCTTCAGCAGGATACTTCAGATTAGCAGCTATCCAGGCTTGCATGGCAACTCTACCACCCGGGAATTCTGGCATTTCTTCAACTATTACAAATGCATCCTTACTGGGTTTAGGTACTGCCTGAACAACCTCGATTGGTTCCCTGCCGGTTTTTGGATCCCCCGGATATGATTTTACTACAATAACCTCCGGTCTTTTTTCATCTTTCTTATAAGTTGTTACCTCAATCGCTCCATTCTTACCTTTTTCACTATATTTATCAATTGCTGATTTTTCTGTTAAAACATTCATTGACTTTATATCGTCAAGGCTAATCTGAGACATACCATCTTTTTCATGGACAACACCATCAATAATTACAAGCAATTTGCCTAGTGAATCAGGGTTGTTATAGTTTTTCCATACTTTATCTGCATTTTCGGCTGTTTTCTTTTTAGTTGTGATCTCAATAACGCCATCTTTCCCTTTTTCGCCATATTTATCTGTTGCAAACTTATCTTTAAGGACAGTCACTGATTCAATCGACTCCGGATCAATTTTGTTTATGTAAATATCTTTGATAGAACCGTCGACAACAAAGAGCGGTGGAGGACCATCGCCTAAGAATTCTATACCCAAAGGTGGTGGTGGTGGCGGCGGCGGAGGGGGAGGTGGTGGGGGCGGAGCCGGAACATTCATATCTCCAGCTGCATCCACCGGAGGGGGAGGTGGTGGAGGTGGTGGTGTACTGATATTTGCATTCAGGTATTTTATCGTATCTCTCACCATATTGATTGTCATCTCTGAAGAGAAAACAGGTTTAAGAACCTTCGATTTGAATCCAACATAGCTAACTACAAGTAACCCATCATCCGGAATATTGTCAAGCTTAAAATAACCTTTTGCATCTGCGACAGCTCCCAGAGTGGTTCCTTTGACCACTATAGTTGCTCCCTGTAATGGCTTTCCATCCTGTTGCACAACAGTTCCTTTAACTGATTTTTGTAATAAAGAGGTTAGTGCAATATTGATACCGGAACTTTCATCTGCATATTTGTATCTGTAATCGGGCTTTGCAAATGCATATAATACAATTACAAAAACAGGAAGAATAAGAAGTATCTTCATCTTTCTGTAAGGTGAAGTGATTATTTTTTTCATCATGTTAAATCTTTTTTTGTTAAGTGAATAATTAAAAGAGTTAGTCAGACTGACTACAGGAGAGCCGACAATCTGATTTAAAAGAGTTGCCCTGTAAACTGCCGGATCGGATGTCCGCTGCAGCGCCACCTCATCGGCAAGATACTCATGGTTTTGCCTTATGAACCGGACGTAAATCCAGACAAAAGGATTAAACCATTGCATCATACAAAGCAATTCAACAAGCACAAGGTCAAACCAGTGTTTCTGCCTGATATGGACCAGTTCATGATTCATAATCTCCTTAGTTTCAACGTCTGTAATTGAAGGATTGACAAACACATAGGAGAAAAATGAAAACGTAAAGGTATAATCAGGTGTTCTGATCAGTTTTACCGGATGTAAAGTAATAATCTCTGATTTTTTTATGGCTTTGAGAACCAATCTGCCTTGTCTTACTATGAGCGCTAACACAAACAAGACTCCCGAAATATATAGAGCCAATAAAATTAATCCGAGATCATGGAAATTGCTACTGCCGGCGTTCTGAATTTCGCTGACAGTTGTATTATCTGTCTGTAAATTTCTAATGGCTGGCAGAATTATTGTGTAATGTATTGAAATCAGCGGGAATAAAAACGAGGTCAGAATGCCTGTGACCAGGAATATCCTGTTTAATAAGAAAAATCTCTCATTTCTGAGGAAGACTATGAATACCAGGGCAAAGCCTGCAAGCCAGATTACTGATTTAAGCAAGTATAATGCAAATGCTTCCATTATTTTCTCTTTTTATCCCCGCCTTGCGGGATTTGGCTTCGCCGAGCTCCACTTCGTTTCGGTTCGAAACTTCGTTTCTCAACTTTTGACAACTCCTTTCGGGTATCCTCGAGTAGCTCATCGAGCTCTTTCACGGTAAGGTCCTTTTCGCGGGCAAAGAAGGAAGCCATTGCCGGAAAAGAGTTGTTGAAATAACTCTCCATCAACCCGAAAAGCTGGCTCTTCGAATAATCGCCTTTAGAAACTAACGGATGGTAAAGATGAACATTCCCATATGCTTTATGCCCTACATACTCTTTCTTTTCAAGTACTCTAAGTACTGTTGATACGGTATTGCGTGCCGGTTTCGGATCTCTGAAACTGTCGCGGATATCTTTTACGAGACCATCTTTCATGTCCCATAATATCTGCATCACCTGTTCTTCTGCTTTTGTCAGTTGCATTACTTTAAGTTTTTATTTTTGCCTTTTGCCTTTTGCCTTTTGCCTTACTTATGTCAATCCTTCGCTACAAATATATGACTATTTTTATAGTCACGCAAATATTTTGCAATAAAAATGACTATTTTTTTAGTCATTTGTGTAATGTATTGGAATATTTATTATTAAAAATCATTTGGATCTCCTTCCCAGGGGATTTTCTATCGGTAAGTAAAACTCTTCTGTCCTGCCGAAGCAGGACATCTCCCCCGGTGGTGGAGAGAAAACATACTAATAAGGCAGATTCTCTCCCCCCTTGGGGGAATTAAAAAGGGTTCATTATCAACGAACTGCTGCCCTTATGTAAACGCTACTTGATGGTTGGATTTTTTTGACTAATTTGCATCAGATATTTATTTTAAAAATCATAATATGAAAAGAAACATTATCATATCATTATCATGTGCAGCAGTGATGCTTTTCATGCTTCCTTCCTTTGGTCAGGGTCCAAATATTCTCACTGAAAAAGAGAAGAAAGACGGATGGGTTTTATTATTCAACGGAAAGGATTTTAAAGGCTGGAGGCAATGCAATGGAACTGCAATGCCGAAAAACTGGGTTATAGAAGATGGAACTATGAAGGTCTTTACTGCTGAAGGCAAAACCCCTGGCGAGGGCTCAAACGGGGATATTGTATTCAGTGGTAAGAAATTCAAAAACTTTGAATTATCAGTAGAATGGAAAGCAAGTAAAATGGCAAACTCCGGTATCTTCTTTGATGTAAGAGAAGTCCCGGGACAACCTATATACTATGCTGCCCCTGAAGTTCAGATTCTCGACAATGTTGATGCAACTGACAATAAAAAAGCAAATCACCTGGCCGGATCATTATATGATATGATCGCAGCGGATCCTAAAACCGTTCATCCTGCCGGTGAGTGGAATACAATTTTGATTTCCGTTAAAAATGGCAAAGTTACTCATATTCAGAACGGAGTGAAAGTTGTAGAATATGAATTATGGACACCGGCATGGGATACACTTGTTGTAAACAGTAAATTCAAAACTTTCCCCGGTTTTATCCAGGGAATTGCAAAAGAGGGTTTTATAGGACTTCAGGATCACGGATATCCTGTCTGGTTCAGGAATATAAAAATCAGGGAGCTCTAAACTGTTTGCTTTATAACTGCAGATCGCTCAGGGCCCAAGGCTATGAGCAAAATAAAAAAAGCGTTGTGCCCTGAGCCCATTGTTTTTCTTGTGGGTTGTACTGGAATCGAACCAGTGACCCCTACCCTGTCAAGGTAATGCTCTAAACCAACTGAGCTAACAACCCGGTAATAATTCACTTCACAAACTGTCCCGGAAACAATCAGGGAACGATTCAAAGTCAGCGTAAAAATAATAATTTTCCTTCTACATTTAAGTTCTGCAGACAAAATGTAGGCCGTTAACACAGACATCTTTTTGAAGAAGGAGGAGATTTTGGTGTTTAGTCCATACCTTCATTACAACTCTGCCAATCTGTCTAAGAGCTTAAACAGTATTTTTCTGTTTGATTCGATCAATTGTTTATTGATTAGTATCTCCTTTTCAGTTTGTACATATTTTCCACTCATTAATTCCTTTCTCCCGTTTTCAATCATTTGTTTCAGGGAATATAAAGTGGGTTCCAGATGAAATTGCAATGCCAGTGCCTTGTCGTTATAAATATATGCCTGATTTTTGCATCCGGCGGAAAAGGCTAAATGAATTGCATTTTCAGGTAAGTCAAAAGTATCACCATGCCAGTGAAAAACTTTTGTCCTGTCTTCCATATCAAAAAACAAATTGTTGGATTTTGCAAAACAGGTTAATTCAACATCAAACCAGCCAATTTCTTTTTCATCATTCTTATAGACTCTTGCCCCAAGGGCAGCTGAGATTAATTGCGATCCCAGACAAATACCTAAAACTGTTTTGCCGGCATCAACAGCTTGCCGGATAAATTTTTTTTCATCCACAAGCCAGGGAAATTGTTCTTCATCATAAACACTCATAGGGCCACCCATAACAATAAGCCAGTCAATATCAGAGATTTCAGGCACCCGGGCACTCTCAAAAAACCTTGTTGAAGTGAGTGAATGACCGGATGATGAAGCCCATTCTTCGATACTTCCTAATCCTTCATGGGAAACATGCTGAAAATAATGAATTCTAAATTTTTTCAAAACTATGAACATTTATAATTAAATAGTTGCCTTCTCATTTAACCACAAATATCGCAAAGATTTGATTTATTCGATCCCCTCTTGGGAGGGTGCAATGGGTGGGTTTTTACTTAATGGGGAGTTGCCCCATACTCTTTCCTGGTTGTATTTATTGTTTTGTTCATTTTTTGCTCGCCCAAAAAACGAACCAAAAAAGGGCGCCGGAAATGCTAACTTCAGCCAAAACGGGTGCCTGCTACACTGGCCTTAATGGCGCTACCGTTTTGGCTGAAGTTAGCATTTCCGGTTTGCCCTTGCACCTTAACTTAGAATATTCAGTGACATTATGAGTTTCGGTTGGATTTAAATCGGCCTCAGAGAATTTTGGGAAATAGCGACTGTTTTGAGGTTTGCTGCGAGGGCTTTTAGTAAGCAATACTGTTTGAGGAGGACGAAGGACGACGAGTTGTATTGCGTGGGCAAGCCGAAAAGCAGGAGCCCAAAAATTATCTGCAGACTTGATTTTTCTTTGGTTACTTTCTTTTTATCAAGAAAAAGAAAGTAGCTGGGGTCCGGGGCAACGCCCCGATAAGAATTATGAAAAGTCAAATCCTGAAATATAAGCAGGTGCATTGTAAAAACATTCTTTTTCTTGTTCAGACAAATTGATAAACCTTGAATATACCAGTCCGGGTTTCGCATTCAGCATCCTGTTTAAGGCTCCCATTTTTACACTTGTCCTGATTTTATCGAATAAGTTGCTCCTGTCATCGAGCCATGTCAGTCCGGTATGAAATCCTTCTGAGGCACATACTGACTCGAAAAGTTTTGCCAATATATTTTCATGCCCCTTTTTGCAATAAATTGCATCAAAAACCAGGTACCGGAATTCACCGGGACGGAATAATCTGCGGAAATATGGTGTTCTAGGAAGAACACTCATCATTACCCAGCCCCAGATCCCCGGGATATCGTAAACTTTATAAACAGAAGGAATTGCACTTACTCCGGCGATGATCTGATCACCTTCTTTAAGAATGTAGTACTTATCACCATAAAAAGAATAATCTGTACTAAAAAAAGAATAATCCATGTAATAATCCAGCAGAAGAGATTCCATTTTCCCTTTTTCTTCTTTACTGAGTTTAATGACACGCTGGTCGGGTTTTGGAGAAAACCTGCTGAATGCCACTGTTAAGAATGATCGTATATACTCATAACCTGCCTGATGCACTATATTCTTTGACCTCTCGTTCATGCTTTCTATAAAGGCGTACATGATATGTTTGTCTCCCTCAAATACATCGTTAAGATCGAGCAAATGCGGCTTACTGAAGATCTCCAGAGTTTTTTGTTTGAAACTGTCATCCTTTTCAGGTTTAATGAACGCTTTTCTTCTTTTTCTCTGGACCAAATCAGATTGATATATTGACTGAAATGCAAGGTATCGGAGATATGAAGTAGGATAACGCAGGTTACCCTGACCTGAGATACGAAAACAAGAGCCAACTGTCCCGGTTATCTGGTTTTTCTTGTAAAGAGAGACAAATCTTATCTGATCTTTGTATGCGGCAATACGAGGTGCAATATTCTGCAATGAAAATCTTAATCCCCCTTCAGAACCTTGTACAGCATGATTGAGGATATCTAAAATCCCTTCATTCGCATAATCGGAAACTCTTACTTCAAGTCCTTTGTAATCAAATATTTTTTTTTCAAACATACCAGGTTGTACAAATATATCGCAAGATATAAAATAAGTCGTTTAACTCAAAAGTGGCGTTATTACAGACCTAATGCCCCTCAGTCAGCTGCGCTGCTCCATCGCGGCATGCAGGGGTGTTAGCGGGTAAAAAAAGGCTCAAAGGCAAAGTCACGTGATTATTGGTAACAGGGCAATTGATATAAGCAGATCTTCAGGGTTGGTAATCTTTATATTTTCCCGGTTACCTTCAATCAGGTTGATCTTTTCTCCCGTCCTTTCAAGAACAGTAGCGTCATCAGTAAATTCAGGACTGTATTTCTGCAGATAAGCGTTTTTAATAAGTCCGGCATTAAATACCTGTGGCGTTTGTATCTGTTTTACATTCAACCTGTTAATTGGAAGGCTTCCCTGTTCGGTCATTATTCTCAGAGATTCAGTCGGAGAAATTGTCGGTATCGCATTACCAAGTTTTTCAGCTGTATCGAAACATCTTTTAATTGTATCAATACTTACAAAAGGTCTTACTCCGTCATGAATGGCTACCATAGACGGTATATTAACAAACTTTAGTCCATTCCTTACAGAAAAGAACCGATTTGATCCGCCTTTAACCAGTGTATGTGGAACCGTGAATGAATGCTTTTTTTGAAGATCAATCCAAAACCGAAGTTGGTTTTCGGGAAGGACAGTTATAATTTCTATTGTATTATTGAATAATTTGAATCTTTCAAGTGTGTGCATAAGAACAGGTCTCCCTGCAAGTTCAAGAAACTGTTTGGGAATTTCTGCCCCCATCCGTTTACCGCTTCCCCCTGCTACAATTATCGCGTATAGCTCCATAATTAGAAATTTTGATTTCTATAGGCTTTGATACCTCATGGTGAGTACTTAAAAACTGCACCACCTCCCCCTGACACTTCGGTCAGGGTGCTCCTCCTCTGAAGAGGAGGAGAAAGTTAATATATTGATTATCTTAACTTTCCCCTCCTTTAAAAAGTAGGGGTGTCATACCCGAAGGGTCATGACGGGGGTGGTTAGTTCTTCTTGTAGACAGCTCTCATCTGTATTCTATTATTCTTTGGTATACAGAAATCTCTTAATACTTCTCTTGGGTGTTTTTGCAAATTCTTCAGAGTGTATCCTGAATTTGCTAACAGCCATAAATTCAGGCAACCTCTCATTTAGTTCTTTCCTGGTTTTGTCCAGAATAGTGAGAAGTTGTTCCTCTGAAATATTATCTCTTTTCATCATTTCATAATCGGGAAAAACCAAGGCGATCAATTTATTATCCACTGAATTTACTACAGATTCGACTATATAATCCATATTATTTATAACAGCCTCAATCTCTTCAGGATAAATATTTTGACCTGATGGCCCGAGTATCATGCTTTTGCTTCTTCCTTTAATGAAAACATTGCCTTCTTTATCAATTAAACCAAGGTCGCCGGTGTGCATCCAACCCTTATCATCAATCATTTCGCGGGTTGCTTTTTCATTCTTATAATACCCTGTCATTACATTTTCCCCTTTTAAAATAATCTCGCCAACAATGTTCACAGGATCAGGTGAGTCGATAGTAACCTCCAGAGTATCAACAGCTCTGCCTGATGCCCCAAGTTTGGTAGTATCCCACGAGGCATAACTGATGAGCGGTCCACACTCGGTCATCCCATATCCAACAGTAAACCTGAATCCGATTTTTTTAAAGAATTTTTCTGCATCAGCGTTGAAGGCAGCACCGCCAATAACTAACTCTTTAAACCGGCCTCCGAATGTTTCAGTGAGTTTTTCTCTGATTTTCCGGAAAAGGATTTTGTTAATCCCGGGAATAGCAAGAAGTATTTTCATATGCGGCTTGCTTATAACCGAGAGAAGCTGTTTTTTATAGATTTTTTCAACTACTAGCGGAACAGATAAAATCAGTCTTGGTTTTATCTCCTTAAATGCCTGTATAAGAATCTGTGGGGATGGCGTTTTTGTGAGAATAGTTATATGGCATCCAAATGTAAACGGGAAAAGAAACTCGAAGGCACATCCGAAAGTGTGGGCCAGAGGAAGAAAAGAGACAACAGGATCGCCCGATTCGAGAGGCATGTTTTTCTGCGCATACCTGACGTTGGCAGCAAGACTGTTATGAGTAATCATTACTCCTTTAGAAAAGCCGGTCGTTCCGGAAGTATAGCTGAGTACTGCAAGATGATCATTTGATATATCAGAAAACCTAATCTCTTCCTTTTTAAGGTTCGGAAATGCTTTTGAAAATTTCTCTTCAATGAAAGAGAAGCTTTCTTTAAAAGTTGAATTTCCTGAAAATACCATTCTAAAATCATCCAGAGAAAGAACTCCGGTTATCTCAGGCATTTTTTTGATATCTAAAGATTCATAGATTTTATCATCTACAAAAAGAAGTCTTGAATCAGAATGGTTAATAATGTTTGTCAGATCATCTGGTTTGAAATCAGGCAGAACAGGCACAACTACAGCACCATAGGTTACCGATGCCAGGTAGGTGATGCACCAGTTTGCGGAATTCCGGCCAACCAGGGCAATTTTTTCTCCCTCTTTAATTCCTGATCCTTTAAAAAGAATGTGAAGCTTAAGGATTTTTTCAGCTATCATCTTGTAAGAATAACCTTTTTCCTTATAATTCGACAAAGCTTCTATTTCCCAGTTTTGTCTGATACTCTGTTCAATATACCCGATTAAACGTTCCTTAATCATAGTATTTTTTTTTAATTATTCGATAAAGTTACTATATGATCTATTATAAGAGACTCTATTATTCTCTTTTTCCACAAAACAATACCAGATAAATATTTCAAATTAAATTAAATTAAATGAAATACATAACAAGAATTGCCACTATTGAAAGAACATTAACAACAGTAAAAAAGTAATTATAGCCTTCTCTTTTTTTGCTGAACTGACCAAGTTTTCGGGCGAATATGCCGATGGTCGGTACGAAAAGGACAATCAGGAATACAAAAAATTCTATCCCCATGAAAACTTGTTCCAGTCCTCCTTTTACAAGTGCTGAAAGATAAATAACTATCAGAAGTACCAGCAGATAGACCAGGTAACTGATTTTAAGTAGAAGTGTTGAGACAAGCCTGCGTTTATGAAGCTGGTGCGGTTTAAGATATGCATAGGCCAGCGCAAAAACAATTATAATAAAAACAACCCCAAGAATATGATTAAGTACTGCAGGAAAATTTGCCATATCCACAGGTATTAATTTAAAAATCACGATTCCCTAATTGTCCATACAAGCGAACTTGCTCCCAGTACCGCTGCATTATGAGTGCTTAACTCTGAAGGCAGAAGCTTGACTTTCCCTTTGTAAATGCTGAGAAGGTTTTCTTCCATGTATTCTTTAGCCGGTTCAAAAATCAGATCCTTGGCAAGGGCAAGTCCTCCAAAAAGAAAAATTGCTTCCGGGTTAGTATGTGCAACGACATCGGCCAGCTTGAAACCAAGCATCCTTCCTGTATGTGTAAACGCTCTTTTTGCGATATAATCACCTCGTTTTGCAGCATCATGTATAATTTCGGCATCAAGTTCATCAAAGCTGTATTTTCTAAGCTCACTGGGCTCATTGCTGTCGGCCATTATCTTTAAAAGAGATCTTTTGAGTCCGGTGGCTGAGACATATGTTTCGAGACAACCTTTTCTCCCGCATCCGCAATCGCGGTTAGATGGGCCCGGTCGTATTGCAGTATGCCCGATTTCTCCCGCAAATCCATCATGCCCGTAGACAAGTTTCCCATCAATTACAAACCCGCTGCCCAGTCCGGTACCAAGTGTAATTACTACAAAATTTTTCATCCCCTTGGCACCGCCATATATCATTTCTCCGACAGCAGCTGCATTTGCATCGTTTGTAACAACTACAGGGAGTTTTGTATGCCTGTTAAAAATCTCTGCAAGAGGAACTATTCCTTTCCAGGGAAGGCCTGCTGCATGCTCAATTGTTCCTTTATTTATGTTCCCCATTGGAGCCCCAATTCCAAATCCAATTACCTCAGAACCATTCCCTATCTTCTGGGCTGTAACTTGTATTTTTTCATACAATGCTGCTACAAATACTTCAATTTCATCATAATGTGTGGTTTTTAACCGGTCCTCTCCAAGAATATTTCCTTCCCTGTCGACAAAGCCAAAGACTGTATTTGTACCTCCTATGTCTATACCTACTGCTACCTCTTTCTTTGCCATATTATAGAAATAATTACTTTTGATTTTTCACACCAAGATATAACTTTTTTGACTTAGTCAGGCTCTTTTAGATCCGGTTTATTTTCAGAGCTCAGGGCTCAGGGCTCAGAGCACAGCGTTCAGACAGAGGGTTTGCTCTGTGCTCCGTGCACTGTGCACTACTCCGGTATATACTCATTGCCGACCTTCCGTGCCCTGGCAGGTTTATCAAGATCAATCCCGAGAGAGATCCCTGTTTCGACAAGAATATTCCAGCCAGCTGCAAGCTGAACATATTCAGCATATTGACCCCCATCAGGAATAATAATGGTTGGGAACATGGTTTTTTTTGATGATACAGCAATTATGTCCATCCCCACACCCTTCACAAGGCATTCGTTAAATTTTTCCAGTTCAGTTGAAAATGGTTCAATCCATATTAAAACTTCACTCTTGTTCATTACCTCCTCAATACCGTGAACGGCAAAAGTGCCTTCCAGGAATGCCGATTTTTTCCTTGTAATCTCGTTGGTCTTGAGAGCCAGCTCCTCAGCAACTCCATTGTTTCTTCCTGCAAAGTATATCATGGTTGCTTTTCGGATTATTTCAGTTATCCATGGTTCAATTTTCATCGTTAATGCCTGTTCTGTTTTCTCTGCCAGGTCTTTGAGCCCATCCATTTTTTCACCTCGCACTTTTCGAAGAAGAGAATCATAAAATAGCCCCTGCTCAACCACTGACTTGGTGGCAGCTACTGCGTTTTCTTTTCCACAGATTAAAACATGTGTTGCTGAGGCAATTTCTTCAAGTTTTGTCCCTTGGTTTGCCGTAAGACCAAAAACTGCAGTATGTTTCTGCTTTTTAAGAAAAGTTGTCAGCCGTATGACCTCCTTGGTCTGCCCGGAATTTGAAGCGGCAAAAACAGTATAGCCCTTCAGATTATACTCTTCAGCCTGTGTACAACCTTCAGTTACCACAGGAAGACTCAAACCCTTTTTTTGAGATGCATAGATTGCTCTTTTTGCAGGAAAAATCCTGCTGCTACCCTCTCCTGTTAGGAACAATCCTTTGTGTTTCCTGACAGTTTCTACAAATTTGGTTGAAGCCTCCGGGTCAAAAGATCTGATAATCTCCGGAGTTTCCATCATTTCCCTCACCAGGGCATATTTATTGTACTTTCCCCCTGTTAGTTGCATAATTATTACATTTTATTAAAATGATAGAGCAACATTATTAAATTCTTTAGTTATTGCTAATTATTTTATTTTCTTTTTGCAAATATTTTTTCAAGTTGTACAAACTCCGGCAGATCTCCTGCCAGAGGTTTTATATAATCAATGAATTTTGAAGATACGTGATTCCCTTCAGCATTAAAAAACTCCGATGGCATAGGTTTTGCAGAAACAGCAACCTCTCGTAACGGGACTTCCCCAAATTCGATAGTATATGGGTCGTTTGATGTTCTTATAATGCTTACCATAACCCCTGATTCTCCTCTTGCTGCCAGTTTCACTGCTTCAACTCCGCAGCGATACGCCTCATCAAGATCAACCGGCGATGATCTCACGAAGTCACTCATTATCAATGACTCTGTGATTTGAAATTCGCCCCTGTATCCGAACTCATCGGTTATCATGCGGTGAAGGCTGAGTGCAACACTTGAGCCGCTCATGGCCCCAAATTCAATATTATTAAACTTGTCTTTTCGGGTAGCAGAGCTTACCGGAGTCCCATCAGAATATTTTAATCCTTCACCACACACGATTGAAACCCAACCATTGGCTTTAATGCATTTTTCAACATCCTTTAGATATTTTTCGCGGTCAAAATGAAACTCAGGAGCATAAATCAGATGAGGGGCATCTTCTGCATTTTTCCTGGCCAATGCTGTTGCAGCTGCAAGCCAGCCGGCATCTCTGCCAATTGTTTGATAAATAACAAATCTGTCAACTCTCTGCATATCACGTGCTAAGATTCCGGCCTGCATCACATTCAGGATATTTGACCTTGCAGCAGAAGCAAAACCAGGTGTATGATCCGTACCAAAAAGATCATTATCTACAGTTTTTGGAATTCCTATACCTGTGAGTTCATATTTTTCATTTCTGCAATACTCCTCAACCCGGTGTGTTGTGTCCATTGTGTCGTTCCCTCCTATAAGAAAGAAATACCTTATATTATATTTCTTAAGCAGATCAAGAATTACAGGAAGATCATTCTCCTGTACCTTGTACCGCGATGACCCTAACGCTGACGAAGGTGTGTGACGCAATCCTTCAATTATTTTACGTGGCTGTTTACCAAGATCATACAGCCATTCTTGCATGAACCCTTCAATACCACAGTGCATACCATAAATATTATTAATGGAGGAGGAAGATAAAGCGGTTTCGATAACTCCTGCAAGGCTGGAATTGATTACTGATGTTGGTCCACCTGATTGTCCTATAAGTGCATTACCTTTAATCATATTCTTTTTCTTTTGTTCGCTTATTCAATCTTTCCCCCTTATTTTTTTACCCCCAAACCACCCTTTCCTCGGCAAAGCCCGGAAGGGGGCTAAATAGGCCCTATTATAGTGTAATTCAGGTAAATACCAAAGAGTTTCCTCCCCTTCAGGGGAGGTGCCGGGAAGCGGCAGAGGGGTTTTGCTCCACGAAGCAGAGTTCCCCTTAGGGAGGTGCCGTTCGCCAGCCGGCGGAGCACAGGGGTTTCTTTTCATATTACACAAATTTCAATAATCCGAAATGTTCCGGTTGATGATAATCCGGTTTTTCAGTGCCTATAGGGTTCCATGTAACGTAATGAGGTACTGTTAGCTTGTCGCCACACTTATAAAAATTTGCCCTGAATATTTTTCCTTTCAGCTCTTTTATACTATGATGAAAAAAAACTTCAAAAGGGATGGCAATGGTTATCGACCATACATACTCGCCAACTTTCTCTTTGACCGGGTTATTTCCAACAGATGTCAGCCTTCTTATTTTTGAAATGATTTCAGGTCCTACCTTTTTGCTGTTGGTTCGGTCAGTCCCGGTTCCAAGCAGACATGTCCCGATTGCATTAAATTCCATGTTATAATATATCCCATCATCTTCCGGTGATACAAAAAATTCAACACACGAATCTTCACAGACCATCTGGTTTGTGTTAGTTTTTTCAGCCTTGAAATAATTCTCGGAAATATAATACTTCAGAAAAATTTCATGGTCACTGTATGCGATTGACAACGCTACATCAGGTTTATAATTATATCCCTTCCAGTTAATTGTATCAATCAGGAGGCGTCCTTTTTGTTCATCCATCCTGGTTGATATTTCTTCCAGTCCGGGATAGGAAGATTTAAGTTCTAACTTGTGTACCTCTGCGATTTTCATATTGTAATTGCGTTTTACTTCGGAACTTAAAGAACCAAAATTATTATAAAAATTCATTCAATCCTAGAATACCAATATTATTTTAATTCATTCCAGGCAAGTGCAGCTGCTCCTAAAACGGCAGCGTTGCTTTCAGTAATGCCCGAAGGCAATATTTTAACGGTCCCTTTAAAAATCGGTTGAACATTCTGATCGACATATTCACGTACAGGCGCAAAGAGCATCTCTCCTGCCTGTGCCAGACCACCAAACAGAAAGATTGCTTCCGGACTTGAAAATCCAATTGCGTTGGCTATTCCGAATGCAAGCATTTCAGCTGTATAATCCATTGCTTCAAGAGCTACAGGATCATTCTTAGCAGCTGCATCGGCAATTTTTTTTGCAGTTAACTGAGACGGGGGAATATCTCTTAGCAGACTCTCCTTCTTCATTTCGCTTAACAAATTAAGAACGGTGCGTACGAGCCCTGAGGCTGATGCATATGTTTCATAACATCCATGGCGCCCGCATCCGCAATCTCTTCCTCCCGGAACCACTATTGTATGACCCAGCTCCCCGGCAAATCCTGTATGCCCGTAAAGAACATTTCCGTTGATAACTATTCCGCTGCCGAGACCGGTTCCTAACGTCAAAACTATAAAATTCTTCATTTTTTTTGCTCCGCCGAATATCATTTCGCCCATTGCGGCAGCTTTTGCATCATTTGTAATTGCAACCGGAACATCTATTTTTTTTCTGACATATTCAGCTAATGGGATTATCCCTTTCCATGCAAGATTTGGAGCAAGTTCAATTGTCCCTCTATGATAATTAGCATTAGGGGCCCCGATACCGATACCGGTCAGTTTCACATTGGCTTTACCTTCCATCAGCTTATTTATAGCAGCTACCAAGGCTGAGACAAAAGTATTGATCTCGGGAAAATCAGTCGTCTTGAGACAATTTTCGGCAATAATATTACCCGTTCTTTCAACTAACCCCAATACAGTATTGGTCCCTCCGATGTCAATACCTGCTACAACTTCCTTCATTTTCAAATGAGTATTAATTAATAGCTCTGTTTATTTTACAAGTCTGATTTACTATTTCCCTTTCTTCTTCTCCACCAATTTAGGATTTTTAAAGTTTTTTATACCAATATCCCAGTCCTGTTCAATTTCATAACCTACTCTAAGTTCAATCTCAGATGGATAATAAGAAACCGGTTCCGGCTGCCTCCCTGAAGCAAAATCCCCGGTGGTCCATTTCCCGTCGCCATTCAGATCATATATTACACGCACACGATATACTCCATTCTCGAGAAGCGGAAAAACAATTTTACCGTCCTTTTTCATATATGCTTCTGCGATCAGTTTTCCAGATTTGTCATGCAACTGAATTATCCGATCACCATCATAATTCTTTATATTTAATGTTAACTTACAGTATGACTCAGGGTCTTTGATAGAGAATTTTATACCAAGCGAATCAGAATTCTCATTATATATATTGCCAAATGAAGCTGCATTTGCAACGAAAAGGTATTTCTTTCCCTCAAGCAGTTTTGTTTTTAAAAAATATTTACACGAATTTGTACTGTCCTTAACCAGACTAAATGGTACATTTTGGCTGGTTTTTTCTATTAATTCATATAGCTGAATACGCGATTTATCGGGCTTCCTGAAAGGTGTTTTAGATTCGAAAACAATAGTTTGTCCCGGTTTTAAATAACCGTTAGATATATTACTTTCAACAGTAAAACTGGTTTTTTGAACCTTTGACACCCTTGTTGTTCGTAGCACCGGAGATCTCATCGGGATAGTATCTTGCTTATAACCAAGTATCCCCAGTGTGTCAGTAAAAGGATATCTGACAATTGGTTTGACTATTGTTAGCGAAATGAGAGTACTGTCTGTCAACCATATTTTTAAAGTGTCTCTATTTTTGCTAGGTTCTGAAAAATATGCTTTGTTATCCACACCGGGTATGTAAAATTCAAATTTCATACTATCGGGAGGCAAAGAGAGAACATAAAGCAACTGATACTTAAAGTTCCGTGCAGACTTAGTCAGGTAATGAGCCTTTTTTTGAGCAGCAAACAGGAAAAGCCGATATTCTCCAACTAAAGCTACCGGTTCAGGAACTTTGTTTGCTCCTTTTTTTACAGTTGTTGTGTCTTTAACTGCTGTAGATTTTTTGCTTATTCCTTTTTTTATCGTTGTTGTATCTTTAATTACAGGAGGAGGAGGAATGAAATTCTTTTCCGGAGTAATTACCACCGAAGAATCCATGAAAGCAAAGTCTTCATCCGTATGATTATAGTTTTTGCTGTTATCAAGATCTTTTAGTCCGTATAGCCTGTAAGTTCCCTGACTAATATTATCAATCCTGAAATAACCATTCTGATCTACTCTTGAGATATATTCAGGAAGGTGTTTAACAACAGCGGAATCAGCAAGCTCTCTGTACAGAAGTACCTCTGTTTTCTCCGGGACTTCAAGATCAGAGGCATTATAAATATTCCCTGTTACAGAAAGAGAGTCAATTACAGACCCGGTTGAAAATACAAACTGATAGTTTTCAAGGATGTTTCCTTCATTAAGATCTTTTATTGCATCCTGAAAATTAAAAGTATATGTTGTGCTGTCTTTCAGTTTATCATCGAACTCAACATCAACACTCTTTCCTCTAATGAACACTCTTGGTTTCTTTTTCATCGGAGGCGAAACCATGAATTTTTCATTTATATTATCGAGAACCACATATTCATTAAATGTAATTGCAATTTTGTTACCCTTGAAATTTCTTGCACCGTTTACAGGAACACATTTCATTACAACCGGAGGAAGTTTATCTCTGGGACCTCCTGATGGCGCACTGATTTTGGCACAGGCGCTGATAAAAACAATAAGAGTTAAAATAAGAAAAGTACGGGTAACCATCTTATTATATATAAATTTATCCGGTTTTTATAATTTACAAACTTACATCATTTTTTAAAGATTCATTTCGATATTATATTAAAACCCTTCCTGTAATCAGGAGTTTTGATTTTATCAATAATAATATTTTCTACCTTTGGCGAGAATGTAAAACGGTTAATTATGCATTTACTTGTAATTCCCTGGGATGTAAATCCTGAAATATTCCATATTGGTGCACTTGCAGTAAGATGGTATGGTTTATTGTTTGCTTCTTCTTTTTTGTTCGGGTATATAATTATGAGCAGGATCTTCAAAAATGAGAATCTTGGGGACGCTGTACTTGACCGTTTAACTATTTATATGGCTTTTGGTGTTATAATCGGTGCCCGGCTTGGTCATTGCCTTTTCTATGAACCCGACTATTATTTTCGGCATCCTCTGGAGATTTTAATGGTTTGGCATGGAGGTCTCGCAAGTCATGGAGCAGCAATTGGTATCCTTACAGCTATATGGCTCTTCACCAGAAAAGAGAAAAAAGACTACTTCTGGGTTCTCGACCGTATTGCCATAGTGGTCGCTCTCTCGGGGTTTTTAATCAGAATGGGAAACCTTATGAATTCTGAAATCTATGGTATCGAAACTACTGTTCCCTGGGGATTCGTATTTTTAAGAAACCATGAGGTGGTTCCAAAACACCCGACACAGATATATGAAGGATTGGCCTATCTTGCTATTTTTATTCTTCTATATATATTGTATTGGTCGAAAAAGGGAGAACATATCCAGGGTTTACTCATAAGTTTATTGTGCATTCTTGTCTTTACAGCTCGTTTCTTTATTGAATTTTTGAAAGAGGATCAGGTTGCTTTTGAGGCAACGATGAAACTCAATATGGGACAATGGCTAAGTATCCCTTTTATTTTGATGGGTATTGGCGGGTTATATTGGAGCCTGACCAGGAAAAAGCGAGCTATAATAAAAAGAATATAACTATTTTTTTACAATACCATAGAACAGGACATCAAGAATTGCATTCAACCTGTTCTCAATATTCACTTCTTTCTTTTTCCAGAAAAGAGGGACCTCAAGTCCTTTAAGTGTCGTTTGAACTGCCATTGCAGTGTATTCACTGTTTACTACATTAAAGACTTTTTTTCTTGCACCATGATATAAAATAAGGCGGAGAATGGCAAGCTCTTCCCGGTCATATTTCTCACGGATAGTCTCTATAAAATCAAAATGATCAAGGTTTTTATCAAAAATGGCATTATAATAATTCGAAAGTTTTTCGAACGATTTCATTCTCACAAAAACGTAATTTTTCATTTTATCAATAGGCGATTCAACAGATTTTATTGCTGTAGTTAACTCATTCCTAAGGATATTGGCCTCATGAAGAACAACCGCTTCAAAGATATCTTCTTTACTTTCAAAATAGTAATAAATAGAACTTTTCCCCATCTTCAGAGCTTTTGCTATCTCATCCATTGTAGTTTTCTTAAATCCATAACGGCTGAAAATCTGTCCTGCTGAAACGATAATTTTCCTTCTAAACTCCTCTTTATTAATCATATACTCTGCATTATTGAATTCCGTCTTCTTCTTCACAAAGATAATATAATTAAAAAAAATATCAATGCTTTCGAATGAATTGGTCGATAATTCGAAATCATTGGCTCCCCATCCCCCGGCCTGGGGGTGTTGAAAAAGTCCTTTTTAACCGCAAAGCACGCTAAGAAGGCGCAAAGCGCGCAAACCTAAAACTATATAATTCAGCTCTTTGCGATCTTTGCGTACCCGTCACCCCTGCAATCTGGCCCCTGCGCTAAAATAGCCCACCGGGCTATTTTTTAACGCTTTGGCCCCTCTGCTGTTAATGGATTTCGACTTTTTAGACATCCCCGATATTGACTTAATACTCTAATATTTTGTATTTTTGATGTTTAATTATTCATGGGACGGGAAAAACAAAAAGATGAAGATAGGCAATCAAAATTATCAGAGCATCTGGATTGATGAATATGATCCTGCAGTTGTAAAGGTTATCGACCAGAAAAAGCTGCCATTCTTTTTTGAAATAAAGGATCTCCGGTCCGTTGATGATATTTATTGTGCTATAGAGGATATGACTGTCAGGGGGGCTCCTCTTATTGGTGCCGCAGGTGCTTTTGGTATCTACCTGGCCACACTGGAGATTAATTCACGGACAAACATCAGGGAACACCTTTCAAATGCTGCCAGATATCTGATTTCTTGCCGTCCTACTGCTGTAAACCTTTCCTGGGCCGTCAATTATGTGATGGGAAAATTGAATAATGAACAATCTTCAACATCATTATCGCAAACAGCTCTTAATGCAGCTACTGAGATTTGTGAAATTGAAAAAGAAAACTGCCGGCAGATTGGGAAGCACGGACTTAAACTAATTAAAGCCATAAGTAAGAAAAAAAAGGGAGCGCCAGTAAACATACTTACACATTGTAATGCCGGATGGCTTGCCTGCATAGACTTTGGAACGGTTACTGCCCCTATCTATCTCGCCCATGAAAAGGGAATTCCCGTTCATGTATGGGTTGATGAAACAAGGCCGCGAAATCAGGGATCAAAGCTCACAACATATGAACTTGGACAAAATGGTGTTCCATACACATTAATCGCTGATAATACAGGTGGTCATCTGATGCAACAAAAACTTGTTGACATTGTTATTGTAGGCAGTGATCGGACAACCAGAACAGGAGATGTTGCTAATAAAATCGGAACCTATCTTAAAGCATTGGCCGCATTTGATAACAATATCCCGTTTTATTCTGCACTTCCATCGTCATCAATTGATCTCACTATCAGCGATGGAGTAAAGGAAATTATTATTGAAGAGCGCGATCCGGATGAGGTAACAAACATTTCCGGATTTGCAGATGGAAAAATTCAGTCTGTCCGGATCTGTCCAAAGGATACCATTGCCGTCAATTATGGTTTTGACATTACACCTGCTCGTCTTATAACCGGACTAATTACCGAAAAAGGAATATGCAAGGCAACAGAAAAGGATATTAAAGAAATGTTTTCAGATAAATTTAATTAATATGGAAGGGGTAGTTAAATTCAATTGTCATTGGAATCAGTCGGGGCCCGTTATTTCTGACGAACAGTATGAAATAATTAATTATTGGAGAGAAGTTCTATACAATATGGACCTGATAGGAGCTTATGAGAATGGAGTAGGCTTTGGAAACATAAGTATGAGGATCAGAGGTGGCAACCAATTTGTAATTACAGGTTCTGCAACTGGAGAGATTCCTGAACTTGAACCGGGTCATTATGTAAAGGTAAATTCATTTAATATTGAAGATAATGCTGTTCAGTGTGTCGGACCGTTAAAAGCGTCTTCGGAATCTTTAACCCATGCTGCAATATATTCAGCTGATCCTGGTGCAAATGCAGTTGTTCATGTTCACAGTATAGAGTTATGGAACGAGCTTATCTATAAGGTCCCTACCACAAATCCGTCAATGGATTATGGAACTATCGACCTGGCAAAGGATATCCTGAGGCTCTTCAAAGATTCAGATGTTTATGAGAAAAGGATCATCATTATGGCAGGCGACAGGGCAGGGATACTTTCATTTGGACATGATATGGACGAGGCGGTGAATGTGCTTATGGAGTATTTAAAGAAAGAAGGATGATCAGAATCGGCATTATCGGCGGATCTGGTCTCGAGAATCCTGAAATTCTTAAATCTTCTGAAGAAAAGCATGTTGAAACTCCCTATGGAATTCCTTCTTCTTCTCTGCTGTGCGGTTCACTTAATGGAACTGAAATTGTTATTCTTTCGCGACATGGCAGGTTACATACAATACCTCCATCAAAAGTAAACAACCGTGCAAACATTTTTGCACTGAAAGAAGCTGGCTGTACCCATATTATATCTTCAACTGCCTGTGGTAGTCTCAGAGAAGAAATTTGTCGTGGTGATCTTATTATCCCGGATCAGTTTATTGATTTTACAAGGCACCGAAATACCACCTTCTTTGAAGAATTTAAACCCGGTAAAATGAATCATACCCCAATGGCTGATCCCTTTGATGAGTATTTACGTAGTCTTATTATTTCCACTGCCCGGGTTATTGGCCTTAAAATTCATGAAAAAGGAACTCTTGTGACAATTGAAGGCCCGCGCTTTTCCACCCGGGCCGAATCGAAGATGTTCCGTATATGGGGTGCCGATATTATAAATATGTCAATAGCTCCTGAAGTGATTCTGGCAAATGAGCTTGGTCTTCCTTATGCAGCTATAGCTTTGTGCACCGATTACGACTGCTGGAAGGAAGATGAGATACCTGTTTCGTGGGAAAATGTTATTCATGTTTTTAACAAGAATGTTAATAATGTTCTTCGGTTGATTATAGAGGTTATCCGGGGAGTCAAATAAATATTAGTCTTTTCTTTTTAATCAAGTTCTTGCATAATTCCCTGCAAATAGCTAATATTGCAGTCCTTTTTTATTGGGCCCATAGCTCAGCTGGTTAGCAGCACCTGACTCATAATCAGGGGGTCGCTGGTTCGAGCCCAGCTGGGCCCACAGATCACAAACAGAAAACCCTCTATTTCAATCGATTAGGGGGTTTTCGATTTTTCGGGGGACATTACAGGGGACACTAGACACTCAAATAATCTATATTAATTTAATAATAAAGTTCCTCAATTGTGAGTAGACTAAGTTTCGGAACTTTTTTCTTTTCAAGATTTTTATATTTTCTTAAAGTGTTACTATTTAAATATTAGCACTTTCCAGCTCACATATATTTGATATTTCGCATTCGTTATTTTTTTTCGAGATTAAGTATCTTATCAATAATCTCAGAAAGAAATTTTTCCGCTTTATCACAAAAGTTTATTATAAATTGATAGTCATTAATATAAAAATATCCTCTCCCTTCTCTCTTTACATTAATAAAAGGGTTGGATGTGATGAATAAATACATTTCTTGTCTTTCCAAAGCTTTGCTTTTGTCTTTTTCGAAATTGGCAGAATTATGTACAATTAGATTTCTTACTTTATTATAGTTTTGTATTTCTTCCCACTCAGTATAAAGAGAACTTAGATCTATTTCAATGACTTTTTCTATATATTTTTTACATTGATTAATACCTTTCCCACTCAAATCATTTAAATTTATTTGTTTCCCCTTTTCTTTTTGTGCATGTTTACAAATCCGGCAAAAAGAGTTTTCAAATAGAGAATACGATGAAATGAACGTAGAATTCATTAAGATTTCAATATATGTTTGATCATATTTTATTATATCATCTATATAATATTCAACTATTTCTTGTCCACTATTTGAATGTCTGCTTTTCTTTATTTCATTATTAATATGTTTTTCTAGTTCCTTTTGCCTAGAGATAATCAAGTTTTTAGTTTCATCGACAAAATCTTTAATCTCAGAAAATTCCTTTTTTAGAATATCCCTATAAAACCATAATGCCTTAAGTGGTTTAAATTTTAACTTTTCCCCTTTCATCTTTATAATGATGATTTACAACGCTTATAATTTATGTATCTTATATTAATTTTAACAAAATCTTGTCTTTAGAGAATAATGGATTCCTTTGATTAGTCTGTTTTGTAAAAGCCCTTTTGATAGAAATAATTCTGGAATTGCTATATTCCCTTTATAATCCGCTCCATACAATATCAATTCATTTATTGACAGTTTGGTTGTATTATATACTACTCAATCAATTGTCGTTTTGTAATCATATAAGAGTATTTGCTTAGGTTTATCATCTAATTCATTTTCATGAAATTCTTTTAGTAGACCAAATTTATTCCAAATAAATAAATGTCGATTGAATATTTTACCATCATTACATATATTGAGTTTTTCAATTAAATTCTTGTTTTCATCATATTTGTAGTACGAAGTAAGGTAATTGTCTTTTTCACAAACTAATATATCTCCAATATATTCATAATGAGTGCAATTCTCATTTCTTACATTGGCAGTAATTTCAATCTTTCTCTCAATTATTTTCTTTCCATTCCTATATTCCCACTGCTCGATAAACTCGACTTTATTATCTAAATATCTACCTTTTTCAATTAGTTGCTGTTTATCATTGTAGAACAATTCCCAACTGTAATCTGTTTTTTCTTTAAAAAACAATTCTTTTCTGACTATTTTGTTCAATAAGTCTCTTTGATTATAGAAATATTCCCATTTATAATTTTTACTCATTTTCTCTATTAACTTCCCATTTTTGTCATATTTGAAATTAAATACTTCTTCAACATCATGACCATGAGAATATTGAATCGAACTAACTAAGTTACCATTATCATCATATTGACCTCGCCAGTTTCTCCCCAACACAGGCTTCCCTGGGGAAATTATATAATTAAAATGAAATTTGCCTTCCTCAATCAATCTATCATTCTCATCATATTTCCATAAACATTTATATTCAATATCTCTATCTAAATTATAATGAATCTTTTCAAGTGTCTTCTTTTCTAAATCAAACAAAAATTTCGCTTTTATATCTTTTTCGTTTGCATAGAAATCAACCCTTTCTGATAAATAACCATTTTTGAAGTATTTCTCAACTGTGGATAATTTCGCTTCTCTTGAAATAATCCCCTTTCGATTATATTTTTTAATCGAAATTATTACTTTTTGAATTGATAATTCTTGATATTTTAAGTTACGAATTTCTTCCATGGTCTCTTCAATATGAAACATATCGCGCGTGTCAATGCGCCGTGCTGGATGACGTTGACTATAATCTATCACCCGTTACGAACTTTGCCAGCGAGAAATGAACTTGCAAATTGATCTGAAACCCGCATGGCGTATAAGCCGATGTTTTTCTTAATTATTTTTACTCATTCGTTTTTATTTGTCGTGATGATAGACTTTTAGTAATTAGATTCTTATATTCTTCCAATTGGTTGAAAAGAAGTGTACAACCAACTTCGTTATTTTCCATATCAACAAGTAATCTATGTATCTTATTCACAATTTCTTTTGATTTGATTGTATCTACATCAAATAAAAATATAAAATGATTATCAAAATCTGTTATAAATGAATCAATACTAAATCCAACCTCTCTCTGTGATAGTCCTTCTTCGTAAAATAATTTTTTATTTATATTAAGACCATGTAGAAAATCCTTATATGCCTCAAATCTTAATGGAGTTCGGGCATTTTGAGAATTCATTTCGTTAACCCAATAAGCAAGAAATAATGTCACGACAAGACTCAAAATAGGAATATAAAATGAAAAAAAACTGTTCCAATCGTTGGGATTATTTGAAAAATCATTCCCTCCAAATCGGATAATGTATAACACAAAAGGAATCACAAAGAAAAATCCTACTACAGACAATAATATTAAAAATCTATACTTTTTCATAAATCTTCAATTATTTTCAATTTTTAGAACAATAATGCAGTTCCCTTTTTAACCAATCAATATTCGAGATTCTCTCGATAAAATACTTGAGATTTAAATTGTGCGAAATTAGAATAAAATTAAGTTGATTAACAAAGCTGAATCTAATATCATTTCCGAAATCCCAATCTTTATGAGAAAGTAGGAAATCTCGATATTCCATAATTACCTGTCTCATATCTTCTATTTCTGTTAAGACCGTCTTCAAATTTTCGCCTATCACGATTTTTAGTGTTTAGGGTATTATGAACATTAGTTAACAACATGAATCATGTCGATTTGAAATGCATTTTCTTATCACTATATAATGACCTTTGACTCGGCTTCCCATACCTTCCAAAACCTGTGCCTTTTCTATGGATTAAAATGTTTCCTGGTGTGATCTGTTATTTCCCACATCCTAATTTCCATAGTTCTTTACCCGTGTTTTGGTCTATTCCAAACATTGTCTGCATAAATACATAATTTACTTCGCCAATTTTCTTGATTTCTGATGCAGGAATTGGCTTTTCTAATATCTTAAAATTCTTAAGTTTTTGGTAATATTCTTCATCTTTATATTCGTCATTATCTTGATAACTCTTTGTTTTCACTTCACCAGTTGCAATCCCCATAGCTATAATTCCAGCCCCCGACCTATAAAGAAAAACTGTGTCGCCTTTCTCTAAATTTTCAATTTTATATTTCCAAGGTTCAAAATATGCAGCAGCTTTACCTTCTTTAAGCATTTCTTCATCATCTTCACCACCACCCTGAATGTTTGTGTTTAGAATATAGTACCCACCTTGTAAATCTTCAAATGGATTGTCAAGTATTTTAAATCTGTCAAATTCGATTAAAGTATGTTCATTCAATATATGAAGTCTGTAAACCCAACTTTGAATTGAAAGTCCTTGAGCAAACCAATAGTTTATAGATTGTCTTGTTTTATGGTCTGTCCCATTTGTGATTATAATAAACTTTTGCTTTAAATTAATTTGTTCAGCAGTTAATAAAACTGAAAATTTTTGATTTACAGCTTCTAAAAGATTGCTTGCACTTGGATTGAACTTTTTGTAAATTTCGTTTAGAGATTCATATTTATATTGCCCAAAAATTTGTCCGTAACGAAGTGCTTGAAGCAAATTGAAGACTGAAGATTCCCATGCTTTAAGTTCAAATATATTTAGATTCCCTTCACTGTCAATAGCCATTAAGTCAGGCTCTTCTTGCCATTTCCTTGATTGCATTATTAATAGCAAATCATCATCAGGAAATACTTTGTCAAGGTTGTCATAAAGAAGCGTTTGTAAATCTTCTTCTTTCCAACCTATGTCAATGAGTCGAACCTTTATTGTCTTGTTTACTGAATGGTTTTCTTTGTCTAATTCAAAAAGCATATTTCATTTTATTATATTGTATCCTTTCAAGTCCAGCCGCCTTTCTCACCAACTATTTTGTTTGCTTAATATTAGTCCTTTATGTATTATTATAAATTATTAATTTAATGCTGATCAAAATATCAAAAGAATTTAATATCAGACATTCAATAAAATCAAATTTACAACTTGATTAAGAGAAAGACAATTAAATTTTGCAGATGGGTTTGATTCTGAAGAGAATTGAACTCTAATTTAATCATTAACAATAAAGAAAGGATCTATTATATTTAAATCTTATTCTTCGATTCTTGGTTATAAATTGATTCATTTACTCCATCCAGATCAGAAAAAAGGCTTTCGTTTGGTTTGAATTTAAATCCTTTTACTCTGTAATAATCTGCTTTATAAACATTATACATTTCGGGACTTTTCGGCATCTGATCAAGGAATTTATCTCCTTCTTCTCCTTCAAAGTTTATTGAAGTGAACAACCTTGAAACATCTCTTGAACAATGCCATGTTAAATGATAAAACTCTATATTATTTTTAGTTACATATTTGGCAAGATAACTTATTAAACCATTCTTGTTTTTACCAATCTTCTTAACGTCAACCCCATTGTATTTTTCTATTTCTACTTCTTTAAGCATTTCAAGCCCATTTTTCTTTTCTGTCAGCAGGCATTTTGCCATAAAGCCATTAACCTGATTTATTTGCATAAAATCATTCGTTAACAAGTGAAAATGTACAGTCAGATTCTTTTGCCTTTCTGCAACCCATAAATAGGATTTTAATCCACTATTCTTTCGGCAACGTGTAAGCCATGTATTAAAAATCTTATAAGCATTTTCATCCGGCAAGCCTTTTGGAAAACTTATTGAATAGAAAGCGAGGAATTTTTTACTTTTTTCAAGCCGGCTGAAAGCATTACATTTCTTTTTTATCATGGACTTATTCAGCCTGTAAGTTTTCTTGTGTTCTTCGATGAATTTTAATTCTTTCTGTTTAGGCATCCTGCACTTCTTTTTACTTACCAAAACATTTACTTTTTTCGCTTCATTCTTGTCTTTCAATTCTCCATCAATAATTTCATGTTTAGAAGACCCTCCAAACATTGATTTAGCTTTTGAATTTGTTATTGTAAGACTTCCATATGATAGAATATTTGACATCTTATTTAGTTTGAAATATTCGCCTTATAATGAATCCATTATAGGTTACTATAGGTATTATTATAGGTTAAAAAAATTATAGGAAATCCGGAACAACATTTCCTTTGTAGAAGCGCTTAAGATATTGTCCTTTACGGCGATCATAGATATTCATGTAAGACCACTCTGAGTGATTCTTATTCAGAAAGTTAGCGAAGCCATCAAGACTATGAACAAAAGTCCATTTTTTAGGCTTACCCTGTAAGAAAAACACAGTTACGGAATAATCATTTTTATGTCCCATGATTACCCCCTTTTGTATTTCAAATTCTTAACTGAATGGATTGCGTCCTCAATTTCCGAAGCTTTATACAAAATTCTATTACCTATTCGATAGGATTGTACAATCCCGGATTTAGACCAGTTGTTTAGAGTAGGTAGAGAAATTTTAAGAAGTTCGACAACTTCGAACCGATTAAGATAGACAGGTCTTTTACCTGATTCTTTTGGTTTAGTTTCCTGTTTTGTTTCTTCAAGAACTTCCCGAAAAATCTTTTTTAAATCATCAGTATTGATCCCTTGCAAAATAATAGAACTCATTCTTTTACATTTATTACAACAGTAAAATTATGTAAGCTCGTCTCTCAATGCAAGTTTTTAGAATTAATATTTTTATTATTATCTCTTACAGCTTTCTATTTAATTCATTTTTAATGAGTTCCATCATTCAAAATAATCTTTAATTTATCATTTTTTTATGCAAAATGATGTAATAAAATACATGCTAACTTGATTCTTATTTCTTTTTATCAAGCAGTCAAAGTAAATCTTTGCCTGCTTATAATTATTATTCATTTTTCCCCCTATTCCAATAATCGAATAAAAGCATATGAACTATTTGCGAGAATTAGGCTTTCTTTTCCCTCTAAGGTTATTCGATTTCATTAATTTTTCCCCCAAAATCTAACTGCTATACTCTCATTCTTTATTTATTTCATAATCTTTATTTGAAGTATGGATGATCTAATAAATTATTTGCGTTCTCTTCTTGCGAGATACGAATATACCGTAAGAAACTTCTTTCTGTCTGATGCCCCGTTATTTTCATAATTGAAATTGAAGGAACACCCGCCTTAAATGAGTTCGTTGCAAAACTTCTTCTAGCTGTATGAGTACAAATCAATTTATATTTTGGAACTGTATTCTTATCTAATTTCCCACCCTTTGTTATAGAGACCTCAACCATATCTTTGATTTTGGCCAAATTTCCTATATGCTTAAGATAAAAATTCATTTTTTGATTAGACATAGCTTTGGGAATTCTATTCTTATTTCTTCTTAATATTTCTCTGATAAACCTATGTAATGGAATAATCACAAGTTCGTCCGTCTTGTTTGTTCTTATCTTAATTTTATCTCCATCTATTATGTTTTCTGCTTTAAGTTCAGAAAAATCTGAGAATCTTAATCCGGTACAACATCCTATTACAAACAAATCCCTGATACTTTCTAATTGCTGATCTTTCGAGAAATCAAGATTATATATTGCTTCTACTTCTTTCTCATTTAAATAGATTTTATCAGTATCCTCAGTTAATCTTTTAAATTTTCGTCTTTTGAAATCAATTGTTTTATTAGTTCCTCTTTCTGTAGCCTCATTCAGGAATGTCTTTAATATTTTAATATGCTTTCCTATTGTGTTTTGAGAATAATTTTCTTTAGTAAGATATGCTACAAATGAATTATAAAATTCAAGATCAATATCCTCAAATTGTAAAGTCTTGTTTTTTGATTTACAATAATCCACAAGCCTTTTTTGGGTAGTATTATAAGCTTTGATTGTCCCGCTTGCTTTTAATGATTTGCTTTCTTCTATATAATTCTTTATGAATGTGAAGAAATCAACTTTTTTACTATCTGAAAATCTTGCCGTTTTATCAAGCTCTTTTTTAATTAAACCGTTTGTCGGCTCAAAACCATCATTCAATACTTTTCGATATGCGTCAAATGCTTTTGTCTCAAGAGCTTTTAATCTTGTATTAAACTCAGGATATTCAGGAAATTTTTTTGTTCCTTTTACTTTCTGGTTCTCAGAATCCCAGAAAACAGGGTTTATCTTTTCTCCAGTTGAGTATTTCAATCTTGTGTTGTTATAGCTCAGGAAAAGATAAATTAATGTTTCCTCTTTGCTCTTTGGCTTCTTTAAAAAGAAATTTACCTCTGGCATAATTCATTTATTTTTACTCTTACGAAGATACTAATTTTAATTCGGGGGGACAGTATGGGGGACACTTTTTGTTAATTTTATTGTTTCTCTTGATTTTTACTTACCCTCGTAAAATGGCTCTAACTGATTGTTTCAGAGAATAATTACGGATAATTGAGTAAAACTAAGTAAATAAAAATGTGGTCCAGCTGGGCCCACACTCAGGCAGTCTTTCGACTGCCTTTTTTGTTTTTAGTCTGGGCCCGAGCCCTCGCGGCAGGCTGTATCCTTCGCTAAAAATGCCCACAGGGCATTTTTTATGCGCCAGATTTTTTATATAAATATTTTTATGTTCGATTTACAATCAAATTATTATATTCGTATATCAATTGGACTATCATTCAAAAAATGAAATTATGACAGAAAAAATCTCTATGAGGGAAAAAGTTGGCTTCAGTCTGGGTGACAGTGCTGCCAACTTTATTTTTCAAACTATCATGCTTCTTCAATTAAGCTTTTATACAGATTCATTTGGTATATCAGCTGCTGCTGCCGGATGGCTCTTTCTGGTTTCACGGCTCTGGGGTGCTGTATCTGATCCTATCATGGGTGCGATAGGCGATCGGACCAATACACGTTGGGGAAAGTTCCGGCCATGGATATTATGGACAGCTGTTCCATTTGGGATAATAGGCTTCCTGGCATTCACTACGCCAAACTTTGGCCAGACGGGCAAAATTATTTATGCATACATTACATATATGCTGCTGATGTCAGTCTATTCGGCGAATAATGTCCCCTATGCAGCCCTGAGCGGGGTTATAACGGGCGATATGGCTGAACGAAACAGCATTTCTTCAGTAAGGTTTATTTTTGTCACATTTGCCACAATTGCAATACAGGGATTTGCTTTGCCAATGGTTAACCATTTCGGTCACGGCAGCAGTTCGAAAGGATACCAGATCACAATGGGTATCTTCTGCGTTCTGGCAGTTATCTTCTTCTTAATTACCTTTCTTACTACCAAGGAGAGAATTAAACCAGATCCCAAACAAAAATCTTCTCTTAAACAGGATATCTCCGACCTGTTGAAAAACCGTCCATGGCTGATAATGTTCCTGGTATTTGTAGTAATGTTCATATTCCTCGGGCTCAGGAACAGTATTCTGCTTTATTTCTTTAAATATTACCTCGATAAAACGAGCATGATTTCAATACTTGAGGTGCTGAATAAAGGATCGTTCGGGTTAATTGAAAAACTGGGGATGATCGGATCAAATGCCGACATAGCAGGCAATACATTCAGTATAATCAATATCTTAAGTCAGCTGGTTATTATAATCGGATTGACCTTGTCAAGACCTCTCGCTAATAAATTCGGGAAGAAAGCAGTATTCCAGACAGCGATAGCTTTATGCGTTTTGTTTTCCGGTATCTTCATAATAATTTCACCCACAGCTATTCTCCTTACCCTTTTTCTGCAGCTCATTTTTAACTTTATGTGGGGAGTCGGGGCAATGTCGTTGCCATGGGCAATGATGGCTGATGTTGCAGATTTTTCTGAATGGAAAAACAACCGCAGGGCAACTGGAATTGTATTCGCAGGAATAATCATAGGACTGAAGATTGGTCTGGCAATCGGAGGAGCTCTGGCAGGTTCTCTGCTGAATAGTTACGGTTATATTGCCAATGTTGCACAAACACCTCATGCCTTGTTCGGTATCAGGATGATTACCAGTATCTATCCGGCTGCTTTCCTGGCTATTGGAATAATCGTACTGTTCTTCTACCAAATAAATAAATCGACTGAAATAAAGATGCAGAACGAGCTTGCCGAACGACGCAACGCTCTGGCACAGAATTAATAAATTAAAATATAATCCCTTATGGCAGAAAAAAAAATAACCAGGAAAAATGAGAGTAACTCTTCAAAGATACTCTCATACAAAAACCATAAACTGGCCGTTTCAACACGGGTCAGCGATCTTCTTTCCAGGATGACAATCGAGGAGAAAGTTGCACAGCTGATGGGTTTGTGGAAAGGGGGCATCGAAGAATTCGATGCAGAATTCATGAAAGATCGTGAAAAAACGAAAGAGACCTTCGGTAAAGGGGCCAATTCAATTCATCCTACTTTCCTTGGAGTAAAAGACACTGTTGAGAACAGGAACAGAATCCAGAAATATTTTGTTGAGGAAACAAGGCTGGGCATTCCTGTACTTTTTGTTGATGAAGGGCAGCATGGGATGATGCGTCGTGAAACAACGGTATTTCCACAGGCAATAGGGCTCGCATGCTCATGGGATCCGGGACTTTTTGAAAACGTATATTCTGTTATAGCAAAAGAAATACGTACAAGAGGTGCTCACCATGTTCTTTCACCTGTGATAGATGTCTGCCGTGACCCGAGGTGGGGCCGTGTTGAGGAAACTTATGGCGAAGATCCATATCTGAACTCGCTATTAAGCTGCGCTGCAGTGAAAGGACTCCAGGGTTCTTCGAACGGGAAAGTCGCACCAGGGCATGTAGCCGCGACTCTTAAACATTTTACAGGTCACGGGCAACCTGAAGGAGGGCAGAATACGGCCCCTGCAAATTATTCATTAAGAGTTTTGCATGACTATCATTTACCTCCTTTCAGAATGTGCGTCAAAAATGTAAAACCTGTCAGTCTTATGCCCTCATATAATGAGGTTGACGGTGTTCCATCACATGCTAATAAATGGTTATTGCAGGACCTGTTACGAAAGGAATGGGGCTTTAAAGGAATGATAGTTTCGGATTATTACGGTGTCGAACAGCTGGCTAATAAGCATTTTGTTGCAGAAGACAACAAGGTTGCAGCAAGAACAGCATTTAACAGCGGTGTTCAGTATGAATTTCCTCAGGCAAACGCTTACAGGTATCTGCCTGAATTGCTGAAGGAAGGTAAAATAAGTAAAGCCGATATTGACAAAGCTGTTTCGCTGGTGCTTGAGCTGAAATTCATGCTTGGCCTGTTTGAAAACCCGTATGTAGATTTAAAGACAGCAATTAAAGTAACCAGGGATCCGGCTTCAGAAAAGCTGGCCCTCAAGGCGGCCCGGGAATCGATCGTCCTTCTTAAAAATGACAAACTTCTTCCATTGTCAAAGAATAAATACAAAAAAATTGCGGTTATAGGTCCATGTGCAAAATATGTCTCTTTCGGAGGCTATGCTGGTGAACCTTACCATAAGGTGAGTCTGTACGATGGAATAATGAAAAAAGTCGGGGCTAAAACTGAAGTTTTATATGCTGAGGGCTGCAAAATAACCTCAAATCCCACTATCCCATTCTTTAACTGGAAACTGGACGAGATCAAGCTCCCTTCAAAAAAAGAAAACATGAAGCTGATAAGCCAGGCAGTTAGCGTTGCAAAAAAAGCAGAGATAGTTATTCTCGCCATCGGCGAGAATGAACATCTGTGCCGCGAGGCCTGGGCAAAGACCCACATCGGCGACAATATGACCCTCGATCTTTTCGGCCAGCAGGATGAGCTTGTCAAGGCTATTGTTGCTCTTGGGAAACCGGTTGTGGTTTATCTGATGAACGGAAGACCATTATCTATCAACTATATTGCAAAGAACGTTCCTGCCATAATTGAAGGTTGGTATATGGGACAGGAGACCGGAACTGCAGCAGCCGAGATTATTTTTGGTGATGTTAATCCTTCTGGAAAACTTACAATTACTATACCGAAATCAGCCGGTCAGTTACCGATGTACTATAACTTCAAGCCAAGCGCCCAGATGAATGAATACCTCTCGCAGGATAATTTACCCCTGTATCATTTCGGTTTTGGATTAAGCTATTCAAAATTCAGGTTTGACAACCTTAAGCTTGAAAAGGTGAAAATTAAGAAAAATGGATCGACAAAAGTAAAAGTTGATGTAACCAATACCGGAAAGTATGCAGGTGATGAAATTGTGCAACTATATATCCATGATAAGGTAAGCTCTGTAACACGTCCGGTTAAGGAGCTCAGAGGATTCAAAAGGGTTTCATTGAAACCAAAAGAGACAAAGACTGTTACGCTGGAAATAACACCGGAACAACTGGCATTTCACAACATAGACATGAAATATGTTGTAGAGCCCGGGGAATTCGAGATCATGATAGGAAATTCCTCACGCGATGAGGATCTTATCAGGACAACTCTCCTTGTTTGCTGAATAAAAAGTCATACAGTTATAAAGAAAAGGGCCCTGGCTGGTTTGCCTGGGCTCTCTTGTTCCATTATTTAGTTGTGCGGTCGTGCAGGTCGTGCGGTTCGTCTGTTTGGCTGGAGAATCGATTATTTTCTGGCCAGCGAATCCTTGCTACCATCAATAAAAAATACTTTTATTCTCGAAGACATTACTGGCTCTGATCATTGTCCTGTAGGAATTGTATTTAAGTTATATAAGCCGAAACTACCTAATCAGGTCATTCAGACTGCACTTAATATAAGTACTCTTTGAGCAAATGATATTGAGACGTTACTCTGCAAGTATTCTGTATAATTCAATATTCAAGTAATAATGATGACCCTCAAGTTCTTTCTTTTCCAGAACTTGCATCTCACACAGCTTATTTAAATAATTTCTTGCTGTATTTTCGGCGTAAATTCCTGCTTCAACAAGGTGTTTTACTTTGGTAAAGGGTTTGGTAAATAAGAATTCTACCAGATCCTCCGGGTTTCGTAACTTTTGATCATCTTTCTTTATGTGTTCAAGTATTAGATCTTTCGCGGTCACAATGTCATTAATCTTGTTGAATGTATTGTTTGAGGTACTTTCAACGGCTCTCAACATAAATAATAACCAGCTTTTCCAGTTACCTCTCTGAGAGACATCCATTAGTCCGGAGTAGTAATCATCCTTATGATCTAAAATGTATCTACTGAGGAATAATATAGGAACATCTAGTAATCCTTTGTTAGTCAAATAGTGGATATTGAATATGCGTCCTGTTCTGCCGTTTCCATCACGAAATGGGTGAACAGCCTCAAACTGAAAATGAGCAATAGCCATTTTTAGTAAATGATCAACTTTAAATTGTTCATCATCATTCAAGAAGTTTACTATATTATCTAACCGATTTTGAATTACTGCCAGGTCTTTAGGTGGAGTATAGATTACCTGACCAGCATTTGGCCCTGTGCCTCCTTGCTTAATAGTTGTATGTAAAAAAGCTGGACGAATCGTATCTGTCGTTTGCTTTATTTCCTGGAATACCCGAATAAAGTAATTTTGATCAAACTGCCTGTTCTTTTTCAAATAGTTAAAACCAGACCAAAGAGCTTCCCGATATCTTAAAACCTCTTTGGATGCTCCAGTTGTCTCAGTGTTTTTATCGCTATATGCTTTGTATAGGTCATCATCTGTTGTAAATATGTTCTCAATCGCACTTGAAATCTTTGCTTCCTGTAAACTTATGGTATTAATTAACAACCCTTGATTGTGAATCACAACACTACGGCCATGAAGCCTTGCTAAAGCTGCTTTAGCATCTCCCAGTTTCTCCAATATTTCTATTGTTTGATATAGTTCGTTTCTAATTGGCAATGGTGGAATATCATTCCAGGGAACATTTCTGTCAGGGTTTATTGTATATAATATTTCAGCCATCAATTTAAATTTTTAATGGTTTATCAATTTCTGACCTTAAAAGTACGATTATTTTATTTAACAGACATTAAAAAATCGGGTTTTTAATGTATGTTTGAATTCTGACCTTAAAAGCAGCATGTTTTATCGGGCAGACATTAAAATGCCAAATATTTAATGTCTGGTCGAATTCTGACTTTAAAAGCCTGATGTTTTATCTGTCAAAAATTAAAAATTCAAAGATTTAATGTTTAGTGTCACACTAACTTTATATGATCAGCAATTAAAAAAAATCAATGATCATTATACTTCAATCCTGATGAAAAAGGAAATTCCAAGATGACATTGTTTAGATGTTTCTGTGGAATAATGCAACAGTTATTAAGCTCTATTTGGTAGTATTACTACTGAAAGAACATTTGAAATCAATTCCGAATTACTTTTAGAAACGGGCCAGATCTTGAGCCAGAAATTTTAAAAACCAGTATTAATCAATAGACATTTTCAAAACAAATTTCCCTGATACTGAATACAAAAATAAATCAGTGTAACCTGGCGCAAAAATTATAAGGCTGAGGTTAAGGCTGAGAATATCGTTAAGAGGATCTCAGCCTTAACCTTAACCTCAACCTTATAATTTTTGCGCCAGGTTTTGAACAAAAATGGGATGTTTTAACAAAAGATATTGAACAGAAATTCTTATTGAAAAAGTAAGCCCCTATACTCCCGGAGGAAGTTTTGAAAGCATTAGTTTGCGATAATTTATGGTTCGACCATCAATTACAAATGTTCCGTCTCCATTAGCGTGTATTGTGCGACGTTCCTTTCGGTCGGAATCTATCCATGCATGCACTGCATCAAGAATAAAAATATTGTGTTTTTCAATATAATCCGTTACACGGCATTCGATATTTGCAAGGCACTCTTTGATCAATGGTGCCTCAACTGACTTTGCTTTAAGTGGTGTGAGCTCAAATTTTTTGAATTTATCGGTATCCGAACCGGAGCATCCTCCGATTTCAACGACCTTATGAGAAATGTCAATTGTTGGAACAGCTATCACACACTCTCTATTTTTCACGAGAGCTTCATA
Organism: Bacteroidales bacterium; assembly: GCA_049512815.1. Classification (GTDB taxonomy): domain Bacteria; phylum Bacteroidota; class Bacteroidia; order Bacteroidales; family VadinHA17; genus LD21. The sequence continues at coordinate 165,144 of JBEKWS010000001.1, read as the reverse complement.
AGAGTAATTCCATGCTCCTGTCAGTAAGGCAAACTTCGGAGTGAAATCCATAACCATATGCCATGAAATCGTCATAATATTATTTCTTCCACCGCTGGCTGTGGTAACCAGAACAACCGGGCCCGGCTCTAGCAGCATAAATGCTTTGTTTAATGGTAGTTCCTGCATTTAATAAACTCGTAAAAATTACATTCTAACCGGCCAAAGGTGGTCAATAAGCATGGCGTTTGTAGTTTCTTATGCTTTCTCTATTTTCACTGATGTCATTGCAAGCGAACCTGCAATAGTTTTATCATTAAAAAAACTCACTTTTTCACTTTGATCTTTCAACGCCAATATATATAGTAAAGGAAGAAAATGTTCCGGAGTAGGAATAGATAGTTTGAATTCTCTGCCCTGCGATTTATAATTTATGAGCGATTGATGATCGCCATCGACAATATAATTTTTCATTTTCTCTCTCGCTTCCTGAGCCCAGTCAAAACTGTAATCATCAGTATTTAATTTATCCCATACCACCATGCCCAGATTGTGAACAATATTTCCGCTTCCGATTATCAACACTCCCTTGTTGCGAAGCGATGCAAGTTCTTTCGCTAAATTATAATGATATTGAGGTGTCTGAGAATAATCCAGACTCAATTGAATTACGGGAACATCAGCTTTCGGATAAAGATGTTTAATCACACTCCAGCTACCGTGGTCAAGTCCCCATTTTTCATCCAGGCCCACTTCAGTACTTTTTATGATATGTTTTATTTCCTTTGCTAACTCGGGACTTCCTGGTGCAGGATATTGCACATCAAACAATGTCCTGGGAAAACCTCCAAAGTCGTGAATGGTTATTGGCTTTACCATTGCTGTCACAAAAGTCCCCCGGGTTTCCCAATGTGCCGAGATACATAAAATTGCATCGGGCCTGGGTAAGGATTTCCCAATTACTCTCCATTCATGAACAAATTCATTATCTTCAATAGCATTCATAGGACTGCCATGACCAATAAACATCACAGGCATTTTATCAGCGCGGTTAAATTGATTGATAACTTTATTCAATTCTTTCAGTTTCATTATTGCTCCGGTTATTGATACAGTTGATAATAATTGTAAAAACTTTCCCCTTTACATTTATTTAAAGTTTCCCATCCTCGATTTTGCTTCAATGCACCATAATAATTCATTTATAAAATTTGCTGTTCTTTTTTCAAGAACCTTGTTACTGACTGGGTTCCCATTCTCATCAAATGCATCATTTACGTTAGGAACCGGAAACATTGCAGATACTGTCCATGCTCGCATTTTCCAAAGCGAAAACTGTAAGGATGTTAATACCTGTGTCCCACCAAAACTTCCATCGGACACAGTTGAAATTGCAACTGGTTTATGATGCCATTCATCATAAAGAAGGTCAATTATGTTTTTTAAACTGGCAGGATAACCGCCATTGTATTCAGGTGTTATAATTATAATTCCTTCGGCAGATTTTATCTTGTCAGCAAAATCAATCACAGCTGCTGTCGGAGATTTCTGAAAACGTAATCTTTCTTCAAACAGAGGGAAATTATATTTACTTAAATCAAGAATTTCAACCGTGGCAAGTTTATTTTCTTCCAGATATTTTTTAAAATACAATGCAACCCGATGGCTTTTTCTGCCAATCCTTACACTTGATGATATGATTGAAATATTTGGCATACTTAAATCAATGTTTATTAATCTCTTTAGCTAAAGGAGAATTAATAGGAATTTTTTTTCAGAATATCAAAAATTGCTTTTAATTCGTCGGAAACTTTATTGCATGAAGGAACTTTAAACATTATTGTTTGCGAGTTTTAATTATTTTTTTGTTGTCATAATCTAATATTAACCAGAAGAACCACAGGGAAATGGAAATTGAAAGTCCAATAAATGGCAAAAAGAATGATATGATGAAAGCCGCGAGATAAATAAAAAAACCAAACCAATAAGCATTCCGGATTTTTATAATCAAAGCATCTGTAATTTCATCTTTTACTAATTTTCGCTTGTAAGCAGATGAAAACCAAAGAAGATTATAAGCAACGCTGATTAATACCATTGAACCGCAATAAAAAGCCGAAGCGATATTAAATGCCTTGGTGTCAAAGTATTTTGCAAGAACAGCTGTAGGAAAATTTATAAATGTTACCATTAGCAAAAGAAATCCATTGGCAAACAAGAAAGTAGTATTGATTTTCCTCAGGTATTTAAAAAATCCATGATGGTTGATCCACATTATTAAAACTGCAGCAAAGCTGAGAATAAAAGCAAAATACGATGGCCAGAGGTTTATTAGTGAACGATAGAGTTTCTCGTTAGAAGCAATATTATTCAAATCCGGTACTTTTATTCCCAGGATCAGCAGGGTTAATGCAATAGCAAAAACACCATCACTGAAGGCCTCCACTCTTGAGGTTTCTTTTTCCATCATAATTCTATTTCATTGGTACTTCCATGAGCAAAAATTCAGCATCTGTATCAGCTTTAACAGATAATTTATCAATATCCCAGATACCAAATCCGTCACGGGAATTCAATTCCTGATTGTTGATTGTTACCATACCACTCAAAATAAAGGCATAAACGCCGTTCCCTTTTGCTTTGATATTGTAATCTGCACTGAACCCTTTATCAAATTGTCCAAGATGAAACCATGCGTTCTGATAAATCCATACTCCTGCATCATCAGGATTTGGAGAAAGAATCTGTTGGAATTTATTATGACGGTCCGCAATGTTCAACGTTATCTGGTCATAACGGGGCTTTATATTTTTCCTGTTCGGGAATACCCATATCTGCAAAAATTTAACCTGTTTGTCTTTGTTCTTGTTGTATTCGCTGTGAGTAATTCCTGTACCGGCACTCATAACTTGTACATCACCATGCTTTATAATCGATATATTCCCCATGTTGTCTTTGTGTTCCAGATCCCCTTCAAGAGGGATCGAAATAATTTCCATGTTATCATGAGGATGGGTGCCGAATCCTTTTCCGGCTTCCACGATATCGTCATTTAGTACCCGTAGCATTCCGAAGTGGACCCTTTCAGGATCATAGTAATCAGCAAAACTGAAAGTATGCCTGCTATGAAGCCAGCCATGATTTGCATCACCGCGTGTTTCTGATTTGTGTAGGACTGAATTTAACATCACAATAGTTTTTTTTACGATTGTTTTATTAACTGAACTTCACAACTGATACTTACATCATCGCTCACAAGCACACCTCCGGCTTCTAAAGCTGCATTCCAGTTCAATCCCCAGTCTTTACGGTTAATTTTTCCGTTGATTGTGAATCCGGCCTTTTCATTTCCCCAAGGATCTTTCATCACACCGCCAAATTCGACATCCAGCTTAATTTGTTTTTTAATGCCTTTGATTGTGAGATCTCCATATAATGTATAACTTCCATCATTATCAACTTTCTCATAAGTGTTGCCTATAAATGATATTTGTTTAAATTTTTCGACATCAAAGAAGTCCGGACTTTTCAAATGTTCATCACGTTTTGCATCACCGGTATCAATCGATGCAGGATTCATCCAGAAATCTATTTCGGATGTCATAAAATCTTCACCAGATGTATAAATGCTTGCATCAAATTCTTTGAACTCGCCCTTTACATTGGTAATCATCAGATGCTTTACTTTGAAAGCAATTTCGCTGTGAACAGGGTCAATGCCCCATTTTACTTTTTTTGTTTCCATGGTTGTTCTCGTTTTTAAATTTTTATGAAATGATTTTGTTTCGTATAGTTTAATTAATTATGAATTCAACATTTGACCTTAATCCTATTTCAATTTCTACAGTTGGAACAGGTGAGTTTATTTATTTGCCTAATCCCAATTGATTCATGTAAGTTTGATTATCCCAGAATAAGTATTCTTCAAACATAATTCCGTCTTTCCAATGTCCAATTGTACACATAGGCAGCTTGAATGATTTTCATGTTGGCTGAATAAATTAAACAATGCAAAGATGCACGTCATTGTAAAGCAGAAGGTAATAGTTTTCGGTAAAAGTGTTGTGATTTCAGGAAACAAGCTTACTCATTTCACGGCGGAACTCCGTAGGAGTCTGTCCTGTTTTCTTTTTAAAAACGGTTGTAAAATAGGCTTTTTCATTGAAACCCAATTCAAAACCTATTTCAGAGATTGTCTTGTCAGTGGAAATTAAAAGGTTTTTTGCTTCAATGAGTTTTCTTGTTTCAATAATTTCCGAAACGCTTTTATGTAAAATATTGTGACAGATTAAATTCAGGTTTCGGGCAGACATAAATAATTTTTCAGCATAATACTCCACACCTTCCGGCCTCCTGAAATTTTCCTCAAGAATTATTAAGAAATTTTTAAAGGTTATGTTTTGCGTATTTGAAAAATGGTTTTCATCACTGACAATCTTCCTCCTTTCCGATTCAATCATAGTGAAAAGCGTACTCAGCAAAAGTCTTATCACTGCAAAATCAGGTGTGGTTTGCTGAGCTTCATTATACATCATTTCGCACAATGTAACCATCCGGTTAAAACTTTCTCCTTTTAGCAATTGAAGATTTGCATGGTCATGATAATAAGAATAAAGTTGAAAAGTAGTTTCAGGTATAAACTCACTTCTGAACTCTATAACCCAGATATCGAATTTGTGATCTTTAATTCCGGGTTTTACACTATGAACTTTCCCTTTTGTAACAAAAGAGATAAAAGGTGAGATGAATTTTTCAGATTTGAAATCAATAAAATGTTCCAGTTCACCTTCCATTCCAACAATCAATTCTTCAAAATCATGATTGTGGGGTTCGTCAGGAGAGGAGGCAATCTTTTCTGCCTCTTCTGTTGACAACCGAAATATCTTAAAGAGTTGGTTCATTGGCACAAAGATACTTTAAAAAAGCATCGTAGACTGTACTTTTTTGATTTAATCTTTAGCCTGGCCTATATGCTGCAATACCTTTAAAATGATTTCTGTATTGGTAAAAAACGCGCCAGCTTTCGTGCCAGATATTTTGAAAATAAGAGATAATCTTGAATCTATTTTTTATGTGTGTAAATTATGATTGCCTGTATATTGTTTTGATTAATGATTAAATAGAAATGAAAAAGCCCGGTTCCATAGTCCAAGGCTTGATTATTGCATAATTAATATGCTGATATATAAATAGTTAGGATATAATGCAACTACAATAAGTAGCCCAACTAGCTGTTTATAAACGATTAAGATACGGTTGCGTTTCAATAATAGTAGATACTATAGGGTGGTTGAAAGTATCTTAAACAGACTGGTTTTTTTCTTAATGGCATTCGCTCAATGCCGTGTAGGTATTATCAATATTTTTCTGAATATATCTGGCGGCATCCATTACGCCACCATTAATTTTTTGCGCTTTGATGATGCGATTTAAACTAAGTAAATAATCCAAGCCATTATAAGCCTGGTTTATTGAAAGTTCGATAACAGCAATAACTGGAATTTTTTTAGCTACCCATTTCCCAAAAACCATATTCGATGCTGCAATCTTCGATATATCGAGAAGCGTGTTTAACTCCGGTGTTTCTGTTTCAAAATATTTCTTCATTTTAGGGTCTTCAAGTAAACCCTTGATTTCTGTGTTTGAACCAGTTAGTCTGGCGATTAAACTGCTCATTCCATCTTTTATAAATGTTTCCCAGTCATTAATATGAGTGGTTAGCTCTGCAATTTGTCCTGCTGATGAAATTGTACGTAATTGATCAATTTTAGCTTGTATCTCGACAACATTAATGCCTTCGCCTGCCATTTGTTTTACATTTTTATTATATATCTGCTGAAGCCGGTCTGCCGCTTTACCTCTATTGGTTAATCCTTCCAATAATTCTCCGGTAAAATATTCCAGTCCATCTTTAGCTGCATTTATCATTGCATTACGGTTTGCTGTTTCCCATATATCCAGCTCATTTTGAGAAAGATCAATCGTCTTCTGAAACTGTTGTCTTTGTTCGGTATATCCTTTCAATTGCTTTTCAAGCTTAATACAATCAGGTTTTTGGATCATGGGAACACCGTTTCCTTCAGACTCATATTTTCTTAAGATCGTTACAATACCCATGCTATCTTTTTTGCTGTTCTCTGTTACATACTTTGATGCACCTCTCAGATCTTTAACATTCTGATTATTTTCAGGATTTGATAATGTCTGAAGATCTTCCAGAGGCATTGTATCTCCGAAAAAAGGTGTGGCATTTCCTGTCTCTGATGAACCGGAAACCGGTGCGGTTGCCGTAGCTTCAAATTGTTTCCGAGACTTGGCAGCAAGGGTCTCAGCATCTCCATCCAGAGTTTTAAAATCCAAATTTGTACTGTCCAAGGTTTTGATTTTCAAATTTTGTGAGTCATCTAAAAGTTTATATGACTGCATCATTTTATCATATTCAGCTTTTGCTATAGCTTCATTAATTCTTTGTTGTTCTGCGGCTTGTTGTGCGGCAAGTTCTGTCGCCCTTTGTTGAGCTTCAAGTTCTTTTTGATTATTTTCTGAATTAGCGCTGGATTTTGATGTCAGGATTCTCTGAAATATTGCCCCGATAACCATGTTGTTTATATTCGCGGAGGAAATGGATGATGCTGATGTCCGATTAATTTTTTGACCTGACATTGTTTCTAATTGTCCAATTGCAGACTGACCATAAACAGGTTGATTGCCAGATATTACTCCTATTAATAATAGTATAATAATAAGGTAATTGAATATATTTTTCATAAGTTCATTTGTCTGAATGATGAATTTTAGTGCCAGATGCAACTTTTTGATTTGGCGAAGCTACTAAAAAAGAAATCATAAAAGGTTAAATATCAAAAAAATAAGACCGTAAGTGAGACAGTCTGGCTAAATGTCTCGTTTAAAAATGCTGCCTGATTTGATTAATGAATATTAGAAATGAAAAAAACCGGTTCCAAAGTTCCAGGCTAAACAGTTGAATAAATAATATACTGATATATAGATTGTTAGAATACAGTGCAACAACAATAAATACCCTAATTGACTGTTTTTAAGCAATTTAAGGCATATTTGCGTTTCTTAATGCGAATACTATTGGAGAGTAGAAAGTGTCTCAAAAGGGCTGGGAATGGCTTTAAATCAAGTATTTACCAGATGCTTTATAATTGATATGCTTTATTATGCGAATGTTAATGATAGTTGGGGAATTGGGGTGCATATTTGAATAAACCAGGGTAATAAATCAATTTGGTCTGGCAATTAACTATAGAATCGATTATACTTTTCTCAGGCTTTTATTTCCTATCTCAATATTGGTTAATTGTCTTTCTATAAATATTTTATTTCTTTTATCAGTACAGTTTAGTATAGGAATTAGTCTGGGTGCAAAAGTAAATTTTTAATTGTTGGAGGGAGAAAAATGTTAAAATTCATTAGAGGGGAATTTCATCTGTTATAAAGAACTCTTAATGCTCTCATTATAGATGATGGATAACAAGATTCATGGGTTTCTCCGGGAAAAACATGTGTTTCAACAGTCAGACCAGGATAATTCCGGGACTGCATCAGTTCAGCCATTTTCTTCATATTAGTAACCATCAGGGTATCTTCTGACCCACCAGCACTCATAAAAAGCTTAACATTCAGATCCTTATGTGTCGACGCATATTCCTTCTCAAAGCTAAAAAGAACTCCCTTATCATAATCTATGGAAGGACTTCCGGCATAATAAATGCTGAATAACTCCGGCTGATTGAACAAGACATATAGGGAAAACAATCCACCATAAGAGTAACCTCCTATACCTCTGCCGGTTGGAGAAACACGATAATTTGATTCAACAAATGGGAAAACCTCTCTAACTATAAATTCAAGAAACGTTGCGGCGCCACCACTTTTCACTACGAACTGTCTGCCTGTCATTCCGGTTAATATTTTGGCCCAGCTAGTATCAAGAGCCGGTATGTTTGTAGGAGTAAGATCCCTGGTCCTCCATGCACCCCAGTCAGCCAAATCCTTTATCTTATACCCTATACCGATGACTATTATTTCGGGCTCGACGAGTCTGGGTACCTCGAAAATACTTACCATGTTTGCCACCATCGGAAATGAACGGTTTGCATCAGTAAAATACCAGGCCGGATAAACCTTCCGAGGATTAGTATTGTAGCTGACCGGAAGCTTAATGTAAATGTTCATCTCCTGGTTCAGGATCGCTGAATAAAAGGTTCTCATTTCAGTATTTGGAATTGAAACCGATGGATAATTCTTAACATCAGGTTTTATCACCTGGTCCTGTGAGGATGCATCTAATAAAGCAGCAATCAATAAAGAAATTAGAAAAAAGAGTTGTTTCCCAAACATGAAGGATAAGTGTTTTTTCATAACCACAGATTTTTTGATTAAGAACATAAAATCACTGTTGTGCAAATGGAAATTTGATATCAAAATTAAACCTATGATATGTTTAAAACAATTTTATTTTAGCCTTCCCCAGATCAATATTGAAATAATGTATAACTTTTTCATCTTATAAAGATTTTCATTCATAAGCAATATCAATTTAACTAAATTTATGGTTCAGTTATTCGAAATTATATTGATTCAACTTTCAAATTCATTGTAAAATTGTTTATAACGATGGAGGAAAAACTTCTATACAAGATTTATGTCACCGGACAGGTTCAGGGTGTAGGATTCAGATGGAGAGCATCGAGTGAAGCCCGGAATCGAGGTATTAAAGGTTTCGTTAAAAATTTATCCAATGGGAGTGTTTATATAGAAGCAGAAGGATCCAGAGAACAACTAAACGCTTATTTAGAATGGTGTAAAAAGGGTCCAGGTTTTGGTTTTGTAGAATCTGTAAAAGTAGATACTTTCCCTCCTGTTAATTATACAGATTTTCGGATAGAATTCTAGTTTTTTAAAAAGCCCGGTCCCAAAGTACCAGGTTGTACAGTTGTATAATTAATATTATTTTTCTTATACTTTATTTTGAACGATATAATCAAAATACATTCTGGTAGACTAAGCGCATCGCCTTCTGCAAGTCTACGGCAACCGAAGGAGGAGCCCGACTGCAGGGGAGTAAATTTTCGGCATATAAAGTGGGGTTATTGAATGACTAAAGCAAGGCTTCAGTATGAACCCGGTAGGGCTTGGTCCCGTGAAGAGAAACGAAACGGGACTGTGTCATGAAACCTGCATGACATGGAATTTTGTTTGTTAAATTCAATTTATTCATGCAGGTTCAATCAGACCTTTGAAATCAATTGATTTCTGATTAAATATTGCTTTATGCCTGCCAGCCGGACAGGCAGGCAAACCCGCGAGTGCCGAATAAAATTGGTTGCAGCAGGCGAGCACTTATCAATAGTGAGGGTTGCGATTTATGTTGCATACCTTAGACGTAAGAGTTTCAATATGCAACATAAAGGGAGCAACCCGAACTCCTATATACATGTGCCCCTTTTTATGGCATCCAGTCTAATCCAATAGAATTTTCTAATTTTCATTTTCTGCATATTTCTATCATCATAACAACAATTAAACTCTCATTTTGCAAGGTATGCGCCTTTTGCTGTTTCACCCTCATAGCAGTGTCAATTTTTTAAGCACCGTATAGCGGCTCCACCTTTTTTAGAATATCCATCTCTTCTGACATTATCGTAATTATATTCAACTTCCCTATCCCAACCATTTATTGTATCGTATTCTGATGTTGACAAAAATATTTCAATATAGTCAATACCTCCAAATAATCCGTAATAGGCATTACGACCTCCTGCGGGCAATGCAGAGAAACCACTAGAATTAGTGCCATTGCCGCTATTATACCAACCAAATGTGTGTTTCATCTGACTTCCTTGATCAGTGCCTCGAAATCCATATAAGTCAATAACTGCTTGGTTCATTCCAAGATACAACTCAAGAAGCTTAAATTCTTCATCAGTAGGGACGTGCCAACCCACAGGGCATATATTTCTGCCTCCGTTGCTTCCTGCATCCACTGCGTACCAGTTGTATAATGCACCATAGCTAGATTTGTAGGTAGCTGCATCATTATTGTACCAACAATAGCCGGGTGTGGATAATGTTCCCCATTGAGTGTTATCAGTAACCAAAGGTATTAAGGAATTATCATTGTATTTTGTTGTTTTCAGGTTTTCAGCCATCCAGACCTGCGTACCTATTTTAACAGCTTTATAAGTGTTCCCATCAATATCTTTTGCACCCAATTCAGCTTGAGTTTGCAGTAATTTATCTAGTATAGCATCAACATATGCTTTCGTGGCTGCATCAGTAGCATTTACAGGTGTAGGAACAGTGGTTGTACCACTAAATGTTTTATTATCTGCAATTGTTTGATTACCCGAAGTGGTTACTCCATCTATTATGCCATAACCTGCTATGGTCGTAGGTTTCCCAGTAAGATTTGCCCAGGTACCATTAAAAAGTGTTGGTTTATTAGTAAGATCGTTATAATTACCACTAAACAAAATAGGTTTATTTGTAAGATCATTATAACTTCCACTGAACTCATTCCCTGCTGTTTTTGCATACATAGCATAAGGGACACTTAATAACTGACTTATACCAACAATAGTATAATTAGTACTACCTGTAGGATCTGTCTCTGTTTTTAGGAAGTATGGTCCAGTTGCCCAATCTATACCAGTGAATGTTCCAGTTATTGCTAATCCTCCTCCAATTTCTATACTCACAAGACCATTAGTATTTGTTTGTGGATTAGGGTTATATGTCTCTTGATATACTACTGTCCCTGTGGTGGTACCTTGTAAAATGCTGATTCTAATTCCCACACTTTGGTTTGTTTCTAAGGCTCCGCTTGAATTACGTATAACACATTGATAACTCATTTTCTGAGGGGCTTGAGCATGTAGGCTAAGAATCAATATCATAAATATTAAGTGGGAAAATGTTTTTTTCATAGAATCATCATTCTAAATTATTAATTAATCTTTGACACAACGTACAGACAAACCGATAGCACCAAACCAATCCATCAAAGTTTCAGCCATAACAACACTTGATCCATCACTGTTGGACTGAAGAGCAAAAACCCAATGCGTGGTGCCCCACCAATAACCAGAAGAACCAGGGTTACCATGGAAAAGAACAGGTTCTCCACCCACACGCATACCACCAGGAAGGGCGGTAAAACCTGTTTCATTCGTGGCTCCAGTATTGGGACTTGCCCAATGGACAGTACCAGCTTCTTTTAATTTATCCCCAGCCACATTACTACCTAAAAAACTTGCAATAGTATTCCATTCTGTTTCAGATGGCACATGCCATCCTGATGGACATAACTTTCCTGTATTCATGGTATACCAATCATACAGTGCTCCATAAATATCTTTATTACCCTCATCATTATTTAACCAACAATAAAGTGCAGAACCTGTACCCCCAAATGGATTAGCAACATTTAAAGAAATAATTGTCCCATCATTAAGATGAGTAACTTTTAAGTTTTCTGCCATCCATGTTTGTGTTCCAATAACAACTGTATTATAAGAATTCCCATCAATATCTTTAACTAAACCACCAGCATTAAGTGTATTTTTCAGCATTGTTATTTTTTCTTCAATACCATCGACGTAAGCTTTTGTGGTAGCATCTTGTGCATTTACAGGATTAGCTACATTTGTAATGTTTTGAGAACTTGCATTAATTGTTCCAGTAAAAGTTTTATTTCCTGCAATATTTTGATTGCTTGTAATATTTACTGCATCCGTAATACCATAACCAGCAAGAGTTGTTGGTTTGCTCGTTATTTCATTCCAAGTTGGGACATAAGAAATAGGTCGGTAAAGTCCTGCATGGTTTCCCCAGCTAAATGCCGTATTCCAATTGCCAACCATAGACGAAGTTATGCCGTTTGCAACATGAGAAGTACTCATACCATCAGTAATTCCATAACCTGTTAATGAGGTGGGTTTACCAGTAAGATTAGCCCACGAGCCATCGAATAATGTTGGTCTATTCGTTAAATCATTGTAATTACCACTAAACAAAATAGGTTTATTTGTAAGATCATTATAACTTCCACTAAACTCATTCCCTGCTGTTTTTGCATACATAGCATATGGCATACTTAATAGTTGACTTATACCAACAATAGTATAATTTGTACCACCAGTAGGATCAGTCTCTGTTTTCAAAAAATATGGGCCAGATGACCAGTCTATACCAGAGAATGTTCCAGTTATGGTTAATCCTCCCCCAATTTCCAAGCTTACAAGACCATTAGCATTTGTCTGTGGATTTGGGTTGTAAGTCTCTTGATAGACCACTGTACCATTTATAGTTCCTTGTAGTATGCTGATTTTAATTCCTACTCCTTGATTTGTCACTAAAACTCCGCCTGAATTTCTTACAACACATTGATAATTCATTTTCTGAGGGGCTTGAGCAAAAATGCTAAGGGTCATTAATATAACTGTCAAGCAGATAAATATTTTTCTCATATATTTTAGTATTTGACGATTTTGAATACTTTCACTTCCTTATTGTTGATGATTACCTTAAGGAAATATATTGATGAAGAAAGATTTTCCATTGATATTTCTGTTTCTCTGCTTTCAATTTTTTTATCCTGTAGAAGTACTCCGTTGATATCATATAATCGAAATCTCATTTCTTCATTATCAAATGATCCAAAAACCAGTTTTATAACTCCTCTGGTCGGGTTTGGGTAAACTATGCATTCAAGGTTAATCGCATTGATGCTTTCAATAGCAGTTACAACTGAGATTTCATAGGGTTGTTGTACTCCCTGAATTACAGTTCCATTGGTCCCAGAAAGTATACTATAGGCAATCTGGCCCACTGTGTAACTAACTGAGCCACCATTACCAGTTGCATTTCCGCCAGTCGCTGGAATGGTTTCCTGACCAAGTAAAGCAGTACACAAACCACAACATAAAAGAATTACTAAAAAGCATCCGGTTTCCTTTTTCATAATTTGTCTGTGTATTAGAATTTCAAGAAAAAAAATATATTGAGATGACGAATAGTCTATAAAGTTTTGTGCATTAAGTTGAATTATTACACTACCAATTTCCCTAAGAATTTAGGGTTCAATCATTTTGTTCAATATCTTATCGAAAGTTACAATTTGTTTAAGCCAAAGTCAATTTTATTTGACAGCTAAAGGGAGATTGAGGAGCAAAGGACTGAATTTATGGATTAACCTCAGTTCTTATAAATATCTTTCAGCATTACCCGTGATAAAAAAACATTTAAAATCCATCCACCCAAGACTTAACTCAGATGGATGGAATTAGTACTGTTGATTTTCAGTGGTTCTTGAGATTTCTGAGATAGAGTTGTTATATGAGTTGCATGCTTTTAGCCTGGGTGTTCTGCAATGCAACATAAAGAGAGCAACCCGAACACCTACCAACCAAGAATTAACTCTGATGGATGGAATAACCTAAACCTAATTTATGAGAGCAATGTCAAAAGTGTCCACACAGCCCCAAGAGCATCAACTATGCCAAATATTAACAGCATGGGTTGAGACTTTTTTGTAAGAACCAGCACCGTAAAACTTAGAAATACAAAAAACCTTCCATATACTGTTGCCCAATATATTGGAAGAATGTTATGATGTGCAGCAACCAGGTAAAAGTATGCAATGATTAATACAAGGATTGCCATAACTCTTATCCATGGTTCATCAGTTTTAGGAAATCTGAATAATGGCAGTAATATGTTTGGAATTAATAGGAATCCTGCCCCGACAAAGATTAAATAGATGCCAAACACAAAAATACTTGTTGTTGTTGAGTCCATGAGTACCTCCGCATTAATAATGTTTTTCAAAATAATTTATTCATCTGGATAAAGTTACGAAAGACAATAAAACAAGTCAAATAAAAAACCACCCACCCAAGACTTAACTCAGATGGATGGAATATTCAATGCAACATTATGACAGCAACCCGAACTCCTATAGGCCTATTGTATTTAAATAGTCTGTAAATCTATTAATTGGGGTTGTGATAGGAAGATATAACTATTGCATGTCCAATTCTAACATTATTAATTGTGCCATTTCTGATTTCTATATCAGAGTTTTCAACTTGTGTGAAATAATTAATATTTTGAACAACTGCATGGTTAGGCTCAAGATAAACAAATCTTGATATTTTTATTAATTCAGAAGGTTGAAGTTTAGTTCGGAATTTGGTAATTACTTTGTTAATCAATTCGTTTTTCTTTTCACTGGGGATAGCAACACTTATAAGAACGTCCCATTTATCTTTTAAATCTTCTCTTTCGGATAAAGCAAATAAGTTCAATCTGCCATATTCCTCAGATAATTCTCTGGCAATTTCTTTTATTGGGGCAATAGTATAACCAACATAATCTTTAGCATTATTGTCTGGTATAGTTTTTTTAAGATCAGATACCATGACGACAGTACGGAGGGGCTTTTCTTTGGTGCTGGTAGTTTTGGTGGTCTGTGCATTGAAAACCAGAACTGTCATAATTAATACCAGAACGAATAATACTTTTTTCATAATTAATAAATTATTCGATTTAAAAGCTAAAAATACTCAACGATTTTTTTGGCATACATAGATGATTAAAGCGCTGCAATAATCTTGTTCAATCTTAATTTGTTTTGCCAGGTTAGATTTGAAGTTTCCCAAACATCTCCTCTTTCTTGCCTTCTTCAAACATCAGGTCATTGTCTGTTAATACTGCAAAATTCTGTTTGAGCCTGCCTTTTTGCTCATTCCAGTTCCAGCTTCCTTTTAATTAGGTTGTATTCATTTTATTGAATTTTAAATTGTTAATGGATTTTCACGATCCAATTATAAGGATATTAATTCCTGAAAGTGTTACATAATTTTAGATATAAGTTACATAATTTACATGTTTTCAAGAGTGATATGCCGTGCTTTATGTGTGATGTAAAATGGAAAAGCCAGTGACCTTGACTATAATTGGCCTTAATAAATTGACCATCTATATCTGAAGTTAAGTGCTTGTTGTTTAGTTAGGTATGTTAACTGTGCTCTGACCGGCTTAATGTGGTCAAGACGTCCGGCTTTTGTAATAGTGAACATTTAGATAAATAGATTGTCTATTTAGAGCTAATCCAATTAGCAAAAAATATCGCCGATCTTACTGGTTAAATGTAACAAATGTTATGTAAAGTCAATAAGATCAGTATTTTATTTATATTATAAGAAAGGAGTTATTATAAAGTACATTATGAAAGTAAAGATGGCCTCAGGTGAAAGCGGCAACGAACTGTTGAAGGACCCCCTGTTTGGCAAAAAAATGCAGGATCTTCTCAAAGAAGTGAAGGCTGAAGCAGCCTATTTCACAACTATTTGTGGCAACCGGGGTGCATTTGTTATAGTTAATATAGACGATGCATCACAAATACCGGCAGTAGCTGAACCTTTTTTCTTCTGGCTAAAAGCTGAGATTGAATTTTATCCGGTCATGACACCCGAAGATCTCGGTAAAGCAGGTCCTGCGATCGACGCTGCTTCTAAGAAATGGGGATGATCGATTCAGCATTTTCCCTCCAGTGGAAAATCACTGGTACAACCTACTGGCGCGTGATTGTATTGCGCGCCTTCTTTTTGTGGCCAAACTTTATTTATCGGATACTTGGCTTTTAGATTGCATATAATTAGTACCAATAATGTTAAATTTCTTAAAAGATTTTATACAATATTAATTATAATATATCGCCCCAAATGTTCTTATCCTTTAACAATTTTCCCCGCAGAATTTGAATTGGAGGCATCCCATTCTCTAATATTAAGTCATGGAATTTTTGTAACGAGAAATTGTCTCCTTCTTGTTTTTTATAGTCTTTTCGAAGCTTAAGTATCTGCAATTTACCAAAAGTGTAATAAAGATAGCCGGGATCGAAAGTACCACGAATAGCTTCCTGTCGGGAAGGCTTTTCGCCATGATACCAATTGTTCATAAAAAATTTTGTTGCATCATCTACTGACATACTTTCACAATGCATCTTAATTGAAACACATAACCGACATAAGCGAAGTAATGCTTCACCGGATTGGGCCAACCGATATTTAGCGGCTCTGGTTGGATCACCACTATTTCCATATCCTTCGTCTATCAACATTTTTTCTGTATAATGTGCCCAACCTTCTATAAAAGCATAACTTCCAAATATTTTTTCAATTTTTGTGGCAGAGGATGCATTAAGATGAGTAAATTGAATATAGTGACCCGGATAAACCTCATGAATAGTTGTTAAATCAGTTGTAAAATAATCAAACATTGAAAGCCAGTCTTCTTTTTGTTTCGCGGTCCACGCCGGATCAACCGGGGTAATGTAATAATATGCCTCAGTTGCTTTCTTTTCGAAAGGGCCGGGTGTATCCATTGAAGCCGTGCTGGTGGATCTGGCATATTTGGGAGTTTCTTCAACTTTGACGCGAGCTTCAGATGGAATTGTAATTATTTTTTTATCAATAAGAAATTGTCGAATGGCTTCTACATTTTTCTTAATGTCCGGTATCAGACTGTTAGAAGTTGGATGTTCCTTTTGGAGGTTTTGATAAACTTCTACCGGTTTTTTAATTGGATCAATAATCTTTGCGGTAGCATTAAATACATCTTTTTCCCGCTCAAGTTCTGCCAGTCCAATCTCCAGTATCTTTTCAGAAGGCATTGAAATGTCTTCACCATAAAGTAACATTTTCCGGTATTTTTCTCTGCCGAGCGCATAATTATTATGGGCTTTGGGAAGCTTTTCTTTTTCAAGATACTCAGTAAACGCTTTCAACTCAGAGATGGCTTTATTATTTGTAGTTTCGAACACTGCCATAAGAGAATCCTTTTCAAGTACTTTTAATGCCACTTTTAAATCACTATTTAAAAAATCTGCAGAACCTTTGGCTATCTGAATAGCAGTCTCAATAAAAGGTTTAGCGAGGGAATCGACCAGATTGGACTTTGCAACAGCAAAGATTATGGGAGCTTTTTTCTCGATAGCTATGATAGATTTCAGGCGATCTATGAGTGGTGCAAAATTTCGCTTAATGTAAATGTTTACATCCATAGCACCTGCATAAGTCATCGGATTCTTCGTATAAGATTCCATCTCTTCAAAATTGAAGATCTCATTCTTAATCCCGCATTGCAAGATGCGAAAATCATAAAACATCCTATCACTGAGTGAGGTCGTGTCAAATTGGTTAAGCATTTGATCATAAGATTTGAGCCGGGTAAGCTCACGAATGAGTGATTCCTTACTTAAGTCTGAGGTTTTTCCATCGTACTCATGAAATCCCAGACTTACTGAAAGTTCAGGTCGCCAAGCCAGATAGCCGGCCAGAAAATCTTCCGAAAGTTGTTGGAATTTCGCGTCACCTTTTGCTGATGAGGAAGTTTTTCCGCTTTCCCTGCAATTAACGAAAGTGGTCGTTAAGACTATAAAAAGGATAATAAGTTTTTTCATAGTAATAAGGTATTGGTATGTAACATGAGTGTACTTAGTGTTGCCGCTAACTTATAACAGTTTACTCATTTAAATTTCGACTTAATTAAACGGCAACCAAAATTAAACCTTAGTTATATTATTAGCAATATTATTTTACACCTCCCAAAGTCTCTCATTGATACTGATAAACAAAGAAACATATTAAGGTATTATATTGACCTTCAGATATATACAAACAAAACTAGTAATGCAATATGGCCATTATGCTGATTACATGCAATTTAAGACATCTTAATGTTTTTCAATAGTTGACACTAATGAAATAGAGATAGTGTCTGTGGGTCCAGAAGAGGTCTCAAATGAGGTATTTGAAACATCGTATATTGTTGATATATAAATTATTACAATACTTCTGGAAAATTACGGTCCTGGATAAAAAGCTAAAATGAAAACTTCAAATCTATTAGTTGCACCCTTACCTGGATAAAGATTTTGATTTTAAGACATTATTCTCAATTGGTGGTAAAGATTTCAAATAATTATAAATTGAAGCTAAATCTGCAGTATCCATTTTCGCATACATTGTCCATGGCATCAATGTGTTTAGATCTCCTTTTTCAACCTTTGTCGGCACATAGGTTGTTAAACCATAACTTTTAAATACATGAATAAACTTATCTTTATCCCATTCTCCAATTCCTGTTTTTTTGTCGAATGTGATATTAGTTGAAACTATGGTTCCAACTCCTTCTAATGGAAATTCTCTTCCCCCTGCATACGCTTTGTCCATTATTATATTTCCTTTATCAACCGGAGTGTGACAATCCAAACAACCGGCAGCTGTTGTGATATATTTACCATATTTTAAAGAATCTTGCTGAGGGGGCCTTTTAGAAGGATGTCCCTTTTTTGCCATTGTATTAATTAAAAAGTTTACAGGAAAGTCTGATTTTGAGGCAGGAATGTCATTTTTTATTGGAGGAATTGAACGTAAATACGCAATTACACAGTAAATGTCTTCGTCATCAAGGGTTCCGTATGCCTCAACAGGCATAACGGGGAATATAATATTATTCCTTTTCCCAACCCCTGAAGTAATGGCACGATAGATTTCTCCGTCACTCCAGCTTGCTAAAGAATACGGGGTTATATTTGATGCTATATATTTGCCTGGTAAACCCATTTTTTGATCAAAGATCTCACCTCCCATCCCTTCAGTTCCGGGGACAATCGGTCCGGAGTATTTTGACCAATCTCTTTCAGAATGACAATCAACGCAAACCAGTACATGATTGGCAAGATATTTTCCTCTTTCAAGCCGCTCTTTTGTAACTTCCACTTTCAAATCTTTTACTTTGATGTTCGGCAGAAAATATTTCAGGTATATTCCGCCACAAATAACAAGAATTACTAAAACGGCAAAAAAGCCAATTGTAATTTTTAAAATCTTTTTCCTTTTCATAATTCATTACTTTTTAGGGATTAATAAATAATTACTTATTCTCACCTGCTTTAAAAACAGTCCAGGGTTGAGATGGACGATCTTTGAGCAGGTCATTCATCCAGTTATATTGAGGATGTTGTTCAAGAAATTTTTTGGCATCGAATGGCGTTCCGCAGGCTGCGCCCCACCGCGCAACAAATGACATTTGTTTTGCCATTTTAGAATCGACCACCTTCCCATCCAATGCCCCAATGGGCTCAAAAGGTTCATGTTTGCCTTCAATGTTAGGGTCTAAATCATTATGACGACAAAGAGTAAGCGCATCGGGCTTATTTGTATTTAAATAAGTGTCATAATGATCCGCTTCAAATAACTCAGCATTGTTTAAATCAATTTTTCCGACATTTTCATTCATTAGTTGCTTCCATCTGACTCGGCGGGCAATAGGACTGCGTTTAATATTTGTATTGTCAGTCATCTTTGTTTCAAATCTGTGGATTCTCAGGTCTTCAGCCACATTTGAGCCAATGAAATATCCATCCTTTTTCTTCTCAAAACCTACATATTTCAAACCCAACTCCAGCCTGGCAATTTCATTCGTGTTCACATCACCAATCAGCCATGCATTAGCATAACAGGAAGTAACAAATTTTTTTCATATTGAATTATGGTTCATTAATAATTGCCCTTTGAAAGTGTATCATATCCAACAACATCAAAAATTTGAGAAACAGTATTTATTTGTTTGAAGCATTTTCACGGATAGCCTTGAATTCCGAACCCTGTTTCCATTTTGGCCATGTGGTTTCAAATGCGAGCCTTTTACCTACGAGGAAGAAAAGTTGAATATCTTCCATTGTACCATCAAGTTTCCAGCGTACGGGATCAAATTCATCAGACGGATGGTGATAATATTTCTCGTTGTATTCATCAGCCAGCTTTTTACCGGTTTCCTTTCCTCCTTCAACAAGGTCAATGCCACCCCCGGCATTTAAAGCAGGAATGCCGACCTTTGCAAAATTGAAGTGATCTGAGCGGAAATAATTACCTGCTTCCGGGTGTGTTTCAGGGGCAATATACCTGCCCTGACTTTCTGCTTCCTTTTTAAGATAATCTTCCAGGTCCGATTGTCCTGCGCCATCGATTACAACATCTTTTGTTTTACCATTAATATGAAAACCATCCATGTTTATATTAGCTACAGTTTTCTTAACAGGATATATAGGGTGATGTACATAATAGTCTGAGCCCAATAATCCTTGTTCTTCACCTGTTACAGAAAGAAAAATAATGGTTCGCTCAGGCTTATTTTTCAGGTTTTTAAAAGCACAGGCAATTTCAAGCAAAGCTGCAGTTCCGCTGGCATTGTCTACTGCCCCGTTATAAATGGAATCCCCAGTTTCATCG
Organism: Bacteroidales bacterium; assembly: GCA_049512815.1. Taxonomy (GTDB): domain Bacteria; phylum Bacteroidota; class Bacteroidia; order Bacteroidales; family VadinHA17; genus LD21. The sequence goes on along the minus strand of JBEKWS010000001.1, from coordinate 144,835 downwards.
GGTTTCCCTATACCAAAATGATCCCAATGGGCTGTGTATATAATATATTCATCCGGCCTCTTATTCCCTGTGATTTTTGCAATCACATTTTTGGATTTATTATACAGGGTTTCTACCCTCATTGAAGTTTTAACTTTCAGATCTAGAGGAGTTGCCCGAAAACCTTCGTGACGGGCAGTTAATAAAAGGCTGGTATCCCCGGATGAGGCCATAAAGAGTTTTTTGGCTGCATCTTCTGTTATCCATCCTTCAACCGGGCAACGGTATCCACCCTTATCATTTCTCGTATCAAAGTGAAGGGTTCCTTTCCCCCAACTGTTTTGAACCACACTAAATGGGTATGAAGCCGCCTTTGTGTTGTGAATGACCAAACATGCTTTTGCACCCTGTCTTGCGGCCTCTTCAAACTTATAGGTCCATCGGCCATAATAGGTCATGGTATTGCCTTTAAATAAAGTGGAGTCCCCTGAACCATATCCCGGATCATTGACCATCACTAAAACGACTTTGCCTTTGACATCACATCCGGCATAATCGTCCCAATTATACTCAGGTGCAACAATGCCAAAACCCGCAAATACAACTTCATCATCGGAAAGAGAAATTACCGGATCTGTGTTTTCAGTCCAGATCACATAATCATCCATTTTTTTCAAAAGAAATTTCCCCCGGGTTGATTGAACTTCCATGGTTGGATCGCAATCGGGAGTAATTTCAACCATAGGTACCTCCTGAAAATAGCTGTTACCATTTCCTGGTTCTATTCCCATGCTGGCAAAGGATTGCTTAAGATAATTCACTGTTTTTCTTTCACCTTCGGTAAATGGCCGCCTTCCCTGAAACGAATCAGACGAAAGCACAATAATATGCCGGGTAAGACTATCAAGGTTTAGAGATGAGAGTCCATCTTTAACATCAACCTGTTTACTGGTTTGATTGCATGTTGATAACAAAACTGCACTAAAAAACAACAGGCTGTTAAACAGCGGATTGGTTTTACGGAATGCTAAATGTTTCATTTTAATTAAATTTTTATTGTTAGTTTGAGTCTGAATTGTACTTGGATTCAGTTTGATTTTGGTTTTGACTTTTTAAAGCAATAGATATAGTTAGTCCGAAAAGTAACAGTAAGAAATATTTCATAAACTTTATTTTTTAATTATTATTCTGAAAATATTTGAATAGGCAAAATGCTTTAGTCATCATGCCTCAATTCTTCTCCTTTAAATGGCTCTGAAAAATACTTTGCTACTGCTGTATTAAACAGAATAGGATTATTTTTTGTAACAAAATGATTTTCTCCGGTGAAGATGCATAGGTTGGCTTTAGGAATATTACGATAAATAAATAAAGTATGTTCTTCCGGGATTAGGTCCCTGTCGCATGATAATATTAAAACCGGACATTTTATTTTGTACAGATCGTCGGTTGAAATATGTGGCTGATACTCCATGAGGCGATTTTGCTGCTGTATTACATACCAATTTTGAGATGTATCATTTTTGGCAATCATTTCATCAGCTTGTTTTCTGTCTTGTATCACCTGCTTATAAAAAATTGGAAAAAGTGCTGTTATATCGGGAGTAAGATTTGCACCAAATGCCGCCACTTTTTTCACTTTATCCGGATAATAAATTGCCATCAGTAATGCAATAATACCTCCATCGCTTCTGCCAATTACATAAGTTGAGTCCAGATGTAAAGAATTCAAAAGACCAATTATATCCTTTGTCATCTGCATATATGTTAGGCTGTCTTTCCCTAATTCGCTCTTTCCTCTTCCTCGGCAGTCCATAACAATCACCTTATAATTTTTTGAGAAATATTCAATTTGGGGCTTCATATAGGCAATATTTCCCCCATTGCCATGGATCAATACAAGAGGAGACCCTTCTCCATATATTTCATAATAAAGTTTTATCCCATTAACAACAATAAAATTTCCTGCATTTTTGTTATTTCCGTAAGAAATTGCCTCTGAGCCAGATTGTGCCTGAAGAGATATCGGAAGCATTATATTTAGAAAAAAGAAAAGTGTCCAAATATTAATAACGTAAGGTTTCATGATACATACCTTTAATTTATATAATTTCCCCACTCTATTATAGGATTTTCAGATTCCTCCTTAAAGCAATTTTTATTAGAGTAATATTGTTCGGGAAAATATTGAAACACATAAAAAGAGTTGTAAAATACATATTATATGTACTGGTCAATTCATATAATAAGTAAATTTATGCAATTATTTTTCATATAACAGCACATTTATTGATATAAATTTCTGAAAATCACTCTGTTAATAAATTAACAATAAAATCGTGTGGGTAGACATTATTGATTTATTGTTTGAAGAAGTTGTTTAATTTACTGTAGACGAATACTTTAAACTGGCAAATAGTGCCAGGTTTTTAATTATTGATAGTCACATGGCGACTGGATATTTTATTTTTAGAATGAAACAAATTTGATAATTTTAAAAATTTATGGAGAATAATTCAATTGAGAGTACCACCCCGGTCTATACCCTGAGTACAACTTCCGCTCTTTCAGGCATTCCGGTCCATTCAATAAGGCAATACATTGACAAGGGATTGATTATTCCATTCAAGAAAGAATCCAACCGGAATTTATTTTCTCAGGTAGATATTTTGCGCTTAAAATATATTCATAACCTACTGAATGATGATGGCTTAAATATTGCCGGTATAAGGACTTTACTCGCTCTGATTCCTTGCTGGGCAATCCGGCAATGTTCCGCCGGTGAGCGTAAAACATGTCAGGCTTATCATAGTGATGCTAGTCCCTGCTGGGAGGCATCTGAAAAGGGAATTCTCTGTAAGAATACTAACTGCAGGGAATGTGATGTTTATCGTATTGTTGAAAACTACGTTAATGTAAAATCATTCCTTAAGACTTTTATACCATAAAATGTATCTGGTAATAGCAGATAATGTCATTTAATGCAAACCTGAGTCCTGTAGACAAGACTTACTTCAGATATGTTAGTCTGTTGCGTTTTAATGTTGATTTGATTAATGAATAAATAGAAATAAACTTCTCTCTCAGGCTCCTGGCAAATAAAATTTATGAAGCGCTTGGGTCAAAAACAAATCTTTTGACTTTTGGGAGAATAATGCTTAATTTTGGTAATTGTCCATCAAATAGAAAAACTACATTAAAAGATATATGTATTTAAAATAAGTTTTTATTGGCTTCCATAAAATATCTACGATTAAACTTAGATTGAATAGATAAATAGCATCAATCCTAGATCGATGGAAATCAAATTACCTTTAATAAGCATTATAATGGCCACTTTTAATAGAGCACTCACTATTGAAAGGGCTATCAACAGTGTTATAAATCAGAGCTACAAAAACATTGAATTAATTATAATAGATGATGGATCTGCAGATAATACATCTGCGGTACTAAATAAGTATGATGACGAAAGAATCAGAGTCTATACACATGATTATAATAAAGGAGTTTCGGCTGCAAAGAATACAGGCTTAAAACTGATTAAAGGGGAATGGTTCACAACTTTTGATTCGGATGATGAAATGGTTCCTGATGCTATTGAAACAATGATCAATATACCTCTTTATTTTGATAATGAAATTACTGCTGTAACCTGTAACTGTTGGGAACCAATTTCAAACACCTTCGTTGGACATGGATTAACTGAAGATTGTTACATTATTGCTAATGAGATTATACCCAGTTGTAAAGGTGATTTCTGGGGGTTAACTAAATCAAGTTTATTACAGGGTGATTCATTTAATGAAAAACTTATTGGTACCGAAAGTACATTGTGGTATAAGATCAATGAAAGAGCTAATCGATATTACATTCATAAAGCGTTAAATATCATTCACATTGAAGGGAAAGATAGAGTATCAACATTAAAAGCCAGTTTTGAAAAGGAAATGGTTCATTATGAGAACCTTATTAATGAAGAATTCTACCTGAAAATAACTAAACAGTATCAACCTGATGATTACTATTATATATGTAAAAAAGGACTCTTGATGATGCTCACATGCAAAAATGAACTTCTTGCTTCAAAATATTATGAATTATTAAAATCATTCAAAAATAGTATTATAATCAATTTAATTTTTAAGTGTAAACTCCTCACTTTATTGTCCGCAACTTTATTAAAGTTAAAGTTTCAAATTAAAAAATTTATTTACTGATTTTTTGATTACTCCACATTCTATTGGTCTAATCCCAAAATTTTGACAGTTTTATGGGTGACTTGAGATTATTATGTTAAACAAATTGAAGAAACCCCGCTTAAGAGTACGTTTTCAGTTAAACCATGTTTCTACCAAAACCTTTTGATCATGTTGAAAATCACTTACCTTGTAGTAAATTGAAGAATCATTTTCAATCTGATATACCCAATATCCAGAAACTCCTCCAGGGGTGTAATATGTTCTTTTTAAATATAATTTATCTCCAACAGAAAATTCACATTTTTTACCATATGCTGATATTTTGCCAAATGTATTGTCCATTGATGTCTTAATCCAAATAAGATTGGGACCATTATAGGTCTTTGGACCTGTTTGGCGATAATCTACGAATTTACCTACGTATTTTCTGCTTATAAATAATTTATTTTCTATAACGATTTGGGAAGGTTTTTTTGAAGTTTTTGAAGACAAAGCATAAGCCACAATTAGAATTTGGGTTGTGCCCATATCGATATAATTAGTTCCACCTGTAGCATCAATTTCCACCTTTAAAAAATATTTATATCCGCTCCAGTCAATAGATGTAAAATTGCCAGTTTTGTCAGTTCCATTTCCTATATCCAGAGAAACTAATCCAAGCTGATTGGTTGTAACACTATGCTTCTCACTATAAACAACTGTATCATAGGTGCTTCCTAAAAGAATGCTGAATCTAAGGGATACGGCCTGGTTTGCCACTATTTCACCTGCCACATTATGTACTATTGCCTGATAGTTAAATGACTCCAGCTCCTGAGCTATTCCCATGAGACAAAAAACGAATACTGCAAAAGACGAAAGAAGTCTTTTCATATCAAATTATTTTATTAAAGTTATGAAAGACAATGACACAAGTCAAATAAAAATCCATCCACCCAGGATTTAACCCAGATGGATGGAATATACTTTAAACTTTAAGAGAGCAACCCGAACACCTAATGATGTAAGGGAATAAAGAAATTATTTGACTGGTTCAACCACAAGCACAGTAAATGTGCCGGGTTTCAATGGCGGCCGTGGCCTGGGGTTATCGGTTGTTTTCTCCGGGGCAGGTCCAAATTCAGCAGTTGGTAAATAAATCCTATGAGTTTCTGCACTTACCGAAATAGTTCTGGCTCCAGCTTGTGTCGGAACATTTGCCAGCACTTTAAAGGAATTTGCATTTTCTTCCTGAACAACTGTAAGTACACCTTCTCCACAAGAACTATAGGCCCGTTTTAGACCCGGATCAAAGCCTGCACCGTCCACACGACCTCCTGTTGGGAGAGTTGTGATGACCCTGCCCGTTTCTGCGTCTAAAACTACCATCAGCTTATCTGTGGCACTGAAGAGGCGATGATTCTCAATGTCAAGAGCGAGCCCGCTTGGTCCTTCACCAGGACTTACGGACCATGTTTGTTCTACCTTCCAGGTTTTCACATTGATCATACAAACTTCATTCTTATCTTCAATATTCACAAACACTTTCCCCTTTCCATCACTTACTGCAGCCTCCGGTTTTCCTGCCAGGGCTATGGTTTGAATTACTTTATCCGTTTTGGCATCTATAACAGTGGCATTCGATGAACGTCCATTCCAGGTAATGATTGATTTGGTGAACGGTTCATACAGAATTGCATCGGGATTCTTCCCTGTTACGGCCACCTTTTCAATAACGCTGAAATCTTTTGTGTTGAACACTGTTACGTTACTGTCAGCTCCATTGCTTATGAATCCCTTATTGAATTCAGGAGCGATAGCGATACCATGCACCCCATTCACATCAGTGATAGTGGCGACATTTTTACCGGTTTTCATATCCACCACATGCACCATTTTACCGTGCGAAACATATAACATTCCTGTTGCATTGTCGGCATTCAGATAATCCCAGAAACCATCTCCTTCCAGATGGATTTGCTGAACAATCTTATATCCGTTAGAAACATTCTGGCCATTAAGACTAAGCAAAGACAGAAAAATACCTGCCATAATGAAGATCGTTTTTTTCATGATTTTTGATTTTATGTTATTGATAGTATAGAATATTAGATACCTCCATTTAAATAATCCAGCGTTCTTGCTGAGCTATAATGACATATATCTGATATCTTAACAATCTTTCAGGAAAATTGTTTTCAACAATATACTCTAAATACTGCAAATTCGCCCTTCATTGCTTAAATACATTGTTGAATGCTCTTTTTTTTATTTTAATTCCTCGTCAATTTGAGTAATTATTTCTTTGCATTTTATTATACCTTCATCATGAATACCAATAATATTGGTTTCAATTATACCTCCGGTTGTATATAAAAGTATTTTCATATCGTTCCTGTTTATAACCGAATCAGCGTTAATAATATTTCCGTTTTTTTCCAGTTGTACATTTTGGTCAATCAGGGCTTCAAGTTTTTGAGCCTGCTGATAATACTTTTCATTAAGTATTTGAATTCGTTGAATAATAGTTTCCTGCAAATCAATAATATTATTCAATAACTCTTTATTTTCAATTATCTTAAACTTTCCACTACTTTTTAAACCTTCGTATCTGCTAATGTGTGGGTCAAGGTCCGTACTGCTAAAAAAAATATAAGAATATTTATTAATACTGTCTTTATTTAAAGCTGCTGTCTTTCCAATGTTTATAAAATACTCTATTCCGTGCAAAGTTTTAACATAAAATTCTTTGCTATTAGTCATATTTTTAATTTCGATCTGTAAATCTTTTTTGAATCCAATCAGGAATTCCTTTTCTTCTTTACGATCATGCATGTGTTCACTCCAATTGCTAAGCCATATGGAAACACTTACAGCAAAAACTATTATTATAATTTCTATAAGTATATCTGTAATTTTATTTTTAAAGCTCATGTTTGATGACTTTAAAATTGTGTAAGCTTTTTTAGTGTGCCTTATAATTTCGTGCTCAGCCATTTAATAAAAGAAGTGATTTTCAGAATAGTTTTATAATTTATCGATATTATTCTATCCGTCAACAATTTCGGCTCATCGTCGAAAAATAAAGTATCATTAATATATTTAACAAAGTTATTATTGATTATTTCTTCTTATCATTTGATTGAGTTTGAATGTTTTGTCTAACCGGACGTTCAACCTGACGGGTTTTCTGCTGACTGGAAGGATTAATATTGTTTTGTTGTTTGGTTTGTTGAACAGGTTGCGATTGAGGTTGTATTTGTTTCCATGTATTTTGATGATATTGCTGGGCATTTCTTATCTGATTAAAATTTTCGGTTTGTTTTGAAGGATTAGAATTTTTTTGCTGCATGATCACATTATCAGAACTTTTTTTGGTATCATTATTATTTGGCTGCGGATTCTTAATTACCTGTTGTTGTTTATTAATATTGTTATTTTGAACATTACTTTTCTGTTGTTGAAGATTTTGTTCGGACCGTCTATTATTTAATTGTTCCTTTTCTGGAGCTTTATAACGGTCAGGTATTGTAACTGTAGGTTTCTTAACCGGTTCCGGTATATTTTCCTGGACAGATTGAGTTTTAGAATCCCTTCTATTTAATTGCTTATTAGAAACATCGGCAGATAATAAAGGATATTTATTTTGTTTCTTTTGTAAATATTCAGATTGCGCAATCTGTTGATGCGGATTATTGGTATTATATTTCCTTCTGTCTACCTCCATCTGACCGTACTCTTTAAACCGCTGAGCTCTATTAAAATTATTTTTGTCCCAATCATCAGTAACTATATCTTTGTTCCTGTTGCGCCAGTCGTTTACAGTATGGCTTATACTGTTATTATTCATCGATTCGCGATGCCTGTTATAATAATTATAATAATGATTTGATAATTCGGCATATTTAGTAGAGTGTTCAGGATAATAAAAGTACCATTCCATAAAATATGCAGAGGGAAGTCCGAAAAAAACTGCACGCCTGCCAGGACCATAATAAAATCCCCAATCATACCAGTATGGGTAAGGATTCCAGTAATCATAAGGGTACCATGAAGGGTATCCAAACCACCAATTATATGGATTAGAGTTGTAATTGGTGACATCTTGTGTCATTGATGCATTATAATCTTCTGGCTGATAGCCATTTTCCTGTGCATATTCCTGGGCTGCCCGGGTATATTCTTCCTGTGCCTGGGGATCGTCATTCATACTTTGTTTCCAATCATCAGCTTCCCGTATATTTTTTTGAGTTAATACCAGGTTTAAAGAATCTGTTTTATGTAAAACTCTTTCAGGATTCTTTTTATAATAATCTCCTACAACCACAGTATATTGCATATGGTCGAAAAGTATATCCAGAACTTCTGGCATCTTTATCATTTCTCTGAAAACATTGATAACTTCAGGAATGTAATCACTCATCAATAGTTCAAAATCTGAATTATAACTTTTATTCATTCTATTAATCTGAACAATCAGGTCATAATTATTTTTTCTTTCTTCTAAAGCGGTTTTATGTATTTCTTCAGGATAATTAACCAATATATTGTTGATTTCATCTTCTGACATATTACGGTTAGCAGCAAGATCTGATATTAAACCATCATAACGGGTCAGATTCCATATTTTCTCCTGCTCTTCCTTGCTGAAAGATGAAATTAGATTCTCGAATGCAGCCTGTGAATTCTTTTGCATTGCATTCAATTTGGCAATAACTTCAGGGTATTCAGTAGCTTCAAATATTATTTTTCTCGTTTCTGTCGGATACATTGCAATTGCATCCACAGTTTCCTGGTTTTCCTTAATGACCTGCTTAAGTAAAGACCTGTTGTCATCCTGTGCTACACATTTTATCCCTGTAGCAACTATTAAAAACATTAACACCATTTCATTGTAAACCTTTTTCATATACTTATTTTCAAGTTATTAATATTAAGTCTTTGAAATTAAACCCAGAATCTCTCTTTTTGTTATAATTTATAAATTAAGATGATCTATTATTCGCACTAATATATATTATTTTATCCCAAAGGTGATTATTATTACAATGATTATTTAACATTTTCAGTTAAAGCTTATTTGAAAAATGTATTTTTGAGTTCTATTCGATCGTAAGATATATGGCCCATTCGTACCTTCGACTGGAATATTGATAAATCGAACGATTTTGAGTTCAATCCCTGCCTGATGACCAGCTATAAAATTAACAGGAAAGCAGACCTGCGACTGGAATGGTACAGTGGTTATGGTCCGGTTCAAAATATTGTTCCCTGGGAACAGCAGCACCAGGTACTGTTCGTGGCCACCAATATTGATTTCGGAAATAACTGGGAATTTAATGCCGGTATCGGTCGTGGTCTCAACTCCACTACTGATCCATGGATAATCAAATGTATTGTTGGAAGAAGTTTTGCCTTTTAAAAAATCTCATAAATTTTCGGCCAAATAAAAATCCATCCACCCAGAAATCAACCCAGATGGATAGAATTATAACTTGCAAGAGCAACACTGAAAAATACGATCACATTTAAAACTCAAGTGGTTTTAATACCATACTCCTATTATAAGGTTCGTTACTTAAAGTATGTAAATTCCCTACATTCACTATAAACCCCGGCTTTCCCTGTTGCTTCGGAAAAGGATTTTACTCTCCAGCGGCCTAGTTGTTTTCCGATAAAATTAAGGGTATAAGAAGGCACATTGGTGATTGCATTTTTTAGCAGATGCCATTTGCCGTCGTTGTATTCAACCACAATTTCACATTTATTAGCACCTTCCACATGCTTCCGCTCAAATACGGTTTTACGTGGAAACATGTTTAATTTTGCACCTGCTATCGGTGCTACAAGTTCAGGCGGTGCAATCTGATCTGGTTTTGAAACCTTATGTGTTTGCGCCTCAGCCGTAAAGGTGAGATTCAATTAGAAGAATAACAATTCGTATATTAATTTAAACAAATTAAAAATAGAATACAGTATTTAAATAAATTTCAAACCTTTCTGAGTTACGACTATTTTGTATTAGCCTTAGAATAATCAGAACCCATTTTATACCATATCTGAAATCCCAATTAAGTGGTGGATTTATCTTTTTTAGGGAAAAAATGTTTTGCTAATGGAACCATTGAGACCAAAATAAAAATAGTTCCCAATACTGCTACAATTGATGATCCTGCAGGAAAGTCAAAATGGAAAGAAACATTTAAACCGACAAAACTTCCTAAAAAGCTCACAAACATTGCAATAATGACTACGGCCTTATTTGAACGGGCAAGCATTATGGCGCAAACAGATGGTATGATTAAATAGGAAAAAACAGGAATAACGCCACTAATTTTTACAGCAAAAACAATAGATAAACCGATAGAAATATAAAACAGGAAATTCCAGATATTGAAACCCTTTTTTTCAATTTTACCAATTTCGAAACTTTCAGTAAGTTCAAAAAACTTTTTCTGAAAAGTAATATGCAAAAGCATCAACGCGCCAAAAACTATACATGTAATGGTAATCTGTTTTATATTTACAGAAAGGATATCTCCGAACAATACTTCCTGAATATCCGAATCACCATGAGGTGTCTTTGAAATAAGCATAACTGTGGCGGCCGAGGCGAAAGCATAAATTATTCCAATGATAGCTTCCAGTTTTAATCGCTTATCCCGGATATCAATCATTGAAATTAATAATGCTCCGAGGAGTGTGAATACCAATGGAATAGTTGTTAAACCATAGCCTACAAAAGCTGCGAACGCACCACCAAAGGATGAAATCTGACCAAGCGCCAGATCAACAAAAACGATTCCCCGACCTACTACATGAACGCCAAGGTAGGACAAAAACAAACCTGTTATTAATGAAATTATGAATGCCTGCACCATAAAATTCAAATGGAACATTTCAAACATATTTTTCTATTTTTTTTTGTCATTAGTAAAAATTCATTAAAATGTGCTCTGATAAACTAAACCTGAAAGACAAATCAATTGTTTAAATAAATAATTAATTAAATCCCAGAATTAACTTGTCAATATTGTAATCAAATAAATCAAAATAATCTTTGATACTGTCGAATGCTCCAACAGAGGTGCCAAGTACTATGGTTTTAGCACCAGTTTGTTTTGAAACCACATCCGACGAAGATGTTGTAAAATAAGGCGATGAAATAATTACTTTAATAGTGTTGCTTTTTACTTCAGAAATAATTTTTACAAGTTGTGACGGAGTCGGAGGAATGCCAGGTTTGGGTTCCATGAAATCTACAATTATTAATCCGAATCGTTGTTCAAAATAACACCATTCGTTGTGATAAGCGATAATTTTTACACCTCTGTATGGAGACATTTTCATAGTCCATTCTTTCAACTTCAAATCAATTTTAGTATTAAAGGATTTAAGATTCGCTTCAAAAAAGGCTGTATTTTCAGGAGAAATTTTTTCAAGGCCATCACAGATATTTTTTGCAATTTGTTTTCCATTAACCGGATCTAACCAATAGTGTGGATTTCCATAAATGTGTATATCACCTTCGCCGCGATTGATGCTTGAAGGCACTTGCAACAAGGCAACACCAACAGAGGCATCCACATAACCATTACTTCCCTTTTGAATTTTCGGATTACGTGAACTTGAAAGGAGTTGTGGCGACCAGCCTGTTTCCAAATCTAATCCAACAGTAACAAACATATCTGCTTTTGAAAGTTTGATAATGTAGCTTGGCTTGGGATCAACAAAATGCGGGTTTTGATAACCTGTGGCAATTGAAGAAACATCTACTTTATCCTTGCCGATAAATTCAGTAATACTCTTTAAATCAGCGGTTGTGGTAACTACATTTATTTTTGTTGCATGAATAGCAGAAGTTCCTATAAACGTAAGAAAGATGAATACAATTTTTAGTTTCATTTTTTTTTTATTTAAGTATTAATATTGATGCGCTCCATGTGTTCCAATAACAAAAATCCATCGAAGCAATATTTGGTTCTGTTCTTTTTCAACATTGCTTGAGGTTGTTTTTCCTTCAATTTCCAATTTTTGAAATTCAGTGGCATACCATCCAATGGTTGTCGAAAAAGAGTTCTCCACCGTACTCGCGGAATATGGTTTGTTTGAATAACTATACATACCGGTAAAAAATAAGCGCTTTGAGAATTGAAAATTAATAAATGAATACATACCAAAAGAATTAACAACTTTATCTTTTGAAATGTTTGCGTTACTGAAATAGGTTTCCGACTGCCAGGTAAAGGAATGGTAGGTATTGAACTGTACCGGTTTCCATTTATAAGTAAGATCCATGGCAGCAATGTTAGTCCTTAAATTAAAAAAGTTGGCACCTGTAATGCCTGAGAATCCTAATTCAAGGGTAGCATTCGCTGACAGGTCGAAAAAGTTTTTTATATGTGCCAGTTCAAGATAGGTGTTTCCCACACTTCTCGAAAAACTCGGATTATCAATTGGCCCATCGGTAAGTTGTACAACCAGTTCCTGATAAAAAAGAGAATTTGGAACCAGCCAGCTTAACGAAATTCCCTCATCATTTATTCCTTCACCAAAATAATTTTCATAAGCATTTGGCAAGCTTATAAATGGCAAAGCATGTGTATGCACAGGGTTAATCCTTCCCATTGCGCTTTTAAATTTCCCTACTTTTAATTGCAAATGTGCAGGCAAAGAGAGCGTAGTAAGGTACCCTTCCTCCAAATCTTCACTGAACTTACCTGTTTGTGGGTCTTTCCCGACTGTAAAAAAGAAATCGGCTCTGGCATAAGGATCCACAACTGATTGAAGAGAAAGCTCCGCTTCATTGATTCCGGCATCAAAATTTCTTTTGACATTATTTTTGTATGAAGCTTGAAAGTCACCAATCACGCTGATATCGGGGAGTGTGGAGGGAGCTGTTCTCACTTGTACAGGCAGAGGAGGCGGATCCGTACTATTTATTTGTTTTTCAATCTGTTTTAATAAAACGGAATCGGGTTTAGCAATACTATCAATCTGAGAGAATAGATTTGCCGAAATTGATGAAAAGAGTACAGTTATCAAGACTGCCTTTGTAAAATAATACATTACCTGGTTTTTAGATTTTAATAATAAATTGAAAAATATAACGAAGCATTTTTAATGAAAAATGTTTCACATAAACTAAGCCATAGGAGGCACCTTGGAAGGTAGTATAGAATCGTTTACACGTTAAACAAATTTTCAAAAAACACCTCAAAGGATGTTAAAAATCAAATTTGCAAACCAGGTGGTGCGCGTAATAAATATGAAAATTGGGAGAGATTAGAATAATATAAGCAATAGTAATTATTGCAGTAATTAGTTAAAGTTTTTCCATTTTGTAAATCAATATTTCCAATATCGGATAAAAAAACATAGAATTCAAAATTGCATATACTACATTTTTCATAGAAAACATGGGAATCTTTCTCATTTTTTGCTTTATATACAAAGTATTCGTGGTGATGTTCAAGTTTAACTACTGTAGGCAAAAGAAAAACCAACAGTAATAGTAAAGATGTAATATTTTTTAATTTTCTATTCATTAAATTGTTCGTTCTGTTGCACCATTGTGTCTTTTTTTAATAAGCCATAACGTTTGTACAGGAATTGCAAATATATGTAATTAAGACCAACAACTTAAGATTTTGTTCGCTTACCATTATTAAGTTTATCAAGCATTGCTTTTGGTACTTTATCAGGTGATCCGCAATCAAAAGGAGGTTTCGGATCATACTCAATTGCTAGCTGGAACATCTTGGCGGTATGATCTCCCGCAATTTTACTCACCAAGTATAATGCCATATCTATTCCAGCCCAGACTCCTGCTGATGTAATAATTTTCCCATCTTGAATGTATCTTTCATCCTTAACAGTGACATTAAAATTTCGCAATTGCTCTTTTCTTCTCCAATGTGTTGTACAATTTTTCCCGTCCAACAATCCGGTTTGAGCCAAAAGCAGAGAACCTGAACAAACTGAAACAGTCCACGTTGTTGAACTGTCTATTTTTTGAATCCAGTCAAGTACTTTTTTGTTTTTTAACAAATTATCTATTCCTAATCCACCCGGAATTAATAAAATGTCTGCTTCAACAATCTCATCAATTGAATAGTCTGCTGAGATTTTTAATCCATATGTGTCCTTATACTCCTTTTTTTCAAGACCAACAAGATAAATCTTTGAGTCTGGCAGCTTATTTAATACTTCATAGGGCCCGACAATATCAAGAGCCGTATAGTTGTCAAAAAGAAGAATCACTATTTTCATAATTGTTTCAATTTGCCTGGTTATAAGGTTCGTACTAACTTTAAATTTAAATTGATTTAGTCAATAAATAATATACAGATTAAAATTAATTACTTAGAAAATCAGGTTTCTAATCCCATACTGTTCCTTCTTAGCTTGATTAAAAAAATGTTAACGTATTTCAGGACGAGACACAACATTAATAAGTTATTATGTTGATCACAATTTAATAAGTTGTGTACAGATAACTAACACAGATACTGCAAACTTTTCTTCCGGTTTTAGCACATTTTTTTCTAGCCGAACCTTCTTCTTCACAGGCAAAAATATTACCTGCACTTTCTGATTTATCCATTTTTTCACATATCGACATCTGTTTTGAAGTGCAACCCTCTTTTGTCATGCTTCCTCTAAATAAATGACATTCACCGGTATCTTTTTTCTTTTTTAGTGTATAAGAATCCATAATATTATTTCTTTATAGTTTAAATTGCCCAACCGGAATTATATTAAAGATGTGTTAAAACTAATTATTTTTATTAATAAAATCATAAGGAAAAACCAGAGACTTATGATCTATTTCAGATTCTTTGGATTGTCTTTTTTTTGGTCGGTCTTTCAATAAAATCAAATTAACAATTCGACCGAGATAAAAACAATGATACCAACCCATTGTTATTGTAATAGTTGAATTTGATTTTTTAAAAATTCTGAATATTTTCTATAATTTAAGTGGTAAGTCTGAATGGCCAATAAAACAGATTTTTCAGAAAAAACGATTGATTTGAACCCTTTTGTTCAGTTCACAGTCTGGTATAATAACCATTTAACCTCCGGCATGGCTATCCCCGACTCTGTAAGTCTTGGCACGGCATCTGTGAACGGGTACGTTTCTGTCAGGACTGTTCTGTTGAAAGGTTATGATGATTCTGGATTTGTCTTTTTCACAAATTATAGAAGCAGGAAGGGCTTGCAGTTATCATCAAATCCCAGGGCTGCTCTGCTTTTTTACTGGCCGGAATCTGGCCGGCAGATAAGGATTGAGGGTATAACAAAAAAAGTATCTGAAGAAGAGTCTGAATATTATTTTAAAACAAGACTAAGGGAAAGTCAACTCTCGACCTGGGCCAGCGAGCAAAGTTTTGTGATCCCAAACCGCCAGCATCTTGATAACAGGTATAATTATTATAAAAATATATTTTCTGGAAAACCTGTTGATAAACCTCAGCACTGGGGTGGTTTCCGGCTTATTCCGGAATGGTTTGAATTCTGGCAGAATGGAGAATTCAGGTTACACGACCGGATAACCTATACAAAAAGAAAAGATCTCTGGGTTATTGAGCGTCTGGCTCCGTAAAGATCTGATATTAGATAAGGTCACAGGCATCAGGCGGCATCCAGTGAGCATCTTTCCCTTCCCACTTTATATTGCAGCCAATAGGATTTGTCACCGGAATGGATATGGGTTTTATGCTGGTAAGTTCCTCAAGGGCTAATTCAAGATTATTTATTGTCATTTTTGAGGTGTCCCTCGGATTATCAACACCACGACCGGTATAAACAAGTTTTCTCTCCTCATTAAAAACAAAAAAGTGTGGCGTTCGCAATGCTCCATATGCTTTTGCAACTTCCTGGGTTTTATCATAAAGATAGGCCCATGGAAATCTATGTTTCTTCATCCTTACAACCATATTAGAAAAACTATCTTCCGGATAAGTGTTTTCGCTGTTTGAATTTATCCCGGCAAAACCAACTCCCTTATTACTGAATTTCTCAACGGTTGCCCTTGTAATTTCATCTGAACCTATTACGTATGGACAATGATTGCAGGTAAAAAAGAGAACAAGGTATTTATATTTTCCAAAGTCTGACAGACTGTATTCCTTTCCCTCGGTTGAGGGAAGTTTAAAATCTATCGCTTTCTGTCCGGATTGTAATGTAAATGCCATTTTATTAAAATGTTTTCATATTATAAACAATGTTCCGGATGAAATGTTAATTACTCCTCTGTTGTTTTTAAAGCGCATGACACAAGGCGCACGGGAGCTTTTGCCTTGTGTGGTGTGTCCTGAGTCGTGTGTCCTCTGATAATTAATCAAATACAACATTAGCAAAGATAAAGAAATATTATTTATCCCACTTTTTCGCTACGTTTGACTTCTGTTTTCATAAAAACCTGAGTAATGAGTGCTCTTTTGTTATTTATTATTATCATGGTTTATTTTTCTATCCTTATGGTGATTTCCCAAATTGCTTCCAGACATATACATGATACCACATTCTTCGACGGAGACAGGGCTTCTCCCTGGTTCCTCGTGGCTTTTGGGATGATCGGATCAGGAATTTCTGCCGTGTCTCTTGTTTCGATTCCGGGAAATGTAGGCAATAACAATCTTTATTATTTCCAGTTTATCCTTGGAACAATTGCGGGTTATCTTTTTATCGCCTTTGTTTTAACTCCCATTTATTACAGGTTAAAGCTGGTCTCAATCTATACTTACCTGAATATCCGCTTCGATAATATTTCTTATAAAACCGGTTCTCTGTTTTTCCTTGTATCCCAATCTTTTGGAGCTTCACTAAGATTACTTCTATCGATAAAAATATTACAATATGCCTTTTTTGATGCATTGCGTATTCCATACCTTGTAACCATCATAGTGGTACTAATTCTAATTTGGCTGTATACCAACAAATCAGGTATTAAAACAATTGTCTGGACAGATGCCCTGCAGTCACTGTTTCTGATTACAGTAGTCATCATTTCAATCCTCACAATTAAGAATTCTTTGGGTCTTTCCCTTTCGGAAATGGCGAAAACAATTGTACATCATCCTTATGCAAAAATTTTTGACTGGGATTTTCACTCCGGATCAAATTTCTTTAAACAATTTATTGCCGGTTTGTTAATTACAGTAGCATTGGTTGGTCTTGACCAGAGTATGATGCAAAAAACACTTACAGTCAGAAACGTAAGGGACGCTAAGAAAAACGTTCTGACTTTCAGTTTTTTTATTGCATTTGCTCAGACAATGTTTCTTGGATTGGGTATATTGACCTATTTATATGCCGAACAGCATGGAATTAATCTTACCATTCAAAATGGAAAATTTGTGAATACGGATGACCTATATCCATTACTGACACTGAATTACTTTGGCAAATTAGGTGCAGTTGCTTTTTTGATTGGTATAATTGCTTCGACTTTTGCCAGCATTGATTCTTGTATTGCTGCATTAACGACTGCATTCAGTTATGATTTCATGGACATAGAGAATCGACCCCAGGAGTTAAAAAAGAAAATTAAAAACCGGGTGTTGTTAGGTGTAAATATTGTTATGTTTCTCATTGTAATGGCGTTCTGGAACAGCAAGGGTGCAATTATTAATACAATTTTCAAAATTGCCGGTTATACTTACGGACCTATTTTAGGGTTATATATGACAGGGTTATTTTCCAAAATTAAATTCAAGGAGAAATGGGTCCCGGTGGCTTGTGTTGCAGCTGCAATTATTACCTGGCTGTTAAATGGATATTTTATAAAGGCATTTCACTTTGATTTTGGGTTTATGAATATTTTTGTAAATGCATTATTGACAATTCTGTTTTTAATCATCATCAAAAAGAAAGATTAATGATGCCACAAGAAAAAATTGCATTTAGGCTCACAAAAGATCCAAAAAAAATAGTGATCTGTGCCCTGATGATGTCGGAATCAGATCCATGGATCACCCTGAAAATGAACTATGAAAAGTGCCTTAATGCATTTGAAGGAGATTGTAAAGAAATATATGTGGTTGAAACTGAAAACGTTATAGCCGGATTTGTTATCCTTCAGACCTGTGGAACGTTTTCGGGATATATTCAGACCATTTGTATAAATAAGATTTACAGAGGCAGGGGTTTCGGGAAAAAACTTCTTCAATTTTGCGAAGAAAGAATCCTGAAATTTTCACCGAATGTTTTTATCTGTGTTTCTTCATTCAACAAAGGCGCTATAAAACTCTATTATGAATTTGGATTTAAGCTGGTTGGAGAACTGGATAATTTTGTGAAAGCAGGATTTACTGAATTACTGCTTCGTAAAACCGTTGGTCCCCGGGTTGGATATACTGGTCAAAAGAAAAAAAGTATTTCTTAAGTTTAGTTCTTACCCCCTTTCCTGTTTCCCCCAAGGGGGAAATGATTAACTTCGACTCCTTCCCCCCTTCGCTTTCGCGTAGCTTCAGCAAAGCAAAGGTGGGGGAAGGTTGGGAAGGGGGTCATAAATTAAAAAACAGTCTTATGGGTTATCAGGTACTTCTTATATTAATTTTTCTATCTGCTTTTAATTTGATATCAAATAGCCAAATTATCAAGGTGAAAGCTGCCAGATCAGAACTTATTGCCAAAGTAGATAGTATACTCCAAAGCCAGGTTGACCAGAACAAGATTCCCGGAGCTGTTATTGAGATAGAAAGTGGTAATCAGGTTATTTTCAAACATGCTTACGGATACTCACAAAAGTATGACTACAACCATCATCTTCTTAATCCACCGGAGAAAATGACAGTCAACACTCTTTTCGATATTGCCTCCCTCACCAAAGTTATTGGCACAACAACATCCATCATGCTATTGGTTGACAGAGGGCTTGTTAAAACTGAAGATCATGTATGCAAGTATATTAAAGCTTTTAATACACCAGAGAAAAGAGAGATCACGATCCGGCATCTCCTGACGCATACTGCCGGTCTTTATGAATGGTATCCGCTTTATTACCATGCTTCCAGTAAACAGGAATGTTATAGATTAATAGGAGAACTGCCGTTAATGTTTCCAGTTGGGGCACAGCGCCATTATAGTGATCTGGGGTTTATTATTCTTGGTGAAATAGTTGAAATTGTTTCCGGCCTGCCCTTAGAGCAATTTATGAAGCAAAATATTTTTCTGCCCCTGGGCATGAGAAACACAACATATAACCCCCTCACTACAGCCACTTTTAAAAATATAGCTGCCACTTCGCATGGTAATCCATATGAAA
The DNA here is from genome assembly GCA_049512815.1 of Bacteroidales bacterium. Taxonomy (GTDB): domain Bacteria; phylum Bacteroidota; class Bacteroidia; order Bacteroidales; family VadinHA17; genus LD21. The sequence continues at coordinate 125,401 of JBEKWS010000001.1, read as the reverse complement.
AAAGAATGGTTTATGATTCCACTCTTGGGTTTAAAATTAAGGAAATTGATCCGGCACATTGGACAGGATGGCGACCTTACACACTGAAAGGAGAGGTAAGTGACGGAAATGCCTGGTATGCAAATGGTGGTATTTCCGGTGCTGCAGGATTGTTTTCTACGGTTGATGATCTGCAGAAACTGGTTGATATGCTTATGAAAAAAGGGAAAGTGGATTCCAATCCGTTTATTTCAGAAAAAACCATTGAAACTTTCCTGACAAAAGATAAATTCAATAATGGTCTTGGCTGGATGATGGATCCCGACAATTCCTTCATGAAAAACGGACCAGAAGGAACCTTTGGACATACCGGATTTACAGGAACCAGCATTGCAGTTATTCCTCAATCCAATATATCTGTTATACTGTTAATTAACCGCCAGAATATGGGTCTTTTAAGCAATGGTGAATATTATAATGTAAGTCCGGTGCGCCTGCAGATATTTAAAACAATTTTAAAATATCAAAAACTATTCTCCGGACAATAAAGAACATTTATTATTAAGATCTATTTGCAAATATTAATTGAAAGAAGAATCTGAAATACCTTATGCCCGAAAGGAATAATGCTAATCCGATTCCGTTATAAAGGATTGACAAATACCGTTTTGGTATTGATGAATGCCTAAAAGCAATCCCCATTGAAACCATTATAAGAACAATTATGTAGCTTTTCCATGTCATAAAGGAAAACAGGCATTTTTTTTCAGTAAGAGGCAATAATCTGTTCAGGTTTTTATCTGCAATCTTCAGGAAACCAAAATGATGGATAGGCATTGCTGCTAAAAATCCGGCTGAATAAAAGAAAAGCTGTTCTTTTCCATTATAGGGCGATAGCCATGAAACGGCAAAAATGATAAGCATCACTCCTACTCCACACCACATAAGTCCTGATAGAAGAACCAAAATTCTTTTGTCAACTAACGGCGTAAATTTTCTTATCTCCATTTTACATTATTCAATTTTAGCAAAACGAAACGGTTCAATTTCAATTTGTTTCCAGACTCCTTCTGTAAGGTATGGCTCATCTTTCAGCTTTTCATCCAGAGATTGCCGGCCAGGAAAATCATATACAATCATCGACCCGATCATATTACCACTATCATCGAGAATAGCGCCGCCAAACAAAAATTCACCTGTGATTTTAAGCCTACTGATTTTTTTAAGATGCTCTGCGCGAACTTTTAATCTGCGGTGAAGTGCTTCGCAATCAGTTCCATCATAAGCTAATAGCAAAAATTGCATTGTTGAACTTTTTTAATTATTATGATTATCAAGAATCTTCAATACAAATCTATTGATTTTCAATCTATCTGAAATATGCCGGCAATGATTTTCATTATCATTGTTTATATTTGTTATTGCTTACCTTAATATTGAAGCTTTTGCCAAATATAATTTGAATATATTCAATATGTTGACTATTAAGAATTTATTTAATGGCATCGGATTTTTCAGGGACCTGAATAGAAAAGATCACAAACCTTCTTTCGGGGCTCTAGATATTTTTAAATATATTGGCCCCGGCCTGCTTGTAACTGTGGGATTCATCGACCCGGGGAACTGGGCTGCAAATATTGCAACCGGTTCTGAGTTCGGTTATACATTGTTGTGGGTTGTTTCTCTTTCAACAATAATGCTTATTGTACTGCAGCATAACGTTGCTCATCTGGGAATTGCTACTGGGCTCTGCCTGTCAGAAGCTGCAACTATATATTTAAAACCATGGATTTCAAAGTCTGTTTTATCATTTGCTGTTTTCGCCTCTGTTTCTACTTCACTGGCAGAAATCCTCGGAGGAGCAATTGCTTTAAATATGCTATTTGAGGTTCCTATAAAAATTGGTGCTTTGCTGGTGACCATCTTTGTGATGATAATGCTGTTTTCACATTCATATCAGAAAATTGAAAAGTGGATAATCGGATTTGTTTCAATCATCGGACTTTCTTTTTTATACGAATTATTCCTTGTGAAAGTCCAATGGATAACGGCTGGGATCTCGTGGGTTAAACCGTCTATTCCCGAAGGCTCCATATTGTTGATAATGAGTATTATTGGAGCTGTAGTTATGCCGCATAACCTTTTTCTGCATTCAGAAATTATACAAAGCCGTCAGTGGAACCTTCTGGATGAAAAAATCATTAAAAAACAACTTAGATTTGAATTTGCAGATACATTGTTTTCAATGATAATCGGCTGGGCCATAAATAGTGCTATGATACTTCTGGCTGCTGCAACATTTTTTACAAAAAGCCAGAAAGTTGAAGAACTTCAGCAGGCAAAAAGACTACTTGAACCACTGCTTGGATCCAACGCTTCAGTTGTTTTTGCTGTTGCTCTTCTTTTTGCCGGAGTGGCTTCATCAATTACCTCAGGTATGGCTGGCGGATCAATAATCTCAGGAATGTATAAAGAGCCTTATGATGTAAAGGATAACCATTCCCGGATTGGCGTTGTCATATCCCTGGTTGGTGCTTTAATATTGATCTTCTTTATAGGCGATCCGTTTAAAGGGCTTATTTTGTCGCAGGTATTTTTAGGCGTTCAGCTTCCATTTACTATTGCAATACAGATATACTTGACTTCTTCCAAAAAAGTCATGGGAAAATATGCCAATAGCCGGTTTCTAATCGGTCTGTTATCGGTTATTGCCGGCATTGTTACTTTTCTTAATATTAAATTGCTTGTTGATTTTTTGATTAAATAGATATGTTAAAGAATTTTCAGTATGAAGATGAAAAAATATAAAATTGGCCTTGTTTTAAGTGGTGGCGGTACGAGAGGATTTGCGCATCTTGGAGTGATTCATGCATTAAACGAGGCAGGAATTTTTCCCGATGTAATATCCGGAACCAGTGCCGGAGCGATAGTCGGTGTTCTATATGCCGACGGACATACATCAAAGGAGATTTTAAAAATGTTAAATACCGGAAGCCGGCTTGATTACATGCGACCGGCATTACCAAGGGAGGGTTTGCTTCAAATTAACGGAATAATCAAAATATTGAAAACAAGCTTACGCGCAAAAACATTTAAAGAGCTGAAAATTCCATTATTTGTTTCGGCAACAGACCTTAATAATGGTAAAGCTGTTTATTTTTCCGAAGGTGATTTGCTTTATCCGGTTATTGCATCAGCAAGTATCCCTGTCCTTTTTCAACCAATAAAAATCAATGATATTTCCTATGTTGATGGCGGGGTTCTTGATAATCTTCCTATCCGGCCGATTGAAAACAAATGCAAAATTCTTATCGGTTCATTTGTAAATCCGGTGGGTTATATGGAAAAAATCAGCGGCCTGATCAATATTGCAGAAAGGACTTTCATGCTCAGTATGTCAAAAGAAATTATTGAAAAATCGAAGAAATTCTATCTGTTTGTTGCCCCTCTTGAATTAAGGAAATTCAAAATTCTTGATCCTGAAAAAGCCCACGAGCTATTTGCTATTGGATATAATGCTACCAGGGAAAAGCTGAAAGAAATTGATATTGAGAAGCTTCTTGGTTAGTTCCTGTCTGCGTTTTTGTGTCTCCTCTGTGCAACTTTGTGTAATAAAAACTTTACTTTTTGATTAGAGAATAGAGATTCTTTATCTCTTCTTCCCATAATGATTCATCTGGTGTTTCAAGTATCAATGGGATATTATCGAATCGTCCATCGTTCATCAATATACTGAAAACATCCTCTCCGAGGAATCCTTTTCCAATGTTATCATGCCTGTCCACTCTTGTTGCAAACTCTTTCTTTGAATCATTTAAATGCATTCCCCGAAGGTATTTAAAGCCGATAATTTTATCAAACAAGCTGAACGTTTCTGCAAATCCTTCAGGAGTTTTAATATTATAACCCGAAGTGTAAGCATGACATGTATCAATACAAATGCCTACCCGCGATTTATCATCAACTTTGTCAATCATGAACCTGATTTGTTCGAATCTAAATCCAAGATTTGTTCCCTGTCCTGCAGTATTTTCAATCACTGCTGTAACCCCTTTTGTTTTGTCAAGAACTATGTTTATAGATTCGGCGATCCGGTTGAGGCATTCTTCTTCACTTATTGCCTTCAGGTGACTTCCCGGATGAAAATTAAGTCTGTCAAGACCCAGTTGTTCACATCGCAGCATTTCATCAAGAAAAGAGGTTCTCGATTTTTCCAAAGGTTCTTTCTCCGGATGTCCTAGATTTATCAGGTAGCTGTCGTGAGGCAATATCTGATATGGCTTGTAATCATATTTCTCACAATTCTCCTGAAATGCTTTAATACTTGCTTTGGACAATGGATTAGAAAACCACTGTCTCTGATTTTTTGTAAACAGGGCAAAAGCCTTCGCACCTATTGATTTAGCATTTATCGGGGCATTTTCAACTCCCCCGGAAGCGCTTACATGTGCTCCAACGTATTTCATATTTCCAATAATAATTTGAACCGGAAATTAAAAATTTTTCGCTGGTGTACTGATCACCAGAATTATTAAACTGTATAACAAAAAGTATTGCTTTATGTTTATATCATAAAGGGAATGATAATTTGTTCTATTTAACATATACTCATCACATCCGATCTCCAATGTTAATTTAAAAACTACTTATACAGCTGAATATTAATTAAATAGCCTCCAGCGTTTCTATGTAAATTTAATAATTGAACGGATATTTGACAAATTATCAGGATATTATTAATTTTGCATATGAAACCTTTTAAACCAATAAGATAAATGACAGATTCAAACAGTAGTATCCCAAACGCAGAGGGAACAAAAAAAAGCACCCCGGTTGGTATGATTGTCACTTCAATTATTCTGGGCGTAGCGTTGATTTTTCTTATTTACATGTATTTCGATAAGAAAAACAAAATGATTGAAATGGAGACTGTCCTTACTCAGGAAAAAGACTCCCTGGCAAATGAACTAAGACATATGGTCGTTGCATATGATACTTTGAAAACGAATAATGATACTTTGAATGCAGGTTTACTAAAGCAAAAAAATAAAATCATTCAGCTTTTAGCTGTAAATGCATCAAATGTCCAGCTTGTAAAAAAATATAAGAGCGAGATCACAACAATGAGAGAAATAATGAAAAGTTACATTGTTCAGATCGATTCTCTCAATACCAGAAATAAAATGCTTGCCTCCGAAAACACTGAAATCAAGCAGCAAATAACAGAAGTACGAAATACAAATTCCGAACTCTCTAAGGTAAAAGAAGAACTAAGTACTAAAGTTGAGGTAGCTTCTATAATTCAGGCAAAGAATATTGTTGCCGTTTCCTTGAATAAAAGGCAAAAAGAGACCACAAGAATTAATCAGCTGGATAAACTCAGGATATGTTTCACTCTTCGTGAGAATCCTCTGGCTAAACCCGGTCAGAAAGATGTTTATATGAGAGTGATAAGGCCCGACTCTCTGGTTATAACAAGCAGTCCCAATAATCTTTTTGAATATAAGGGCAATAAAAAAATATATTCTGCCAATCGTCAGATAGAGTATATGAATCAGGATATTGAAATGTGTATCTTTTTGGATAATACCAAAGATTTTGTTATCGGCAACTATAGTGTTGAACTTTACCTTGAAGACAATATTATAGGCCGCACAAATTTTATGCTTTCAAAAAAATAACTATTCATCACCCGGCATCATAAATTCAGAAATAATATTATCTGATATCATTTTACCCTGGTTAGTAAGAACCAGGGTTTTTTTGTCCTGTTTCATAAGACCATATTCTCTGAATTTACCTGCTAAATTGACAACATAATCATAACCCTCTTTTTCAAACATTTTCTCTATATACTCAAGATCAATGCCCCACATTGTTCTCAGGGAGGTCATTATATATTCATTGAAGCGGGTTTTTGTGTTAAGTTCTTCACTTTTAGAGAATGATTTTCCGGCATTAAGAGATTTGATATATCCTTTCACATCACGGATATTCCACTGGCGGGAATATCCATTAAAAGAGTGAGCTGATGGTCCAAGTCCAAGATAATTGACTTGTTTCCAGTAGTTTGAATTATGAATTGAGAAATAACCCGGTTTGCCGAAATTTGAAATCTCATATTGGATAAAACCTGCAGATTCTGTTTTTTCAATCAGAACATTAAACTGTGCTATGCTATCATCTTCGTCAATCTCGGAAATCGCTCCTTTCTTCAGCATCTTCCCGAAAACTGTAGCAGGTTCAAAGGTCAGGTGATATGCAGACAGGTGTTTAATATCAAATGAAACGGAAAAATCAATATTTGAAGACCACGCTTGTAAGCTCATCCCCGGAATTCCATAAATAAGATCAATAGTCACGTTTTCAAATCCTGCTTTTAATGTATTCTTTAGCGCTTGAACAGCTTGTGCCGAATCGTGCCGTCTGTTCAGCATTCTAAGATCGGAATCTCTCCACGATTGAATTCCTATACTGATCCTGTTAATATTATGATTCTTAAGACCGTTTAAATAAGCCGGCTGAACATCATCGGGGTTTAGTTCGATGGTTATTTCGCAATCTTTAGTTACTCTGAATAGCTTATTAATCTGATTTAGTATCGTTCCCAGTTCTTTAATTGAAAACACTGAAGGGGTGCCACCTCCAAGATATATTGTAGAGACTGTTTCAGTTCCGAGGTAATCCTTCCTCAATGAAGCTTCCTTTAACAGAGCATCAACGAATACGAATCTATCATCAGGTGAAATTATGTGATAGAAATCACAATAAAAACAAAGTTTTTTACAAAATGGTATATGTACATATATCCCTGCCATCTAATTTGAATTATTCAAAGTCACACAAAGGATTTTACAAAGGTTCACTAAGTTTATGAATTAATCAGGTTAAATTTGCATCAAATATTAAAAATGGTAAAGAAGAACATATTCTCTATTCTGGTAGCTCTGGTTATAATGTATCTGAGCCTGACCAGTTCACATACATTAGATAAATTTTCATTCATTAATGTTCCAAACTTCGATAAAATTGTACACTTCGGAATGTATTTTGGTCTGATGTCGGTTATTATCTTTGAAAACCGGAAAACCCTGAAGAGTAACCGTCATCTATTTTTGACAGGTCTGATTCCTCTTTCCTATGGTATCCTGATGGAAATTTTGCAATCGACTCTTACTGTTACCAGAACCGGAAGTTTTTTTGATGCTGTTGCTAATTGTGCAGGTATTATTGTTTCAATTTTACAATGGCTCTGGATTAAACCTCTTATAAAAGATAAACTCAAATTGTAATCAATTCCGCGTTGTTTGACTTCCTGACCAGTTCATGAATTGTCCTGTTACTGAATAATTTAATAAGATCTTTCCTTGTTTTTTCATAATCCTTATGAAGAGGACAGTGCTTTTTATCCATTTCCACTCCTTCGCATGAGCCATTATGCATAATACAATTTGTAAAAATATCGTTTCCGTCAATTGTATTTACAATATCAAGTAATGTTATTTTCCGGGGATCTTTCAATATGGAAAAACCTCCATGTGGTCCTTTTGAGGAACTGAGAATTTTTTGCTTTGCAAGTTGCTGAAGAATTTTTGCCAGGAATGGTGTCGGAAGATCAAGATCACTGCTTATTTTTTTAATGCCGGTTTTCCCATTCGATAACGGCTGACTTGCCAAATAAATGACAGCTCTTATGCCGTATCTGCAAGAATTAGAGAGCATATTAATATATTTTTAACGATATTTTCTCTACTCTACTCGTGTGCCGTCCATCTTCAAATGATGTGGTGAGAAAGGTTTTTACAATCAGATATGCTTCAGATTCCGAAATAAACCAACCCGGCAATGCAATAATATTTGCATCATTATGTGCCCGTGACAAACGGCTTATCTCTTCGTTCCAGCATAAAGCGCCCCTTATTCCCGGATGTTTGTTTACAACCATATTTATTCCATTACCTGTCCCACAAACGGATATTCCTAATTCGTAATCACCTGCAGCGATGGCATTTGCCAACGGATGACCATAATCCGGATAATCAACAGTCTCATCGGAGGAACACCCAAGATCTTTAACATCATACTTTTCCTTAATGAGATAATTTAACAATTTTTCCTTAAGGTAATAACCAGCATGATCTGACACAATTGCTATTTTCTTCTTTTTCAACTTATTGCCTTTTAATTAATTTTATGAAAACATGCCGCAAATTAACATAATTGCTTAATTAAAAGAAAAAAGTATTCTTATATCTTCAATCTATAAATCTTTATATGTTAGAGTAACAAAACTTCAATGGGATTGTTTAACTCGAATAAGATTAATGATGTCACACTTCAATATTGTTTGTTAATAACATGTAGATATTTGGAAATAAAAATTTATAATATCCTACCCTATCAGCCATTTTAGCGATTTAAGGTCATCGTGAACTTAATTCAATAAAGTTATAAGAAAAGAAAATTAAAATATGAACCTCTGATAAACCTTAAAAGCTCTACTTTTGTTTAATAGTCCATATTAAAAAACTATTCTTAACAATTGTTAACTATTTATGTAATCAGCTGAATTTCAAAAACGGTACATTTTTTGAGCTGTTGAAAAGATGTTGGTACGATTGTAATGTTGAGAAATACGATAAATTTTTGATTATTATATCAACACAATTAACAGCATATTATCATTATTATAAATAAATATAATATTAAAACATAAGAATATTATGTTGTTAATAACAATCCGAAAAGCATAACAAGTGGAAATTCGGTATAACAATAATGATTAAGTTTAGGGCTGATTTAATGTAGATTTTATAAGTAGCATGAAAGAGCAATCATCAAAACAAAATATCCTGGAAATAAAAAGACTGAAAGCGAAAAAAAATGCAATTATTCTTGGTCATTATTACCAGACAGGAGATATTCAGGATATTGCTGATTTTGTTGGAGACAGCCTTGCTCTTTCTCAAAAAGCGGCTTCAAATTCCGCAGATATTATACTTTTTGCTGGGGTAAAATTTATGGCAGAAACAGCTAAAATACTAGCTCCTGAGAAAAAAGTTCTTCTTCCTGATTTGAACGCAGGTTGCTCTCTTGCTGATTCTTGCAAAGCAATAGATTTTGTGAATTTTTTAAAGAAAAACCCTGGAAGAACAGTAATTTCTTATGTAAATACAACTGCAGAAATTAAAGCATTGTCTGATATAATTTGCACATCATCTAATGCAGTACAAATAGTAGAATCACTACCGCCTGAAGAAAAAATATTATTTGCTCCGGATCGTAATCTTGGAAACTATGTTCTTAATAAAACAGGAAGGGATATGGTAATCTGGAACGGAACATGTCATGTGCATGAAGAATTTTCTCTGGAGGCTATTCTGAGGTTGAAGAAAGATAATCCTCATGCAAAAATTATTGTTCATCCGGAATGTGAACTGCCCGTAAGAATGGTAGCGGATTTTATAGGTTCTACTTCTTCATTACTGCAATTCACTAAAAGAGACAATGGAAAGTGTTATATTGTAGCAACTGAAGTTGGCATAATTCATCAGATGAAAAAGGAAAATCCGAAGAAGACATATATTCCTGCTCCGCCAAAAGATTCAACTTGCGGTTGTAGTGAATGTAGTTTTATGAAACTTATAACAATTGAAAAAATATTAAATTGCTTAAAAAGCGAAAAACCCGAAATTATTATAGATTCGGAAATTCTCATAAAAGCACAAAAGCCAATTAATAGAATGTTGAAAATATCTGAAAAACTTGGCATTTAAATCATGAAAAGGATTATTATTTTTATATTTTTTGTATTAAGCTGCAAATTAAGTTATGGACAGGAAAACGGTACTTTAAAAGATGGTTATCAGATATTTAAATACCCGAATGGAACTGTTTCCAGTGAAGGTTTCATAAAAAACGGCAAACCAGAAGGATTCTGGAAAAGTTACTATGTTACAGGAATTAAAAAATCTGTAGGTCGGAGAACAAACTATCTTCTTGACAGTATATGGATATTTTATGATCAGGCTGGAGACACAACAGAGAAAATAAATTATCTCTACGGAAAAAAGAATGGATGGTATTATAAATATAAAAAGGATCCATCCCGGGGAGTTTATATTTGGTCAAAGGAACTATTTGCTGCAGACAAAAAAGAAGGAACGGCATATATTTATTTCCCAGAAGGTAAAATACAACAAACTATAGCTTATAATTCTGGTAAAAAAGAGGGCCTGTCAAAGGAATACGACAAAGAAGGAAATACTATATCCCTGCTTGAGTATAATAACGATTTTCTTGTCAGCAGAGAAAAGATTAACAGAACAGACAGCAAAGGTTTAAAACAAGGCGACTGGGAAGAATTTTATCCAAACGGAGAAATAAAATCTGAAAAAACATTTAAAGACGACCTTATGCATGGTTATTATAAAGAATATGATAATCATGGAAAACTTGTGCTTACAATGCTGTATGAAAATGGAGCAATAGTAAAATCCAGAGTCGAAGATGAACCTGATATTGAAATAGTTAATAAGCATGATGAGAATGGCAAATTAATCTATAGCGGTCCCTACCGTAATAAAATTCCTGTCGGTATTCACAGGGAATATGGAAAGGATGGTAAAGTTACTAATGCTTATATTTATAACGATATCGGATTGCTTCTCTCAGAGGGCATAGTTGATGAAGCCGGAAACCGAAATGGTAAATGGAAAGATCTATACTCTGATGGAAAAGTGCAAGCCGAAGGACAGTTTACAGATAACAGGCGCTCGGGCCAATGGAAATTCTACAACATGTCGGGAAAAATAGAGCAGACTGGTTCTTATAACAATGGCCGTCCTGACGGATTATGGAACTGGTTTTATGATAATGGAGCTCTGCTGAAAGAAGAGGAATACTTCCAGGGACAGCGTGACGGATCATCTACAGAATACTCAGTTACAGGTGATATTATTGCCCAGGGACAGTACTCTGACGGTGAAAAAAACGGAGAATGGAAATATAAATCAGGCGACTTAACCGAGGAAGGGAAATATATTACAGGATTAAAAGATGGTGTCTGGAAAACATTTTATAACAACGGAAAACTAAAATTCAAAGGAAACTTTATTCAGGGCAATCCCGATGGTCAACAAAGTTTTTATTATGAAAACGGTAAAACTAAAGAGGAACAGTACTTTCAGATGGGCATCAGAGAGAAAACTTGGAAAAAATTTGATGAGGAAGGAATTCCTATACTGGTAATTTCATATAAGGATGATCTTGAAATAAGTATTAACGGTGTTAAAATTAAGCTTCCTGAAGGCGATGTCAAACTGATTAAATAGTTACTTTGTTCTATGGAAGAAAATCTTAACATCAGAAAGGATTTTATCACACAAAAAGATAAGGAATTTGAAAAGCAATTACGACCATTAAGTTTTAGCGATTTCAAGGGACAAAAGCAGGTAATTGAAAATCTTATTGTTTTTGTAACTGCTGCAAAACAGAGGGGCGAATCTCTCGACCACGTCCTTTTACATGGGCCTCCGGGATTAGGTAAGACAACACTTGCCACAATTATAGCCAATGAGTTGCAGGTTAATCTCAGGGTTACATCCGGTCCCGTACTGGATAAACCAGGTGATCTGGCCGGATTACTCACAAATCTTCAGGAAGGAGATGTACTTTTTATAGATGAAATTCACAGGTTAAGTCCTGTAGTTGAAGAGTACCTCTATTCTGCAATGGAAGATTTTCATATAGATATAATGATCGATAAGGGACCAAGTGCAAGAAGTGTCCAATTGACACTTAATAATTTTACCCTTATCGGTGCTACAACACGCTCAGGCCTTCTGACAAGCCCGTTAAGAGCACGATTTGGGATTAAATTCCATCTTGAGTATTATGATCATGAGATACTTAAAGGTATTGTAAAAAGATCAGCTGGTATACTTAATGTCAGAATTGATGAGAACGCAGCTATCGAAATTGCAAGAAGAAGCAGGGGTACTCCAAGAATTGCTAATGCTCTGTTGAGAAGAATCAGGGATTTTGCACAGGTAAAAGGATCAGGAGAAATAGATATCGATATAACAAAGTATAGCTTAAAAGCTCTAAATATTGATCAACATGGTCTCGATGAAATGGATAACAGGATACTTTCTGCAATAATTGATAAGTTCGGTGGTGGTCCGGTAGGGTTAAATACTATCTCTACTGCGGTAGGTGAAGAGAGCGGGACAATAGAAGAGGTTTATGAGCCATTCCTGATAAAAGAAGGATATCTTAAAAGAACTCCAAGGGGTCGTGAAGCCACAGAACATGCTTATAAACATCTTGGAAAACAATTCGGTCATAATATGCCAGGGATGTTGTTTTAGGTCTAATTAGTAAGCCTGTTTTATTAGTGTACCTTTGTGCTGAACTTTGTGTCCCTTAGTGTAAAAAAAGAAAAAGTTTAACCACGAAAATACACCAAGGAATTCACTAAAGTCACCAAGGTTTTGAATAAATAAGTCTAAATATTTTAAAAGAGATTAATTAAAAACATTACTGATCTTTTCAAGCCCCTTTGTGTTTAGAATCCTGATTTTTCTTCCATTTAACTCAACCAATTTATCGGATTTAAATTCAGATAATAATCTGATAACTGATTCTGTGGCAGTGCCGACTATATTGGCCAGTTCTTCACGCGTAAGAGAAATATTGAGAAAATTCTCATTATCGATACCAAAATCATTTACAAGAAAAAGAAGAACCTCAGCCAACCGCTCTCTGACAGTTTTCTGGGCAATATCTGTAATGAATGAATTTGCTTCACCTAATTCATTACAGGCAAGTTTAAGCATTTCAAGAGCATAAGCGGGATTTGTTTTAATAAAAGATATAAGAATTTCAGAAGGAATAAAACATACATGGCAGTCTTCGATAACTTTTGCAGAAGTGCATGCCAGTTCATTACTTAGAACACTCCGATATGCAATAATATCTCCTTTTTTTGCAAAACGTATTATTTGTTCTTTTCCATCAAAACCTGTCTTAAATACTTTAATGATCCCACTGTTAATACAAAAGAAGCCACTTATCCGGTTACCCTCCTGATAAAGAATATCACCACGTTTATACTGCCGGAAATCCTTTTTAAAATTAAGAGTCTCAATTTCGTCAGGTGTAAGATACTTGAAAATCGAACCGGATTCAAGTGAGCATGTATCACATAACGGAATATGAATTTCTTGCTGTTTCATTTCATCTCTTCAATCATAGTGCAAAAATTAACAATGGACTAATATAAATGTTCAATCAAATTAGAATGTGGTCTTAAATTGATCCAAAAACCTCAGATCATTTTCAAAATAAAGTCGCAGATCATTCACCCCATACTTTAGCATAGCGGCTCTTTCAATACCCATCCCAAAGGCGAAACCGGTATATTTCTTACTATCAATACCACAGGCTTCAAGAACATTAGGATGCACCATACCACAACCTAATAATTCAAGCCAACCGGTATATTTGCAAACATTACAGCCTTTTTTACCACAGATTTTACAGCTGACATCCATTTCTGCAGATGGTTCAGTAAAAGGGAAATATGATGGTCTTAACCTGATCTCAGTATATTTTCCAAACAATTCTCTTGCAAAGAATAGTAAAGTCTGTTTAAGATCAGCAAAAGATACATTTTCATCAATATATAACCCCTCAACCTGATGAAAAATACAATGAGCCCTTGCAGAAATTGCCTCATTACGAAAAACCCTGCCGGGCGAAATCGTACGGATCGGAGGTTTTTGATTTTGCATTACCCGGACCTGAACGGAGCTTGTATGAGTACGAAGTAAAATATCGTCAGGGCTAGAATCTTCTGAAGATTTCCTTGAAATGTAAAATGTATCCTGCATATCTCTGGCAGGATGCTCGGGAGCAAAATTAAGTTTTGTAAAAACATGATCATCATCTTCTATTTCAGGACCTTCGGAAACGACAAAACCGATACGTGTAAAAATGTCAATAAGTTCGTTTCTAACAATTGAAATAGGATGGCGCGACCCTATTGAATATGGAAAAGAAGGCCTTGTAAGATCGATACCTTCAGATACTACTTCTTTATTTAAAAGATCAATTTTAAGAGAATTGTATTTTTCAAGTGCATTCTGCTTTAAAAGATTAAGCTTCTGGCCAACTTCTTTCTTGTCAGAAACAGGAACATTCTTAAAATCTTCGAAAAGATCGGAAAGTAATCCCTTTTTACTAAGGAATTTCAAACGGAATAATTCAAGTTCTTCGGGATTTTTTGCAGATAAAGATGAGATCTCATTTAATAGATCGGTAATTTTTTGAAGCATTAAAAGTTTGTTTTAAAAATCATTAATTAATTTCTTATAATTTTTATTTTGATAATTTTAATATCGGTAACAGGTTTATCGTTGTTATCGGTCTGAACTGCAGCAATTTTATCTATAATATCGAAACCTTCAATTACTTCACCAAAAACTGTGTAAGTACCATCAAGACGAGGTGTACCACCTATGGTTTTATACACATTACGCTGTTCTTCAGAGATTTTGTAGTCTTCATAATTCGTGAGATATTGAAACATTTTAACAGATGCAATTTCCTGTATTTCCCCATCTGAAAGAGTTTTTCCTGACAACCTTACACTGTCGGAAGTTTCCTTAATTAGTCTATTGAAAAGATTTTGTTTTATACCGCTGTTAATACTTTGTTCAGCAAGATTCAGATCATCATCACTTAGTTTGGTGCCCTCAACAATGTAAAACTGAGTTCCCGATGATCTCATTTCAGGATTTACATCATTACGCTGGCGTGCGGCAGCTAAAGCTCCTTTCTTATGATAATATTGATTATTGAATTCCGAATGAATTGTATATGTTTTAATAGAGTCCGGAAGATTCTTTGTCTGACCTGATTTAGTAGCAGGATCTCCTGCTTGTATCATAAAACTCTTAATAACACGGTGAAATAAAATACGATCATAAAAGCCTGTGTTTATTAAATGTAAAAAATTATCACGATGAAGAGGAGTTCCGTCGTATAGTTTTATTTTAATGTCACCAAGAGTAGTTTTAATAGAAACAGTTGTATTTTCCTTTACACGTGGCGTATTACATGAAATTACGATCAGAAGAACTGATAGAAAAACTGGCTTTTTGAAAAAGAGATTCATAAAACTAAAAAATTGGTTATTAAATCATACAATTGTGAATACAAAGATATTTAACTTTGGACGATACAAGAAAATATTGGTTTTCAAATTGCATTATTTTATTCAATACAGATTTAACAATATATTGATAAAGCCATTAGCAGTATATTTTTCTTTTAGTTATAAGGATAAATAAATCAGAAAATTTTAAAATCGAAAATTTAGATATATATTTTTAATAATTTATGCGTGATGAAGGATAAGTTATATGTATTACTGAAAAGATGGATGTTTGTTTTTGATCTGATTTTATTTTGGGATTTATAGCGTTTTAATTATTTATAAAGAGGATAGAAATAAGATAATAAAAATGTTTTAGAGATAAGAAAAATGAAAATTAGAATATTAAATAAGTCCAAACATGAATTACCTGGTTATTCTACGAAAGCTTCTGCAGGGATGGATATAAGGGCAAATTTAGAAAATGATATAAATTTAAAACCTATGGAGCGGATTATGGTTCCGACTGGCTTGTTTCTGGAGATTCCTATTGGTTATGAAGCGCAAATAAGACCGAGAAGTGGCCTGGCTATTAAAAAGGGAATTGCAATACTTAATTCGCCTGGCACTATTGATGCTGATTACAGAGGTGAAGTTTGTGTTATCCTGGTGAACTTATCTGATGAAAATTTCGTTATTAAGGATGGAGAAAGAATTTGTCAGATGGTTATTGCGAAGCATGAAATAATTGAATGGGAAAGCGTTAAGAATCTTATTAAAACCGAAAGAGGAAGCGGAGAGTTTGGACATACAGGTAAAAAATAGTTATGAAATCATATAAGTATTGGTATATTTATTTGGCTCTTTCAATATTGTGCTTTTCATCTTGTGGTACAATAATGTTGCCTTATAACGAAACTGGAAAGAAAAGGAATAATTATGATGCAGCTGAATTTAATTATTATTATGTGGAAGCCTTAAAGCAAAAACTAATGGGAAATGGAGGCGACGCTCTGAAATACCTGGAACAATGTATAAAAATTAACCCTGAAAGTGACGCTGCATATTATCAGATGGCTCTAATACTAATTACAAACAGAGATGAAAAAAACGGTAAACGATTTGCAACAAAGGCATTGTCCATTGATCAGGAAAATATTTGGTATCTCACAATGTTAGCAGGATTATACTATCAGGAAAGGAATATTGACAGTGCTATAATTTGCTTTGAGAAAGCTGTGAAGTATTTCCCTGAAAAAGAGAATCTTAGATTAAATCTTGGAAACTTATATTCTGAAAATAGAAATTTTGAAAAGGCAAATTCAATATTTGATTCATTTGACAAAGAATATGGTTTTAATAAAACTTCAACTTTAGCCTCAGTTAAAAACCTCATAGCAGAGGGTAAATTTGATGAGGCTCTGGTTAAAACTTTGTCCCTGCTTAAAGATTATCCTGATGAAATCATGTACAATGGACTTCTTGGGGATATATACAGGGGAAAGGGAGATAGTGGTAAAGCATTAGAAGTTTATAATAAGCTTTTGGAAAGAAATCCTAATGATCCTCAAATTCAACTTTCACTTTGCGAATTTCTATTGACAGAAAAAAATTATAATGATTTATTTATGCTTTTGAATACGATTATACTTAACAATAAAATTGAAAGAGAAGATAAAATTACATTACTTGATAAGCTCATTGAAATACCCGAACTTAATAAGGAAGAAGGAGATAAGTTAATAATTGCGCTAATGCTCCTAGAGGCAAATTATAGTGATGATAATATAGTTTTTCTTTTGCGTCCGGAACTGATGATAAAACAGAACAGGTTGCTTGATGCGTCAATCAGATTGGAAGAAATAATTACAAAAAGACCAGAGAATTATTATGCATGGGAAAGGTTATTAATTGTTTATTTGCAACTAAAAAATTACGGAAAACTAATGACCAGAGGGGAAGAGTGCGCCACTCGTTTTAACATGTCCTTTCCTGCAAAGATATTATATGCAAATGGAGCACTTGAAAGCGGAAAATATTCTATTGCTCTGGAGGAACTAAAAAAAGCTGAAATCTTAGCAGGTGAAAATAAGGATTCTATAGTTCAGGTGCTTACAATGAGAGCAGACGTATATTACAGGATGAAAGATTATCCAAAGGCATTTGAAACATTTGAAACAGCATTAAAAACTGATAAAGATGACCTGATTGTTATTAATAACTATGCTTATTACCTTGCAGAGCAAAATAAAAATCTTAAAGAGGCAGAAGCGATGGCAAAAAAGGTAATTGAAAAAGAAAATAGAAATAATACATTTCTTGATACTTATGGATGGGTTTTGTATAAAAGGGGAAAATTGAATGAAGCGGCTAAAATTATGGAATCGATTATCAATAGTGAGGAAAAACCTGATGCAGTATGGTATGAACATTACGGATTTATTTTAAAGAAGCAGAGAAAATGCAAAAAGGCTGTGGAGAATTGGAATATTGCTTTGAAATTGGACAGTACAAAAATCAATTTAATAAAAGAAATTAAGGATTGCGGAAAATAATTATCATATTATTTCTGATAATTTTTAGTCTGGGATGTTCCGAAACTAAAATAAAGAGAAATCGAACTTCAGATATATCAAACAGGTTATATGATAATATTTTTGAAAGCATTAAAGAACAAAATATTACAAATAGTAATTTTTTTATACAGAAGGCAGAAATTCAAGTTATAAGTAAAAAAGAGACTGAGAAACTAATTGGAAGCATAAGATTTAAAAATCCGGATAAATACCTGATTAGTTTAAAAAGCAGAACAGGAATAGAAATAGCAAGAATTTACATTTCTGATGATACGATACTTATTAATGACAGAATAAATAGAAAGCTATATTTTGGTTCTTCTTTATATTTGTTAAAAAAATATGGTTTTAAAACAACATTTTTACCACTAATTTTGGGAGATCTTGTTATAAATAAATACGCTGAAACAAATAAAGAAAAGCAGACTGGAGACAAATTTAATTTTGATTGTCTTGTCAATGGGATTTTAATAAAATACAATATTGATTATGAAAAAAGGAAAACAATTTTTATATGCATGGAAAATAGTTTAAATAAAAATAGTATTAATATCAGTTATGAAAATTTTAAAAAGTCAGGAAATATTCTGATTCCAGGTAAAATTGAAATTAATAATTTGATAAAGAATACATTGATAAAAATAAAAATAGTTAGAGCGAAATTAAAGTGGAACGGAAACATTGAATTTATCCCTGGAAAGGGATATGAATTAATTGAGTTTGTATGAGATATTTGGTGTTGATAGTTATTCTATTATTGACATTTTATTCTTATATAAATGCTCAAACAAAAGCTGAATTGGAGAAAAGACGAAATGAAACTCTAAATGAAATAAACTATGTAGATGAATTACTTAAATCTACTGCAAAGCAAAAAGAAGAGAGTATAAATGCAGTAAAAATAATAGGTAAAAAATTAAATTTAAGAGAGTCAGTGATTAAAGGAATGCAAGAAGAAGTCACACTACTTTCAGATAGAATCGATTTGAATACTTTAGCAATAACAATGATGGAAAGTGATCTGGTTGAATTAAAAAATGATTATGCCAAGGCTGTAATTAATTCATATAAAGAGCAAAAGGAGAATCCCGAATTGGTATATGTATTATCAGCAAAGGATTTCAATCAGGGATATAAGCGATTGAAATATTTACAGCAGATAACAAAATTCAGAAGAAGAGAATCTGAAATTATTATGGTATTAAAGGACGAAATAAAAACTTCAAAAGAAAAGTTACAAAATGATTTACTCAGGATAAGTGATCTGAAAACAAAAGAAGAACGGCAAAAAAGTCTTTTGCAGTCAGAGCAGGGAAAAAAGCAAATAATGGTTAAATCTTTAAGCAAGAAGGAAAGACAATTGAAAAAGGATCTGGAAGAAAAGAAACGAATTGCCAATAAGATTGAGAGTGAGATTGCAAGACTTATTGAAGAGGAAAAGCGAAAAGCTATTAAATCTGATAAAACGCCTGAGCAGAAATTAATAGGAGAAAATTTTGCTGAAAATAAGGGACGCCTACCCTGGCCTGTTGAAAAAGGGATAATTACCAGCCATTTTGGGGTTCATGAAAACCAGGTTCTTAAAAATGTAACTGAAAAGAATATTGGAATTGAAATATTGAGCTCTGGAAAAATGAAAGTCAGAAGTGTTTTTCAAGGAGAAGTTGCCAGAGTTTTTGCTATATCAGGAGCCAATATGACGATTATTATAAGACATGGACAATACCTTTCGGTATATACAAATATTGTAAATGTAAAAGTTAAACAGGGAGATAAGGTTATTACAAAACAGGAAATTGGTGAAGTATATTCTAATTCTGATAATAACTCTACTCTTAAATTTATGATTTTTACAACAGAATACCTTGATCCAGAAGCATGGATTTCGAAAAATTAGAAAGAATAATGTAACAATTACTTAATATTGCAGTATAATGATTTGCATTTAAAATAGTATGTATAGAAAGATTAAAATTGAATCTGTGGTTGTCAATTTGAGAATTGTTGAGAATGCAATTGATGAAGCTACAAATGAAATAGGAATTTCTCAGGATAGCTATGGCAAAATTTTAGTTTCTGCACTTGAGGCTGTTAATAATGCTATTTTACATGGTAATAAATCTGATCCTGAAAAAACTGTGGATATAGAAATTGAATTTAAAAGCAATGAGCTGAAAATAAAAGTGACTGACCAAGGTCCAGGCTTCAGCCCTGAAAATGTTCCGGATCCTACAATTCCTGAAAATATTGAAGCACTTAATGGAAGGGGAATTTATCTTATGTCGCATCTTGCAGATAAAATTAAGTATAGTAAAAAAGGTAATGCAGTAACGATGACTTTTAAAAACATTTTATCTTGAGTATTAAAATATTTTATGATGAAGTAGACTTCAGACTTAAAAATTGGAGAAAAGTTGAGAAGACGATTAAAAAGGTCATCAAGAAAGAAAAAAAAATTTCAGGTGACCTTAACTTTATTATAACAAATGATGAAAGTTTGAGGAAAATTAATATAGAGTTTCTTGAACATGACTATAATACTGATGTTATAACATTTGATTATAATTCCGGGAATGAAATTAACGGGGAGGTATACTTAAGTCTGGAAACTGTGAAAGAAAATGCTTTAAACTATAATGTTAGTTTAAAATTAGAAATTGTTAGAGTAATTATTCATGGTGTTTTACACCTTGTGGGATATAATGATGAAAGTGAGAATGAAAAGATGGAAATGAGGAGAATGGAGGATTTTTGGATAAAATTACTTGAAGAGTAAATAAATGGATTTTCAGTATGATATAATAGTAGTAGGAGGAGGACATGCTGGTTGTGAAGCTGCACATTCAGCAGCTATAATGGGAGCAAAAACATTGCTTATTACTATGGATATGACCAAATTGGCTCAGATGTCTTGTAATCCGGCGATGGGAGGAATTGCGAAAGGACAAATAGTACGTGAAATTGACGCTCTTGGAGGAATGAGCGGAATAATTACAGATAGAAGCATGATCCAATACAGGATGCTTAATCGTTCAAAGGGCCCGGCCATGTGGAGTCCTCGGGCACAGTGTGATCGTCAAAGATTTACCACGGAATGGAGAAAAGTATTGGAAAGAACAAATAATTTGGCAATATGGCAGGAACAGGCGACAGAATTACTTTTAGACGAAATGAAGATTGTTGGTGTGCAGACTTCTTTCGGGACAAGGTTCTATTCGAAAGCAGTAATTCTTACAAATGGTACATTTTTAAATGGATTGATGCATATTGGTTTTTCGAAAATTTCAGGAGGAAGATCAGGTGATCAGGCATCAACAGGATTGAGTGAACAACTTAAAAGATTGGGATTTTCTGTTGAAAGAATGAAAACCGGGACTAGTGCAAGAATAGATGGACGATCAATTAATTTTGAAGTCATGACCGAGCAACATGGCGATGATGAAAAACGTTTTTTTTCTTATTTGGAAGAAAGAAGGAATATATGCGAAGAAAGAAGTTGTTACATTACTCATACAAATGAAGAGGTACATGAAGAATTAAGAAAGGGTATGGAATTTAGCCCTCTTTTTACAGGAAGAATAAAGGGACGTGGTCCCAGATATTGTCCTAGTATTGAAGATAAGATTGTAACGTTTAAAGAAAAGAGATCGCATCAGTTATTTATTGAACCGGAAGGTCTGGATACTGTTGAATATTACATTAATGGTTTTTCAAGCAGTCTTCCATTGGAAGTACAATTAAAAGCTCTCAGGAAAGTAAGAGGGTTAGAAAAAGTGGAGATGTTCAGACCGGGTTATGCAATAGAATATGATTTTTTTCAACCAACCCAATTAAAACATACTTTAGAAACAAAGACAATAAGTAATCTTTATTTTGCAGGGCAGATTAATGGAACTACAGGTTATGAAGAGGCAGCTGCCCAAGGCATTATAGCTGGAATTAATGCTGTTTTAAAAGCACGATACATCGAACCGTTAATTTTGGGAAGAGAGGAATCTTATATAGGTGTACTGATAGATGATCTGGTGACTAAAGGTGTTGATGAACCTTATAGAATGTTTACATCGAGAGCGGAATACAGAATACTTTTAAGGCAGGATAATGCAGATGAAAGGCTCACAAAAAAAGCTTTTAAGATTGGAACAGCGGATAAGGAACGAGTTTTTCGTCTGGATGAAAAGGAAGCGCTGATAGATGAGATTATTAATTTTCTTTCTGTAACAAGCATTAGCCCGGATGATATTAACGAATTTCTTAAAAATGTTAAAACCACAGAAATTTCACAGAAAATAAAAGCAATTGCAATTGCTTCCAGACCACAGATCGAAATAGGTTCATTGTTAAAAGAAATAAAAGGAGGGAAGAAACTTAAAGCGGTTAATTCAACAAGATTTAAAGAAGTTGCTGAATCGGCTGAAATTAAAATTAAATATGAAGGATATATTCAAAGAGAAAAGGTTGTAGCAGAGAAGATAAAAAGACTAGAAAGTTTAAGAATTCCTGATGATATTATTTATAATGAATTGGTATCTATTTCTACGGAAGGAAGACAAAAGTTAAACAAGATTAAACCTGCAAATATTGGTCAGGCAGGAAGGATTAGTGGGGTATCTCCTTCAGATATTAATATTTTATTGATGTATCTGGGAAGATAAAATGTTCCACGTGGAACAAATATTTTATTATTAAATTTTTTTTATGAAAGTTTATGGTCAGATAGTCGACATTAATAAACGGAATATTTATTCTGCTGTGATAAGTATTCTAAACAATAAAATCGAAAAAATTGAAAGAACAAAATCATCTCCGGAGATTTATATTATGCCCAGCCTGATTGACTCACATATGCATATTGAAAGTTCAATGGTTACTCCTGGTGCGTTTGCAATGACTGCAGCAAAGCATGGTACCACAGGAGTCGTTTCTGATCCGCATGAAATTGCGAATGTTCTTGGAATAACAAGTGTGGAATATATGATAAATGATGCAAAGAATGTATTGTTAAAGTTTTTTTCGAAGCCCCATCTTGTGTGCCTGCAACTAAATTTGAAAGCAATGGAGCAACCTTAAATCATGAAGAGGTGAGAAAACTACTGGAAATGAAAGAAATAAATTATCTATCTGAAATGATGAATTTCCAGGGTGTTATTTATAATGATATTGAGGTTCATAAAAAAATTGCATGTGCCAGGTATTTTGGAAAACCAGTTGACGGGCACGCTCCCGGATTAACAGGTGAAAATCTTAGAAAATATGTGAAGGCAGGAATATCAACAGATCATGAATGCAGTACACTGGAGGAAGCAAAAGAAAAGATTTCTTTAGGTATGAAAATATTGATCAGAGAAGGTAGCGCCGCTAGGAATCTAAATTTACTGAAGGAATTGTTCAACAGTAATCCGGATATGATCATGCTTTGCAGCGATGATCTCAATCCGGAAATGCTTCAGAAAAGACATATTAACAAATTAATTGCAGCATTTATTTCAGAGGGATTTAATGTATTTGATGTTATTCGCAGTGTCACAATTAATCCTTCTGAACATTATAATTTGAATGCTGGATTACTTCTTCCTGGAGATAATGCAGATTTTATTTCAGTGTACAGTCTAAATAAAATGAATGTTAAGGAATCATGGATAGATGGGAAAAAAGTTTATGCAAACGGTAAGGTTCTATTTACTTATGAAGCGGGTAATCCGGTTAATAATTTCAATTGTAAGCCTGTAACGCAGGGAGATATTCTGGTAAGAAATAAACATGGAAAAATAAGAATAATTACAGCATGCGAAGGAGAACTCCTGACAAGTGAGATTCATAGCTCTTCGGGAACATCAGAGTATGTATTTCCCGATCTTAATAATGATATTTTAAAATTAGTGGTTAAAGACAGGTATAACGATTCCCCTGCGGCGATAGGATTTATTAAAGGATTTGGATTGAAAAGGGGTGCCTTCGCAAGTTCAATAGCACACAACAGTCATAATATTGTATCAGTTGGAACAAACGATAAGGATATAGTTGAATCTATTAACGAGATTGTCAGATTAAAAGGAGGTCTGGTAGTCTCTGTCGGAGGTTCAGTTAAATCAATTCAACTAGATATCGTTATGACTACCCGTTCTTGCGAAGAGGTAGCATTGGATTATGAGGAGCTGAATCTGTTGGTGAAATCCCTGGGATGCACAATGAATGCCCCATTTATGACCTTATCTTTTATGGCATTATTGGTTATTCCCGACTTGAAAATTAGCGATCGAGGCTTATTTGATGTGAATAAATTCGAACTAGTACCATTGTTTGTTGAATATGAATTGGTTACCTAAATAGACCCCTCCGCCCTTCGGGTACCTCCCCCAGGGGAGAGGGAATCCGCTATCATATAGTTGAATTCCGCTAGGATGCCGAGAATTTCTCCACCTTCAGGGGGAATGCCCGAAGGGCGAGGGGGTTAAACGAATCTGCACATTCATTATCTTTACCCCAAAATTCTTCAATTCTGATGGCAGCCGAATTAAAATTCGAATCAATTCTTTCTTTACTTCCTGATAATCCGGGAGTATATCAGTTTATTGATTCTGCAGGGATAGTAATATATATCGGAAAAGCTAAAAATCTGAAGAAAAGAATAACATCATATTTCTCAAAAAACCAGTCCGGGAAAACTATAGCTCTTCTGAAAAAAACATTTGATATCCGGCACATTGTTGTAGACAGCGAATCTGATGCTCTCTTACTTGAGAATAACCTCATTAAAAAGCACCAACCAAGATATAATATACTTTTAAAAGATGATAAAACATTTCCCTGGATTTGTGTAAAGAAGGAGCCTTTTCCACGAGTTTTCAGTACCAGAAACCCTGTAAGAGATGGCTCTCTATTTTTTGGTCCCTATACATCAGGATTAATGGTTAAAACATTAATAAGTCTGATCAGACAACTTTATAAGTTAAGAACTTGCACACATAATCTTACAGAATCAAATATTGCGCTTGCCAAATTCAAAGTGTGTCTTGAATATCATCTTGGTAACTGCAAAGCGCCATGTGTTGGTAAACAGACTGAAGATGACTATCTTGAAAATATAGAGCAGATTAGGGATATTCTTAAGGGGAACATATCGACTGTAATTGACCACTTGAAGAAGACGATGGTGAAATATTCTGAAGAGCTTCACTTTGAGGACGCCCAGTTAATTAAGGAAAAAATTGAGATTCTTTCAAGGTTTAGAAGCCGTTCAACAGTGGTAAGTAATACTATTCGAAATGTAGATGTTTTTGCCATAACCCAGGAGTCTGACAATGCCTATGTAAATTATTTAAAAGTAGTTCAGGGAGCTGTAATACAGGCACTTACAATTGAACTTAAAATCAGGGTAGATGAAGAAAAAGAATCTATCCTTGGTTTTGCTATTATGGAAATCAGACAAAGACTTTTAAGCGATTCTCCTGAAATTATATTACCCTTCAAGCCTGATATTCTTTTAGATAAAATCAAATATACTGTTCCAAAAGCAGGGGAAAAACTGAAGCTACTTGAACTCGCGGAACGAAATGCTATATATTATAAATTGGAACAGAAGAAGAAAAAACTTGAACACGCTCCTCAAAAACGGACAGGGAAAAACCTAGAAAAACTGAAAAATGATCTTCATATGTCTGACTTGCCGGTTCATATTGAGTGCTTCGACAATTCAAATATTATGGGAACCAATCCAGTTGCTGCCTGTGTTGTATTCAGAAATGCAAGGCCAAGTAAAAAAGAGTATCGCCATTTTAATATTAAAATGGTAATCGGACCAGATGATTTCACTTCAATGGAAGAAATTGTTTACAGGCGCTATAGAAGAATGATTGAAGAAAATCAAAGGCTACCTCAACTAATCATAGTTGATGGGGGTAAAGGACAGCTTTCATCAGCCATGAAGAGCATTGATAAATTAGGTTTAAGAGAAAAGATTACTGTGATCGGAATTGCTAAAAAACTGGAGGAAATTTATTTTCCCGGAGATAGTATCCCAATATACCTGGATAAAAATTCAATAAGTCTTAAAATCATCCAACAATTAAGAAATGAAGCCCACAGATTCGGGATAAATTTTCATCGCAATAAGCGCTCTTCAGAAATGGTAAAATCAGATCTTGATCAGATAAAGGGAATCGGACCAAAGACAAAAGAGATTTTACTTAAATACTTTGGGTCAGTTGACAAAATAAAAAGCGCCCCCATTATAGAACTTGAAAAAGTAGTTGGGAATAAAAAAATCTCCATTTTATCCGAATATTTTAAAAATTAGCTCTTGTTTCCACGTGGAACATATTTACTAAATATGGCATTAAATGCCTCATAATGTGATAAATAAATATAATTACCTGATCTCTTAAGTCAACGAGAATTGAATATTTTCATCTATATGGCCGGATGGCAGGGAATTTTAAAAGCAGAATCGGCTAAATAAGCAACACCCCCTTATTATTTCCCCCAGAGGGAGAAAAATTCTCTGAGCTAAAATTTAATTAAAATAAAAACCACTAAGTCGTCCTCCCCTTGGGGAAGATGTCGCGAAACGGCAAAAGAGTTTTTGTTCCCAAACAAAAGTCCCTTTAAGGCAGATGTCCCGCGTAGCGGCAGAGGAGTTTTAGAAGCCGGTGAAAAGCTTTATTGCTTTTTCAACCTCTTTGGAAATCTCCAATGATCCATTAGTAACATGACCTTTCATGCCTGTTGCTTCAGCTGCTTTTACATTTATTTCAATATCATCAATGAAGAGACACTCTTCTGCAATCAGAGAATATCTTTCCAGAAGAATTTCATAAATCCGGCTATGAGGTTTTGAATATTTTGCTTCCGCGGAAATTAATCCTCCATCAAAATATTTAAAAAAATAGTATCCGGTTCTTACCTCTTCAAAAATATCCATTGGGAAGTTAGACAGATAGTATAGCTTAAAACCCCGTTTTTTTAATTCAGGAAGAAGTCTGACGTTCGGGTCAAGGGGATACATCAGTTTGGTACGTAGATTGAAAATATGGGCAATTTCTTCCTTTTTAAGCGATGATTTTAATGCAATGGCATCTACAGCTTCAACAGTAGTGATTTCCCCGTTATCCAGCATAAGCCATTCTTTGCTGCCGAAGATGTCAGAAAGAATTGTGGTTTTGATAGTTTCAGGATAGTTATTCTTATTAAAATATTCTGAAGGCCTGAAGCTGATCAATACATTTCCGAGGTCAAAAATGATGTTTTTTACCATATCAGGGATTCTTCATGCTTATTGGCTGGCCGGTTGCCTCCAGGACGTTCCACCACAATTCACCTTCAATATCAATTTTCTTTCGTTTTGCAATCACCATCTGAATCGGCATCAGTGTGAACTGGTTGTTCCAGAAACCGACTGCAAAATCAGTCTTTCCTGAGAGGGCTGCATGAACTGCATTTTGTGCGAGAAGGTTGCAGAATTTACTGTCATTTGGATTTGCCGGGGCGCTTCTGATAATGTAACTTGGATCAATATATTTAATAGAATGAGGAAAGCCTTTGTTTTTAAATTCTTCAGAGATTTTCTCTTTAAGGTAGGCTCCAATATCTTTGTGTTTTATATTGCCTGAAGCATCTTTGATAACATCGGCAGATTCAAAAAAATGCTGGCCCGCCCCTTCAGCAACTACAATAACAGCATGGTGTCTTTCTTCAAGTCTTTTTTTAAGGATCCGGAGAAATCCACTCTGGCCATAAAGGTCAAAGGTAATTTCAGGAATCAGAACAAAATTGACCTCCTGAATTGATAATGCGGCACTGGCCGCAATAAATCCCGAATCGCGCCCCATCAGTTTAACAAGAGCAATCCCGTTGAAAGCCCCGGATGCCTCGTTATGTGCATTTCTGATTATATCATTTGCAATAGAGAAGGCTGTTTCAAATCCAAAAGATTTTTGAATCAGATCAATATCATTATCAATTGTTTTTGGAATACCAGCAACGGAAATCTTCAATTTCCGTTTTACTATTTCTTTATATATCTCATGTGCTCCACGGAGTGTTCCATCGCCACCTATGCAAAAAAGAATATTAATATTCATAATCTCAAGAGTATCCACCATTCTTTCAACATCCTGGTTGCCTCTGGAAGATCCCAGGAAAGTCCCGCCGGTAAGATGAATATAATTGACCATTGGTGCAGTTAGTTCAATAACAGGATGGTTATAAGTCGGAATTAATCCTTCATATCCGTACTGAATCCCCAGCACCCTATTGATCCCATACCTGTAATATAGTTCATTGACCAGACTGCGTATAACATTATTTAATCCAGGACATAGTCCTCCGCAAGTAACAATACCAACTTTCGTTTTTGCAGGTTCAAAATAGATGTTTTCTCTGGGGCCGGCTTTTTCAAAAGAGACAGGAAGCTCTCCTGTCTCTCTGCATTTTTTGAAATTATCGAGAGTGACATCATATAAAATTCTTTCACTGTCGTCGACAAATTTATAGACTGGATTATCCGCACGCTTAGTATGTTTAAGAGGGGATACCACTCGACCTGTTCCAAGGGAGGTGACAATAAAATCCTCGTATTTCATCTTATTCTGATTAGAACTATATTTAATAATGCCAGGTTGAAAACAATGTTGTTTTCAAGGGAGTCAAATTTATATAATTTTTTGATTGAATATTAAATAAGCAGGATCAGATTATCTGCTTAATTCTTCCTACGAGTCCATTCTCCAGCATAACTTTTATCCCGTGAGGATGATTTGGAGAGGAAGTAAGAACTTCTTTTACTTTTCCTTCTGTGAGCCGCCCGGTACGCTTATGTTCGGTCAGTTCTACCATAACGTCAATACCGGGCTTAATATCAGCTCTGCGCGTTCCTTCCATAAACACCAGTTTTTGAAACATAACTAAAAAACAGCAAAAATCAGGTCCTAAAAATTCTAAATCAGATTACAATAATAAGTATTTTTATTTCAGAAAAATGTTAAAATAATAAATGTTTTGACCAGCGTAAAAAATCAGAAGATCAATAGACGCCTTTTATACGTGTCCGTATTCGGTAAAGACTTTTACTAGCAGTTATGAAAAGACTTTTCATATCCCTGCCACCAAAACAGACATTAGCGGTCCAATTTTCAGGAACAGAAATATTCCCGATTTGTGTTCCATTCCTGTCAAAAATAGTCACCCCTTTGCCGGTAAGGTAGATGTTTTCATTGGCATCAATTGTCATTCCATCGGAGCCCATATCACAAAACAGCTTTTTATTACCCAGGCTGCCATCTTTGTTGATTGAATATGACCAGGTTTTGTTTCCACCGATATCAGCAATATAAAGTGTTTTCCCGTCAGGGGTACCAACAATTCCATTAGGCTGGACAAGATCATCAATTACCCTTGTGAACGTTTTGTGGTCAGGTTCAAGATAGTAAACAGCCTGGCAATCCTGTGGCATTGTATTATGATCCCACCAGGAACGTTTATAATACGGGTCGGTAATATAAACCCCTCCATTATTAGTAATCCATATGTCATTCGGGCCATTAAGAGGTTTATCATGATATTTGGAGGACATAACTCTGACATTTTTATCAGGAGCAATGCACCATAATTCATTTTTTTCGTCTGCACAGGACCAGAGATTACCCTTGTTATCGAAAGACATCCCGTTTGAACGACCACATGGCTGCATAAAAGTGGATAGCTCATCTGAGACGCTCCATTCCATTATCCTGTTATTGGGCTGATCGGTGAAATAGACATTTCCTTTTGCATCAGAAGTGGGACCTTCAGTAAACAGAAAGCCATCAGCCAGCTTTTCAAGTTTATCTCCCGGTTTAATTATTTCCTCCAGGCCCTTTTTTTGTATAAAAGACAAACCAATACATACTAAAGGGAATGTAATCAAGATTTTTTTCAGGTTCATATGTAGATGTTAGATTAATTTACGTTCCTATGTTCCCTTTGTGTTACTTTGAGTCTTACTTCGTGATCCTTTGTGGTTCAATTATTTATATTATACCACAAAGGAACTCAAAGGGTTTCACTAAGGTTCACAAAGATCTTTGTAGTGTTTTATTCTACTGTTTTATTAAAAGGACTTTCCTGACTCTGCTGATGTAATTATCGATTTGTTCCGGAAGTTCAAATCCAATAATAATCATATCTATGGTTCCCAACCCGAGAACATATTTAAGCGACGCATCTATTTTTTCAGAATCATTTTTGAAATTGCCATTACCTATGAGTTTCATTCCAATTATGCCTTTCCCTTCCTTATGAAGTTTTTCAATCACAGGAATTACCAGTGCCGGATCTTTTTTGTCCATAGCTTCTCCAAAAGGATTCACACGAACATGAACAACATCAACCCAGGGGCTTTCAACACAAGCCTTCATCGCTTCGAGAGAATGAACCGAAACACCATGTGCATGTATTATTTTTTTAACCTTCAGATTCTCAAGAATATCCATTTGTTTTTTCTGCTTATCGGTCCAGTGAGAATCAGTCATGCAATGAATTTGTACCAGATCAAGATAGTCGGTGTTGAGTTCTTTCCGGAAGCGCTCAATAACTAAATCAGCATCAGGGCGTTCAGATTCCGGAATACCACCCTGGCCGAGCCAGATTTTGGAGCTCAGGGTATAGGATTCTCTTGGAACTCCTTTAAGAGCTGCTGCTGTAAAAGGATGTGTACCATAGCTGTCAGCACAATCAAAAAAACGGATTCCTTTTTCATATGCCTGACGGATAAGTGATTCAGCAACACCTGCCCGGGTGATATTTGATGACCGGTTATATCCACTGAATCCGGTGCCCATTCCAAGAAGTGTTGATTTTAATCCTGAATTTCCAAGTCTGACAATCCGGAAAGGATCTGTAAACAAACTTGCCTGTTTAGCCGGAAAGCCCAGAGCAGTTTTTCCAAGCAAAACAGTTCCTGCCCCAACTGCAATGGACGTTTTGACAAATTGTCTGCGTGTAAGATTTCTTTTTCCCATAATAAAGCATCAATTATGAAACAAACAATTAAACTTTTTAATATAAAAAACAAAACAACAATAAGAAACGCCGGTAAATCTAAAATTTATTACTGCAAGATGGTGACTTTTAAACTGGACGAATAATGAGCATCATGATAAATTCTCTGTGTAGCTTTTTGAAAATCACTCTCTGAACATTTGTAGATATCAACAAAATTTTGCGGATTTCTGTCGACCAGAGGAAACCATGAATTCTGTACCTGAATCATAATACGATGTCCCTTTTTAAATGTATGAGCCACGTCGGGTATTCCATATTTAACTTCAGCCACTTCACCTGGTATAAAAGGCTCAGGTTTTTCAAAACTATTACGGTATTTTCCTCTGAACACTTCTCCGCGAATAAGCATCTGGTATCCACCCAGCGGAACTTTAACATCTGTTGATTCTTCAACTTTGGTTTCGGGAGGAAAAACATCAATTAATTTGACAATATAATCGGCATCTGTTCCGGTTGTTGAAACAAAAAGATCAGCTGTCAACGGACCGGTTAACGTTATATCCTCGTTGAGGATATCTGTCTGATATACCACAACATCCGGCCGGCGGGAAGCAAATCTCTGATCATCTGTCATATATTCAATAGTCCGGTGAGTATGAACAGCCTCTGTATAAGGAACTGGTTTCATCGGATCTGAAACATATTCATCAAAACTGGTTTTTTCAACAGGAAGTGAAAATGAAATAACTCCCGATGGTTGAAAATAAAGGTTTTTTTCAATAACATTTTTCGGTGGCCAGGTATCAAAACTCCTCCATTCGTTGGAGCCTGTAACAAATATCTCTGCCTCAGGAATATCCGGAGATCCTTCTCCTTTTAAATAATAATTAAAGAATTGCTTTTCCTGCTCCTGATATTTTTTATTTGCATCCAGACCCCAGTATATATTTCCCATGTTATTTCCTTTACCAAAAGCCCACTGACCATGAGACCATGGACCCATCACAAGAAAATTCTTTACCGAGGGAGAATTCTGTTTTTCAATTGCATCATAAATATGCAAGGCCCCATAGAGATCTTCAGCATCGAACCATCCGCCAACCGTCATGACAGCCGGAATAACATTTTTCAGGAACGGATTTGGATCTCTGGCTTTCCAGAAATCATCATAATCGGGATGCGCAAATGCATCATTCCAGAATTTGACGCTGTCTCCAAAGAATTTTGGCGCTATGTTTCTGTCTGCTCCAAGAGAGAGAAAAAACTCATAATTATCAGGTACAGGCCACTTGAAACCTGGGTAGCCTTTTCTTGTTGGAGCCCTGTGTGGGAAGCCATTGCTATAGAAAAAGCTGAAACAGTCAAGAAGGAAAAATGCCCCGTTATGATGAAAATCATCTCCTAAAAACCAGGCGGTTACCGGAGCCTGGGGAGAAACTGCCTTAACAGCAGGATGTGCATTTATAAGACCCATGGTTGAATAGAAACCCGGATATGAAATACCAAAAATTCCCACATTTCCATTATTATTCTTTATGTTTTTAATGAGCCAATCCACTGTATCCCAGGTATCTGTGGATTCATCAATATCTTTATTGTTCTTTTTTTCCGGATTTACTGGACGGATATCTTCGAATACTCCTTCACTCATATATTTTCCCCTTACATCCTGAAAAACCATTATATATTCTCCTTCGGTATATCTTGCATAAAGCTGTAGGTCAAAATTAAAACTACCAGGACCTCCCGGCTCGATATTGTAAGGTGTACGGTTAAGAAGAATAGGGTGAGCAACCGAGTTATTTTTAGGTGTATATATTGAAGTAAACAACCTTACGCCATCCCGCATAGTTACATAGACTTCCTGTTTATCATATTTCTGTTTCAATGCTTTAATTGATTGTGCATAGGAGGAAGAAGAAACAGCCAACATCATAATGAGTATAGCCAGATTGAGCGACGAGATTGATTTTGATTTCATTTTTTACATTTCCTGATTGAAATTCAAGGTTCTAATCCAAGTTTAAAGATCAGGTTTCCGGGAGGAACGGGTCTGCCTTTTTTTGTTGCCACTCCGGTTATTTTTGCATGGGCAACATGCTTTTCATCGGGCAATCTGTAGATATCCTGAATGAAAACAAGCCTGACATTTCCTTCTCTTTGAATGTTTACGGTGACGATGAATTCATCGTGACTCTTAAGTGGATATTTATAATCAATTTCCACTTTGGTAACGATGAGATCTATTCCCTCTTCATGAAGTTGATAGAAACTAACGCCTTTAGAGATAAGAAACTCATGCCTGGCATGTTCAAGATAGTGTTGATAATTTGCATTGTTTACAACACCCTGCAGATCGCACTCATAATCCCGTACAACAAATTTAGTACTGTATGGCTGTTTTATTTCTGTCATTGAGAATTAAAGAGACTAAAAAATGTTTAAAAGTGAACTACTTTGGAAAGCGGCCAAAGAACTTTTTAAGACCTCCGTGAAATTTATGAATGCCATGAGGTTTGTAATGCATAAGTATGCATTCTCCAGTAATAAAATTTATTCCTGAGTCTTTAAGTTCATCAATAGCCTCTTTGCTATCGGCCATCTGTTGGATCCAGATATGTTTTATACCTTTTTCTTTTGCATCCCGGATCACTGAAGCAGTTTTATCCTTTTTAGTAAAGACGATTATGTTTTGGACTTCCGGAGGAAGCATTTTTACATTGGTATAAGATTTTTCCCCCATTATTTCATCAGCCTGTGGATTTACAGGAATAATTTTCATCCCTTTTTCTTTAAGCTCTTTGAAAGCGGTATAACCAAATTTTTTGGGATTACGCGAAACGCCCACCAATGCAATTGGCTGGGAATCAATAAATTCATTAATTTGCTTAAAAGTTGTCATAGTCAGAGATAATTGTAAAATTGAACAATGAAAAATAGTAAAATAAATTATAAATAGAGTGCCTACGAGTGCCTAAAGTTATTAAGAAAAATTATATTAAATTTCTTTGACTCCAGTCACTCTAAACTCTAGGCACTCCAAACTCCAAATAAGTATAAAGACTTAAAAATACAATAAAAAAACTAACTGATATTTATTTTTATTTACTTGGTGTTAAGGTAAAATTAACAACAAATCATCATGAAAAAGCCGGTCGACCGCTCGGGATACCTGTTTTCATTAGGTTATTCGAATTATGTATTTATGTTATTGTTCCTGTTATATATGTTTGATTACATTGACAGAACGATTGTTACATCAATGTTTACCTCAATAGAGAAAGACTGGGGAATAACTCATACACAGAGTGGATTACTCATGTCCGCGGTTTACTGGGCTATTGTTATTCTGACTTTTCCTGTGTCGATTCTGGTGGACCGGTGGAGCAGAACAAAAACAATTGGAGTGATGGCGATTATGTGGAGTATTGCTACAGCTCTTTGTGCTTTAACAGGAAATTACGTTCAGTTGTTCATGGCCCGTTTGTTGATCGGTGTTGG
This sequence comes from Bacteroidales bacterium, assembly GCA_049512815.1. Classification (GTDB taxonomy): domain Bacteria; phylum Bacteroidota; class Bacteroidia; order Bacteroidales; family VadinHA17; genus LD21. The sequence goes on along the minus strand of JBEKWS010000001.1, from coordinate 91,207 downwards.
TGAAGCAGGATATGCACCCGGCGGAAGTGCAATGATATCAGGACTATATCCAATTGATAGAAGAGCAAGAATGATGGGAATATGGAATGCTTCAATTCCGCTTGGTTCTGCAATAGGTGTTCTTCTGGGCGGAATTATTGCTGTAAAGCTAGGCTGGAAGCATGCATTCGGAATTGTTGCAATACCAGGGATGACAGTTGCCATTCTCTTTCTTTTTGTAAAGGATTATAAAACGGTGGACCTTTCTTTTTACGACAACAGCAGCAACAAAATCGAGATGGAGAAAAAAGATATGGTGAAAGAGTTTATTACAAAACCATCGGTTCTTTACACTTATTTTGGTATGGCTGCAGTTGTCTTTGTAACAACCTCAATGCTCACATGGCTTCCGACATATTTTGAGAAAATGAGGGGTATTCCACAGGAAACAGCCGGAAAAATGGCAAGTTCGGTTATGGTGCTTGCCCTTGTGGGAGCTCCTCTGGGTGGTATTCTTACTGACAGATGGAGAAGAACAAGAGATAATGCCCGGCTCCTGTTCCCGGCTATCTCAACATTAATAACTGCAATTATTCTTTTTTTGGCTTTGGTTCTATTTAGAGGGACTATACAATATATTTCTTTCTTGATTTTTGGAGTTTGTATTATGAGTTTTGTTTCAGGCGCTGCCTCTGTTACTCAGGATGTTATACATCCCGGGCTTCGGGCAACATCCTATGCAATTGCGGTTGTTGTGCAGAACCTTTTGGGAGCCTCGACTGCCCCAGTTCTAATGGGCAAAATTTATGATCTTACAAACATTCAGACAGCCTTGTCAGTTCTGCCGTTTATTCTTTTTATTGGTGCTATTCTTTTCTGGCTAGGTTCAAGACATTATGTAAAGGATCTTGGAAAAGTTGCAAAGATTACGCTGGAGGCAGAATAGCTTTATTTCTTTCTTGAGGTTGTATAATGAACGAATTCCTTTAGAGATTCTTTAACTTCGGAATCTCCATACGAATCAAGGATTGCAAGAGCTTTATCCCGGTACTGATTCATTTTAAGTTCGGCATATTCCATGCCACCATAATCCATTACAAAACTTATAACTTCAGCAATTTCAGCCTTTGTTTTTTTCTTGTTTTTTACAATACCAAGTATCTGTCTCTTTTTTGAGCTGGCAGATTGCTCCAGAGCATGTATTAATGGGAGAGTTATTTTTTTTTCTTTAATATCATTTCCTACTGTTTTCCCTGTTAATCCCGTCCCTTCATAATCGAGAAGATCATCCCTGATCTGAAAAGCAATGCCAATATTTTCTCCAAAATCTTTCATTAGTTGAATAGTCTCTGCATCATCTGTTACCGATCTTGCACCACAGGCTGTACAGGCAGATAGGAGTGCTGCCGTTTTACTTATTATAATCTTAAAATAATCTTCCTCTTTGATATTTAATTTTCTGGCTTTCTGTAATTGAAGCAACTCGCCTTCACTCATAGATTTGACTGCTTCGGAAACAATTTCAAGCATATCGAACCGATTTTTTTCAACACTAATCAGCATTCCCTTCGAAAGCATGTAATCACCAACCAAAACAGCAATTTTAGAATTCCACAGGGCATTTATTGATAAAGCTCCACGTCTTTCATTTGCATCGTCAACAACATCATCATGAACCAGGGAGGCAGTATGAAGGAGCTCGATAAATGTTGCAGCGATATAAGTTGATTCTGCAATAGTTCCATTAAGTTTTGCAGTAAGGAAGACCAGTAAAGGTCTCATCTGTTTGCCCTTGCGACGTAGAATATAGTTCAGAATGATATTTAGTAGGGGAATCTCACTACGCATAGTTCTGTTAAAGTAGGCTTCAAATTCAGCCATCTCAATTTCAACAGGTTTCTTAATTCTGGTGAGAGCAGGCATAAATATTTATTTCATTCAAATATAGTAAAATCAGGAGTTCGAGATGAACTTTCAATTATTAGTTCTTTTGTTCAGGAATATTTTCTTATTCATAATAAGCAACATTCATCACATCAACATATTTATATATATTTGTATGATGATATTATTAAAGAATGGAATTTAAAGAATTTAATCCGGAAAGTCTTGAAAGAGCAGCAAGTATGCTTAAAGCAATTGCACATCCGATACGTATAACGATTGTCGGGTGCCTCGAGGACGGGGGAAAGAGAACTGTAACTGAAATTCATAAGCAGCTGGGAATAGAACAATCCACTGCTTCACATCATCTGGGAATACTAAAGGACAAAGGAGTGTTGGCCTCAAAAAGGGAAGGAAAGAATACATGGTACTTTCTGAAGCATGAAAACCTGAAAACAATTTTAAATTGTGTCAGTAGTTGTTGCCAGTAGCAACAGCCATTTTTATTTCCAGTTTTAAAAGATTCAGGAAAAATTCCGGAACATTTTCTTCTGGAATAATACTATTGATATAACTCCGCAGGTTATTGAAGAATCAGCGATATTAAAAACCGGTCTGAAAAACACAAGTGATTCCCCCGGTCTAAATGGGGACCATTCGGGCCAGTGAGTATTAATAATTGGGAAGTAGAACATATCAACTACTTTTCCATGAAGGAAATAGGAATAACCACCTCCAGGGGGGAAAAGAACAGCGTGTTGATTAAAGCTTTCACTGAAAATCATACCATAGAATGCGCTGTCTATAATATTTCCAATTGCTCCTGCCATTATTGCACTGACTGCCAGAATAAGTCCGAGGTTTGCCTTTTTCTTAATCAGGGAAGAAAGGAACCAGCCTATACCGATAATTGCTGCAACTCTGAAGATGCTTAAGATGAGTTTGCCGGGATTGCCTCCCATTTCCATCCCAAAGGCCATTCCGTTATTCTCTATGAAATGCAGAATGCCCCAGTTTCCAAACAAGTGAATTTCCTGTCCGATCAGCATATGGGTTTTGACCCATATTTTCAGCATCTGATCGATAAGCAGGATTAAAAATATAAGAAGCACAGATTTTTTTCCTAATGACATTATAGTTTTATTAAAATTCAGGAGCGCAAAGTAGTAAAAATTTTATTCACAGTAAACAGGAGATAATTGCAGCGATTTAAAGACTAATAATTTGAATGAAATAGGAAATAAAAAATCCCGGGGAATGCCGGGATCTCTTCTATGTTCATGAGTCTGTTATGAACATACAATATTAATTTTATTTGCATCCCAGCAATACCAGTTAGTGTCTAAAAGATAATCTACGGATTTCACATGGCCATTGAGGGTCGTTGTATTCCACTCAATATTAACATCTGAAAACTTCAGGCCATTATAATAATGAATTGTATAATAGGCATTATAAGTATTAGTTGTTAATCCATATTCGATATAACTTGTTTTAAATGAGTCTCCATTTTTCACAGAGGTATATTTTACAGTTCCGATTATTGTACCGGTTTTAGTCCAGTCAATCTGAAGGAATGCATCCGGAGCCTGGGCATTTTGATTTAGGATCCATTGCCCACCAGTACCGTCAAGTTTGGAAGTACCTTCAAACCATAGAAATTCTGCAAAACCAGCTGTTCCCTCACCTTCTCCTGTAATATACATTTTCCATTGAACATCACTGCTCCCGATCTGTCCTGTAAGCCTTGCCTTATATGTGACGTTTAAAAAAGTCACAGTATAGCTCCATTGCCATGTTTTTTCAGAGACCCATACCGGAACCTGGGCAACTGCCAACTTAAATGCAGCTACAGGAACAGCAAGAGTAGTACTTATGATCAAATTCCAAACCCCTGCAACAGTTGCAGCAAATTCCCAATTACTGGTGTTTGTTCCTTTTTGGTCAGAAATCAAGTCAACTGATTTTTTATCAGAGGCGAAATTACTGAAATCAATTGTCATGGATTCCTGAGGAGGCAAAGTCGGAGGCTGTCCTTTATCCTTCTTGCAGGCACTAAAAAAACCTGCAGAGAGAATAAATATAACTATAAGAAATAAAGACTTTTTCATAACATAATGGGCTAAATGTAAAAAGTAAACGAGAATGATCTATAATAATTTAATTATGTTACAAATATATAAAGACAGAATATAATAATCATATAATAATTAGTTATTTATTATTCCGGAATTTTGAGTCATCAAATTCCAGATGTCCCTCAGAAATGAAAATGCGATAAAAAAAACTTAATAAGAAAACCGAAAGAATCAATCTGAATGAAAGAAACTTCTATTTAACGGGGTTCTTTTCAACGGAAAACATCAGATACAACATTATGAGGCGTTCCATTACGAATTATTTCCTCGACCTCAGAATTGTGAAAAAATTGATGAATAAGATTGAAGACTGATACACTGGTTTAATTATCTATATGTAAATATTAAGTTGAATTAGAAAAAATCGACCTGAAAATGAATTATTTTAGTCATTTTCATATTTTTGAGTTTGATGTATTTCGCAGGGACGCCGAGAGGGATAAATGATGTCAGCATACCAAGATAATAATCCGTCATCAGGAAATGATTAATCCCGAAAAGTGCAAAGGGAATTGCAAATAGGATCCTTCCGATTGTTGTAATTTTTTTCATAAGTGGTTGTATGCAAAATGTCTACTATAAATGTAAGAATATTCCGGGATTCTGTTTAAAAGTGTCAAAAATCATTAAATGTCAGTTTTTCGTTAGCCAAAATTTGAACAAAAGCAGATTATTAATGTTATAAATATAAAAATTAGTCATGGAACGAAGAAAATTTTTTAAGTCAGTTGGGTTGTTAACCGCAGCTGCCTATATTGGACCAAAATTACTTGGTAATGATCTAGTATCTGTACAATCTGCAAGGATTGAAGGTGTCCCGGCATCGGAATTTCCCGCTTTGCCATTTGCATACGATGCGTTAGAGCCATACATTGATGCAAGGACAATGGAGATCCATTACGATAAGCACCACAGAGCCTATTATACAAATTTTTTAAATGCTATAAAAGGTACTGCTCTTGTAGGTATGGCGCTAAGCGATATTTTTATGTCAATCTCCAAACAGCCTGACGCTGTAAGAAATAACGGCGGGGGCTATTATAACCATCTATTCTTCTGGAATAATCTTGGCAAAGGATCTTCAGAAGCCTCCGCTGAATTATTGGCAGCTATTACAAAAACGTTTGGTTCATTTGATAAATTCAAAGAAGCGTTTAACACCGCGGCCAAAACCAGGTTTGGAAGCGGATGGGCCTGGTTATATATTGGGGCAGACAAAAATTTAGCCATTGCAAGTACACCAAATCAGGACAACCCGCTTATGGATCTTTCACCTGCAAAGGGTACACCATTGTTAACAATCGATGTTTGGGAGCATGCGTATTATCTTAAATATCAGAATAAAAGAGCTGACTATATTGATGCATTCTGGAATGTTGTTAAATGGGAAGAGGTAAATAAAAGATACCAGCAGGCATTGAAAGCATGACCTCATCTCCCTTGATGTACACCCCATTTTTATTTCCCCCCAAGCGGGGGGAAAAACCCTGCTAGTGCAGTGTAATACAGGTAAATACAGTGAATTGTCGCCCCTTTAGGGGAGATGCCGCGAAGCGGCAGAGGGGTTTATCTAGGTATACAAGAATCTTTTGATCTTCAGGGTCGCTGTTTTCTGAAAAGGCACTGATTGAAGTAAAACTTTTTGAATCTGGCTGAATTTATTTACCTGGGAATTAACATATTCCTGTAATTCACTAAGCACTTCATCAACTTTATCTTCAACCTGACGTGTCATGTCCTGCTTAAGAATCTGGTATTTCTTTTCCAGTTCTTCCATGTTAATATGAACCAGTGCAACCAGTTTGCCTTTTTGCTGAACAACAAGTGAATCCACCACGAAACGGAAGTTGTTAATAATTGATTCAATCTCTTCAGGATAAATATTTTCACCGCTGGCACCTACGATCATGTTTTTTAATCTACCTTTTATGAAAAGGTTATTATTCTGGTCAAGTGTTCCAAGATCTCCGGTTTTAAACCAACCGTCCGGAGTAAGAACCTCTTTGGTCATTTCAGGTTCTTTATAATAACCTTTCATCACGTTTGATCCCCTGGCCCAGATTTCACCTTCTCCTGTTTTTTTATCAGGGTTATTAATAATAAGTTCTACGCCTTCTATTGCGGGGCCCGTCGACTCAAACACAGCTTTCTGAGGATTTGAACCGGCAAGGAGTGGAGATGTTTCCGTAAGGCCATAGCCAATTGCATATGGAAATTTTGCTTCAATAAGGAACTTTTCAACTGCTTTGTTGAGTTTAGCTCCCCCAATACCATAAAACTTCAATTCCCCGCCAAACGTTTTCAAAAGTTTCTTGCCGGCAGCAACATTCAGTTTTTTTCTGAATAAAGGAATCTTATAAAGTAACTTAAGTATCAGATGATCCCTAAATGCTGGCATGACTTTATTAAAAAATATTTTTTCAATTATCAGAGGAACCGTCAGCATCATTGTAGGTTTTATTTCAGTCAATGCAGGAATAAGAACGGCAGGAGTCGGTAGTTTTCTGAGATAATAGACACAGGATCCGCAGAGCATTGGCAGAATTAAACCCAGGGTATTCTCATAAGCATGTGACAATGGCAAAACAGATAAAAATCGATCAGTTTCGTCAATCCATTGTAACTTCCTCCCTTTCAGTGCATTAAATGTGATGTTTTTGTGAGTCAGCATAACACCCTTGGAACGACCAGTTGTTCCGGAAGTATAGATAATTGATGCAAGATCTTCTTCTTCAATTTTATAATTCTTTACAGGAAGTGCAGAAGAGTCGAATTCAAAAACACCCTTTTCAGATAAAATCAGTGAAAAATCCTCAATAAGAATAACTGTTTTAAAATTCTCTGATTTATATCCTTCAATTCGTGATAATAATGAGGCGGATATAAAAATAGCTTTAGCGCCTGAGTGTTCAATAACATTGGCAACTTCAGTATTTGAAAAATCCGGAAGAATTGGCACAGCCACAGCACCCATAAATGTAATTGAAAAGAAGGCAATACCCCAGTTTGGCATATTTAAACTCAGGATTGCTACTTTATCTCCGGGGCAAATCCTGTTCTTCTCAAGAAAAGCAATTAAGGAACGAATTTCCTTATTAACTGTTTCATAAGTTTTTGGTTCTTCCCCCACAAATGCATATGCGTTATGGTTTCCAAACTTCCGTAATGTTTCATCAAACATCGCAGGGAAAGTCAGCCTGATACCATTTTCTTCCATTATCGCCAACTCTTAAGCCAATTATAAAGTGCAAAGTTAAGAAATTATTACTTTCCATGGTTTATTCGTTTTATATATTACCAGAAAGTCAGAAAAGCTTGATGAAAGATTAGACCTTTATCGCGCAGAATGGTTAATTTTGTAAATTGTTTTTCAATACATATCATTATGACTTCAACAATAAGAGTAACAAAGGAGTTCACTTTTGAAATGGCTCATGTCCTTTGGAATTATGATGGTCCATGCAGGAACGTTCATGGTCATTCTTATCGTTTGTTTGTAACTCTTTCCGGCATTCCGGTTGATGAACCCGGAGATCCAAAGAATGGTATGGTAATAGATTTCACTGACTTAAAAAGCATTGTAAAAAAAGAAATAGTTAGTGTTTTTGATCATGCAGTAGTAATAAGCAGCCGGTTTGATAAAGAAAAAACGGAAATGTTTACTAAGATGTTCGGCAACACTGTTCTGGTAGATTATCAACCTACCTGCGAAAACCTGGTGTCGGATTTTGCCGAAAGAATTTCCCTACTCCTGCCTCATGGAATAAAACTCCATAGTCTTAAACTTTATGAAACAGCAACTTCTTTCGCAGAATGGTATGCCAGTGATAATGAATAAAAAGTTTGGAGTGAGCTAGAGTTTGGAGTTTGATAAATGAAAGAAATATCTACAGATGAACGACAATAATTCTAAAAAACTATTCCTGCTTGATGCATATGCGCTGATTTTCCGTGCCTATTATGCATTCATTAAAAATCCAAGGATAACCTCGAAAGGTCTTAATACTTCAGCAATTTTTGGATTTCTGCTGGCTCTTGAGGAGGTTCTTCAGAAGCAGAAACCAACGCATATTGCTGTTGTATTTGATACTCCAACTCCGACTTTCAGACATGAAATGTTCAAGGAATACAAGGCTCACCGCGACGAAACTCCTGAAGATATTAAAAAAGCTGTGCCTTACATTAAAAGACTTATTGAAGCATATAAAATTCCAGTGATTGATTATCCGGGATTCGAAGCTGATGATGTTATTGGTACATTGGCCAGAAAGGCTTCAGAAAGAGGTTTTACGACATATATGATGACACCTGATAAAGATTTTGCTCAGCTAGTGTCCGGCAATGTTTTTATGTTGAAACCATCGAGAAGCGGAAATGAATCAGTTTTATGGGGGGTTGATGATATTAAAAGAGAATTCTGTGTTCAACGTCCGGAACAGGTAATTGATGTTCTGGCTCTTATGGGTGACACAGCCGACAATATTCCCGGAGCACCAGGAGTTGGCCCTAAAACCGCAATGAAGCTGATTTCTGAATATGGAAGCGTGGAAGAGCTGTTCAGAAATACGGATAAACTAAAAGGTAAACTCAAAGAGATAATTGAAAATAGCAGGGATCAGATTGAATTTTCGAAAAAGCTTGTTACAATAGAACAGAATGTGCCCCTGGAATTGAATGAAACAGCTCTTGAATTGGAAGTTCCGGACACTGCAAAACTAAAAGTCCTTTTTGATGAGCTGGAATTCAAAACAGTTGCTGCCAGAATACTTTCAGAAATCGACAAATCAGAAAAACCCAGGGAACAAAAACAATTGTTTGTTCCTCAAAATGAATCTCCTCAGGGCTCGCTTTTCGGCGATGAGGCAATTGCTACGGTTAATGAGAAAGCCTCAATAGAGAGTGTTGACCACAACTATATCGTACTTGAAAATAGTTCTGACATTAAAGAATTTGTAAATAAGGTTAACACACTTAAAGAGTTTTGCTTTGATAGTGAGACTACAGATATAAATCCATTGGATGCCGAGCTTGTAGCCCTGACTTTTTCATGGAAGAAAGGATCGGGATACTTTATTCATTTTCCTGAATCACAACAGGAAACAAAAGCAATTCTGGAAATAGTAAGACCGGTTTTTGAAAATCCTGATACACTGAAAATAGGTCAGAACATAAAATTTGATATACAGGTTCTGGCGAATTATGGAATTGAAGTAAAAGGACCATTGTTCGATACCATGATTGCCCACTATCTTCTGGAACCCGATATGAGGCATAACATGAACTTATTGTCGGAAACATATCTGGGGTACAGCCCGGTGCATATTGAATCACTTATCGGGGAAAAGGGAAATAGTCAGAAAAACATGCGCTCGGTTCCTGTTGATAAGCTTAAAGATTATGCTGTCGAAGATGCAGATGTGACATATCAATTAGAGAACGTTTTTGAACCCCGGATTAAAGCAGAAGGATTAGGTGATCTGGCCCATGACATAGAGATGCCTCTCATAAATGTTCTTGCGACAATGGAAAGAAACGGTGTGATATTGAACCTGGATGATTTGAAAGCTATAACAATAAATCTCCGGGAGGATATTATCTCACTCGAAAAAGAGATATATTCACTTGCCGGAACAGAATTTAATATATCCTCACCAAAACAGCTAGGGGATATTCTTTTTATTAGGCTGAAGCTGGATGAGAAAGCACGGGTTACAAAAACAAAACAATTCATAACCAGTGAAGAGATATTGCAACGGCTAACGAGCAAACATCCTATCGTTGATAAAGTATTGGAATACAGAGGACTTAAGAAACTCTTATCAACATATGTAGAAGCACTTCCCCTTCTTGTTGATAAGAAAACCGGCAGAATTCACACCTCTTTCAATCAGGCTGTTGCCTCAACTGGCAGACTAAGTTCAAACAATCCAAACCTTCAGAATATTCCGGTTAGAGACGAAAGAGGAAGAGAGATAAGGAAAGCATTTGTTCCTGAAAAAGGCCATATTTTCCTTTCAGTCGACTATTCACAGATTGAGTTGAGGCTTATAGCTCATCTCAGTAAGGATAAAAGTATGATTGCCGATTTTCTTTCAGGAAATGATATACATGCAGCTACAGCGGCCAAAATATTTGGGGTAGAGATCAAAGATGTTACGCGTGAGATGCGGAGCAAGGCAAAAACAGCAAATTTTGGTATTATTTATGGGATTTCATCTTTTGGACTTTCTGAACGATTGACAATAGGAAGGAAGGAGGCAAAAGAACTTATAGATGGTTATTTCAATTCTTATCCGGGTGTTAAGATTTATATGGATGAGAGTATTAAAAAGGCAAGAGATGCAGGATATGTTACAACAATGTTTGGACGTAAACGATATCTGCGTGATATTCATTCTCGAAACCAGGTGGTAAGGGGAAATGCTGAAAGAAACGCAATCAACGCACCAATTCAGGGCAGTGCTGCAGATATAATTAAGATTGCTATGATAAGGATATACAACAGGATGAGATCAGAAAATTTCTTATCAAAAATGATCCTTCAGGTGCATGATGAACTTATTTTTGAAGTAGTGATCTCTGAACTAGAAAAGTTAAAAGAACTTGTTCTATATGAAATGTCCAACGCTGTTAAACTGGATGTGCCATTAAAGGTTGATTGGGGAACCGGTAAAAACTGGTTTGAGGCACATTGAAGAAAAAGCCCCCTGGCCGCTTCGAGGCCGTCCCCTTCAGGGGAGCTAATCCTCATCCATTTAGAGAATTAGGGGGTTTATTTTAAAAAGCAAATTTCCTATTCCGGATCGTAAGCCCATTTCAGGTAGATCGAGCCCCAGGTAAAACCTCCTCCGAATGCAGCAAGTATCAGAATATCTCCTTTTTTTAATTTTTTTTCATATTCCCAGATACATAAAGGAATTGTAGCTGTCGTTGTATTTCCATAATTCTGAATGTTGATCATTACCTTTTCGGGAGCAAGTCCCATTCTTCTACCGGCAGCATCAATAATACGTAGATTTGCCTGATGAGGGACAAGCCAAGCAATGTCATCAGATTTAAGATTATTCCGTTCCATGATCTCTACAGCAACATTGGCCATGTTTACTACTGCAAATTTAAAAACACTTTGCCCTTCCTGGTATATGAAGTGTTCTTTAGCATCAACTGTTTCATGTGAGGCAGGCTTAACAGAGCCTCCGGCTTTCAGATGCAGGTATTTCCGACCAGAGCCGTCTGTATGAAAAATATAATCCATTATCCCGAACTCCTCATTTGTAGGTTCCAGCATGACTGCTCCGGCAGCATCTCCAAAAAGCGGGCATGTTGTACGGTCGGTGTAATCTGTAATTGACGACATTTTGTCGGCTCCGACAATAATAACCTTTTTATATCTGCCGGTTTCAACATAAGCTGCTCCAGTTTGCAAAGCAAAAAGAAATCCGGAACAGGCTGCATTAATGTCAAAACTGAATGCATTTTTAATACCACATTTATCAGATATGATATTTGCTGTTGCAGGGAAAAGCATGTCAGGAGTAGCAGTGGAACAAATCAGCAAATCAACATCTTCGGGTGAAGTATTTGTTTTCAATAGTAAACCACGTACTGCCTGCTCACCAAGATCTGAACTTCCGAGTCCCATTCCTTTAAGAATTCGTCTCTCTTTTATTCCGACTCTCTGCATGATCCACTCGTCGGAAGTATCAACCATTTTCGAAAGTTCCTGATTTGTCAGCTTATATTCCGGAGCCCAGGCATTGATTCCCGAAATGGCTGCCCGTATCTTTTCCATATTTATATTGCTTCTTTAATCTTTTGTGCCAGATTGGCGTTAACCACACCCCTGGTCTGCAGAACCATATTTTTTATGGCTTTTCGTTTAGAGATTCCATGACCTATCACAACATTGGCATTAATACCAACAATTGGTGTTCCTCCAATATTTTCCCAGTCAAGACGATCAAAATATGAGTCTTTAAGATTTCTACTTTTATATAAATGATGAAATGCTTCTCCCATCTTCAGAAGAATATTCCCCACAAAGCCATCACAAACTATAACATCAGTCATGGTTTCACGAAAGAGTGCATTTCCTTCAATATTTCCTACAAAATTTAATCCGGGATATTCTTTCATTAGCTCATATGCTGCTTTTACGACAGGAGTACCTTTTGTCTCTTCTTCACCAATATTAAGTAACCCAACAGTCGGATTATCTGTTCCCAGAACATATTTTGCATAGATGCTGCCAAGTATTCCATATTGCAAAAGTACATCCGGCTTGCAATCAGGATTCAATCCTATATCAAGGATAACTGAATCGCGGTTATCAACACAAGGCAAGACAGTGACGAGTGCAGGTCTTAAAACACCTGGAATCACATTTACCGTATAGCTTGCTCCAACCAGCATTGCACCGGTATTTCCCGCACTACAAAAACCATCAAGAGCACCATTCTTCAGCATCCCATATCCGACTGCGATACTTGAATCTTTTTTCTGAGAGAATGCTTTTGCAGGATGATCTGCCATTTCAATTACCTGCGATGTGTGAACTATTTCAAACAGGGACGGTTCAATCTGCATCTCACTCAGTTTCCTTAAAATAGAGATTTCATCTCCAATAAGGACCAGATGTTCATTTACCGATAAATGCTGAAGGGTATCAACAGCACCCTCAATGATCGCATCAGGTGCAAAATCACCACCCATGACATCAAGGCCAATTCTCATATTTCACTTTTTAAGTTAACCGAGGTCAGGCAGTTGCTTTCTTTTCAACAGCAAGCTTACCCCTGTAAAAGCCGCACTCAGGACATACCCTGTGATACAGAACTGAAGATCCGCAGTTTGAACAGCTTGCCACTGTAGGCGCAGTAGCCTTGTAATGTGTTCTGCGCTTATCTCTTCTGGTCTTGGAATGTTTGTGTTTAGGATGTGCCATTTTAAATAAATTTAATTATCGTTTATTAGTTTCTTTAATTCATCCCATCGTGGGTCGATGTCTTTTTCCTCTTCAACTAGAAGATCTTCCAGTTTTTTCAACATGTCCGGATCGCAAGTGCTTTTCCCGTTTTTATCCGCAGCATGCACCCGTCTAATAGGTAGAGCCAGCAGAATGAATTCATATATCTGTTGTTGCAGATCCAATTCATGCTCATCGATCGGTACTGAAAGAATGTCCGGATCGATATCCTCAACGCTTTTCCCAAATTTTATCAGTAACCTGTTTTCACTACTTACCGGCTGGGAAAACATCTCCAGACATCTGTCACAGCTTATTCTTACACTCCCGGAAACCCTTATTACCAGATCCAGATGTGAAGATCTTTTATCCATCTCAATATTTGCAATAAGGCTGCCTTCCTTAACTTCCGACTCTTCAAACTGTTCAAAAAACTCTTTATCAATCTCAAAATCAATTGTGTGGTGCCCTTCTTTTAATCCGCTTAACGGTATAGTATATGATCCGGACATCTCTTTAAATTTTGGTTTGCAAAAATATGAATCCTTCTTCAATTAAAAAAATTATCAACAAAAAAGTAACATTTATTGTCTTAAAAGACCAAATACCGATAGAAAAACGCTGTTTACCGAATTTCTCTTAGTCACTGTTTATATGAGAATTACTTTTGACACAGACTAAATATTTTAAATTATGAGACACAGAGATTATCATCACTACAGAGATTATCCTCGTTGGAGAGGCAGGGAACATCATCCCCGGATTAGTATCGGGTTGTTTTTTATCGTCCTGGGAGTGGCGCTTCTCGTTGCAACAAATGATCTGCTAGGACTGGGCAGCATCAGCAGCTATTTTACCTGGGAGACAGCAATGATTTTCATTGGTGTCCTGTTACTGTTAAACCTTCATTTCACCGGAGGCTTCTTACTTATTGCGGGAGGAATATGGTTTTTGCAGAATCATATCTTTATAATTACTCCGGAAATGTTCAAAACCTTCTATTGGCCGGCTGTAATAGTTATAATTGGTCTGTCATTTATCCTGTCATCCCTTTTTAAGAGAAAAACTAAAATTGATAATTAAGAAACAACTAAATTTACGATTATGGAAACAAATGAAAACTACAGAGATGATCGTCGTCAAGCCAGGGATGAGCGCCGTCAATTCAGACATGAACATCATCATCTTACAAACAACCGACCGATTATCGGAGCAATCCTCGTTATTGTTGGATTGTTCCTAGTTATGAGGAACACTGGCATCTTCCCCGATTTTATCGATCATGTCGTCTTCAGCTGGCCAATGCTCCTTGTTGCAATTGGTCTGGTAATGACCCTCGGAGCTTCCGAAAAAACATCCGGAGTAATTGTGATGGCTGTGGGAGGCTTTTTTCTGATCCCTATGATATTCCGTGAGACCTTTCATGCATATAATATGTTCTGGCCTTCAATTTTTATAATAATAGGGGTTATTTTTATATTCACAAAGCGACATGGATGGAATTCCGTGGCGTCTAAGGGAATAATCGGAGATGATTATATTGATTATGTGAATGTCTTCAGTGGCGGAGAGCGCCAGATAGTTTCAGAAAACTTCAAAGGAGGAAGAGTATCGGCTGTTTTTGGAGGTATGGAGCTCGACCTTACCAAAGCAAAACTGGCCCCGGGAAGAAATGAGCTTGAGATTGCATGTGTATTCGGCGGAGCAACATTAATTGTTCCGGATGATTGGTTTATCTCAATTGAGGTAACGCCGGTACTTGGCGGTTTCAGCGATTCAAGGAAGTTAAGTCCGGGTAGAACAGTTGATTCCACAAAACAGCTTGTAATTAAAGGTGCCGTAGTATTCGGCGGCGGAGAAATAAAAAGTTATTAATTAACTGACGAATGAAACATCCTGTACTTGCGAACAGAGTACGGCTTATAGTATGGTGGCTGGTCTGGCTTTTCCTTGCGCTGGGCCAGTCTCTTCTATTTTATTTTGTTTACGGAAGCTTCATTAATATTGGCCTGATTGATAGTCTTGTTTCTTTGTTGATCTATTCAGGTATTGCCCTATCATTGTGGTATCCATTCAGGTTTTTTAATTCAGGTAAGACCCGGCCAACAACCCTGATTTCCAATCTTGTTGCCAGTGGTGCCATTTCTGTCACACTGTGGGTCCTGATAACAAAGTTTATTATGACAATTGTCCTGCCGGAACAAAACAACTACCAGGCATACTGGGATGCAACTTTCTCATACAGAGTCGGAACAGGGGTTTTTATTTACGGACTCATTATTCTGACTTATTATCTTTTTGTAAGTCTGAGTAATCTTTCCGAAAAAAATGCTAAAGAAGCAAGGCTGGAGAGCCTTGTAAAGGAGACCGAGCTTAAAATGCTCCGGTCTCAAATCAATCCGCACTTTCTATTCAACAGCCTGAACTCGATAAGTTCTCTTACAATAACCGACCCTGAAAAAGCCAGGGACATGGTTGTAAAGCTATCAGAGTTTATGAGATATGCTCTTTCAAGAAAGGATGAACAACCTGTCTCCCTGCAAAATGAGCTTGAAAACCTGCGGTTATATCTTGATATTGAAAAAGTAAGATTCGGCGATAAGCTTACAACAGAAGAGATTATTGAAAACAATTGTCTTGAATTTAAAATCCCAGTTATGCTCTTACAGCCACTTTATGAGAATGCTGTTAAACATGGTGTTTATGAAAGTACCGAAAGCGTAAGGATTAAAACACAGGCAAAGATTATTGACGGGTACATTGAAATAACTATAAGCAATAATTACGATCCGGCCCCAGCATTAATTAGGAGAGGAACCGGGACCGGTCTGTTAAATGTTACCAGGCGGCTTGAATTGTTCTACGGCAACAAGGCATCGATAAAAACATCGAAAGAAAATGGGATTTATACTGTAAACCTGTACTTACCAACAGATTATTTGTAAATGTTGCTTGAAAATCAATTTATTTACCCCATCCCCAAGGGAAGTAAATTGATTTTGACTGCGTCGAGCTCCCCCGCACGCGGGGTCGGTTCTTCGCTCCCCTTTGGGCCGGGGTAAACGAAGAACCGAAGCAAAGCGGAGCTCGGCGAAGCCAAAATCATTGAATTTATAATCATACTTTCTGATACTCATAAAATTATTTCTTAAATTTAGGGATAATAAAGCAAAGGCGCCTTACTTATAGCACAGGGTAACAAGGAATAGATGGAAAAGATCAGAATAGTAATAATTGACGATGAAGCTCCGGCACGGGAATTAATTAAGCATTATTTAAAAGAGGTGGATTCTATTGAAGTGATTGCCGAATGTGCAGATGGCTTTTCAGGTTTGAAATCAATTTCAGTAATGAAACCGGATCTGGTTTTCCTTGATATCCAGATGCCCAGACTTACCGGAATTGAAATGCTTGAGGTACTTACCGAGAAACCCGAGATCATTTTTACAACAGCTTATGATCAGTTTGCAATAAGAGCGTTTGAGTTAAATGCTGTAGATTATCTTATGAAGCCTTTCCCAAAAAGACGATTCCTGGATGCAGCTAAAAAAGCGATTGATAAGATCCGGTCAGGGACAGGAAACAAAGAGCCGGCAAGTCAGCTCCTTGCAAAAAAGCCTGAACTTTCATCTCCGGTCAACAGGATTGTTGTGCGCAAAGGAAACGCTATCAATCTTATTCCTGTCGAACAGATCAGATATGTTGAGGCACAGGATGATTATGTTATGATCTATCATTCCGCAGGTAAGGCTCTTAAACAACAGACAATGAAGTCTTGTGAAGATAATCTTTCAAAAACGGATTTTGTGCGGATACACAGGTCATACATTGTCAGGATTGAAGAGATAAAACGTATTGAGCCTTACGGAAAGGATAATCATATAGCTATACTTCAGTCGGGCGATAAACTTCCTGTAAGCAGGACGGGTTATAAGCATCTAAAGGAGGAGCTGAATTTCTAATTGCATTTGAGCCCCCACCCCCCCTAAAGGGGGGCTAATCCTCTGGATATAAGCATAATTACTCTAAACTCCACTGAATTTGCTCCCCTATAGGGGAGATGTCCCGCTGGCGGGACAGAGGGGCTTATATTGCAAATCAAATTCCTTTCGGGGAAGAAATTCCCTACCTTTTCAATCGGTTTCCTTTTTCCCACCTGGTAAATATTGCGGACAGTGGACGGTAACGATGGAAACGGAATAGAGGAACCGGATCATATCCATGTGTGCCTCCGGGTCTGCATCTGAGTATCCGTCCTGTTCCTAATATCAGACCTCTGAATGGTCCATGAATCTTCATTGCATCAAGCATGTATTGAGAACAGGTTGGAACATGCCGACATGATGGACGTAAAAACGGAGATATAAAATACCTGTAAAAAAGTACCGGAAGAGAAAAAAGAAACGATAGTATCGCGTTAACCAACTTAATCATTATGCAAAGATAATAAATGCTGTCTTTGCTGCAAGATGCAGGATGCAAGATGCAGGGTGCGTTTTTCATTATGCTGCTTTGGGATTTTTGCGGTTAATGGATTTAAGTTTTGCTCTTCCTGACAAAATGACCAATTACAACTGCCAGAATATATTTGGCAGAAGTTTTGTAGCTTGAAATAAATTAAAAATTTAGGAGGAAAATATAATTATGAATATCTGGATTATTTTCATAGGATTTATGATCCTGAGTTTGATCATAAGCGGAGTATTAAAATCAAAGTTCAATAAATATTCGAAAATACCGCTCGATAACGGGATGTCAGGCCGCGAAGTGGCAGAAAAAATGCTACATGACAATGGTATCGCTGATGTAAGAATTGAAAGCGTACAGGGCCAGCTGACTGACCATTACAATCCTGCTGATAAGACAATCAATCTTAGCCAGGAGGTGTATAATGGCCGGAATATATCATCTGCAGCAGTGGCTGCACATGAATGCGGACATGCAGTTCAGCATGCGAAGGCTTATGCATGGCTTGGGTTCAGATCAAAGCTGGTTCCGGCTGTCAGTTTTGCTTCAAAATGGGTACAATGGATATTGCTTGCAGGAATACTAATGGTACGAACATTCCCAGCTTTATTACTTGCAGGGATCGTTTTATTTGCATTGACAACCCTTTTCAGTTTTATTACATTACCCGTTGAGATTGATGCGAGCCGGAGGGCTATTGCATGGTTGTCAAATGCAGGCACAACTTCATACCAGAATCATGCTTTGGCACAGGATGCTCTTAAGTGGGCAGCATACACTTATGTAATTGCTGCTCTTGGGTCTCTGGCAACTTTGTTATACTATATTATGATTTTCACCGGATCGAGGAGATGATCCTAATTCCCTTTTGGTCAGGGAACCCCCTTGCCCTTCGGGCACTCCCCCCTTGGGGGGAGTAATTTTTTGCTTAAAGGAGGAATTCAACTAAACGAATAAGATTTTCCTCCCCCCTGGGGGAGGTGCTGCGAAGCGGCAGAGGGGTTTATCGTCCTTCGATCTCCAGCCAACTTGTCCATTTGTGAATTGTTCTGACCACCAGCCATATTACACCCGCAGAAACAAAGAGATAGATCCACATCTTATTCAGATATATCCTTTTTGACAGAAAATAGTTCCTGAAAAGATCCAGAAGGGTGAATATCACAAAGATGTTGACAAAACTATTGTATTCTCCTTTAAGAACCTTTTTTACCAAGAATGGAAGCTTAGGCGGAATGAATTTAAAGGAAAAGGGGATAAAGGGACTAACGGTTTCTGACCATTTGTCATAGATGTCCCCGAATTTTTTTCTTAAATATTGTTCTTCTGCAAACATAATCCTCTCATAATAAAGCCAGTATAAAAGCACGAATACTATTGTGAACCCAATGGATCGCAGGAACAAAACCGGACCGAGCCACATAAAGAAATTTCCCAGGTATAGAGGATGCCGTAAAAAAGAATAGATCCCTGTAACATTTAGTTCATCAGCAATTTGTCCGTTTAAAGTATTTCTCCCGGAAGTGTTTTTTGGTGCAAACCCAACTGTCAAAATTCTGATAACCTGACCAAAAAGACTCACTCCAAGAAAGATAAGCTCATCTCTCATATCGAAGAGTATTGCCTGCCTGTTGCCCAGATACATCACTACAATTCCCGCAACGATTATAAATACAGGAAGCCAGCTTCTTCTTTTAAATAACCAGTTCCCGCTGTTTTCAAATTCGTGTACCAGAGCCATCTTTGGGTTTTTAGTGATGGGGCAAAATTATGAAAAATCTGGAAACTGAATTTAATCCTTTAAAATCAAGCTTTTTTCATCACCGGGCCTTCAGAATTCCTAAAAAGCAAATATTTGAATCTACGTGACCAATTATTCTGGAAAGATTTTTTATCTTTATCAGTTGTACTTAAACCAATTTTAAAATGGCAAGTCTCAAGCTTTTACTGGGAATGATCCCATCTACTTCAAAAATCGAGCAGGCTGAAAAGGCTTTGATTACTGAATTTGAGAAGCTCCATGTTTTTTCGGAATCTGATGTTTTGGCAAAATATAATAAGCTGAATGGTTTAGTAAATTCTTCGGATTTCGTTCAGAAAAGCAAAG
The DNA here is from genome assembly GCA_049512815.1 of Bacteroidales bacterium. Taxonomy (GTDB): domain Bacteria; phylum Bacteroidota; class Bacteroidia; order Bacteroidales; family VadinHA17; genus LD21. Next base: position 71,667 of record JBEKWS010000001.1, on the reverse strand, counting down.
AAATCAAATCCCTTCAGTATAAGAATTCTGAAGAGTATTCAAAAGAGAAAGAATTTTCTTCCCTTCAAAAAGCAAAGGATATTGTTCTTTATTTTAAAACCACATCCGGAAATACTCTGAAAAGATTTAAAGAGATGGAAGGTTCCAGTAAAATTACTGAATTTGAGGCACTTGAAAAATTCATAGAATCTCCAGTATTCAGGGAAAAACAAAAGATGAAACCATTCACTTTCAAAGACACTGATGAATACCGCAAGTTAGATGAGTACAAAGCTCTTAAAAAAGATCCGGAAATTAAGGCATTTTTAAAACCACCTAAGAAAAAAATGTCATTTTTCAGAGCATCTAAGAATAAGTCACAACCGAAAGTTGAAATAATTAAAACCAAATCAATATTGAGATTTGAAGAGCTTGACAAACTCGTAGAATCACCAGAATTCCTTGCAAAAAAAAGGATGAAGCCTATAACCTTCAAAGATTCTGAAGAGTATAAAAAACTTCTTGAATACAAAAGATTAAAAGGAACACTTGAAATAAAAGAGTTTTATAAGTTCAAGTCCTCGAAAGAGTATGCAAATTATCTGAATACCGATGGTTCAGCACGACTTAAAAGGTATCATGAACTTAAAGAATACGTTGCCACTGCAGATTTTAAACAAAAGAAAGAGTATCTTCTTGATAAGAAGAGATTTGAGAAAACTGAAATGTTCAAGGAGATTCAGGAATATGAAAAGCTGAAAAAAAACAAGGATATTATCTGGTACTTTAAAATTAAGGACTCCGATAAATTCGATATTCTGAAGCACAGAGAACTGACATTCAGTGATGAGTTTGATGGTGAAAAACTCGACACCAAAAAATGGCTGACTAATTATTATTGGGGTGAGAAGTTACTTAAAGACAGGTACTCTGTTGAATCAGATCTTCAGGCATATACAGAAAAAGAAAACTTTGAAGTCCGAAACAGTATTCTGAGGATCAATACAAAACCCCAGAGAATCACAGGTAAAGAATGGTCCGCTGCTAATGGGTTTTCAACAAAAGAGTTCAGCTATACTTCCGGACTTATCAATTCCGGTACCAGCTTCAGGCAGAAATACGGTGTTTTCACTGCAAAAATTAAACTCGGGGATCCGAATGCAAAAAGCGCTTTCTGGATGCTTGCTGATAAAATCACACCTCATATTGACATCTGCCGGACATCAAAAGGGAAAGTCTGGTCAGACTATTTTTCCGCTAAAGGGAATGTGTCAAAAACATCAATTGGTTCGCGTTATGCAAATGATTTCTTCATCTATACTCTTGAGTGGACTTCCGACAAACTTGTGTGGAAAATGAACGGCACCAGGGTTTTCACCCAGACCTCAGATGTGCCACAGGAACCAATGTATGTTCTTCTTGCAGGCGGACTCGATAAACCAATTAATGGGATGACAACCATGGAAATTGACTGGGTAAGAGTGTATAAGATGAAAAATTAGCAATCTGCATTCTTCTATACTGAGCTCTGGTACAAGCGTGCTGTTATGGCGTTATGATCTTATGTTGTTATGAACGGATTTTTGTAGTATCGGAACTAATATTCAGTCTCCGCAACTGAATCCTTCGGGCTGATAAGTTGTTTTCCTGTTTCAAAAATATTAATTTTGTAAAAAAGGAACCATGCCAAAGATTTTTGAATATTTAGGAATTTTGATGTTTTTCTATTCCAATGAACATGAGCCGATTCATGTTCATGCCAAATATGATGGATCTGAAAGTAAGGCTGAGTTTTATATTGTCGATGGTAAGATTGTTGAGATTAAAATAAAGGCAATAAAAGGTTTAAAACCTTTGACAGGAAGTAAACTTAAAGATTTTGAAATTTTTCTGGAAGAATATGCAGATAAGATTGTACTGAAATGGATTGATTACTTCGTATATCATAAGGATATTGTATTTGAAAAAATTAATACCCGGATCAAATGAAAATAACTGAAGAATATATTGATTATCCTGTTGAATATATTGAGATTAAATCTGCCCGGTATATCGGAGATTATGCAATCAGAGTATTCTTTAGCGATGGAATTAACAGACTTGTTGATTTCAGGCCATTTTTAGAATCTGCATTACATCCATCAATTAGAAAATATCTTGACGAAGTTAAGTTTAAAGATTATCAAATTGTTGACGGAAATCTCAATTGGAACGATTATGATTTGATTTTTCCAATTGAAGATCTGTACAAGGGAGAATTGTAAATCACAAACATCTTATTATCAATAACCCCTGACTCAGTCCGGGGTTGTTTCCTCTCTTTCAGTTAAGACATAAGGTTTATTTCATCTTTCTTCTTTCAACTTGATCCCTGGATTTCTATATCCTGAATCTTTCCATCCCCCATTTCCATCTGGAATAAATTCTAACATAGAGATTTCATCTAAAACTTTTCCTTGAGTTTCTGTATCAAGAACTCGGGTAAAATTTATAACAATCTTGTAAACTCCCATATCATTAAATTTACTTAAACTGTAAGTTGAATCTGTTTGAGGTTCAAGAAATCTCCAATCAGTTATATTTGTAACATTATCTTCTATCATTACACCATCTATCTGATGAAAAGTTACTGGTTTCATCAATGTTATTGTATACATGGGTGTATTATACAATTGATTATTTTGCAAACCTTTTGCAGGATCAAAACCTAATTCTGGATAACCATTAAAATCAGTAGCTAACAGAGAAGCAAAATCAGTGCAGACAAATTGACCCGGAATACCTGTTAGAGTATCAGTCTTGTCAAAATTATATAATTTATCGTCTAGATAAGCATTTCTCTGATCCGGTGTTGTAAAATTATTCCATATAATTGGTTTTGTAATGCTGTCTGGCTGAGAGAAAGGATTTACAGCATATTTCCAACTGTGCTTATCCACAGTAAAATCTACAGTATCAGCAGAACTGTTTCCTGCTTTGTCTTTTGCCTTGACAATGTATCTGTAATTTCCGTTTGCCAGTGTCTTGTCTTCTGACCATGACTGGGGCAGACCAGGATTCTCAACTCCATTAAGACTATAACTTGCTTCAGAGAAATTTTCATCTGTAATATTTCCCTGAAAATGTACAACATCTGTATCATAGACTTTATTTTCTAATGGAGAGGCAACTGCTATTTTTGGGGGAGTTTTATCTACAGGAGGAGCTGTATAATTTACAGAGAAATCAACTGTGCTTGTCGAAGAGTTGTTATAAATGTCACTTGCATATACAATTACTTTCTGATTGCCATTTTCTACACTCAAGCTGTCTGACCAGGACTCTTCAAGGGGTTTTTTTGTCTGTCCATTGTCTGTAGAATATTCTGCTTTGTTAAAATTAGGGTCTTTTATCAATCCACTAAAAAGTACTTTCTTGGATTTATACACTTGATTTTCTACTGGTGAATAAATTTCTATAGCCGGAGGAGTAGTGTCTTTTGGAGGATTTATAATAGGATTGTCAGTTTTCTTACAACCAGCAAAAACCAGAGGTAACACTATAGCTGAAAAAAGTATAATTTTTCTGTACTTGAACTTCATTCTTTTTCCAGCCCGACTTTTCATGTTTTTACCATGTATTGGTTTAAAGCACTGGGAAGAGGAACAAAGTTACGAAAAAAATTTGGCTCTCGACACAAGACGCACGGCTTACGACACCCGGCACGAGGAAGAAAAAAGATTTCCCCTGAGTCGTGCGTCTTTAGTTGTCAGTCTTAAATATTTTAACTGCAATGTAACTTTTATTAATTTCATCCGTCTTTGCTTTGTAACCTACATTATGACTGTTCAGGAATATAACAGATCTGTTGAAGAATTTGCCGATTCGGTTTACCGTTTCATCCGGGGGAACCTTAAGGATGAAGAGAGGGCAAGCGATATCGTACAGGATAGCTACGAAAGGCTTTGGATACATGTTGCAGAGGTTGAATATCCTGTTGTGAAATCATGGTTGTTCTCAACCGCATACCATAATATGATTGACATTATCAGGAGAGAGAAGAGGATTACGAATCTTAAGCCGGAACATGAAAAAGAATTGATTTATGAATCGCAATACAGCGATCTTTATGAAATTCTCCACAAGGCATTAGAGAGGCTCCCGGAGCAACAAAAAACCTCAATAATGTTACGTGATTACGAAGGCTACAGCTATAAAGAGATAGGAGATATTACCGGGTTGAGCGAGGCCCAGGTGAAAATAAATATCTACAGGGGTCGCGTTGCCCTGAAGAGTTTTATCGGGAAAATTGAAACAGTTCTATAGTCATGCAAATCGACAGATCAAATTATGAAATATGGCTTATCGACTGGCTCGATGGAAATCTCAGCGACCTCCAGGTCGAACAGCTTCAGCTTTTTCTAAGCGAAAATCCTGATTTAAAAGAAGAAGTTAATGATTTGGCTGCCTTCAGACTTAAACCTTCAGCGAAATCATTCCCATATAAAAACCATCTTAAAAAAAAGAGTGCAGACATTCCCGAATCGCAGTTTGATTACCTGTGTGTGGCATTTCTTGAAAATGATCTGTCTGCCAGTCAGAAAACCGAACTAAAGGAAATTATTGAGCAGGATCCTGAAAAGAAGATTTCGTTTGAATTAATTCAGAAAATGAAACTATCGCCGGTCGCTCTCTCGTACAAACACAAGAAGCGACTCATCAGGAGAACTGTTGCTCAGAATGTCATCCGGTTGTCATTAATCGGATTATCTGCCGCTGCTATAATTATACTGGTAGTAATAACCTTTATTTCAAAACCAAGGGCCCTGAAAGTCAAATTTGAAAAAACAACTCGGACCATAGTGGTTGACAGCACTATTCAGAAGCCGTTATTTGGAATAGTCTCTAATGAGATACAAACTGGAAGAAAGATCATTACATCTAAAAAACAAAGTAAAAACTTGCTTGCCGTATCACAAAAGGCCGTTTCTGCCATATCAGAAACCAACATTAATCCACCGCTACAAAATGATTCACTGGTAAGATCGACAGTTCTTCCCCGGACATTGCTTAATAAGATTCCTGTTTCACCGGATATCGATTTGAAAGTAGAAGCAATCCCCAATACTCTGATTGCATTAAATTCCCCGGTCACTGTTCCTGCATATGATGATGGCAGATCCAGACTCAGTAAGTTTATTGCAAAAACTTTCCGGGAAAAAATACTGAAAGAGAAGACTGCAAAAGACGACCCCCTGAAAGTTTATGAGATAGCTGAAGCAGGTGTTTCAGGACTCGATAAGCTACTTGGCTGGGAGATGGCGCTTGATGAAAAGAAAGACGGGAATGGAGAGCTTAAATCGGTCTATTTCAGTTCAAAACTTCTTAAGTTTAATGCTCCGGTTAAAAAATCAGGGTCCCTGCCGTAACTTTTTTGGCTCCATCTCCGTCCCATCTCTGAAACATTGAACAATTTTAAAATTATTTATCATGAAGAAGTTTGGTACAATTATATTGCTCACTGCAATAATTATGAATAGCCTCTGTCTGAAAGTATCAGCGGATAACCGGACCAGTAAAAAACAGGAAACTTCAGCTAATAAAAATAAATCCGTAAAAGTTACTATCGTCAAAGATCGGGTAAGTGTCGAAGAAAATGGTTCAGCACTTAATTTAAAAACTGGAAACAGGGGACTGGCAATCCTTGAATCATTGGAAGGACCTTCATTTGATATTAAAAAATATTCAGAGAAAGAAGAATGGGACCAGGAAAATAATGAGCGTGAACACGCCAGAAAGAGAACCAGATTCAGAGGACACTGGTCAGGAATTGAACTCGGATTAAATAATTATTTAACTTCCGATAAAAGTTTTTCTATGCCGGCCGATATTGATTACATGACCCTGAAATCAAGTAAATCCAGCAATTTCAATATCAATTTCACACAGTTAAGTTTGGGTTTGACCAGACACATCGGATTTGTAACCGGACTTGGCCTTAATTGGAACAACTACAGGTTTGACGGGAATAACAATATACAAAAAGGGATAAACGGCATTATTGAAGAACTTGATCCCGGATTAAATCTTGAAAAATCAAAACTCGCCACTCTGTTTCTCACTCTTCCTTTTATGTTGGAGTTGCAAATCCCGGTCGATCATAACCGCTTACATATTGCAGCCGGACCAATCGGGGCATTAAAGCTTGGATCACACACAAAAATGGTATTTGAGAATGGACATACGGTCAAGGCATACGGAGATTTTAGTTTAAATATGCTCCGGTATGGAGCAACCGCTCGTGTTGGTTATGGAAATTTTCAGCTTTTTGGAACCTATTATGTGACTCCTCTGTTCCAGGCCGGTAAAGGTCCTGCAGGTAATGATCTGTATCCTTTTGAAATCGGCGTGGCTCTTGCCTTTAACAATTAATTTTTACATCATTCCTGACAATGGTTTTATTTATTGCATCGTAGAGACGACCAATTTGGCCGTCTCTGCATTTTTTGACATGGCGTCTCTTCACGCCTCCTATTCTTTTGAAGCTGAAATTTGTACTCTTTCAAATAATTTTACCTCCATTACGTTTTAGTATTTTCGTAATTGTGGCTTTACATGGTACTGTTGAATATGAATACATCTACTGTTCCTTTTGATTAGAAATGATCTTATGTAACTTGTTTGCCCCCCATTCTGGTTCATTTTTTCATAACGTTACAACATATTGATCGATATATGTTGCAACTTGATTTGGAAAATTATCGGGTCGTTTGCTTTTATCTTCCAAACCAAGTATACCCTCATCCAGGTTGCGCTGCAGCCACTTATAACCAGTCCGCCTGGTTATGTTAAATCGCCTGTACAAATCACTCAGATTTGATTCAGGTTTAGATGCCAGCATGCAAAATTCAAGTCTTTGACTCATGATACTTAGTTCTGTGAAAGGCATAAGTTTTTTTCATAAATTTACCTTTCTTAACTGTATACCATGTGTGTAGCCCCTTGTATACTATCTATGTGGTCCATACAGGGGGATTGGGGGGCAAAAAAGGTTGGAGTAAAAACGAATATTCTTATGGAAGTTAAAGTATTGTTCTTCGGTGTTTTAGCAGAGGTTACCGGAACTAACTTCAAACATTACCGGGAAGTTAAATCATTAGGTGACCTTATGCTCAGGATTCAGGATGACTTCCCGGAATTTGCTCATTACAATTTTCGGATATCACTTAATAATGAGATCATTGACTCAGATCCAATATTGAAAACAGGAGACGAGGTGGCTTTAATGCCCCCGTTTGCAGGCGGATAATATATTTGAACGTCAGTCTCTGAAACATCATGGCAGCAAAATATCTTATATTCGGACCGATAACTCAAAGCACAGTTTCTGACCTTATTGTAAAGATAGAGGAGAAAACTGATACCGGAGCTCACTCGATTTTTTTGGGTCAGGTCAGATCAGACGAAATCGAAGGGAAAAAGGTCAAAGCGATTGAATATTCAGCATATGAAAAGATGGTTGAAGCAGAAGCTGACAAAATTAAGAGGACCATTTTTTCAGAGTTCAGAGAAGTTACATCAATAGATATAATTCATTCAACGGGCTTTGTAAAAGCAGGTGAAATCTCTCTCCTTGTTATTGTTTCGGCATATCACAGACATCAGGCAATTAAGGCCTGCAGTAATACAGTCGAAATGATTAAAGAGAAACTACCGGTCTGGAAAAATGAGATTTTTGAGGACGATTCACATAAGTGGAAATAAAACAATTATACCTAGATAGGTTCCTGATTTTTTCTGTATTGAATATTATCCGATTTTGTGAGATTCTGATCATTTTTCTTTGTGACCAGAATCGCACCGGCTGTTCCTTTAAGTATAGAGCTATATTCTTCTTTATTATTTAATATATCACGAGCCTTTAAAATCTGCTCATCCTTTTTTATTGTCCATGCAATTGCTCCGCTTTCGTAGAAATATCGGCTTATGATTTCATCTTCAATAAGATCGGTTATTTCACTTCTGAACATTTTAAGATCCTGATCAAGACTATGGGCTATATCCTTCTCCAGGTCATTAAACAGGTCCTTGTGAATATCATAGTATTTTTCTTTTTTGGCATTGGTAATGAGTTCATTAATTGACTCCTCAGTAACGGTTTTATAATTAAATTTGCGACTCAGGAGAAATGTTTTAAAATCGGCATAATCCTGATCGGTGAATGTGAATTGTTCAGGAGATTTAATATCAGGGTGAGTCCAATAGTAATTTGTGGCAAAATCGAAAATGTAATTTCGAAGGTAAAGTTCCGAAGAAATCTGACTGAGTGGTTCAGGTAAAATCTCAATATCAGGGGTAATCCCTCCACCATCTTTTACAATCCTGCCGTTTTTAGTTTTAAATTCAGATATAAGAGAATCAGGAATAATTCCAACGCTTCCATCTTCATTCGGGTGTGAGAAATCGCGGGCTTGGATACACCTTCCGCTTGGTATATAATATTTTGCTGTAGTGACCTTAAGTTCAGTATTATAGCTTAAAGGACGTGTAATTTGAACCAGCCCCTTTCCATATGACCGCTGACCAACAATCACACCTCTGTCAAGGTCCTGTATTGCTCCTGCAACTATCTCTGAAGCTGATGCAGAACTCCTGTTGATTATAATTGCGAGTGGAATTTTTTCATCTACAGCCTGTTTTGTTGTTTTGAAGTTTTCATCAAATTGTTTGACTTTCCCCTTAGTGGATACAACCTCATTTCCCTCTGCGACAAAAAGATTTATGATCTCAACAGCTTCTGTAAGTAATCCGCCGGGATTTCCCCGCAGGTCGAGAATGATCTGTTGAGCATTATTGTTTTCCAATGCATTAAGAGCGGTCCTTACATCTTCAATGCAGTTTTGAGTGAAAGTGGTAAAGCGGATATATCCGGTTTTTGAATCAATCATCCCGTAATAGGGTACCGGCGGCATGATAATTTTTTCGCGTTTAAGCGGATAATCAGTTTCCTTTCCATTTCTTTCAATTGTAACGGTGATCTCTGTTCCAGGATTACCTTTAAGTTTTTCACTTACTTTATCTTGTAGTAAGCCTTTTAGAGATATGCCATCAACTTTTTTCAAAATATCTCCAGGTTTTATCCCGACTTTGTCAGCAGGGAATCCCTTATATACCTCACTGATAACAACATAGTCACTTGTGCTCCGTACAAGTGATCCGATTCCCCCATATTTTCCGGTGGTCATTATATTAAATTCATCTGCCTCAGATTCGGGAAAATAAACAGTGTAAGGATCAAGTGTTTTAAGCATGTTATCTATCCCTGCTTTAATTACTTTATCAGGATCGATCTCATCAACATAAAAAGTGTTCAGCTCTCTGAATAGAGAGAAAAATATATCAAGGTTTTTACCAATTCTGAAATCCCGGGTTTCCTGATTGACGAGGAATCCGGTACTAATTCCTGCAACCAGTAAAAAGGAAAGCACTAAAATTATCCTGCCAGTACGTATCTTTTTCATAACTAAATATGACTTAAATTAGAACGACGAAAATAAAAAGAAAAATCGGGAACCGTTTTGATAAAGAAACAATTAAAACAACTTTAACATATTCTTACTAATTAGTCGAAAGCTCAAAGCTGGAAGTAAGAATTATCAGTTTGTTTATCATCTCCCTGATTGATTTTTCAATAGTCACGTAGTCCGGAACCGAATTTCCTTTAAGAATAACAATGAAAGCCAGCTGAATGTTTTGAGATATAAGATGATTATAAAGGATCGTTTTATTTTTCCGGTACGCTTCTCTCATTCTTCTTTTAATCAGGTTTCTGGTAACGGCAAGCCTGAACCCTCTTTTTGAAACACTGAAAGCTACCTGAGCAGGAGCAGGAAGGGAGTTCAAACCTTTGTTCCAGACAACTTTAAAAAGTGAATTATAGAAAATATTTCCGTTTTCAAACAGGCCGTCGATGATTTTCCTGCTGCAAAGCCTTTCAGACTTATCAAAGGTCTCCCTATTGGTATTCATAAAAAACAACTTATCCCGAAAGCTTTACCGGACAACTTTTACAGAGCTTCTGGATACGTCAGTATTTTGAAAAATTATCTTAAATTTTTGTTGTATTCTTTTAGAAAATCATCAAGAGCCATTGTCATTGACGGGGCTTTAGGATTGGGAGCATTTATGTCGAGTCTCAGTCCTTCGCTTTCAACAGCACATGCAGTTGTTGGTCCGAAGGCGGCAATTTTAATATCACCCTGAACAAACCCGGGGAAATTTTCTTTTAGGGATTTAATGCCTGAAGGGCTATAAAAAACAAGAATGTCATAATCAAACTCCTTTAAATTAGAAAAGTCGGTGCTGATAGTCTTGTAAAGAGTTCCGATTGTAAACCGTATGCCATTATTATCAAGCAATTCAGGAATTTCAGCATTATGGGGCTCGGAAAGTGGAACGAAAAAATAATCTTCCTTATGTTTGATAATAATATCAATTAGGTCCTGAAACTTAGCTTTTCCATGAAAAATTTTACGCTTCCTGTACACTATGTATTTCTGAAGATAGAATGCAACGTTTTCTGTAATACAGAAATACTTCATTGTATCTGGTACCACAGTCCTAAGCTCGCTACAAATTCTAAAAAAGTGATCAATCCCGGTTTTGCTAGTAAAGATAACCGCAGTAAAGTCAAGTATATTGATTTTTTGCTGACGGAAATCTTTTGATGAAACGCCTTCAACCTGATTAAACGGTTTAAAATCAACTTTCAGATTATACTTTCTTGCCAGTTCGAAATATGGAGATTTCGGATTTAACGGTTCTGGCTGCGATACTAAAATCTTCCTTATTTTCAACTCTTTACAGTTTAAGTTTAACTTCCCAAGTAACCCAAGTCAATCTAAACAAGACCTGTAAAATACCTAACTAATATCAAAAAAGGCAGAATTTCCAGCGCACAAAGGTATAAAATCAAATAGAATATTGAAATATTCCTGTTTAGAAAAATTATAAGCAGTCTGAAAATCCTGATAAGATACATTAACCCCAGAACAATCATTCCTGAAATAAAGTAGTCCCGGACTGGCAATATTATTGTATATGACATCAGGATAACAATGACAAAAATAAACAATGCACCAAATCTGTAAGACTGATATACGCCAAGCAGATATTCCCTGAATACCTCATTCTCTCCGCTCACCGTGCCTGTTACTATGCATACAATATGCCTTAAAGTAACAGCCGAAATAATTATTCCCAGAGTTATTAACCAGAAGATTATTCCCTTGATGCCAAAAGGTATGAAGTTATAATATGAAGCTGCAGAATAACCAAATAAACCGATAATAAGAAATGAGACAAGATTTAGAATAGTTGATTGCCAATGAAATAGTCCCACAATATTTCTTGAAGCAGGATCGTTAATTCCTCTGAATAAAAAAAATCTGGTAACATTGGGTAACACACTTTTGGATGTTGCTTTGACTAAAGAATATAAAAAAGCTGCAACGAGGATAATTATAATAACCCAATCAGTGTGTAAGGGTTGTACAGGCAAATCTATGCCGGGCTTTAGATGTTTTATAAGCAATGCTCTTGCCTCAGCCTGCCGCTGCCTCGTTTTTTCAGTAAAGATGAACGGAAACTGCTTGTAAGATCCATATCCAATTCTAAAAACAAAATTATTAAAATTGTAAAATGTTACGTCTGCAATGCTGTTCCTGGTACAAACCGAAGTCGTATCAGAATAAGCAATGATTATATTCTGATGGACTGCTGTGGTTTTGTGTTTAACAGAATCTTTTGGCAGAATATATTTAACAATCGATGCTGAATCAGAGTTTACCCGTGTAGAGTCTTGATTAATAACATTTTTACGCGGAACAGTATCTTGCTGTAAATCTGAATAGGAAATTATCATCATTTTGGCCGATTCAAAACACAAAAGTAATGATAATTACAAGAGTTAAATCAAAATTAGCTAAAGACTGAACCTCAGAAATGATCACTCGTGCAACCTGAAATTTCTGAAAGGATATTATTGGCTAATTTGCTTGCACCGATTCTGAAAAAGTTATTATTCAACCACTCTTCTCCAAGGCAATGTTTAACAATCATATAATACCTAACTGCATCTGCAGGAGTCACAATTCCTCCTGCAGCTTTAAATCCAATCCTGATGCCGGTTTCTGAATAGAAATCTGAAATTGCATGACAAATTATAAATGCAGCTTCCGGAGTTGCAGAAATGGTTGTTTTTCCAGATGATGTTTTAATAAAATCGGCACCTGCATCCATCGCAATTATTGATGCCCTGAAAATATGCTCAAAATCACCTAAAAGTCCGGATTCGACAATAACCTTAAGTTGCTTACTTCCGATTGCTCCTTTGATTTCCCTGATTTCGTCGGCAACCATTGCAAAATCATTTCCGAGAAAAGCGCCAACCGGAATAACGATATCAATTTCTTCAGCTCCGGCTTCTACTGCCATCTTACATTCTGAGACCTTAATACTTCTGAAGGTCTGGGAGGTGGGAAAAGCACCTGCAACAGATGCGATTTTAACATTCCTGGCAGATAGCTTCTCTTTTACAACTGCAACAAAATTAGGATAAACACAGACAGCAGCAACATTAGGGATATTTGAAAAACGACCCGAAAAACTATTTACTTTACCTGTAAAATGTATTATATGGCTCTTATTGTCAGTAGTATTAAGACTGGTCAGATCAATAAGGTTCAAAAGACTCATCAGGAGATGTTTATCAAGAACATCTGGAATAGAAGAAGATACTTTTTTAAGTCCCTTTTTGATTTCTGTTTCCGAAGGACACGAATTGATCAGTTTTTGATATAGTTTTGTCATATAATTATCTGTTATATTAAATTAAATAACGATGCTATGAAAAAAAAGAACGGGGTTAATATAATGCTTTTTGTTTTCATAATTATTTTAAATGTAATATTAAGTTGTTCAAAAAGCTCCAAAAATCAAACTAACGGAATTTTATTACAGACCGATCGTGATTTTTCAGCAATGTCTGTAAAGGAGGGTATGTTCAAAGCATTCCTGTTTTATATAGCTGATGATGGGGTTATCCTTCGTAACAATTCATACCCCGCTAAAGGGAAAGAGACTCTGAAAAAACGGTTTACCGGCAAAAGCGATACTGCCTTTATTCTTAGTTGGGAGTCCCAGTTTGAAAAAGTATCTGAAGGTGGAGATCTTGGATATACTTACGGAATTTATTCGAATACAAATAAGACAACAGGCGAAATATCTAAAGGAACTTATATAACAGTATGGCAAAAGCAAACTGACGGAACCTGGAAATTTGTTCTTGATACAGGTACACAGGGTTTGTCCGGGAATTCAGAATAGAAATATTTGTTTTGGGATTTTTTTTAACCATGTTTCCCATGCCTGGCAAGAGAGGCAAAAATTCCGAATATCGAAAAGACCGAAAAGATTAAAAAGCCTGTTCTCATAGCGGAAATCAATCCCGGATAGGTTGCAGGATTAATCGTTTGCTTACCAATATATAACGAGATGAGCATCATTGCAATACCCATACTCATCATTTGTCCGACCATTCTCATAGTTCCTACAACTCCGGATGCTACACCTAAATGGCGTTTTTCAACAGAACTCATAATCGCATTTGAGTTTGGGGAAGAAAAGAGACCAAAACCAATTCCCATCAATAACAGAAATAGTACAATGAGATAATCAGGAGTAGCCTCACTAATGAAGCAGAGTAATATTAGTCCTGAAGCAGTAATTCCCATGCCAAATGAAGCTATAACTCCCGGATTTTTTTTGTCAGATAATTTCCCTGCCACAGGCGATAAAAGCGTCATTGCTATAGGTTGAGATATCATTATTAGCCCTGCAGTTCTGGCATCAAGTCCTTTGAGATATTGCAGATAAAGACTTATGAAAAAGCCAATTGCACTTGTTGCAGAATAATTAATGAGTGCCGCTAAGCCGGAAAAAGCAAAAACTCTGTTTCGAATTATTAGACGGATATCAAAAACCGGATTACTGATATTATTTTCAAAAATAAGAAAAACAACAGCCATCAGAACAGCTATCACAATGCCAATCCATCCTAAGGAAGAAGGAAGCTTAGAAAAGCCAAACATAAAAGATGCAAGCGCAATTCCGTACATTAACGATCCACGCCAGTCAAATTTTTCACCGACAGCATCAGCCCATTCAGCTTTTATTTTCCTGTTAATCAGAATAATTGAAACAATACCAAATGGCAGAAGAAATGCAAAAATACTTCTCCATCCAAAATACTGGGTCAGCAATCCTCCGATGACTGGACCACATGATAGTCCCAGATATGTGGCTGTAATATTAATTCCCATTGCTCTTCCCCGCTCTCCCGGTTGAAAAACAGATGTGATTATTGCCATGCTTGTACCAAAGATCATTGCACTGGACAACCCCTGGAATATCCTTAAAACGATCAATGAAACAATGCTGCCGGAAAATATTATCAGAAAAGTTGATATGGTAAACAGTAAAATGCCGATAGAAAAGATCTTTTTTCTTCCTATTATATCGCCAAGCCGTCCAAAAGGCAGAAGAAATATGGCTGAAGACAGTAAGAAACTGCTTATTACCCAGCCCAGACTAATAGCATTTGCATGGAGATCTTTTCCTATTGAAGGCAACGCAAGATTGACTGCAGAACTGAGAAAAGGAGTCAGGAAAGCAGCAAAAGTTGTCACAAGCAGCACAGATTTTTTGAATGTCTTTTCTTCAGATAGATCAGCGTTCATTGTAATAGTATATACACAAATAAATTAAACATCTTCAATTCAACCTTTAAACACTTCAACCCTTTAACTCAGGACTTCAAGACTGCAAGATTTAAAGACCTTTTTATTCCTTTTCCTTTGTATCAATAATTATTGTTACAGGGCCATCATTAACTAACTCTATTTGCATCATGGCACCAAACTCCCCGGTTCTGGCCTCTTTTCCCATGAGTTGAGAGAGCCTGAATACAAATTTATTATATAAAGGAATTGCAATGTCCGGGCGCGCGGCACGTATGTATGATGGTCTGTTGCCCTTTTTTGTTTTGGCATGAAGGGTGAACTGGCTGATTGCAAGGATATCTCCTCCCACATCAAGAACGGAAAGATTCATCACTTCATTGCTGTCGTTAAAAATACGGAGCTGTACTATCTTTTTACACAGCCAGTCAATATCAGTATCATCATCGGAATCTTCAATTCCGACAAGGACCAGTAATCCAATATCAATTTCAGATTTGATCTTTTTACTGATTGTTACAGACGCCCTGTTTACCCGTTGAATTACGGCTCTCATTGCAATCAATTTTATAGTCTTCAAATATATACAATCAATCGTAAAATTTTTTGAGTGATGATTTATATTATATTTGCGCAACTTATGATTACTCAATGGATTTATTTACAATTCTGGCTATCGCTCTGGGTTTATCATTTGATACATTTGCCGTTTCACTCTCATACGGAGTTATACGAAGCAGAATCCTGTTCAGAGAAGCAGCCTGGGTAGCAATTGTTCTTGCTGTTTTTCAGGGAGGATTAACAATTGCAGGTTATTTCCTTGGTTCAATAATCTCAAATGCTTTAAAAGCAACGGATCACTGGATAGCCCTTGGCCTGCTTACATTCCTGGGAATAAAAATGATTGTTGAAGGACTTAAAAAATCGAATAAAGAGGGAACAAAAGATTTCAGCAGCATAATTGTCCTCCTGACTATTGCCCTTGGAACCAGCATTGATGCGTTTGCAGTTGGAATAAGTTTTGCTTTACTCGATGTGAAGATCTGGGAAGCAGGGATTCTTATCGGAATCGTTACTTTCCTCGCTTCAATGACAGCAATAAGAATCGGGAAGTCTGCAGGTGAGAGGCTCGGAAACAAAGTTGAAATTATCGGAGGCCTGTTAATAATTGCTATAGGATTAAAGATATTCCTCGAACATATGCTTGCATAATAACTTTTGCTTTTCCTTGATCAGACTTTTCTGTTGAGATTGCTTCGTCGCTTTGCTTCTCAAAATGGAACCATCTTTCTCACTCTTTTGTCAAAAACCGCCATTTCGGTGAAACCAATATATCTTAATAACTCATATGCTTCATCGAAATACTGTCCAACCCGTGATGGCATGTGAGCATCGGAGTTGATGCAAACAGGGACATTTTCTTCCCTGAATATATGAAGAAACCGGCGGTCGGGATAAAAATCAGCAAGAGGCCGGTTTCTACCATTTGTATTCACCTCAAATACGACATTATGAGTTTTCATTGTTTTAGCAAGTTTCCTGTAAAGCGGTTCCTGGTCAGACGAAGGTTTATAACCATATATTCTTATTAAATCGCAATGACCGATTATATCAAAAAGGCCTGATGCAACAGCAGAGGTAACTGAATCAAAATACGATTCAAATAATCTGTCTATGCTTTTTCCTTCATAAAATTCAGGACCTACATCTACGGTTTTTTCGCCAAGATAATGAACTGAACCGATAATATAATCCAAAGGCAGGGAACTTAAGAAAGGAAAAATCTCTTTTTCCTTTCCTGCAAAAAAATCAACTTCAAGACCAATTTTAATTTTAATACTTTTTATACTATTCTTAAGGTTTTCCAGGTGACTGATGTAATGAGAAATGTTCACAGGATTCATGTTCCAGTCCTCAAGGTCTTTGAACAGCGAAAGGTGCTCGGAAAAACCGATCTCACTCAGTCCGGCAGCGATTGCCGAAGCGATATAGTCTTCCGGATCTGACCTTCCGTCACTGTAAGAGGAATGCATATGATAATCAGTTTTGTAGATCATTTTTTGAGAAGAAGGACAAATTGTACTTTTGACTTTCAAATTAGCTCTAAATTTGGCAATAAAACAAATTGAAAATTGATAATGTAATCAGGAAATTGGTAAATTTGTGAAAAACTGAAAAAAGTGAACGAAAAGAAAAAACCCTGCTCATGTGCAAATTGCGATTTCAGGGATGTGGTATTTTCCTACCTTACTGATCCGGTAGTAGAAGAATTATGCGATCACAAAGAGGAACAGTTTTTTCGCAAAGGGGAGATAATAAATCATGAGGGAGAAAAAATCAGTGACTTTAAATATCTTAAAAGCGGACTGGTTAAACTTTACAGAAGAACGCCTAATGGTGATGAGCAGGTAATAACTATTACTAGGCCATTTGAATTCGTCAGTAACATGAGTATTTTTTCGGAGGAACGCTACCAATATTCCGTCTCTGCGCTTGAAGATTCAGTTGTCTGTATGGTAAAGCTGGAGTTTATAAAAGAACTGTTTTTAAAAAATGGCGGATTTGCAATGGGCCTTCTTACCAAGATCTCCAGGATAAATGATAAAATTATTTCTCAGACCCTCGATATCAGGCAAAAAAACCTGATTGGCAGAGTAGCTTTTGTTTTACTCTATTTTACGAATGATATTTATAAGTCAAGGGTTTTCGATCTGCCCGTTTCAAGGAAAGAGATTGCAGACTATATTGGAATGAGTACTGCAAACGTCATCAGGACATTATCTGATTTTAAAAAGGAGGGGATAATCAGAGTCTTTGGAAAGACTATCGAAGTGGTCGACGTCGGTAAACTCGAAATTATTTCCAAACATGGTTGATATAAGTGACATTCTATCCCCGAATTACATTGTTAAGCGCATCTTCCAGCTTGCTGAAATGGAACCTGTATCCGGAATTCTCTATTTTTTCAGAAGAGACCCGGCTCCCCTTAAGAATCACATCAGACATTTCTCCAAGAACAACTCTTAGAACGAAATCGGGTATAGGTGTAAATAAAACCGGAAGTTTCATAACCTTTGCCAGAACGTGCATAAAATCTTTATGTGTAATATGTTGCGGTGCTACAGCATTATATGCTCCTCTCATTTCGGGATCTTCTATTGCTTTGAGATAAATATTGCACAAATCATTAATATGGATCCAGGGCATATACTGCTGCCCGCTTCCAGTTTGAATTAAAAAACCAAATTTCCCAGGCTTCATTAATTTTGACAAGGCACTGTCGCTTTTTTCAAGAACAATTGCGGTTCTGACTTTTATTGTACGAATGCCTGAGTTATTAAATAGATCAGCAGCCTCTTCCCATGCTTTGCAGGTTGACCCAAGAAAATCTTCTGAGGGCGGATCATTTTCATTAAAAATATTTGCAGATGTTGCAGAGCCATAAATACCTGTTGCTGAAGCAGAAATGAAGGCTTTTAGCCGGATTCCTTTCTCCTTAATGACTTTATGAAGAAATCTGGTCGAATCCACGCGGCTTTTTATTATTTCCTCCTTTCTCTTTTTAGTCCATCTTTTTTCACCGATATTTGCTCCGGCAAGATGAATAATATAATCTAAACCCTCAAAGAGAACAGGGTCAATAATCTTTTTTTCTGGATCCCAGCGGTGGACGCTTACTTCATTAATCTTATTGGAATTTCTTGAAAGGTGTGATATTGTGTATCCTTCTGACAGTAGGAGTGCTGTCAGATGTCTGCCAATTAAACCACTGCCTCCGGTAATCAGAACAGATGAGTTTCTTTCTACATTTGTATAGTATTGATTTTCCGGCACAATTAAGGTATTTGGAATAATATTAAAAAGTTTTACTTTAGAGGTCTTAAATTTACTAATAATGGAACCAAATAAAAAGCAAAAGATCATGGCAACGCATAAAGCAACTAAGGGGACAATTGCTATTCTAACCGGGGGGGGAGATGTCCCCGGACTTAATCCGGCAATTCGTGCAGTAACAATCCGTGCAAACCGGGAAGGATACAAGGTAATCGGACTTCGCAGGGGGTGGGCAGGAATTACCGAATTGATCAGAGATACCAAGGCTGACAACAGCAATAACTTTCAGGTCCTTACGGACGATATTGTTAATAAGGCAGGCCGAACAGGAGGGACTTTCTTGCATACTTCCAGAACAAGACCGAGCCATATGGCAAAAGCGGATGTTCCTGAACATCTTCAGAGTACCTATGATGCTGAGATGAACGACCTTACGCCGGAGATAATCAAAAATCTTGAATGGCTCGGCATTGATTACCTTATTCCAATCGGAGGTGATGATACACTTAGTTATGGTGTTCATCTTTACAAAAAAGGGGTAAACGTTGTTGCAATTCCTAAAACGATGGACAATGACGTTCCCGGAACTGATTATTGTATTGGCTTCAGCACCTGCATTTCACGAACCATTCAAATGACAAACAGCCTTAGAACATCTGCCGGATCACACGAGAGACTTCTGGTTCTTGAAGTATTTGGAAGATATGCCGGGTTTACGGCTATGCTGCCTACATTGGCAGGTGCTGCAAACAGGTGTGTAATACCTGAATATGAGTTTGATATAGATCAACTTACAAGACTTCTTGTTGAAGACAGAAATCATAATCCAAGTAAATATTCGGTAGTTCTGGTTTCAGAAGGTGCAATGTTTAAAGGAGGTGAGATGATATTTGCTGACAGTGAAAAGGATGCTTATGGCCATGCAAAACTTGGAGGTATCGGTGATATGGTGTCAGTAAAGCTTAAAGAACTTTCTGCACATCATAATAATGGGAAAGTAATTAATGTAATTTACCAGAAACTTGGCTACATGGTACGCGGTGGAGATCCCGACGCACTGGATTCCATTGTTCCGATGGCTTATGGAAATCTCGCTCTGGATCTTATTCTAAAAGGGGTGCACGGAAGGATTGTGGTCCTGAAAAATGGAAGATATGATAATATGCCTATTGATGTGGTTACGTCATCTAAAAAAGTAGTAAAACTATCAGATTATAATATTGAAAGGCTAAGACCTTACTACCATAGTTTTGAGATGAAGCCATTCCTGCTGATGGCATCAGATACTTAATAATTCAATTTTAATACATTTGTATTGTAGAGACGCCCATCTTGGGCGTCTCTCCTTGTAATATAACAAACCCATCCCCCAGCTATTTCCCTTTTGTCTAAGGGAAGTGGATAGGGGAAGCGTTAAGAAAATAGCACAAATTTCTTTACTTTTGTTCCAAATTATTGTCTATTGGAAAAGGGAGTTGTACTAAAATCCACCGGAAGCCGTTACAGGGTGCTTTATGGTGAAGGAATTATCATTGATTGTTCCATTAAAGGGAAACTCAGGATTAAAGAATTCCGTACTACAAATCCGGTTGCTGTTGGTGATAATATCTTATTCGAAATAGATAAAAAGAATAATTCGGGTATTATTATAGAAGTACTCGACCGAAAGAATTATATCTTAAGAAAGGCATCAAATCTCTCAAAACATTCCCAAATACTCGCTGCAAATATTGATCAGGTATTTCTCATGATCACTATTATTCTTCCAGAGACTCCGATCGAATTTATAGACAGGTTTCTGATCACTGCTGAAGCGTACAGGGTCCCTGCCAAAATAATTATTAATAAGACAGATCTGTATGGTGACAAAGAATTTGCAAAAATGGAGTACCTTGAGTCAATTTATAATAAAATTGGCTATGAATGCATCAGGCTTTCCATAAAAGAGATGACGGACCATGAAAATCTCAAACAATTAATGAAAGGAAAAATAAGCCTGATCTCCGGCAATTCCGGAGTAGGAAAAACAACTCTCTTAAATGCTTTTAATCCTTTGCTACATCTAAAAACCGCGAAAATATCAGATTATCATAAACAGGGAAAGCATATAACTACCTTTCCTGAAATGCATCAGATGCCATTTGACGGATTTGTAATTGATACTCCCGGAATTAAAGGCTTTGGTGTCGTCGACATGGAGCGGAATGAGATTTACCATTTTTTTCGCGAAATATTCAGAATATCAAAAGAGTGCAGGTTTAATAATTGCCTTCATCTTGATGAACCCGGATGTGCAGTGAGGATTGCTGTGGAAAAAGGAGAGATAGAGTTTCTCCGATACAGAAGTTATCTGAATATCATGGATGGAGATAATGGCAAATACAGGTGAATTAATAATTATTGTATTATAGAGTATCTTTATATACTTTAGAAAATAAACATTTTATTCTGATGAGAAGAATCATTATTCTTGTTTATTCAGCATTTCTGATAATAATGCTTATTAACTATTTTTATTATAAAAACCTGTATAATAATCAGATAAATTATATTGTTAAATTGCTTGACCAGCAGGTGCAGACTGTCGGACTTTCAGTTGATAGCACCAATTACTGGTTTTCAAGCGATTTAAATCAGATCAGTTTTAAAGAAGATCTTGACCTGTTTTTTACTAATCCTGAAAATCAGTTCAAGGCAAAAGAAAGAATGAAACTTTTCTTCTCGAAGTATAATGATTTCGTTACGGGAATTAAATTTTACGACAATAATAAGAATGAATTCACCTTAAAAAAAGATACAGAGAGTGAGGAGTGGCTTGAACAACCTTTTATACTTCACGCGCAGTCCAAAATTTATAATATGGAAAGACTGGTTCAGCAAGACCGGAAGTTTGATTTTTATTTACCTGTATTAAAAAATAATGAAACTATCGGCAATATTGTCGTCACAGTTGATTACCAGAAATATTTTTATAAGATATTTTCGGAATTTAGTCTTAAAGATTATCAATGGCAATGGGTAGTAAGCAATTCAGGAGAAATAGTTTACGACAATAATAAAAGCAAGATAGAATACTCGCAAATGGACAAAATTACCAAGAGTCTCGCCCAAGGGTCAGTTGCGAATATTATTCATAAAGCCACTATTAATGGAAAGGTCACAGAAATTATTTCATCATATTATTCCACACAACTTCTTCAGAGAGATATGGGGCTTGTCTTTTCTGCGCCAACTACTTTTTTTAGGAAATACTTAGTCCGGAACTCTCTTTTCATTGTAATAGCGACCCTGCTTCTTATTCAAGCGATTATTTATGTTTTCTGGCGGTATCTTAAATCCAATTCGGCTGAAATGGAAAGGTTAAAAACCTCGGAAAAAATGCTTTTCAAACTGATTGAAGAGATGCCGGTAGGAGTGATAGTTCATAATAAAAACAGGGAAATACTTAAAGCTAATAAAGTTGCTGCTAGTCAATATTCGTATTTTAGCGAATCAGAAATGACCGGCAAAATCTTTCCTGAAACATCCTTACCCGGAGATAGTGATTACTATTCAAAAAACCTTGGTGGGTCTTTCAATCCCGACCAGTTCGTAATTATAAAGAAAGAAATAGGAGAGATTGTTCTGTACAGAAACAGTATACAGGTTATGTTCATGGGAGAAGAAGCTTCTATGGAGATACTGATTGATGTAACTATGCTGGAATCTGCCAGAAAACAGGAAGCGAAGGCCAATGAAGCCAAATCAGAGTTTCTTGCACGAATGAGTTATGAGATCAGAACTCCATTGAACGGAATTATTGGAATGACAGATGTGCTTAAAAAATATCATCTTTCAACAGAAGTAAAAGAGATAGTAAGTCTTCTGCACCGCTCTACCGAAGTACTCCTAAATATTATTAATGACATCCTTGATTTTTCAAGAATTGAATCGGGGAAAATGATTCTTGATGAGGTTCCTTTTAATTTAAGAGAGGAGATTAATTATTGTACAGATCTGGCAAAGACAAATATAACTTCAAATGACCTGAATTTTATTTGCACAGTTGATGACAATGTTCCGGAAAGCATAATAGGCGATCCTTTCAGACTGAGACAAGTCCTGACAAACCTTGTAAACCACTCTGTCCGAAATACAGAAAAGGGGGAAATACGGCTTAAGTGTTTGCTTAAAAACAATAAAAACGGGATAATTACACTTGGCTTTGAATTGCTCGATACCGGTAGAAGTTTTGACAAAGCAAGCCTGAAAAAGATCTTTGGTGATTTTGTAAATATTGAATCAAAGATAGTCAGGACTAATGATGAATCGGGTTTTGGAACTATCCTGTCGAAGCAGCTTGTTGAACTGATGGGAGGAGAGCTGTCGGCTGTCAGTCCATCAGGATTATCAGGTGATTTAGGAACAAAAGTGTCTTTTACAATACTTACCTACTCAAACGACAGGCAAATAAAAGAACTTTCATTAGAGAAGATTAAAACATTTGATAGAATCAAAACACTGGTAATAACAGGAGATCAAAACCGGGATGAAGAGATACTAGGCGCTTTGCATAGGCTTGGGCTTACTGTCACAATCACAACTTTCCAGAAATCAACGGTGAACCAGATCAAGGCAAATATGAATTTTCCTGAGGAAAAATACAAACTTGTTATTGTATTTGACGATGAGGAGTTTAACGGATTTGATGCCGCCAGGGTGATTTGGGAAGACAAGCTTTCATCCAATTTCATAATGCTTATGATAAGCTCAAATGATAAAAAGGGAAATTATATGAATTGCATCACCTTAGGGATCGATCACTATCTTATAAAACCATTTGATATCAGCGAGTTACTAAGTATTATTAAGAATAGTTTTCCTTTTATAGAAGACCAGGCTTCGTTGGTTGAAATAGGTAGTGTCAGAACTGATATCAATATATTGATAATTGAGGATAACAAAATGAATCAGAACGTTATCGGAACAATGCTTAAAAGTCTGGGCTATTCCTATGAACTAGCTGATGATGGTTATGCAGGTTATCTGCAGGCACAAACCAATAAATTTGATCTTATTTTCATGGATCTGATTATGCCTGAGATGGACGGTTTCGAATCTGCACAAAGGATTCTGAAATTTGATAAATCGGTTTTAATCGTTGCCTTTACTGCAGATAATTTGCCTGAGACAAAAAGAAAAGCTGAACTCTCAGGCATTAAAGATTTTATTTCTAAACCTGTCAGAATTGAAGATCTCAAAAGGCTTTTTGCCAGATATTTTAAAAAGTAAATATTCTGGAAACTACCCGGAAGTTTATTCAAATTCCGGAATCAGAATAAAATAATGGTATTAAAGAAAATCAACGTATCAAAGTTTTTGGAGCTTTCTGAGATCATTCCAATTGCAGATGTCAGGTCTTCTTCTGAATTTTCCTTTGGACATATACCAGGAGCAGTAAATATTCCGCTTTTTGATGATGATGAGAGAGAGGCTGTAGGTATAAAATATAAAAAGGAGGGACGTATACCTGCCATTCTTGAGGGATTGAAATATACAGGTCCTGCGATGTCATCCAAACTGAAGCAAGCTCTTAAGATCGCAAAAAACGGGAAACTGCTTATTCATTGCTGGAGGGGAGGTATGAGATCCGAAGCTATGGCCTGGCTTTTTTCATTGGGCGATATTGAAACCGAAGTACTGGATGGAGGCTATAAGTCTTATCGCCATCATATTCTCGATAATCTTTCCGAGAAAAGAAAAATGATTGTGCTGGGAGGAATGACCGGAAGCAGTAAAACTTGCATTCTCAAATATCTAAATAAAATGGGGCAACAGGTTCTTGATCTTGAAGGACTTGCTAACCACAAGGGCTCTGCTTTCGGAGCTCTCGGACAGCTGCCTCAACCATCAACTGAACAATTTGCAAATATGCTTTTTAATGAGTGGAAGCAGTTAAACAAGAACCTTCCTTTTTGGATTGAGGATGAAAGCCGGAATATCGGCTCAATATTCATGCCAGAAAGGTTTTATCTAAATATGCAGGATGCACCATCTATTATTCTCATTATGGATGTTAAGATAAGGCTGCCAAGACTTATCAGTGAGTACTCAACATACCCTTCAGTATCTCTTAAAGCATCTATTACTAAGATTAGTAAACGACTTGGCAGGGATAAAACGAGAGAGGCAATCAAAGCAATTGAAATGGATGATTTTGCCAAGGCAATTGAAATAGCACTTTATTATTATGACAAGACGTATCTGTATGGATTAAAGGGGAAAAACAGTAAGAATATTATTTATATCAAGACCGATTCCGATGATATAGAAACAAACACTCTAAAGATACTTGAAGCTGCAGGTAAGATATCCTGGTAAATTGTCTCTTTTATTGATTTTTAACTTCTTCTGCATCAACCCACTTATAGACCTTATCCGATCTCCTGAGATAATACGGAGTTTTAATTGAACACAATTCTCCTTTTAATGCTTTCTCTGTCACTTTAAGATCAACGCGAATCTCATCCACATGGTATTCAACAACACCGGTTGTCGGACCAATGATAAGAATTGTATCCTCTTTATTCAGATTGCCGTTTTCGAGTTTAATCTCTGCAACATTTAGTTTTGTAAAATAATTAGTAATCTTTCCGAGATAAACCTTTCTTTTTGTGGCAATTGAACCATAATTTGTGTTCCATTCTCCCATCTTTTGTCCAAGATAATAACCGTCCCAGAATCCCCTGTTAAAGACTGTTGAAAGTCTGGCCCTCCAGGTATCAGTTTTTTCTTTGTTGTATGTTCCGTTTTCAATGGCCCTGACAGCTTCATCATAGCACGAAGATACTTCTCTGACATATTCTGCCGATCGGGCTCTTCCTTCAATTTTAAGAACTCTTACTCCCGCATCAATTATCTTATCGAGAAATCCTATTGTGCAGAGATCTTTTGGAGACATAATATATTCATTGTCAATCTCAATTTCGTAACCAGATTCCATACTGGTGGCGATGTAAGATTTACGACAGGTCTGATAGCATTCACCTCTGTTTGCCGATTTATTATTTTCATGGAGACTTAAGTAGCATTTACCGGAGATGGCCATACATAAAGCGCCATGAGCAAACATTTCAATCTTAATAAGATCTCCTTTTGGCCCTGTTATATTTTGCCCTCTGATACTACTGTAAATATGTTTGACCTGATCAAGATTCAATTCACGGGCTAATACTGCCACATCGGCCCATTGAGCATAAAACTTCAATGCTTCAATATTCGTGATATTCAGTTGTGTTGAAAGATGAATCTCAATTCCTGCCGAAAAGGCATAATTGATTACAGCGAGGTCCGAAGCAATAACAGCTGAAATACCGCTTTCAACTGCTGCATCGATAATCGTGTGCATCTGTTCAATTTCGTTGTCATAGACGACCACATTTACGGTAAGATAGCTTTTGAGTCCGTTCTTTTTGCAGATTGAGACAATCTTCCGGAGGTCCTCTATTGTAAAATTATTTGATGAGGCAGCCCTCATATTGAGATGTTCAGCACCGAAATAAACGGAGTCGGCACCGCCCTGAATTGCTGCCATTAGCGATTCGTACGATCCGGCAGGGGCCATTATCTCTATATCATTTCTTTTCATAAAGGGTTGCAAATATAGCAATTAGAATTTATCCTTGTTCATCACAATTCTGATGCAGGAACCCTTTCCGACCTCCGATTGTCTTACAAAGATCTTTCCATGATGATACTCTTCAATAATACGTTTTGCAAGGGAGAGACCCAAACCCCATCCTCTCTGTTTCGTCGTAAAGCCGGGGTAGAAAATTTTATTAAAAGCTGATTTTGGAATTCCCTTTCCGGTATCGGAAATGTCTACCAATGCATGTTTCTCAGTTTCAGTGATTCGGACGGTAATTGTTCCGCTTCCCTCCATAGAGTCAACTGCATTTTTAAAAACATTTTCAATGACCCATTCAAACAGGGCAGAATTTACCGGAACTAAGACTTCTCTATCAGGGTTATAATCAAATATAATTCCAACCTTTGATGATGTTCTTGATTTAAGATAATCAACAGTCCTTGAAATTATTTCAATAATATTATCACTTGCAAGTGCCGGTTTTGAACCGATTCTTGAAAACCTTTCAGTTACTTTTTCAAGTCTTTCAACATCAAGAGCAAGTTCTTTAGTAATTAAAATCTCGGGGTGCTTTTGCTGTAATATTTCTATCCATCCTGCAAGTGATGAGGTCGGTGTACCAAGTTGATGCGCAGTTTCTTTCGACATTCCTACCCAGACCTGGTTTTGTTCAGCTTTTCGCGAAGAACGGAAGGCCAGGTAAGAAACAAGAATAAAAAAGATAATTATTCCCAATTGCGTATATGGGTAATATATAAGCAAGGTAAGTATAATACTGTCCTTATAGTAAATGAGATTGTAATGACCCTTCTCAAGATTTATTCTTATTGGTTGATTTTTCTCCTTAATTTTTTTAAGATTCTTTATCATATACTTTGTATCCCCAATTTTTTCGGCATTAAAATTTCTTGCAGAGATGATGTTGTCAGACTCATCAGTAAGAATTACAGGAACGGTATTGTTGTTAGCAATGATTGAATAGGGAAAATCAACGTTCTGACTGGAATCAGAAATGGATATAAGTCTTATGGCTTCAGCCCACAGTTCCACGTTTTTTCTCTCCTCAAACTTCAATTTTGTTACAAGGTTCTCTGTGTAAACGAGAGAACCCATACCGATGAGTACTGCAAAAAGAAGCAAAAACAACTTCCAGAGAGTTTTATGTCGAAAAATATTCAATATTCTTTAATTCTTAATTTTTGATTTATTGAGGTATTCTAATCCCGTTAGACCTTTGTACCATTACGCGTTATCGGCTTTAAGTCACATTACTTCTTTTTAAAGATGCTTTTAAATGTACTGTCCTTTTTTACAGCAGCCGAATCAGTTGTAGTCTTAGTACTATCAGTATCATCCCAGCTGATGCGGAACCGCGATTTCTTCTCTGCCGGTTTTTGTTTTACCATTGAATCATCCTTGTACCATCCATATTCCTGATTCATAATAGTTTTAAGTGTCTGCTTTTCTTTTTTAATATTATTCTTTACCTCCGCGCTGGCAGCCTTTATGTCATATCCTACTTTAGCTTCATCTCCCTTACCTATAATTTTCAATAACAGGGAAGTGCGACCAAGACCATCGTCTTCCACAACTCCGAATTCGGTAATATTGCTTTTGTTTTTAATTCTTTTCTTAGACAGGATTTCCGATAGCAGTATTTTAACATGATATTCATATTCGTTATCAAAACTATGCTTACCGTTAACAGATAAGTCGGCGGCAGATGATTTAACCTCCATTTGGGGGATATACAGCCAATTATTTCTTATAAAAAAGTCATTATCAAGTTGTTCAAAACTTATATTTTCAAGTTCTGACAGTTCAATAAATGATGAGAGTTGTTTTACAGGATCAAAATTGATGAGTGCTCCATTCACTAGGTGATATTTACCTTCAGCGGTTAGTGTTTTTATACTATAATTCAATACGGAGTCCATTGGAAGCAGGAGCGAGAGGGAGCCTGATAGGGTACCTTTAATATTTTCAGCTTTCAGGAAACTCTGACCGAAATTGTGAAAGGCTGTAAAGGCTTTATTTACATCAATGTTTGTGACAATAAAGCTACCTTTTGAAATTATGGATTTATTAATATTCTGAGCAAAGAAACAATTGCCCGAGATTACTCCCTTTAATGAATTCATCCTCACTGCTTTAAAAGTCAATGTTTTTGGTTGATAATTCAGAATCCCTTCAATTTTAGAAGAAGAAAAAGTTTTATAGGACAAACTGTCAATTCTGAAATTTATGTCTAGTATAATATCTCCTGGCATAGAAACAGCTTTTTGGCCGCGATCTGATTTACCGGAAACATAAGTGTCGTTAAAGAAAGCCTCCGGAATTAGTTTGTCGATAGCAAGATCAGCTTTTGCTGTCATCCTTACAGGTCTTCCTGAAAGCCATTCGACCAGATTTTTGAATTCCCCGGCAATTTTAATGTTCTGGCCTTTGTAGTTAAATTGAATATTATTTGCCTTGATTGAATTTTGAATTATCAAATTCCCATATACCTTACTGAAAAGAATTTTATTGTTTTGTAACCCTAAAGAGAATGAATTAAAAGTCAGACTGGCTTCAGGTTTCAAATCGACAATATCGTTCAGCGAAAAACTCTTTTTTGACCATTTACTATTAATTAGTTTAAGATCGAGGTCAACAGATCCATCAGCCGTCGAAATGTCCTGAAGATTGAAAAACTCTTTCAACTCTTTAGGGAAGACCCTGCCTTTAAGAGAAAGATCGATCAGCGGATTTTCAAATGTGTTCAGATTTAGAGACCCGGTATATTCAGAAGATCCTAGTTTTGCTTTAAAATCTTTGATTGACAGAGAGCTTGTTGCTGACCGGTTTGCTGATCCGTTGGAAAAATGTCCTTTAAATGAAAGATCCTTAAACGACTGGTTTGATTTTTTATATGCTATCCGGCCCTTCCTGAGCTGCCAGTTGATTTCAATATGAGGATTTGATGTCCGGCTTAGCAATCCCTTAATCTTGCTATTTACAATTATTATTCCTGAAGGGTAATAATCGACGATCGATTTGAGATATTTTTCCGGAAGCCAATTTCGGATCCTGGCAATATCTAAATTATTGCCGGTCAAATTAAGATCAAGAATATTATCGGTAGAGACAAACCCATCAATTCCGAAATCGTAATTATCAATATGTATTGTCCCTTTTTTGAATTTAATACCGCTTTTGGAGCTTTGGAGAACTAAATCAAGCTTAGCTCCGATAGATCTATTAATTCTGAAATTGTAAAGCTGAAAACGATTTATTTGCATTTCACTGCCCGCAGTAAAATCTATATTGTTGCCTGATATTCTGCTTTTCAACTTACCAGTTTTTATAGCACCGCTTATTATCAGGTGAGCCTCCAGATTGTTATAGTAAGCTTCTATATCAGAAAGATTAATTATCTGTAGGTCAATAGTAGTTTCATTGCTGCCTGTGGTATTGTTTTTTACTGATATATTGTAATTAACATGGCCTGTTGAGTCGGTAAAAAAATTCATTTTGCCAACTCTTGCACCAATCCTTTCAATGGTGTAAATTCCTTTTAGGATATCCGTTATTTTGAATTCCACGGAAACAAAACGGGCTGCAAGAAGAGTATCAGTATCTATTCCCTGAAATGCAGCCGAATTAAATCCGGGAGATGAATGAACAAGTACATCTTTGAGCTCAAGAGAGGCTTTCGGGAATTTTCTTAAAAACGATAGTTTGTAAGACCTTACATCCAGTTTTGTTGAGAGGTTCTTATTGAGTGATTTCAGAATTATAAATCCAACCTTATCTTTAAGCAGAAATGAGGCTGAAAGAAGAATTATTGAAACTGTGAGAATCAGTACTGCAAGCAGTTTCACTATTTTTAAGAATAGTTTCATCTATAAAAAAGAAATATCTGTCCACCTATTGAATAACCGGGGAGCAAAGTTAATTCATTTGGGTTAATAAGATTCTTTTATTTTAAAAGGAAAGCTAATTGGTGTGCCTAAAGTACCTGGAGATGTCGCGAAGCGATAGAAGGGTTTTACTCCCGAAACAGAAATCCCTTGGGGGAGATGCCGCTTTAGCGGCAGAGGGGTCTTTCTCTCTAAAAGAAAAGATTTGTAATTATCAGCCCTAATTTTATTAATATCTGCAATAGTTTTTATATTTGTGAGTTATTAAGTTTGTATCTCTAAACTTTAAAATATTATGGCAAAGTACAACGAGACAGATAACACCACGATTAACCTTATTAGCAATGGAACAGATATAACCGGCGATATCAAATCCAATGGTGATATCCGTATCGACGGGTCCCTTACGGGAAATCTTAACACAAAGGGCAAAGTTGTTATTGGTCCAACAGGAAAAGTTAAAGGGGAAGTTATTTGCAAAAACTCTGAAGTATCCGGAATTATTGAAGGTAAAATTACTGTAGGACAGTTACTTAACCTAAAGGTATCTTCAAAAATTCATGGGGATATCTCTACCTCAAAACTTTCTATCGAACCTGGAGCAACGTTTTCGGGAAACTGCAAAATGAGTGATAACGATAATAATGTCGGAGCAGGAACCATTAAAGAAAAAGAACCCGAAAAGCCTTCAAAATAAGGGGGTAAAAGATTTCGCCAGGTATTCAGGCATGGCATTCCAGATGATAGGCATAATTCTTGTTACAGTCTGGGGTGGTGTAAAACTTGATAAACTGACAGGGTGGCATACGCCAGTATTTACTATAGTCCTTTCGCTTCTTGGAGTTTTTGCAGCAATATACACCGCAATCAAAGATTTTATTAAGTGATCCGCATTCTTGAAACTATTTCATAAATACATTTTCTTACTGGCATTATTTAATATTTTGTTGATAATAACAGTGTATTTGCTTATATCGATAGTCAAACTGAATCTTCTCTTTATTGATATTGTAATCGTATCTTCTTCTTTCTCGGTAATCGCATTCATTACTATTCTGATTTTTTTAAAAGGCCAGATCAAAGAACCAGACGGTCAGACATTATACAGTCTCGTTGCAGTGAGCCTAAAGTTCCTGCTTGAGATTGTATTTGCACTCCTCTGGTTTATTGTTGCTAAAAAAACTTCATTGCAGTCTGTATTAATATTTTTTGTTTTATATTTATCGCTCACTTTGTTTTCAATATGGGTTATATTGAAAACATTGAAAAACAAATCTTTATAAACTGATACTGCTTTGAAAACAGGAAATCTAATCAGATTTTTCTTCTTTCTTCTCCTTGCGGGAACAACTATTTCAGCCTTTGGCCAGGATGTTGAAGAAAAAGGGGATGTTAAAGAAAAATTCAAAGCCAGCACATATATTCTTGAACATATTGCTGATTCGCATGAGTGGCATATTCTTACGAAAAAAAATGGAGAGAGTGTTGCTATTTATCTGCCTGTAATTGTCTACAGCAAGGAGAAAGGCCTGAACATCTTCTCTTCAAAACGACTTGCCCATGGAAAGGAGTATAAAGGTTTAAGGCTTGAAGAGGAAGGAAACCTGAAAGGGAAAATTGTTTCAGTAAATAAAGAGGGGAATGTTGATGAAAAGAATCTTCCCCTTGACCTTTCAATGACAAAAACTGTCGTTGGGATGTTATCTGCTGCAATAATTGGCCTGTTGCTATTTTTGTCTCTTGCGCGATCATATAAGAAAACAGGCATCAGTCATCCTAAGGGAATTCAGAGTTTCCTAGAACCAATCATACTGTTTGTCCGCGATGATATTGCTATCCCCAACCTTGGTCATAAATATGAAAAGTATATGCCTTACCTTCTTACGGCATTCTTTTTTATTCTGATCAACAACTTAATGGGACTTATCCCTTTTCCACCACCTTTCGGGGCCAATGTTACAGGAAACATCGCGATTACTTTCATACTGGCTTGTTGTACATTCCTTATCACACAATTCAGCGGCAATAAATCATACTGGAGACATATTTTTGCTACACCCGGAGTACCATTCTGGCTACTGCCGGTAATGATTCCGGTAGAAATAATCGGGATGGTTTCAAAACCCTTTGCACTTATGATCCGGTTATTCGCAAATATAGCTGCAGGGCACATTATTGTGTTAAGTCTTATCTGTCTGGTATTTATATTTGATTCGCTTGCCCTAGCACCGGTATCGGTATTCTTTGTGATTTTTATGGATTGCCTCGAACTTTTGGTGGCATTCCTTCAGGCATTTATATTTACCCTGCTTTCAGCATTATTTATAAGTCTGGCAGTGCAGGAACATCATTAAAATTTTGTTTAACTAAATATTTAAATTATGACAGGTACATTAGCAGCATTAGGAGCAGGTCTCGCAGTAATAGGCGCAGGACTTGGTATCGGTAGAATAGGCGGATCGGCAATGGATGCAATAGCAAGACAGCCGGAAGCATCTTCAAAGATACAGATTGCCATGATCATTTCAGCCGCCCTTATTGAAGGAGCTGCTTTGTTCGCAATTGTAGTTGCTCTAATGGGGTAACTTAAAATTATGAAGCACTGCAACGATTGGTTGCAGTGCTTCATTTTTATTGAAATCGTTAAAACAATTTATATGATATTATTAGCTAACAGCCTTACAACTCCTGCAATCGGAACGCTCTTTTGGTCAGCATTGATTTTTGGATTATTCTTTCTGATCCTGACAAAATTTGCTTGGAAGCCAATCCTGAATGCTGTCAAGGCGAGGGATGAGATGATCAGAGGCTCACTTGAATCAGCTGAAAAAGCCAAGGCCGAAATGTTAAAGCTTCAGAGTGATAATGAAGCAATAATTCGTAAAGCAAGAGAAGAGCGGGAGAATATTCTTAAAGAGGCAAGAGAAGTTCGAGATAAGTTGATTTTCGAAGCAAAAGGAAAGGCGACAGAGGCGGCTGAAAAACTTATTGAGAAAGCAAGAGCAGGAATTGAAAACGAAAAACTTAAAGCACTTTCAGAGATTCATGAGCAGGTTGCAACTCTTTCAGTTGATATTGCCTCAAAACTGCTGGGTGAAAAACTTAAGCAGACCGGTGAACAGGAGAAGCTGATTGATAATTACCTCAAAGAGATTGATTTCAATAAGAATTAGGAAGCAGAATCTGTAATGAACGATAGCAAAATATCTGTTAGGTACTCAAGAGCATTATTTCAGTCAGCTCTCGAAAAAAAGATACTTGATAAGGTCAATCAGGATATGATTTTTATTTCAGAGATCTGTAAAATGCCGGAAACAAAAGAATTCCTTCGTAGCCCTATTATTGTTCCCTCAAAGAAGGAAGCTATATTTCACAAAATGCTTGATGAGAACGTCGAGAAGATCACTCTTTCAATGATCGACCTGATTGTGAAAAACGGAAGAGAAAGTTTTATTCCTGCAATTGCAAGGGTGTTCATCCACGAAACGAAGAAATTCAAGGGAATCACAGAATCAGTGCTTACTACGGCAGTTAAAGTTGATGATAAAGTCAAAAAGCAGATAAGAGATCTTATTTCAGAAGTTTTCAAGACTAAAGTTGAACTTAAAGAAACCATTGATCTTGAAATAGTTGGAGGCTTTATCCTGCAGATTGATGATAATTACATCGACGCCAGTATAAGGAACAAACTTCGTAAGATAAAAAAAGAACTTACAGAAAGTGTCATAACTCACGAATAGAAAATTATTACTAATAAAGACTTTTAAGAAGATACTATATGGTAAATATTAAACCGGCAGAAGTTTCAAAAATTCTCAGGCAACAACTGGAAGGGATACAGACCGGAGTTGAGCTGGAAGAAGTCGGAACAGTGCTTCAGGTTGGTGACGGAATTGCCCGCATATATGGACTTTCGAATGCACAATCGAATGAGCTGATTGAATTTGAAAATGGAATTGAAGCCATTGTACTGAACCTCGAAGAAGATAATATCGGTGCGGTATTACTAGGTCCCACAGAAGAAATAAATGAAGGTGATATCGTTAAAAGAACCGGCAGGATTGCTTCTCTTGGTGTGGGGGAGGGCTTATTAGGTAGAGTTATTACACCCACAGGACAACCCCTCGATGGTAAAGGGCCAATAAAAGGCGAACTTTTTAATCTCCCGTTTGAGAGAAAGGCTCCGGGAGTTATATTCCGGCAGCCAGTCAGACAGCCACTCCAAACAGGTATCAAAGCAATAGATGCAATGATACCCATCGGTCGCGGACAGAGGGAGCTGATTATCGGCGACAGACAAACTGGTAAAACAGCAATTGCCATTGATACAATTATTAATCAGCGCAGTAATTTTGAAAAAGGTGAACCGGTTTATTGTATTTATGTCGCAATCGGACAAAAAGGTTCAACGGTTGCCAATATAGCAGCAATTCTTGAAGAACATGGTGCACTCGAATATACAGTTATAATACTTGCTACTGCTTCCGATCCCGCAGCATCGCAATTCTATGCTCCCTTTGCCGGAGCTGCAATCGGAGAATTTTTCCGCGATACGGGTCGTGATGCCCTTATCATATACGACGACCTTTCAAAACAGGCTGTATCTTACAGGGAAGTCTCCCTTTTACTTCGTCGCCCGCCCGGACGTGAAGCATATCCGGGGGATATTTTCTACCTGCACTCCAGACTTCTTGAACGGGCAGCTAAAATCATTGAATCTGATGAGGTTGCGCAGAAAATGAACGATCTTCCGGAAGCCATAAGGCACATGGTAAAAGGAGGAGGGTCTCTTACTGCTTTACCTATTATTGAAACTCAGGCGGGTGATGTTTCAGCGTATATTCCTACTAATGTTATTTCCATCACTGATGGACAGATATTTCTCGAATCGAGCCTCTTTAACTCCGGAGTCCGTCCTGCAATTAATGTTGGAATTTCAGTATCAAGGGTAGGAGGAAATGCCCAGATTAAAGCAATGAAAAAAATCGCCGGGACCCTGAAGGTTGATCAGGCACAATATCGGGAACTGGAAGCATTCTCTAAGTTTGGTTCCGACCTTGACGCATCAACTCTGGCAATACTGAATAAAGGAGCCAAAAACGTTGAAATACTTAAACAAGGGCAATATGCACCTGTGCCAATTGAAAAACAGATAGCAATTATTTATTGCGGAACAATGGGACTTTTAAAGGATGTTCCTGTTAACAAAGTGAAGAGTTTCGAGAGTGAATATATTGAGTTGCTTGAGCTTAAACATATAGAGGTTCTCGATAATCTTCGTGAGGGCATTCTTAATGATGATATTACTAAAGTTCTTGAAAAAGTTGCTTCGGATATAGCTTTGAAATACCGGGTACAGTAATCAGGATAACCTGAAAAAATGAATTCTAAATGGAGAATTTAAAGGCAA
Source organism: Bacteroidales bacterium (assembly GCA_049512815.1). GTDB lineage: Bacteria > Bacteroidota > Bacteroidia > Bacteroidales > VadinHA17 > LD21. The sequence goes on along the minus strand of JBEKWS010000001.1, from coordinate 36,138 downwards.
TAAGAATAAGGATCACTTCTTTTAAGTCAACCAGGCAGATAACTTCAGCAATGAAAATGGTGTCGGCTGCCAAATTACGGAAAGCTCAGGATAAGATAGTGAGACTCAGGCCCTATGCAAATAAGTTACATGATTTACTGGTTGATCTTTCACAAAGCCTTGCAGACTTTGAAGTTGACAATATTTATGGAAGGGTGTCTTCTTCTGATAAAGTTCTTATTGTTGTGATCACATCTAACAGAGGTCTCTGCGGAGCTTTCAATACCAATGTTATAAATGAAACAAAAAGGGTCATTTCAGACAAATACGTTGACCAGTTCCAAAAGGGTAACCTGAAGCTTATAACAATCGGGAAAAAGGGATTTGATTATTTCAGAAAGCAGAAAGTAAATATGCTTCCCGAACAAAATAATCTGTTTAATGATCTTACATTTGATAATGTTTCCAAGGTGGCCGAACAGATTATGAGCAGTTTTACATTTTTGGAGTTTGACAGGGTGGAGCTGATTTATAATCAGTTTAAGAATGCTGCAGTGCAAAACCTTACTAATGAAGTATTTCTACCTGTTGAAACGGCTCCATCCGGAAAAGTTAAAAACATTCCGGTTGATTATATTTATGAACCCGATAAAGAGGATATCATCAAAGAGCTGATACCCAAATCATTAAAGATTCAGTTTTATAAAGCAGTTCTTGATTCATTTGTAGCAGAACATGGAGCCAGGATGACCGCAATGCATAAAGCAACCGACAATGCCACCGGAATGATCCGCGATCTGACACTTCAGTACAACAAAGCAAGGCAGGCTACTATAACTAACCAGATACTCGAAGTCGTAAGTGGCGCAGAAGCGCTTAGGGGTTAATATAAATTGATTATCACGGTTGTAAAAAAATCATAATGTATAATCAGTCTGATCTAAAAAAATTAGTTGATAGGGCTATAATAAATCTTTTGTATAACGAGGAAGCAGAAAAACTTAATGATCCTGTTAAGTACATTCTTTCAGTTGGAGGAAAAAGATTAAGGCCCGTTTTAGCCTTGATGGCCTGTAACCTTTTTAGCGATAAAATTGATGAAGCAATAATGCCTGCAACAGGGTTGGAGGTCTTTCATAATTTCACTCTGGTTCATGATGATATTATGGATCAGGCGACCATAAGAAGGAACTTACCTACAGTTCACAGTAAATGGAACATTAACCAGGCAGTTTTGTCAGGTGATGTTATGGCATTTATTGCAAATGATTGTTTTTTACAAACTCCTCCACATTGCTTATTAAAAGTTTTCAAAGTCTTTAATAAAGCAGCAATCGAAGTATGTGTTGGTCAGCAACTGGACATCGATTTTGAAAAAGCAACAATAATTTCAGAGGAAGAGTATTTGCGTATGATTGAACTGAAAACCGCAGTGCTCCTGGCCGCTTCAGCTAAAATAGGTGCTATAATCGGTGGTGCAGATGATAAGGATTCTGAACTACTTTATGAGTTTGGCAGAAACCTTGGTCTTGCATTTCAGATTCAGGATGACCTTCTTGATATTTATGGAGATATTAAAGTATTTGGCAAAATTCCTGGTGGAGACATTATTTCCAATAAGAAGACCTTCGTGCTTGTGAAGGCGCTGGAAATAGCGTCAATCGAACAGGCAAAACAGCTCCACGAACAATTTGGATTAAAAGAGTTTGACCCGGAAACCAAAGTAAAAAAAGTTACTGAAATATATGATCAGCTGAATATTAAAAATATTTCTGAAAATCTTGCTAATGATTATATTTACACAGGTTTCAGTCTGCTTGGAAAGATTAGTGTAACTAATGAAAGAAAAACAGAGCTGGTAAATATTGCTAACTCGCTTATTGGAAGAGATAATTGATTTATATATCGGAATTTTCATGTTTCTTCATCCAATCAATGTTAATCAGAAGACCAACATTGATCATGAACTGATCGTATTTGCTTACAATATATTTAGCTTCACCATAAAGATCAAACTGTTCCGTAATCTTAATATAAGTACCGGCCCCGATATTCAGTCCCAGTCCATTATCAGAATCACCTGAAGGAGTATCTAACCATTTTATTTTTGCAAAAGTAACATTGAACCCGGCAAGTCCGTAAAACTCGAACCTGTCAAGTGAGTTAAAAACATAATGGCCATTCAGATCAAACATCATTGAAGAGACTCTTGTATTTTCCACATTGGTAACAATTGTCGATTTGTTTGTACGTGGTAAGAAATATGTAAAGGATGGGGCTATATGAATTGGCAGGTTAAGTTTATAAATTCCTGTCAGGAATATTCCGGCGAATGGACTCTTGTATAAATCTGTAAGAGCGCCTGTATTATCATTATTGAAATGAAATCCGGTTCCAAAAGTTAACCCGCCACCTATCTTTTTAAATTGAGCATTTGCCAGGGATATCAAAGAAATCATTAAAAGGACTGTCACAATGAATTTTCTCATAAGAGTGTTTTTAAGTTTACAGGTAATGTTTTTTGTTAGATTATTGCATTAAAGATAAAAAATAATGAAATGTAGGACAAAAAGAACCTGATAAAGAAATTTAATTAAGGGATAATCAGGAAATTTAAAAATGAATTTATAAAGACATTAGTCAATATAAAACACAAAAATTATTAAATTTGTCTCTTCTGAAAAATACAAATAAATAAATAAGATATATGTCGCAGAATACCGGGAAGATCAGCCAGATCATTGGACCAGTAGTTGATGTTACTTTTGAAAAGCAGGGTTTTGAAATGCCTGAAATTTATGATGCGCTCGAAATAAAAAGAGATGACGGCTCCCTTCTTGTTGTGGAATGCCAGCAACATATTGGCGAAAGAACAGTACGTACAATCGCTATGGACTCTACTGATGGTCTTCATAGAGGAATGGACGTTGTAGCAACCGGGTTACCAATAACAATGCCTATCGGAGAACAAATAAAAGGACGGCTGATGAATGTGACTGGCCAAGCAATTGATGGCATCGGGCCTCTCGATAAAAAAGGAGGATACCCCATCCATCGCAAACCTCCAAAATATGAAGATCTTTCAACAGAAAAGGAGATATTGTATACTGGTATTAAAGTGATTGACCTTATTGAGCCTTATTCAAAAGGGGGGAAAATTGGTCTCTTCGGTGGTGCAGGAGTAGGGAAAACGGTTGTAATCCTTGAATTGATTAATAATATTGCAAAAGCGTATTCCGGATTATCAGTGTTTGCAGGTGTCGGTGAAAGAACAAGGGAGGGTAATGACCTCCTCCGCGATATGCTTGAAGCAGGTGTAATAACTTATGGTGAAAAATTCCTTGAGAATATGAAATCGGGTGGCTGGGATCTTTCTACGGTTGATATGGATGCCCTTAAAGAATCAAAGCTGGCTCTTGTGTTTGGTCAGATGAACGAACCCCCGGGAGCAAGAGCAAGAGTTGCCTTGTCTGGTCTTTCAGTAGCTGAACATTTCAGGGATGGTGACGGAAAAAGCGGAGGAAGGGATATTCTTTTCTTTATGGATAATGTCTTTAGATTTACCCAGGCAGGTTCAGAAGTATCTGCCCTTCTTGGAAGGATGCCTTCTGCTGTTGGTTATCAACCCACACTAGCAACTGAGATGGGGATAATGCAGGAACGTATTACCTCAACCAAACATGGTTCAATTACCTCTGTTCAGGCAGTATATGTACCCGCTGACGACCTTACAGACCCTGCTCCGGCTACAACATTCTCCCACCTTGATGCTATCACCGTTTTAAGCAGAAAAATTTCTGAACTTGGTATATATCCTGCTGTGGATCCCCTTGATTCAACCTCCCGTATCCTTACTGCAGAGATCGTTGGTGAAGCCCACTATAATTGTGCACAAAGAGTAAAAGAGTTGCTTCAGAGATATAATGAATTACAGGATATTATTGCCATTCTTGGCATGGATGAGCTTTCTGAAGAAGATAAACTTGTTGTTCATCGTGCACGCAGAATACAGCGATTTCTTTCTCAACCATTCCATGTTGCCGAACAATTCACGGGTATCAAAGGGGCTCTCGTTTCAATTGAAGATACAATTAAAGGATTCAACATGATTATGGAGGGGAAGGTTGATCAGTATCCGGAATCAGCATTTATGTTAGTAGGGACAATCGAAGACGCGATCGAAAAGGGCGAAAAAATACTTGCTCAGTCTAAATAATTACCCGATTGAGAAACTTCTGTTTACTAGTATGGTTTAATGAAAATAGAGATTATCACACCTGACAAAAAAGTTTTTGAAGGGGAAATTAAATCGGTCAGGGTTCCCGGGAAGAAAGGATCATTCCAGGTACTAAAGGACCACGCACCAATTATTTCAACCCTCGAAAATGGTTCAGTCAGAATGGTTGACCAGGAAGACAATGAGATAATATATGAGATAAGTGGAGGGGTGATTGAGGTAAAGGCGAACAAAATAATTCTTCTCGCAGATTCTGTAAGATAAGATATAGTGAATGACACCTGACGAATTTCGCAAACATGCCCATGAGCTAGTTGAATGGATGGCCGGCTATATGGAAAATGTTGAGAATTGGCCTGTCAAATCATCAGTAAGGCCCGGTGATATTTTTGATAAGATTCCTGACAAACCTCCTTTACATTCAGAATCATTCGACTCGCTGATGAGGGATTTTAATGAAATTATAATGCCTGGAATAACCCACTGGCAAAATCCTAATTTTTTCGCATATTTTCCGGCAAACACAAGCCCTGCATCTATACTGGCCGAAATGCTTATAGCAACTCTTGGAACCCAGTGTATGATTTGGGAAACCTCACCGGCAGCAGCAGAGCTCGAAGAGAAAATGATGATATGGTTACGCGAATTGATCGGGCTTCCTTCAGAATTTGAAGGCGTAATACAGGACTCTGCATCTACAGCAACACTCACAGCAATTCTGACTGCAAGAGAAAAAGCCACCGGTTTTTCCTTCAACTTTGAAGGTGCAGAAAAATCAGGGATCCTTAAAGTTTATTGTTCAGAGCAGACTCATTCATCTGTTGAAAAGGCTGTAAAAATTTGTGGGATCGGACTGAAAAACCTTGTTAAAATATTGGTGAAGGATGACTTTTCCATGGATCCTCAAAAGTTGAAAAATGCAATCATCAATGATAAAATTAAAGGATTTATCCCTTGCTGTGTGATTGCAACTTTAGGAACTACAGGAACTACCGCAGTTGACCCTTTAAGGGCAATAGGAGAGATTTGCCATGAAAATAATATCTGGCTTCATATTGATGCTGCAATGGCCGGTACTGCACTTATTTTGCCCGAATTTCAATGGATGCTAGACGGGAAAGAATATATCGACAGTTTTGTTTTCAATCCTCATAAATGGATGTTTACTAACTTCGATTGCACTGCTTATTTTGTAAAGGATGCAGGCGCCCTAATCAAAACGTTTGAGATACTTCCGGAATATCTTAAAACGAGAACCAGAGGGAAAGTGAATGATTACCGCGATTGGGGTGTCCCTCTGGGAAGAAGATTCAGGGCATTAAAACTATGGAGCGTAATAAGAACTTATGGGGTTGAAGGGCTCCGCGATAAAGTAAGAAATCATATAAATATTGCCGCAGAACTTTCCGCAATGATCTCAAAAGAAGTTGATTTTGAAATACTTGCCCCTGTTATTATTAGCTTTGTTTGTTTCCGGTACATACCTGCAGGGTATACTGAAGATCAGATTAATGTTTTAAATGAAAAACTGAACCATAAGCTTAATGATTCCGGCAAATTATACCTGAGTCATACTGTTTTAAACGGCAAATATACACTTAGGATGGTTACTGCCCAGACAAACGTTACACTCGGACATGTTGAGAGAGCCTGGTTTCTGATAAAGGAAACAGCCCGCAGTTTGAAATCCTGAAAGATTTACATCCGCCTCCTGCCGATAGTCATTCCGAATAAATCTATGTTTAATAGTAACTCTAATGAGGGCAATTCGTTTATTGCCTTCCATGCTGACTGAACTCCACCTGATATCATAAATGGAATTCTGAGAATATGAAAATCTGTCAGCAATTCAAATCCGAATGATTTGAAAGATATCTTATTGGGCTCTTTGTTAAGCGGAATTAAACCTTTTGCAGAGTTTTGATAAAATGAATTGCCTGGCCCTGAAGCATAATCATAAAACAGACTGATGCGGATCCTCTTAAAGTAAAGGAGACTTGCAACATTGAAATCGGGGTATGCTAAAGGCAGAAAGTAATCAACTGAAAGTAATTCAATATCCTTCGAAATAATATTATTATAACCACGGGGTATGGATACAGTGTTGGCATATAAGTATATTTCCGGATTCTGCTTTTCTTTTTCCAACCTGATTTTTATTCCGTTATTTGGAAGGAACCCGGGGAAATAAAATGCTGTTTTCAAGGATACTGAGGAACCATATATCTTCTTGTCAAAGGGAGCATAAGAGTAATTAAAATCCATAGTCTGTGCCCACCTGGGATAGATATCACGCATTGCTGACAAATCATAATTTGAAAAATAAAGCCGTGCCGATATAATTGTCTGACCGTAATCATACGAACTGTTCTCTTTGAGATAAACATATTGGTTTCTGTAATCAGAGGAGAGAGATGGGAACAGATATTCAGAGAACCGGCCCGAAGAAAATAAGAGTGGAATAGAAACAGTATTGATAAATCTCATTGCCGGCTGAATAGAAGAAGGATTATTAACCTGTTCACCTAATTTGAATATTTGCAATGCATTACCATAATCAAGTTGAGATTCAAAAACAGGGTATAATCCCTGCCAGGTTATCCTTGAATGAAAGACATTATATTTATATTGTGAATATTCATAACCTATTGTTGAGATCAGTGTACTTAAAGTATTCTGGGTCAAAATGGTAATCCCTGGCCTTATAGCAGTAGGATCGACTTTGATCTCTTCAAGATCTGCATAGAATGGCATCCAGCTGTGAAATTTGAAAAGATGCTGCCATTTCCTGTAGGGCTCAGGTGTATAAATAGTTCTGGCAGTATCAGATGTTGATTGTAGTTTGATGTCAAATCTGTTAATAAGGAAAGAAGCAGAATTAACTCTGTCGTTAACCGGTTCGGAAGAGCTGGTAATTACGGTACTGCAGATATTATTCCCATTGGAAGTATAATCACCGAAAAATATCTTATTCCCGTTGAGACAGAGATCAATTGCTCCAAACCTGGAATGAGTCAATGCTCTTATTTTCCTATCAGGAGTTCTTAGATATATATTATCAGTCCCTGAAGAGGAACTGATAAAAAAGAGGGAATCATTCCTCAGGATAGAAGATTGAAGATCATTTCTGGCAACTTCAACAAGAGTTTCCCACTCCTGATCCGCAACTTTGTACGACATAATTCCTTCCCCGCCATCTGCCAAGAAAATAAAAGTAACTTTCTTCCCGCCTTCTCCCCATTGTGGATGCTGAAGATAGACATTCCCGGGAGTATGAACAGACTCTATGACAACACCGGTTTCTGCATCAATAAGGACAAGACTATTTATGTTATTTATAGTATTTTCGACAGCAGCTATCTTGCTCCCGTCAGGAGAAATCGATGCCGAAAGGTATCTGGATTTTCGTGATAGTCTTGTAATCCTTTTGCTATTAATATGCATCAGTTTAATAACCGAATACTCTCTGTTTACCCACCTCGGATCGGATTGTGTTTCAACCCATACGAGATTTCCTTTAGCATAAGAGATGAACTTGGGGTACACTTGTCCTGGTGTATGAATTTTTTTTTCGGTTTTAATGGTTGGATTTATAAGTACAAATGATGAAGGAGCAGATAATGAGGTTTTTATAGAAATTATACTGTCCTTTCCGGCGAAGACAGGGGAATAGTAATTGATATAGCTCCCCTTCTTGTCAGGATTTATTGTTTCGTACAATAAGGTATTATTTGCTAAAATCTCTTTTGTCCATATAGTCTTAAGTGAGTCGAAAGTTTCTATAAAAAGTTTTTTTTTGGTTAATCCGGAGCTTTTTGAAAGGCTTATATTGACAGGGTTAAAAGTAAATGGTTGGTTAGCTGTAAACTTAAGGACATCATTCCATATCTGCGGGTCATTTTTGGTCAGGGCCCATGTCACCATTTGAAAACCGTATTGATATTGATCAGGCACAAAATCCTTATAAGAACCATTAAGTATCTTGTCGTAATTATAGAATTTTCCATTTCCAGTTGTCATTGCCTTTAGCTGTTTCTGGAATGATGGAATACGTCCTCTACCGGATTCAGTCAGAACTGATTCGGCAAAAACAGCATCTCCCTCAAGGAACCACGATGGAAGAAGAGCTGAGACAATACCGGTGAATTGTTCCCCCAAAAGCAGAGACATTACTTTTGAAAAGCCTCTGTTTAGTGATTCCATCTGAAACACATGAGTAAGTTCATGTGTCGCAAGTTGTTTTTCCGGAGAAAGCGGAATGCCATTTTGTTCAGGGCTCGGGTATAATTCTATTCGCCGTGGAGCCCAGGCAACATAACCATTTGACTGGATTGTATAATTATGTATGACAACCGGGATATTAAACTTTTTTTCGGGGAAAAGTGATAGAAGTTTTGAATATGCTTCATCAAGTGATTTTGCATAAACAATACCTCCCGACTCATATTTCTCAGGATAAATGATTGTAAACCTGTTTGTTTTTATCTGCTTCCATTTTAGAGATGCCGGATCCTGCCCTGTCTCATAATATTGTGCAGAGACTACTTTTGCTGACAGTAGCAAAGCTGCATATAAAAAAATTAGCGTATATCTCATTGAAAAAACTATTGCTCAAAAGTAGTAAAATTAGTGAGCGATGATCCGCTGGTAATGGTATGAAAAAAATAGGTATTTTCGTCCTCTGATTTTGTAGTGGATTTTCTGTAAATAAGCTTATACAAGAATGAAAAATTACAGGTTGGTCAATAACATAACAGGGTGGGCAGTATTTATTGTTGCCGCTATTACTTACCTGATGACAATTGAACCTACCGCAAGTCTTTGGGACTGTGGTGAATTTGTTGCTTCTGCATTTAAACTTGAAGTCGGACACCCTCCGGGGAATCCGGTCTTTATGATAATGGGCAGGTTTTTCACTCTTTTTGCAGGAGGAAATGTCACAAAAGTTGCGGCAATGGTTAACTCAATGTCAGCTCTGGCAAGTGCATTTACTATCCTGTTCCTTTTCTGGACTATTACCCATCTGGCAAGAAAGATTCTTTTAAAAGAAGAGAATAATTATAATACCGGAAGGATCATTGCAGTTATGGCTGCAGGTATAGTTGGTGCAGTGGCTTATTCTTTTTCAGACTCTTTCTGGTTTTCCGCAGTTGAAGGTGAAGTATATGCGTCTTCTGCTTTTTTTACTGCTCTGGTTTTCTGGGCAATCCTCAAATGGGAGGATGTAGCCGAAGATAAATATGCCGACAGATGGATAGTTTTGATTGGTTTCCTTATAGGACTTTCAATCGGAGTGCATCTTCTTAATCTGCTAACATTACCAGCAATAGTTCTGGTATATTATTTTAAAAAATTTGAGTTTTCCCTGAAGGGCTTTTTATTCTCTTTATCAGTTTCAATAATACTTCTGGCATTATTGATGTACGGGATAATGCCTGGAGTTGTAACTATTTCATCAAAATTTGACTGGTTTTTCGTGAACACTCTGGGACTACCAATAAATAGCGGAATGATTTTCCATATGATTCTGTTGATTATCCTGCTCATTTTTGCTGTCAGATTCTCATACACTTCAACTGATCCGGTAAAGAATGCAATTCTTGCTATTGCAGCACTCTTTTTTACGGGAATCTGGGTAGTTACCGGATCAACAGTTTTTAATATTCTGATACTGCTTATAGTATCGGGAGTCACCTGGTATCTGGCAGCCAAAAGTAGAACCACACTTAATACAATGATGACAGTGATTATGGTAATTCTGATAGGATATTCTGCTAATGCAATTATTGTTATCAGGTCTTCAGCCCGTACTCCTCTGAATGAAAACAATCCATCAAATCCGTTTAACCTTCTCTATTTTCTTAACAGGGAACAATATGGCGAGCGTCCATTATTTAAAGGGCCTTATTATAATGCACCAGTTACAGATTACGAAGACGGGAAACCGAAATATGCACTTGAGAATAGGAAGTACATCATAACAGGTTATAACCTCGAACGTATATACGATCTAAGATTTATTACTCTTTTTCCAAGGATGTGGAGCGATCAGAGTGACCATCAGGAGGTTTATCAGGAATGGGGCAAGGTTAAGGGTACCCCGATAAAGGTTACTGACCAGTCTGGTGAGAAGAAGGTACTTAAGAAACCAACTTTTAGAGAGAACCTGAGATTTATGTTCTCATATCAGTTTGGTTACATGTATTTCAGATATTTCATGTGGAATTTTGCTGGGAAGCAAAATGATACACAGGGAACCGGGGGCGCAGTTAATGGAAACTGGATCACTGGAATTAAATTTCTGGATGAACCAAGGCTGGGCACTTCCGATTTGCCGGGGGATATGAAAAACGACCCTTCAAGGAACAAGTATTATCTTTTACCATTTATTCTGGGACTTGTCGGGATGTTCTATCATCTCAACCGTGATAAAAAAAACTGGGGAATAATTCTTCTCCTTTTTATAATGACCGGAATAGCAATTGTGGTCTATCTGAATCAATATCCAAACCAGCCTCGGGAGAGGGACTATGCTTATGCCGGGTCATTTTACTTTTTCTCTGTCTGGATAGGTCTTGGAGTCCTTGCTTTATTCGAAGGGATTTCAAAGCTTACGAGCGAGAAAATTGCTGCACCGGTAGCCGGGTTATTATGTTTTCTCGCAGTACCTGTTATTATGGGTGCGGAAAACTGGGACGATCACGATCGGTCGGGACGATATCTGACGCGTGATGTTGCATTTGACTACCTGAATTCCTGTGCCCCGGATGCTATCCTTTTTACTAATGGTGATAACGACACTTTTCCTTTATGGTATGCCCAGGAGGTAGAAGGCAAGAGGACTGACATTCGTGTATGCAACCTGATGCTTCTGAATACCGACTGGTATATCGACCAGATGAAAAACAGAGCTTATGGGTCCGCTCCGCTTCCCGTTACATTACCTGTTAAAAAGTATTATGACGGAATCAACAACCAGCTCTTCATTGTGGAAAAAACAAAAGACCCGGTTGACATTTCAACAATAATTGATTATGTAAAAAGCGATAACAAGGGAACAAAAGTACAGGTCTCAGCGACAGAAATACTCGATGTGATACCATCAAGAACAATCAGGATTCCTGTAGATAAAGCAAAAGTGCTTGCATCGGGAGCTGTTAAACCGGAAGACGCCGACAAAATTGTTCCATATATTGATATCAAACTTAAAGGGAATTCAATTCTTAAGAGCCAGCTGATTGTAATGGATATTCTGGCACATAATAATTGGGAACGCCCTGTATATTTTGTCACAGGATATCATAATGATGCAATGGGTCTTGAAGAATATTTTCAGCTGGAAGGTCTTGCTTTTCGTCTCGTACCTATAAAATCACAAAACAAAAACTGGCTCGATTATGGGCGCATAGATACAGATATTTTATACGAAAATTTAATTAAAAAATTTGTATGGGGAGGTGCGAATAAGAAAGGTGTGGATATAGATTATAATCATAAACGGACAATTATTGTTGTTAAAGCCCGGCTGAATTATGCAAGGCTCGCAAAAGCTCTTTCAGTTGAGGGGGAAAATGGAAAGGCTATCGAAACACTTAACTATTGTATGGAGGCTCTCCCACTTGAAACAATCCCCTATGATCCGTATATGGCAGATATAGTTGAAGCGTACTTCGCTGCTGGTGATACAGAGAAAGCGATTAAGATGACTAAGGCGTTCTGTGATTATTATTATGAAAGACTTGATTATTACCTGAAGCAAAAACCATTTATAGGAAATTCTGCAGAATTTGAGATTCAGACCGCTATTCAATATACCTCACGGGTAGCAAAAGCTTGTACATCAAACGGGAAACCAGAAATGGGTGAAGAGATAAACAAGAAACTGGAAGATTATTACGCAAATTATGTCAAGATCATGCAACCTGCAGCAAAGTGAAAAAAAGGATCAGAAAGAATGAGGAACTGAAATATTTGTTTTAAGGTATTTTTCGAGAAGGAAAAAGATTTTTTCAGGGTAAATTGGCTTCAATATATATTCATTACATCCTGCAATATAGGCCTCTGTTTTTGATTGTTCAGAAGAATATGCAGTAATCATTATGACAGGAGTGCTTTTTCTTTCTTTCCGGAATATTCTTATACATTCAATTCCGTTAACAAGCGGGATAAGAAAATCCATAAAAACGAGATCAATAGTGTTGTTCCGCTGGACTAAATAATCAACAAACTCTTTCCCGGTATGAAAGACTTTTACATCAGCACCTGAGTTTTTTAGTAACGTTTCATAGTACTTGATCGACGGCATGTCGTCCTCAACAATAACAATACTCTTACCTGTAAGTTCTAAGTTGCTGATATTCAAGGTCATTTATGAGTTTGATTAGTCTTGTATAAAATTACGATAAGAAAAGGATCTTGGCCCTACTAATTTGCACAATTATTAACATTTTATCAACATTATCTTTGATGTGAACTATGAAGATATTTGGTTTCTTTAATAAAATTGTGCAATTTCGTATTAATAAATCCGGAATATCATGTTAAAACAAATTCGCTTTATCAGAATTTCGATCCTTACTTTAGGTTTGATATTATTAATTAATAGCGCATATAGTCAGGGTGGTTTTAATAATTCCACAAGAGCATTATATATTTTTGACCTGGTTGCAAAATATGTTAATTATGGTCCTGGTTTTGCCGATTCATCTTCTTTTAAAATTGGTGTACTTATAGGAGATTACGACCTCATTTATGAAATGGGAAACCTTGCAAAAACACGCCCAAGGATCCAGGATAAGCCGGTTTCAGTGATAGGATTCAGAAAACTGGAAAGTTTGATTCACACGCAGGTTCTTTATGTCAGCAAAAATGCCGGATTTGATCTTGAAAAAATAAAAGCTAAAATTGCCGGCAAGCAAACAATGTTGATAACCGAAGGCTATGAATTCAGGGAATCTATGATAAACTTTATTGTTGTCGACGGCAAACCACAATATGACATTAATGAAGACTACATAAAAAAGGAAGGAATGTCAGTGCCCCAAACCCTGCTTTTTACAGCTATTAAAACAAAGGAAGATTGGCAGAATCTTTTTGATATAGCAAGTAAGGAGATTGAAGTTCAGAAAAAAACAATTAAGCAACAACTTGAAACTATAGATGTCCAGAAGCAGGAAATACTTAAACAGAAGGCTCTGCTCGACAGTCTTGATAAGGAGATTATAGTAAAAGAAAAAACGCTTAACGAAAAACAAAAAGTACTTGACAGGCAATTTGTTCAGATTAGTAAGCAACAAGGTGAAATATTAGTTCAGAAACAGACAATAGTTGTTCAGCAGAAGGAAGTTCAGGTGCAAAAGGATACCCTTACAAGGCAGAAGGAGAAAATTGACATTCAGTTAGCCCGGATAGATGAGCAATTGAAAAGAATTTCAGATCAGGACAGTAAGATAAAAGTGCAACTTGAAGCGATTGAAAAACAAAAACTGGTACTTTATTTTGTTCTTCTTGCACTTCTCCTGGTCAGTTTCCTTGGTTATTATATATACAGAGGATATAAAATAAAAAAAGAGGCCAATATAAGACTTGAGGAAAAGAACAAAACAATATCAATGCAAAAGGATGAAATTGAGAAGCAGAGAGATCTTGCTGCGGCTCAAAGAGACCAGATAGGATACCAGAAAAAACATATCGAAGACAGTATCATGTATGCCAAAAGGATCCAGACTGCCCTGATTCCATCTCTGGAGCTTTTCAGTGATAAGCTTGAACATTTTGTTTTATATAAACCTCTCGCAATTGTAAGTGGAGACTTCTATTGGGTAAGCTCTCAGGGTAATCCTCAGGTAATAATTTCTGCCGACTGTACCGGACATGGGGTTCCCGGAGCATTTATGAGCATGCTCGGGATAACAATGCTGAATGAGATAGTTAATGGCAAGCATATACTAATGCCTGACCAGATAATAGAAAACCTGCGCCAGGGGATCATAAAATCGTTAAAACAGGTTGCGGAAGAGGACAGCATTAAAGACGGGATGGATATAGCAGTCTGCGTTATTGATTTCGATAAAAATATTTTATGGTATGCCGGAGCCAATAGTCCGCTTTATCTTGTCAGAGGAGGGGAATTGATTCATTACAGGGCCGACAAAATGCCTGTTGCGATTCATTATAAAATGGATCCGTTCACACTTCAAAAAATAGATCTTCAGAAAGGGGATGCATTCTACATCTTCTCCGATGGTTACGCTGATCAGTTTGGTGGACCCAAACAGAAAAAATTCATGTCGCTGCAACTCAGGGAAACACTAGTTGCTATAGCCGGAACGCCGATGCTTAAGCAAGGCGAGCAGTTAAATGAGATATTTGAGGAGTGGCGTGGTAGCAGTCCTCAGGTTGATGATGTGACTTTAATAGGAGTAAGATACTAATTACATTCGACCTTTGTAACAGTACCAAGAGTATTATTGGTAATTGTTGGATTTGCTGCTTTAAATGCAACAAGGTCAGCACCGCAATACTGTGATCCGCCATTGGAAGAAACTTCAGTTCCATCACTTATGTTGCGTGTAACAATTTTGCAGGTTTGGCAACTCTTTTCGCAGGATGTTGCAGCCCATGCAACCAACAGAAATGCTACTCCGAATAAAAGTTTTCTTTTCATATAGGTTAAATTTCAGTTCAAAGATACTAAAACTCTTTTCTTCATGGAACAGAAATAAATCAAAATGATTGCGTTTGTGAAATTAAAAGGAGAATGATGCATCATATTTCTAAAATGCCAGTCATTTGAGCAGGAATGAAAAGATTTGTAAATTGCGTAAAAATTTATTGTCATGGAAGATTCAAAAATGAAAAAACATGTTACCGTGGTTGCTGCGATTCATATCGGCTTCGGTATCCTCGGTCTGATCGGAGCTGTTGGTGCCTTTTTCCTTTTTACTTTTTTGATAGGAGTGGTGGGTAATGAAGAAGTTCCAACTATGATATTTAGATTTCTTAGAATCAGTGTACCTCTGCTAATCGGATTCTTGTCAACGCTCGGACTTGTTGGGGGAATAGGGCTTCTCTCTTATCTGCCGTGGGCAAGATACATGGTAATCGTTGTTGCCGCACTTGGCTGTCTTAACATACCGATCGGAACACTTAAGGGGGTTTATACTCTGTGGGTATTACTGCAGGATGAAACGGTTAAGCTATTCGAAAAGAACTAAAATTACCTGATATCAGAAAGGGTTGGATTTTTTAATTCAACCTTTTTTTATATTAAAAAAACCGCAATTTGACTTATTTTTGTCTGATGAATAAAATTTGCTGATATGGCTGACGACAATAAGATCATTTTTTCGATGTTTAGAGTGGGGAAATCATTTCCGCCTCACAGACAAGTACTTAAAGATATTTCTCTCTCTTTTTTTCTGGGTGCCAAGATCGGGATAATCGGTCTTAATGGATCAGGGAAATCCACACTCCTTAAAATTATTGCAGGTATGGAAAAGGAATACCAGGGAGAGATTACTTTTCTTCCTGGGTATTCTGTCGGACATCTTTCACAGGATCCTCTTCTTGATGAAAACCGGAGTGTAAGGGAGATTGTTGAGGAGGGGTTGAAGGAAACAATGGAAATTATAAAGGAATTTGAAAAGATAAATAACAGCTTTGGAGAACCTGAAGTTTATGAAAACCCTGATAAGATGCAGCAGCTTATGGATCGTCAGGCTGTTCTTCAGGAAAAGATTGATTACGCTGATGGCTGGAATATTGAACACAAACTTGAAAGGGCAATGGACGCACTCAGGTGTCCGGATAGCGATACAAGGGTAAATGTTCTTTCAGGAGGAGAGCGCAGAAGGGTAGCTTTGTGCCGATTGCTTTTACAGCAACCCAATATCCTTCTGCTCGATGAACCTACAAACCACCTCGATACTGAATCGGTCCAATGGCTTGAAACTACGCTGAAGCAATATAACGGAACGGTTATCTGCATTACTCACGATCGCTATTTTCTTGATAATGTTGCAGGATGGATACTGGAACTTGACAGGGGCGAAGGAATACCATGGAAAGGGAACTATTCTTCATGGCTTGAACAGAAAGCTAAAAGACTTGAGGTAGAGGAGAAAGGAAATGTCAAAAGAAGAAAGATCCTTGAACGTGAGCTTGAATGGGTGAGGATGTCGCCAAAAGCACGCCATGCCAAGTCAAAAGCAAGGTTAGGAGCGTATGAAAATCTTCTAAATCAGGATGTCAAACAAAAGGAAGATAAGCTTGAAATTTTTATCCCCAACGGGCCCCGGCTTGGTGATAAAGTTATTGAAGCCAGATCTGTTACAAAATCATTTGATGATAAATTACTTTTTGAGGGTCTCGAATTCATCCTGCCACCAAACGGCATTGTTGGTGTTATCGGCCCGAATGGCGCAGGTAAGACAACTCTTTTCAGAATGATAATGGAACAGGAAAAGGCGACCAAGGGGACATTTGAAATAGGAAAAACTGTAACACTAGGATATGTTGATCAGGCACATGCGGCAATTGATCCGGTCAAAACTGTTTATGAAGTAATTTCAGGAGGCCAGAACGATGTAATGGTTGGAAACCGTCTGGTGAATGCAAGAGCTTATGTGGCCCGTTTTAACTTCACAGGAGCCGATCAGGAAAAGAAATGTGGTGTACTGTCAGGAGGAGAGAGAAACAGGCTGCATCTTGCTCTTACATTGAAATCAGGGGCAAATGTTTTACTTCTTGATGAACCAACAAACGATATCGATGTTAATACTCTGAGAGCTCTTGAAGAAGGTCTTGAGAATTTTGCAGGATGTGCTGTTATAATATCTCACGACAGGTGGTTTCTCGACAGGGTCACAACTCACATGCTGGCTTTTGAAGGCAATTCGAAGGTTGTATGGTTCGAAGGTAATTACTCCGACTATGAAGAGAACTATAAAAAGAGAGTTGCTGATACAACTCCTGCAAGAATCAAATACAAGAAGCTTATTTAGAAGTTGCATTATGGCACAAAGACGCAATGGCTAAACGGGGCAAAGGTCAAAACGAACCTTCCTGTTCTTTGCTATCTTTGCGGTTAAAGGATTAAACTTTTTAAACAACCCACGGGGAACGTGGTAGTGAAATAAAGTATAAAAGTCTCCTTTGAGTTATTTAAAAGACAGATAGTCATAGTATATTTTAGTAAAAATGTTCTCTACATATTAATAATCAATAGTTAAGCCTTAATAATAATGATAAAGTCGCTCTTTTTTGCAATTCTTTTGGCATTCGTTTTAATATCTGAATCCGGAGCGGTTGCCCCCAGAGATTCTGTGAATGTTTCTGCATTTGGCAAAGTTTTTATCTATAATCTAACCCCCACTCCTCAGAATGTGATGATAATGATATCCGGTGATGGAGGCTGGAAACTCGGTGTTATTGGTTTTTCTGGGGTTTTTTCCGAGATGAATACACTGGTAATAGGGGTTGATATCCTGCAATATTATAAAAATCTCAGGCAACGAACAGACGATTGTTATAATGTTGCGGCAGATTTTATACAACTGGCCACCGAAGTAGAGAAAAAATACGATTTTCCTGATTATATACCGCCCGTGATTATGGGTTATTCAAGTGGAGCTACACTTGTTTATGGGATATTAGCTCAGGCCCGCCCCGGAACGTTTATTGGGGGAATATCACTTGGCTTTTGTCCCGACATTGAGCTCCCCAAAATGCTGTGTCAGATTAATGGCCTGACAGAAACGGTTGATGTACCGGGGAAAAGTTATTTTCTTCAACCGGATGAAGAACTCGGAAATCCATGGATAGCTTTACAGGGTATGGCAGACAAAGTGTGTACATATTCAACAGTTAAAGATTTCGTTACTAAAACTACGGATGCGGAATTAATTCCTCTGCCTAAAGTCGGACATGGTTTTTCTAGATGGAGCGATTTTATGCCACAATGGAAAGATGCATATAACCGGTTAATTGAAAGATATGAAAAAGATAAACCTGCTAAGGTAAATATTGATCAGGTTAAAAATCTTCCTGTAGTTATTACAAATTCTAAAACGCAGGACAGGGAGGCCCCTGTCGTTTTGTTGATTTCCGGTGATGGCGGCTGGTATGGTTTTGAACAATCTATTGCTGATAATCTTGCTAAACTCGGAATCCCGACAGTCGGCCTGGATTCAAAAAAGTATTTCTGGAAACGTCGCGCGCCTGACCAGACAGCTTCAGACATGGCTAAGATTCTAAATTATTATGGTAAAGAATGGGGAAGGGAAAAGTTTGTTCTTATAGGTTATTCTTTAGGTGCCGAAATAGTTCCGTTTATTGTAAACAGATTGCCGGAAGAGATAAAATCAAAGATTGAATCTGCAGTACTCTTATCTCCAGCGACAACTACCGATTTTGAGATCCATTTTTCAAATATGCTGGGAATGGGCAACCGTCAGAACACCTACAATACAACCGATGAGATCATTAAAATGCAGAATGTTCCAACCCTGATAATCTTTGGAGATGGTGAGAAAACACTGATTCCCGGATTATTGAGCGGGACTTCTGTAAAAATCAGAAATATACCCGGAGATCATCATTATAAATTTAATCTGTCGCTGATCATACAGACTATGAAAGACAATAAAGCATTTTGAAAATCGTAACTTTGGAGTGGTTGAGTTAACATTTAGTGTCAAAAACAATATTATAAGAAACAAACGAACAAATCGAACTTTGTAACTTTTATTGACATTCTATGGCAAAAGAAAACGCTTCAAATTATATCCAGGGCTTTTTTAAAGAAAAATTCTTCATATTTCTTAATGAAAATGCGAAGATCATTACCCAATTTCTTCTTACAGCCCTGTTTATAGTTCTGGCAGCATGGTTTACCTTTCATCAGAAACATGAACTGTTGACCGTCAGGAGTATTCTTACAGGTGCAAATAAGTCTTGGGTACTCGCCGGTCTTGGGCTTGTGGTTTTCTATATTTTTATTCAGGGTGTGATGTATGTGACATCTTTTGCTTCAATTGACACCCGACTGAATCTTTGGGATGCGATTATTCTTTTTCTCAAACGCAATTTTATAAGTGTTTTTCTACCGGCTGGCGCTGTTTCTTCGCTGGCATTTTTCAGTAATGAAATAGAAAAAAAGGGGATCACCAGAACACAGGTTTATTTTGCCTCTTCAATTTACGCATTTGTAGGAATTCTTTCTGTAGTAATAGTTGCCATACCTGCTTTCCTGTTTGTTGTTTCCGGAGGAGGTATCGGTTTAGGTAGATGGTATGCGCTTGTGGGAGTCATCCTGATTTTGATATTATTTGGTTTTGTTTATTATTCACTTTTAAGAAAAAGGAAGCTTTTTTTCTGGATTTTAAAAATTTATCCCAAGGCGGAACTTTTTATTGAGGAGATGAAGAACAACAGAATAAACAGGAAACAATTTTTATATACAGTCTTAATATCAATCCTGATTGAATTTGTGGGGATCGCACATGTTTATATATCGATGGTAGCGCTGAATTTTTCACCATCACTTTCCACTGCCATAATAGCTTATATAATTGTAGTATTATTCCTGATTATTTCACCGTTTCTTCGCGGACTTGGAGCGATCGAGGTTTCAATGACATATGTTCTTATACATTCCGGATTCACCAATGCTGATTCGATTGCAATTACTCTGCTTTTCCGGTTTTTTGAATTCTGGCTTCCTCTCTTTGCTGGTATAGTAAGCTTTCTTTTAAAGGTTGATAAATTGATAATGCGAATTTTTCCGGCTGTTTTGATCTTTGCTCTCGGGATTGTAAACATTATTTCTGTATTAACTCCTGCACTTCCTGAAAGGGTTAGGCTCCTGAAAGATTATTTGCTTGTTGATTTTGTGAGCTTTTCAAACAGTTTTGTATTTGTTGCAGGATTATTTCTGCTCGTCACAGCAGCTTTTATGTTAAGAGGATTACGTACTGCCTGGTGGTTTGCAGTGGCGCTGAGTATTATTTCAGTTTTTGGAAATATCGCCAAAGGAATTGATTATGAAGAAGCAACAATAGCGTTTCTGATTGTCGGTTCACTTATTGCAACAAGAAAGGAGTACCATGTTAAAACAAATCCAAAGCTGGGAACAGTTGGCTTGCAGACAGCTATGTTAAGTATGGCAGCTGTGATGTTATATGGCATAGTTGGATTCTACTTCCTTGATAAAAGGCATTTTCATATTGATTTCAATATTTTTCAGTCATTCCGGTACACACTTCAGAACTTTTTTCTCATTGGCAGCAGCGATCTGGTACCACATGATGCCTTTGCACGTGATTTTATCTATCTGATCAAAATAAGCGGTTTTTCGTCGATAACATTTCTAATCTATTCTCTTGTAAGGCCTTATGTTTTCAGGATTACTCCTGAGAAGGAAGAAATAGCTCGTGCAAAATCTCTGACGCAACAATTTGGAAATTCTACTCTCGACTTTTTCAAAACCTATTCTGATAAATTAATATTCGTACCTCAAGAGATTAATGCGTTTATTGCTTATCGTGTCAGCAAAAATTTTGCTGTGGTTCTTGAAAACCCTGTTGCGGAAAACATAAGTGAAATGAAAAAATGTATTTCCTCCTTCAGTAAATATTCTTATGAGAACGGACTTAAAGAAATCTATTACCGGGTGCCAAAGGAGAGCCTGCCTGTATATCATGAATTATCAAAGAAGAGCCTTTTTCTTGGTCAGGAAGGAGTTGTTGACCTCAATTCGTTTTCGCTTGAAGGTGGTGATAAAAAATCCATCAGGAATGCACTGAATAAAATTACAGACCAGGGCTATACCACACATATAAATACTCCACCTCTCCGTGACGGTCTGATACAGAAACTAAAAGCTGTAAGCGATGAATGGCTGAAACTTACAGAACGGGAGGAAATTATCTTTTCACAAGGTATGTTTGTTGAAAAAGAGATAAAGGAACAAACTGTAATAACCGTTGAAAACAGTGAAGAAAAGATTATCGCTTTTTTAAATATCATTCCCGACTATGTAAAAAATGAAGGCACGTATGACTTGCTTAGGAAAACTGCGGATGCACCAAACGGGATAATGGATTATATCCTGATTGAACTTTTCAAATATCTTAAAACAAACGACATACAATACGCTAATCTGGGTTTTGCACCTATGTCAGGGCTAAATGATCCTCACAACTTTACGGAAAAATCAATGAAATTTGCTTATGAAAAGATCCGGTCATTTTCTAATTACAAGGGGCAACGGGATTATAAAGAAAAGTTCAATCCAATTTGGAATGACAGATATCTGATTTACAGCAATGATTATGATCTGCTTCAGGTTCCCGGAGTTTTGGCCCAGGTAATTAAGCCCTGAAAATTAATTTTCAGTCGTTTTGTTATAGATTGTTAATAAAAATTAAGGATCAATTATCTAATCTTTCAAATTAGATAACTAAGAGTAAAGATTTTGTGAAGCTACGAATTGCCTGGATGACAATTGCTATTAGTCCAACTACTAGTTGCGGTATTGTGAAAACCCCTCCGCTAGTAATTACAAAAATCATGTGCAATACTGATAAGACTAAAGGGAATTTTGTGCGTAAAATAATAAAGGAATAAAACAAGGTTCCTTTATCTGCCGGGTATAGGTTCTGTGTTTATAATTGCCCGCCAAAAAGAACTTTCAGGCATTTTCCCGGTCAGGCATAATTTTCCACAGGTTTTTGATTAGAAATGAACACAAAATCCATGTTTTAGTTATAAATATATAGACCCGACAAACAACAAAATGGTCAATAAGACTGTTTATAGGGATGTGCCGGAGACAATTATTAATCATAGATTCAGCTGTTACGTGCCATTTATATCTTTATTAAATACGTCTTTGATAATTTAAGTTGAATGACAGTAAAAATTTATTTATTAATACTGAATTTATTATTTTTAATTGTACAATCAGGATTTTCTGAGAATGACCCAACAAAATCAGCAACTATCAGTGGTTTTGTCCGTGATGCAAAAAACGGTGAGACATTAACCGGGGCTGTTATTTATGCGAAAGAAAATCCGGCGGTTGGTATTACTACCAATTCTTACGGATATTTTTCCCTTACTCTTCCTACAGGTAATTATTCATTAATAGTTCAATTCCTGGGGTATAAGACCAAAATCATTCCGCTCGAATTAAAAGAAAACATTAAAGTTTCTTTTGATATGGAAGAAGAATCGATCGCCTTAAAAGAAATAACAATTACAGGTGAAAAAAATAATAATAATGTGGTTCAAAGTGAGTTGATATCAAAAATCAATGTTAAGGAAATTCAGAATATACCGGTTATTCTGGGCGAAAAAGATATTTTAAAAACCATCCAGCTATTGCCCGGAGTAACACCGGCTGGAGAAGGTAACGCAGGATTTTATGTCCGTGGTGGGGGTGTTGATCAGAACCTGATCCTGCTGGATGAGGCTCCTGTATATAACCCGTCTCACCTTCTTGGTTTCTTTTCAACTTTCAACTCCGATGCCATAAAGGACATTACTTTATACAAAGGCGGTTTTCCTGCCGAGTATGGCGGTCGTTTATCCTCGGTGGTTGATATTAAAATGAATGAGGGCAACAATAAGGTATATCATGTATCAGGAGGCATCGGAATTATCGCTTCGCGGTTAGCCATTGAAGGACCTATATTTAAAAACAAAGGTTCTTTCATGATTGCGGCCCGAAGGACTTATGCCGATCTCTTTCTCAGACTTCTTTCCCGTAAAGGAGCGGATTCCACTGCTAGTAAATCGACTCTTTATTTTTACGATTTAAACATGAAAGTCAATTATCAGTTTTCAGAAAAAGACCGGTTGTATTTTTCATGTTACCTCGGCAGAGATAATTTCAACCTGGGTGGTAGCGTGGGTCTGAATTGGGGAAATGTCACTGCCACAACCAGGTGGAACCATATTATCAACGACAAAATTTTTTCCAACACTTCGTTAATTTTCAATAAGTATAGTTATAATTTTAATGTGGCTGTTGGTAATAGGACAATGAATGTAATATCGCAAATTCAGGACTGGAACCTGAAAGAAGACCTTCATTATTATCTGAATTCAAACAATACAATCAAATTTGGTTTCAATTCCATTTATCATACATTCGTTCCCAGTAAAGTTGACAGTACTACATTTTTCCATGTCAAACCTGTCGATAACCGTTATGCGCTGGAAAATGCGCTTTATATTTCCAATGAACAGACAATTTCACCTCATCTTAGAGCAACATACGGTTTACGATATTCGCTTTTCAGTTCAATCGGGCCAGGTACAGTATACACTTATGATCAGGCAGCGGATGTTGTGGATTCGGCAACATATCCTAAAGGGAAAATTTTCAATACATATGGTGGATTTGAACCAAGATTACTGGTGAATTATATCATCAATGACTCAAGCTCAATCAAAGTTTCATACGCAAGAACCCGCCAATACATACATTTGTTATCGAACACAACTTCAACTACACCATTTGATTTGTGGGTCCCGAGTAATATTAATATTTTACCAGAGATTGCTGATCAGTACACTCTGGGTTATTTCAGGAATTTTTCAAATAATATGTATGAGACATCAGTAGAAGTATATTATAAAACTCTGCAAAACCAGATTGATTACCGTAACGGGGCCAATCTTATCCTGAATAACAAAGTGGAATCACAATTGGTATTTGGGAAAGGATGGGGATATGGTGCTGAATTTCTGATCAGGAAAAAATATGGAAAACTGACAGGTTGGATAAGCTACACCTTATCTAAAACAAAGAGAAAGTTCCCCGATATCAATGGAGGCAATACATTCCTGGCAAAACAAGACAGACCAAATAACATAGCTATTGTAGGTATGTATGAGCTCAATCCGCGACTGACTTTTTCAGCCACATGGATTTTTATCAGTGGGAATGTTGTTACATTTCCCAGCGGGCGCTATTATGTCGATGGCAATATTGTCCCGTATTATACCGAACGAAACGGATATCGGATGCCCGATTACCACAGGTTAGACATTGGTCTTACCTGGCAACGGAAAAAAACCGCAAGATTTGAGAGTAACTGGAATTTTTCAATCTACAACGTTTATGCACGTTCGAATGCGTACGCAATCAATTTTCAGCAAGACCCGAATGACCCCACAAAAATGCAGGCAGTGCAATTGTCCCTTTTCCGGTTTGTTCCTGCCATTACCTATAATTTCAAGTTTTAAAAGGGGGATACAGCTATGATAACAAAAACGAAAATAAGATTTAATGATTTACTGCAGATTGTTTTCTCATTGGTGACAATTGTTTTATTCTCAGGTTGTCAGAAAGTAATTAATGTTGATCTGAACGAAGCTGCACCACGTATTGTCATCGAAGGACTGATCACCGATGGCTCTGGCCCTTATACAGTTTCAATAAGCATGTCGGGAAGTTATTTTAATCAACCGGTTTTGCCGCCGGTCTCAGGTGCAATGGTTATAATAACTGACAATACCGGTATAATCGATACACTGAAAGAAACAACGCCCGGTCTTTATCTTACTACAAAGACCCGGGGAATTCCCGGAAGGACATACACTCTGAAAGTAATATCAGAAAACCAGGAATACGATGGTTCTTCAACTATTCTTAGTCATGTAAATATTGATTTCCTGAGTATAGTAAAAAGTCAGTCTCAGAGAATCGATTTTGGGGGCAATAATCACAATGAATCAAATTTTGAATTGCATTGCTTTTTCAAAGACCCGCTGGAAAAGAACTTTTACAGAATAAAGGTTTTTACAAACGATTCTACCGAGGCAGAGAATTACCGGTTGTATGATGATCAATATACTAATGGCCTGGAAACTGAACTGCGGGTTGCACGTGCAACAGTGGGGGATACTGACAGAATCGAGCTTTTATCTCTCGATAAACAAACCTACGGTTTTTACCGTACTCTCGAGGACCTTCTTCATACTAATCCTATTTTTGGATCAACACCGGCTAATCCGAATAACAATCTCAGCAATGGAGCATTAGGTTATTTCGGTGCATGTGCTGTTTCATCCAAAACGATTATTGTTACCGATTCAATGATCAAATCGGTCAAATAAATTATTTACCCCCTAACCCCCCTAGTTGTTTTTTACTCCCCAACCCCGCGCCTTTGGTTGTTTTTTTGCTCCCCAACCCCCCTAAAGGGGGGCTTATACTCAGGATATAAGAATAATTACTATTAACTCCACAGAATTAGCTCCCCTTTAGGGGAGATGGCATTCGCCAGAAGGCGGATGCCAGAGGGGCCTCTATCCCTTAAAAGAATACTTTCCTATTTCTTTAAACTTGCTTTTGAAAAAATATACTCGGGAATTTTAATATTGAATTCAATTTCCATGATCTGGAATTCAGTTCCGTCACCCTCTTTAAGCACATCCTTGAAAAGTATTTTTTTTGGAAACCATCTGCCTTGTATCTGAAGTACATCCGATAGTTCCATCCTCTTAAGCAGAACCCCGCTTTTTGCATAAAGTTCCTTCTTCAACGGGATGAAGCGATCTTTATCCACCCAGACTTTTTGTGTTTGATAAGCCACATCGGGAGTATTTGCAGTAAGGGTGATGATCCAACAGATTCTGTCGGCAATTTTTTCTTCTCCATCTATCTTGCCTGTGTAATGATTTAGCAAATGCGGATCTTCCATCATATCCTCGTATGACAGGTCAGAACCCATCACCGATTGCCTCAGCATATGGCCTGATATCTGTATGATCCTGTCGGTAGAAGGTGAAAAAATCCAAAGCTGATCTTCAAGTTTAAGCATTTTGGTTCCCTGTTCACGAGGAGGCGAGAGATACTCGGTATATGATTTTTTCTCCCCCATGCTCCATGATTTGGATTCAACAGTACGGGTGTTTCTAGGATTATGAATGATCATTTTTGAAGTGAAAACCCTGCTGTCGGCCGACATATTTTTGTCTACTTTTTCTATTATGTCTTTTGCTGAGGGAGTCTGTGCATTTAATGAAACACACAGCAGGAAAACCGGTATTACTAATTTTTTCATGCTTCTAATTCTTTAAATAACTGGGCTGTTTTGCGTTTGTAAATTCCAATTCCCGAAAGTGCCGTTCCGATTACAGTTGAGATTAAGCCAGGAATAAATCCGATAAAAAAAGAAAGGGTATTAATTCTGGCATGAAAGACTGCAGGCATCATTATAGTGGCGTTTTTCATTATAGAACCCAGATCAAGTCCATGATTCTGCATATATAATGATATCAGAAGTCCTACAACTGTACCACTTATTGAACCAAGGATTCCAATCAACAACGATTCATGAATTGTTGTTTTATAAATATGCGAATAATCCTCGCCTATAGCAAGTCGTGTTCCAAATTCGGTATATCTTCTTAATCCCCCCAATAAACCGGCGTTCCATAATACAAGCGACATAGATAAAACAAAAATAAACACCATAAACCCGCCAATTTGTTTAATCTGGTCTATCATTTTTCCAAAATCGTTTTGCTGCCTCAGTGTTAGTATTATCGGTGCAAATTTATCTTCTGATTTTGGGAAAAGCTTA
This sequence comes from Bacteroidales bacterium, assembly GCA_049512815.1. Taxonomy (GTDB): domain Bacteria; phylum Bacteroidota; class Bacteroidia; order Bacteroidales; family VadinHA17; genus LD21. The sequence goes on along the minus strand of JBEKWS010000001.1, from coordinate 9,321 downwards.
TTAAATTTAGTAACCAGCTGGTTAACTTTCTCTTCATCATAGTAATTATCGGGTAAATAGCCCACAATTTCGCTTGCAGCATTGCTCATATCCAGTGCATTCCTGACATCCTCTAAATCGATCACAACCGAGCCATGGTCCATAGGTCCGGCACCAAAGATAACAATTCCGCAAAGGGTATAGTTAAACATGGCCATACTGCCATACATGGTTGAACCAATAAGAGTCACGGTATCTCCGGGATTAATATTTAATTTTCGCGAAAATTCTTCACTCATTAACATCTCTCCCGGGTGAATTGGAAGTCTGCCTCTGTGTAGTGATTTAGCAAGGTTAAACCGCTCTGTTTCAGCCTTGTCTCCTGAAAGCAGATCGATTCCAAAACCGATAGCCGGTCCTTGTGAGCGAGTTTCACCATTGGAATTGGGAACATCAATAAGACCTCCAAAATGAATTCTTTGTCCCCATTTAATTTCAGGGAACTCATTTTTCAGCTTCAGCATAATGGAATCAACACCTATAAGAGCCAGATCGTTAGGCATCTGATTAATATTCTTTTCATACTCAGCTGTAACTATTTTCACATGCCCGGTGGAAAAACGTGCGCTTAATTCTACACTGTCGTTAAGTATTCCTGTTAACCAGCAATAAAGCACAACTGTCAGCATTACTCCAATTGTAACAACAACAATTGGCAGGAGGCTACGCTGCTTGTCTCTTAAAATCCCTTTCAATAAAAATCTGATCATTGCAGTTTCCCCCTTAAAGCTTCAGTTGGTTTCATTTTAGCAATTCTCCTGGAAGGCAAATAGCTTACAATTGTTGTGGTAATCATTATGAGAATAATAGTAGTTACAACCAGACCAAAGCTGTAGGCTGGGAAAATTTTATCCGCCAGTGCAAGTCCATATTCCTTGCTGGCCCCACTGATAGAAATTCCAGTTTTTGACTGGAAGGCAAGGAAAGGAATACCGTAAAGAGCAGCCAGCAGACCAGCCAGTACCGAATTGAGAGCCCCTTCAATTGTAAACAAACGCACAACCTGTCCCCTTGTCATTCCAAGAGCAATGTAGGTGCCGATTTCCTTTTGTCTTCTGAAAATAGACAATACCTGGGTATCAAAAATAGCCAGCATGGCGAGACTGAGGAGTATTATGTACAAAACTATACCTCCCACCGATTTTATTTTTATCAGGTCGGTAACTGACCTTAGAAGGTCTTCTTTAGTCTTAAATTTCCATCCCTCTGTCATGAGAAAACCGGATTCAATATTTTTCCTAACTATAATAGTTGCTTCTCCAGGTGCTCCGATCATTTTTTGCAGGCGATTGAGCGGAACCCAGACCTGACCAATATCAACAGTGGGAACATTTGTTTCGAAAATACCTGTTACTTTCATATCGGTAGCATCGAAAGTACCATGTATATCTCTCCAGCGAAGAGTAACCAGATCGCCTGCTTTTAACCCATTATCATTGGCCATTTGTTTTCCTATCAGCGCCGGAATTTCTTCATTATTCCCAATAAACTTTGAAGATGGTAATTTTAAAATTCTCTGATTGGGATTAATCCCTTTTATAAGGATACTCTGAATACGTCCAGCGGGATAAATAGTGCCTTGTGTAATAAGAATTGTTGCCATATCACCTTTTGATACAATTGAATCAAATGATGAAGGAATTTTAAAATGTGCATCAGTAAGGGAGAAGGGATCGTAAGGATCATAGCTTTTCTGCCAGTATTGTCCGCCACCCGTTTCCCAGTTAATCATGTCATTTCTTGCTTGTATGTTCCATCCATCCAGTATTCCTTTGTGCCAGATAATTACGACGAATGAAATGGAAAGTACAATCACGTTGAGCCAGGTTCTGAGGCCTGCCCCAATGAGATTCTTAGCCGCTAATTTGAATAATAACTTCATGGTTTCCGCGATTTAATTATTCCTGATTTCATCCATGGTAACTTTCCCGTCTACAAGGGAAATCTTTCGCTTCAGATAACCAATAACTTTATCATCGTGGGTGGCAAAAATGAAAGTTGTTCCGAATTCTTTATTCAGCTGAACCATCGTTTTGAGTATGTGATGCGAATTGGCAGCATCAAGGTTTGCAGTCGGTTCATCTGCAAGAACTATTTCTGGTTTCTTCACCATTGCTCTGGCGATTGCAACCCTCTGGCATTCGCCTCCTGAAAGCTGTGCCGGCTTTGATTTTACCTTGTCGGTCATACCCAGCCACTCAAGCGAATCCATAACCATTTTCCTGCGTTGACTGTCATCGAGCCTGAGTAGAAGCAGGGGAAATTCCACATTCTCGAAAACAGTATAAACTGGAAGAAGATTATAACTCTGAAAAATAAATCCAAGCCTCGATCTTCGCAGCAGGGCCGCCTGTTTCACATTCAGGTCGCTGATCGACTGTCCGAGTACCACTGCTCTTCCTTCCGAGGGAGAATCGAGAGAACCTATAATGTTCAGAAGTGTTGTTTTCCCGCTGCCGCTGGGACCTACTACACCTGTAAACTCAGCTTTCCCGATAGTGAGATTAATTCCGTTCAATGCCGTGAACCTGCCTCCCGCAGTGGGGAAGTGCTTTTTGAGGTTTTCAATTGAGATAAGTGTTGAATTTTCCATGGTATTTATTCAAAAATTAAAAACTGCCATAAATTGTATTCCTTTTCCGGAGAACATATTATTCCCGGATATGTTATTAAAGATTGCAAATTTCTCGGGATTCCAGAAGAGGAAAAGATAGTAGGTCCAGTTATCACTTTGTCTTTGCAGATTAATAAAACGGTACCAAGATTTATCTGTCCAGCTGTAATAAATTATGCTTCCGATTTTATTAATACCCACCGGGTAATTTAGAGTGAGCGATGAGAATGTCTGATTTAAACCTGAGTCAAATATTTCCCTGGCATTGCTGTATCTGAAAAATTCTGATGCAGCATACAATCCATTTCCAAGGCTGAATGTATAGTCGATCCCGAGTGTAAATAATTTTGTCCATGGCTGGAAGTAAGCATAATCGAGTGTGCTGTGAGTCAGGGAATACTCTGCCCATACACCGGGGCCGATGTCCCATTTACCATCAAGTCCAATCCTGTCTTCCGGATAGCTTGAGGCTCCGTGGATATCAGCCGGATTCAATACTCCGGCTAAATTGGCTGTCCGGTGATGGTAAGAAACAGCAACTTCACCTTTAGGCACGGGTAATTGTATCCGCCCTCCGAACTCCGGAATTTTCCTGACTGTCGGAACTGTTTCCCACCCCATAGTTTTATCATTTCCCCAGAGAACCCATAACCATGCGTTCGCATTATTCTGGAAATAGTATCTTCCAAGGAGAGCATAAACACCATCGGTAAGCTGGAGCGGATCGCGCGGGTCAAGATGATCGAACCACATGAGCGGACGGAGAGCGCTGGCTGAACCAAAATTGATTTTCTGAAGCCCTGCCCTTAGTTCAAACTGTTCGGTGCTTAATCTGATCCATAACCTGTATGGTTTTATTTTTGAATCAGAAGCATCATTTCCCGAACCGGCATATTGATAATCCAGATAACTGTCGAATGATATTTCGGAATCGAATTTAAGATTACTGTTAATGTTTTTTCCAATAGAAAGAGAAGGCAGGAATCTTACCCCTGTCTGCACCCCGAGAGGTTTCCCAAAGTTTAAACCTGCATAGCCATCCACCTGACCCTTAAATTTGAAAATACTGTCCTGGGTGTTCAGTAAAGGCACCATAAGAAAGAGGAGCAGGTTTATATTTAATCTCAGATTATTCATTTATTTTTTCCCGTTCTTCCGGGGCATAATACCATAAAAAAAGAAAGTCATTACTTCAGAAATCATTTGCTGAGGATTGGAATAAATACTAACCAATCTCTGATCGGTTAGCATTTCTGTTAAATTGTTAAGAAAATAGAGCATAAACTCAGGCTTAACATCATCTCGTATTTCTTCGATTTTTTGTGCTTCACGGATATCATCAAGATAAATTCCAATCATCCTCTTTTTAATGTTTTCGATGGTTTTGGATAATTCTTCATCCTGATTTTTATAGATATCATCCAACAGCTCCTGGCTCATCTCATGAGCATTGCTCATTTTAAGATCGAGCATCTTCTTAACCTTTTCTTCATAAGAAATATCACCATGGTATATTTCTTTATATGCTTTTATTCCTGATTCAAACATGTCTTCTATCAGGTACTTAGCAATTGCTGTCTTATTACTGAAGTATTTGTAGCAGGTCATCTTGCTTACTCCTGCATCCTGGCATATTTCTTCAATGGTTACTCTTCTTATTCCATGTTTCCAGAAGAGTGATTTTGCTGCACCTACAATTGATTCGAATTTCTTGGTTCTCTTATCCATCATATTATACGATTATAAACTAAACATACAAATATAATATAAAAACACATAAACCGTATATATTATATTAAATGGTTATATATAACGCGTTGTACGGTTAAGAAGCCAACGCATATTTTAAGTGATTTATTGGTTTATCGTTCTTTGAATTAATGTATTGCAAGAGAGTTACGGCAATCAATGTACATGAAGATAGTCCAGATATTTTAACATTTGATAAATAATGGACATCATGAACGCTGGCCTTGGTTATATCCATGCTATGAAAGACCCCTCTGACTGAAGTAACAAGATGTAGTTTGTATCTGTAATAATAAGACTTACTAACTGCAGAATAACCTTTATCCGGTGATGTTTCGAAGTCCTCTTTACAGATTTTGCTCTTCTTTTCTCTTGTAATCTTGCATACTGGAACAGGGATGGAGTCAACCAAATAGACATCTTCACATTCATTGAGTCTGTCTGCCAGACATTGGTTAAGTTGTTCAATAAATGGATAGAGATGTTTCCGACGCGATTGAAATTACTGCGGTCAATTAATCTGGGAAAATCACCTTAGTGATCAAATTTGAGTTTGCCCCAAAAATAGCTTTCACTGTCAATACCAAGTGATTCACTTGTTTCTGACAATGCAATTATCTCACAATCTGATAGTTTTGGCTTGTTCGGATAGAAAAAGAAGTTATCAGATTGATTTAAGCGATCTTTAAAAACTGATTTGGTAATGTTAAAGAACTTGTCGAAATTTGTTTTTAAGTTATGCATATATGACGTGTATTTGTGGTGAATTACACTTCTAATGTACTGTATATCAGTATTATGCATAACTTTTTTCATTGATAGTTATTAACTTTATTATTTTCTTTTCAACCGCACAACGCGTTATGTACTATTAAGCTATGCACAAGCGAAAAAACCAGGGAAATAGATGATTAATTATTTTATTTTCGGTATAAGTTATTCCTTTGCATGTGTTGTGCAACCGGGACCGTTTCAAGTTTTTCTCTTTTCTCAAAGTTTAACAAATGGCTGGCGGAAAACTATCCCTTTGGTATTTGCTCCTTTAATGAGCGATCTGCCAATTATCATTTTAGTGTTGCTTGTGTTAACAAATGTTCCTCATGAAGTGTTACTGATACTTCAATGTTTTGGCGGAGTATTTCTCTTTTATCTCGCTTTTAATGCATACAAAACATGGTGCCAATTCAATCAAAATGTAAACCGGGATATTTCCCCGCAACAGAATATTTTCAAGGCAGTAATGATAAACTTATTAAATCCGAACCCTTATCTTGGTTGGAGCCTGGTTATGGGGCCACTATTGATAAAGGGCTGGAACGAAGATCCGGTGAATGGCATTGTCCTGCTGATCGGATTCTACAGTTCCATGATCATTTATTCAATAGGGATGGTTGTTCTTTTTGCTGCTGCTAGGAATTTCGGACCGAGGGTTAGCCGGATATCTATTGGAATTTCTGTAATTGCATTTGCAATTTTTGGATTCTATCAATTGTGGTCGGGAATAACAGAACTTTTGTGACTTGGATGACAAATCGACAATGCATACTACATATAGCCAATAGCAGGGTAACGGTTTGCGAATCTAATTATTTGGATATTATTTACCAATTCCCCAATTATCACAAATTGTATTATAATTCAGTATATCAACAATATACAATATTAAAGATAAATCATTTAAGGTTATTTCTATCCCGTTTAAGACACTTTAAAACAGATAAATAGGGATTTTGTTGTAGTTGCACTATAAACTAACTAATTATCTATCAGTATATTAATTATGCAACAGTACAGCCCGGGACTTTGGGACCGGGATTCAATAGAACATATTGAAGAGTTTAAACTCATGCTATTAAGCAGGTCAAATAAAGTTCTCGGGATTGTATCAGTATTTAAAGGTGGCATAAACGGTACCATAGCAGAGGTAAGGATAATATTGCAGTGCAATTAAAGCCAATGCCAGTAGTATTATAATAAGCCATGATCACACTAGTGGTAATTTCCAGCCAGGTGAATCTGAAATTGCAATAACGAGAAGGATAAAGGAATTCGGAAATGTAATGGATATATAACTTTTAGATCATTTAATTATAGTTCCGGAGGTCAGGTATTGTAGTATGGGAGATGAAGGGATTATATAGAATAATAAAACATATTAAGGAATATTGCTCCCCAATTCCCTAACTTTATGTAAATTGAGCATCAATTGCGAAAGGTTGGCAATAGGCATTATATCAGTATGTTATGAAATATTTTTGATATTTGCCTATGTGACTGACGAGGCTGTGCTGTAATAAGGCAAAATTAAGATGGGAGTATGGGAGGACAAATTAATTAAAGTATGATATCAGATAGTCCCAGGGTTAATCATATCTGACAACAGGTAGCAGGTTTAATTGATTTTTATTCTTTTATAAACGAGTTATGCGTAATAGCCTGATAACCCGCATCTTGACAATAGGATTAATTCTTCAGAAAATGACAAAAACTCAATGGTGATATTTTCATACTGACAACTTGTAGACTCTATAGCCGGGACCTTGAGATCTTAACATCACAACCAATTACCAAAGAAAGTGACATTTATGAAAATGACATTGAAGGATATAAAACTTATGACTCGTGGGAAATTGGACAATGCCTATAATTGCCGCCTTTAGACGTAATATTAGACCCTGATTACTAATTATTTAAAACCATAATTTAAGGAGGATTGACTATGGATATTGGAATCATTGCTACAGTGATTGGAGCTTTATCAAGCTTACTTGCAGGAGTAGTATTTTCTGAAACTACTGTCCGAAAATTACTTTTCAAGCTATTCAGACTTGAAACGCCCAAGAAAACTTATTCACAACGATTAGCTGAACTTATAAGTAATTTAAGTAAATCCACAAAAGAAGTGGATTCTGTTATAAATGAAATAACATTTGTAATAAAAGAACGTGAGGCAAGCGTCACAAAACTAGAATCCGATCTACAGGGGCTGAGTGCTAGAGAAAAGGAACTTAAAGAGCGAATAGAAACTCTTGAGAAAGTGCCAATTTCTGCTGCAGATTATTTTGCGAAATTGGTAAATACAGGCGAAAAGAGAAGTGCAAAAAGAGATTATTTACTTTTTGGAATAGGTGTTATTGTAACAACAACTATCGCAGTTTTGATTCAATTATTTTCATAATCCAAAAAAATCAATCCTTCTACTAAGTCCTAGTTAAATTGAATAACTAATACTCCGTCTAAAATTGAGTTATACGTAATAAATGACTTATCAACTTGATTATCAGAAATTAATATTTTGATTAGTTTTATCATTTAATTTAAAACACCCAATATGAGACCGAATATTTTCGTAAGTTCAACTATTCAAGATCTTCAATATCTGAGGGAAGCCATAAGGGACACTATATTAAGTTTGGGATATAATCCAGTCATGAGTGAATTTGGTGACATAGGTTATCTACCTGCTTTGTCCGTGGAAGATGCTTGCTATTTATCGTTAAAAGATTGCCAAATCGCAATTTTAATAGTAGGGAAAAAGTACGGAAATATATCTATAAACGGTCTAAGTATAACGCATAACGAATTCAAAGTTGCAAGAGACAATAAGATTCCTGTTATCTTCTTAGTTGACAGAGATATAATTGCTTATAAGCGAGTATTTGACAAACAAATGCTCGACAAAAATCTTGGAAGTTTTCCAGATATGGATAATCCAGAAAAAACTTTCAATTTACTTCAAGAATTTATTGATTACCCAGTAAATAATGGTTTCCTATCATATTCAAGTGCACAAGAAGCAAATGAAAATATTAAAAAGCAGTTAGCACATATTTTTGGGAATATACTTAGGGACCGATATGACCCATTAAAGGTTCAAGTACAGGACGTCCTTTCTGAAATAAAGACTCTACGTCATGAGTTATTCAAGGAGGATGAAAATAAATCAGATTATTTACCCTACTTATTAGCTATTAGATTCTTAATTGATGAGGACAATAAAGTTCTTAGTGATTTTATTTCAAGGATTTTGAGAAGTGTTGATGAAGCTGTTCCTGATATACTGGCTCAAAAGACATTTGGCAAGTTTATAAAATCGATAAATTGGAAAATTGAAATAAAAGATTGGCCTGATATACTTAGAGATCCTGAAAATCTTCAGGCACAACTTTATTCATATGGTTCAACTCATCATACTAGAAAATTCCCTGAAGAATTCGATCCCGAAAGTAAACAATTGATTTCATGGGGAGTAAATTCCAAAACAAAAATAATCTACTTGAATTCACTTACAAAAAAATATTTTGATTGGAAGTTTAATGAACTACAACGGGAACTTCTCAAATAATACTACGCATAAAAATGAGTTATGTTTAAGCGGTTCTGCGCATTTCTGGACAAGTTCGCCTTAAGATCAAGTCTTTATCCATCGTGACAGATTCCGCCTAAACATAACCGAACAAATCGAATTTGCAATAAACCGTGACAAATCCTGCTACCGAGACAAAGTCAATAGGGTTGCAAGCCGACGCGCAAGTTGTCATGGTTTTTGCACGCCACCTAGACTATTTTATCGTGACGCGGAAATCCTGCCCACTTATCGGGACCACGCCATTTGGACAATTTCATCATGACACCAAACGCTCGTCCACCTATCGGGACTTTGCAAAAACGCATGCCAACCCTGACACCCCTCGCTACCGCTCGGGGCAGGCTCACGGCAACTCATTAAACGTGCGACAAGAAGTCGCTTATTATAACTGTTTGACATGTAATTACTTACAAATTAATTCGTTAGATGATCAAACCTTGTGTTCCATCACAAGTAGCCTACGGACACATGCATACCGGGTAACCGGTTTGTGTGAAGCTGTCCCGACAATATAGCCTGTAAAGGATTCCCGTGAGGGGATCCTGTCATT